>NZ_JBWKAW010000004.1:0-536704 GCF_056437345.1 Kitasatospora sp. NPDC042419
ATTTGACCCAGGAATATCCTCCGAATTCCTCCCGGTTGCACCGGGAATACAGACAGGCGCTTCCAGAGCGCACTCGGCCCACACGGTCTTGGCGCTGGGGTGGCGGGGGAGGGTGCCCCAGCGGTCGGCGAGGGCGTCGACGAGCGTGAGGCCACGGCCCGACTGGGAGTCGGCGGAGCAGGTGGCGGGGAGGACGGGGTGGCGGTCGCCCCGGCAGTCGGAGACCTCGATGCGGAGCACGGTGGTGCGCGACCGGCGCACGGTGGTGAGGGTGAGCGCCAGTTCGAACCCGCGCCCCGGGGTGCGCCCGTGCACGGACGCGTTCGCGGCCAGCTCGGCGACGATCAGGAGAGCGGAGTGATAGCCCTCCGGGGAGAGGGAGTTGACGCCCCAGGCGGTCAGTTGCTGTCTGGCGATCCGGCGGCCGATCGCCGCCCCCTTGGGGGTGGAGGAGAGGAGCGCGGAGTGGGCGCGCGGGGCGTCGTTGTCGAGGGGGAATTCGGACTTCATGAGGTAAATCGTGCGGGCCTGGAAGTACGCTGACCAGGCACCCGGTGAGTACGGAGGGTGCCTGTGCGGAAGCGGATTGTCGGCCTGTCGGTTGGCCTCGGGATAACCGATCAAAGACGCGGTAGTACCGGAACGGGGTGGTCGCAGTGGGTGCGGGCGAGCGGATCGTTTTCGAGGATGGCGACCTGCCGGAGGGCTCCGAGGGCGTTGCGGAGTTCTACAGCGCGGTCGGCAAGCAGATCAAACTCCTGAGGGAGCGCGCTGGGCTGACGCAGCGTGAGATGGCCGAAAGGCTCGGCTACGGCGAGGACCTCATCGGGTCGATCGAGCGGGGCCGGCGGACCCCGCGGGTGGAGTTCCTTGCGGCTGCTGATGAACTCCTGGGCGCGAGCGGGCTGTTGAAGGCCGTCGCGGACGACGTCATGAAGGCTAAGATCCGGGTGAGTACGCGGCATCCTGCGTGGTCGAAGGCCTTCACAACGGAGGAAGCGAAGGCGATCGAGATCCACGACTACAGCACCATGGTTTTGCCTGGGCTCTTGCAGACTGAGGCGTACATTCGGGAGTTGTACGAGATGCGCAGGCCACTTCTGTCCCCGGAGCAGGTCGATCAGTGGGTGGCGGCCAGGTTGGCCCGACGGGAGATTCTCAATCGCTGGCCTCTCCCGGTGATCAGTTGGGTCATCGACGAGAGCGTGTTGCGTCGACCGTTGGGCGGGCTGGAGGTACAGCAGGAACAGCTTGCCCATCTGCTGAAGGTCGGACAGATGCGAGGTCTGGAGCTTCAGGTGATGCCGCTGGGCAGGGTTCGGCATGCCGGAATGGGCGGCTCGTTTACGCTCCTCACTCCGCCCGGGCGTCCGCAGATTGGATACGTCGCCGCTCAGCACGTCAATAGACTGATCACGGATCCCGAGGAAGTCCGTAATATGGCCGCACGGTACAGCAGCATCCGGGCTCAGGCCTTGGGGCTGAGTGAGTCCCTGGCCCTGATCGAGCAGATTCTGGGAGAGCAGTGAGCATGGCCGAGCTGGAGTGGTTCAAGAGCAGTCACAGCACCAATGAAGACGCGAACTGCGTAGAGATCGCTTGGCACAAGAGCAGCTACAGCACCAATGAGGGCGCCGCCTGCGTCGAGGTCGCTGGTGTGACGGCCGCTGTCCTCGTGCGTGACTCCAAGGACAAGTCCGGTCCCCATCTCACCTTCTCCCCGGCGGCCTGGCAGGCGTTCGTCTCGTTCGCCCGCGCCACCGCCTGACCTACCCTCACCACACCCTCGGCCGTCCGCCATCAGGCGGACGGCCGCGGTCTGTACGGGTGTCCTCCCCGTCCTGTACCAGCCGTCCTGGTAGCACTGCGGCCATGTCCCACCACCTCAGCGGTCCGAACCTCCGCTCGCCGCGCGGCGACGCCCGGCTCGACCTCACCGACCTGTTCGCCTTCCCCGCGGCCGGCGCCCTCGGCCGGACCGTCCTCATCCTGGACGCGCACCCGTACGCGACGGTCCCCGGCGCCGCGTTCCACCCCGACGCCGTCTACCGCCTCAACGTCGACACCGACGGCGACCACCGTGCCGACGTCGCCTACTCGTTCACCTTCTCCGCCCCCGACTCCCCGGGCGGCCAGACCGTCACCGTCCGGCGGGCGACGGGCGCGGCCGCCCAGAAGCACGAGGCGGGCGGCGACGTCCTGTTCGCCGACGTCCCGGTGGCCTTCGGCGGTACCCCGCACATCGCCGAGGCGGACGGGCGGCGACTCTCCGTCGGCCTGCGCAGCGACCCGTTCTTCGCCGACCTCGAAGGGATCGTCGACAACTTCACCTGGACGGGCAAGGACGCCATGGCGGAGGCCAACGTCCTCGGCATCGCCCTCGAAGTCCCGGACTCGGACCTCGGCACCGATCCCGAGTTCGGCGTCTGGGCGCGGGTGAGCCTGCACGTCGACGGGCAACTGCTCTCCGTCGACCGGGGCGCCCACCCTTCCCTCACCGCGTACTTCAACGCGGAGGAGGTGAAGGACGCGTACAACGCGGGCGAGCCCGCCGACGACTGGGAGAAGTACCGGGAGCCGTGGACGGCGGTCCTCCAGCACACCGGCGACTACACGACCGAGGCCGCGACGGAGACGCTGAAGCTCGTCCTGCCCGACGTCCTCCGCTACGACCGCTCCCGCCCGGCCGCCTACCCCAACGGCCGCACGCTCACCGACGACGTGACCTCGGCGCGCCTCGCCCTGGTCTCGGGCGGCAAGATCACCTCCGACCACATCCCCCCGCACGCCGACCTGCTCCCCGTCTTCCCCCACCTCGGCCACCCCCACCCGGCCCGCTAGCCGCCTCCACCCGCCCGCTGCCGCCCGTCCACCCGGTCGGGCGGCACCGCTGTGTGCACGGGGTGGCGGCGAATCGGCAAGTGGGCTTCCAGGGCTTCGAGTTCCGCTCCTCACGGCTGCCGTCCGGGCCCTCGATATGCTCGCATCCAGGCGTTTTCCATGGGCGGTGGCGCCGTCGGGATCACCTGCCGGAAGCGGGCCACGGTCCGGCCGAGCACGTCTACGACCGGACCGAGGAGGAGAGCCCGTGAACCACGCGCAGTGGAAGACCCGCCGGACCCGGAAGCTCCTGGGCGAGCCGGTGCAAGAGTCCCAGGCGTACCGGGCCAAGCACCTCGAAAAGGGGCCGGACCTGCTCGAACGCCAGACCTGATCCCGCTCACCGCCCCCGAGATCCGCCGGCTGATCGCCCACCTCGTTCGACCTGTTCGCCGCAATGTCGACCACGTCCTGCACTGGTCCCGCTGGCGTCGCCGACGCCGGCATCAGGCCCGCACCAGCCACTACAAGAGACGAGGCACCAGCCAGAGAGCTGATGCCTCATGACGGTAAGCACCGTTGCAGTACCAAGGTGATTTCGGCGCGCTTCCGCGTCAACTCTTATACGCGGCATTCCCTTGTTCGGGGTCGCCAGTCCGGGCGCCGGGCCCGAAGGTGCCACGGGACCAGCGGCCGAGCCAGAACGCTGCTGCTGACGGTTCGACGCAGTCCTCGGTGGAGCCGTCGTGAGGCAGGTACTCCGTGGGGGCGAGGTAGCCGTCGCCCGGCCCGAGGCGGATGCGCAGGCATGTCAGGGGCAGAGCTGCGGCCACGTACGCGCGAAGGTCGTCGGTGTGGGGGTAGCACGTCGCGTAGTCGGGTCGGGTGGCGCGGCAGATGGCCCGGATGTCGGTGTCGCAGATCAGGAGGTATCGGGTGCCGGGAACCGGGTTCACGCACAGGCGCCGCCTGCCGGTCGCCCGGTGCCGGTAGTCGAGTTTGTCCCAGTTGTCGACGTGCAGGCCGATGCGGCGGCCGTCACGGTAGTTCGGGGTCGTGGTGAGGGCGAGGGCGGGGCTGTCGGCGCGGCCGAGCGCGGTGACGTGCGGCTCGGTGAGCAGGGCCGGGCGGATGTCGGCGGCGCGGACCAGCTCGACCAGGGCGGCGCCGGCCGCGTCGGCCCCGGGTGCCAGGTGCCGGCACAGGGCGTCGCTGAGCGGCTGCCAGGGGCCGGCCGGGACCACCGCGCCGTCCTCGTGGTCGGCTTCGCCGGTGCTGATGCGGACGGCTGCGGACTCGCAGCGTCGGCGGAGCTCGTCGGCGGGCAGGGCGATGCTCAGGCTCACCGGCGACCGCCCGCCGGGGGGTCGTCCAGCTGGTCTCCGAAGACGACTTCCAGCTCGGTGGCCAGGGCGCGTGCGAGTTCGACCTCCTGACCGCGGTCGATGATGACCTTCGCCAGATGCGCTGCTCCCCGCAGCTCGGACAGGTCGTTGCCCCGCAGGTCGAGTTCCTGGTAGGAGCCGCGCTCGAACTCGGCCTGGCGCAGCTCGGTGGCGTCGATGACGGCTCGGCTCAGGTCGCAGCCGGTGAAGGCGGCCTCGGTGAGGGTGCACTTGGAGAAGACGACCGGCCCGGTCGCCCGGACCTGGGTGAAGGAGGAGAAGTCGAGCTTGCAGCTGTCGAAGATGACGTTGTCGAGCACGATGCCGCTCCAGGTCGAGCCCATGAGCTTGCAGTTGCGGAAGACGACGCGGGAGAGCTTGCTGTCGCTCCACTGGGCGGATGCGAGGTTGCAGTCCTCGAACTCCACGGAGTCCGCCCGGACCTGGTCCAGGCGCAGGCGTTCGGCGCGCAGGGCGGAGATGCGGCCGGTGCCGAGGGTGGCGTCGGCCAGCTCCAGGGAGCGCAGGTCCGCGTCGGCGTAGCGGAACTCCTGGACGATGCCGCGCGGGTTGTCGAGGGTGGTGATGTTGGACAGGTAGCCGTCGTCGATGCCGGGCAGGTTGACGGTGATACGGCGGAAGGTGCGGTCGGTCACGGTGCTGCTCTCACTCGGGCCGGGTGCCGGGCCCGCGCGGTGCGGGCCCGGCACCGGCGGGCGGCTACTTCTTGCCCTGCTTGTCCCAGTTGTCCCAGGTCGGCCGGTTGTCGAACGGTGCGGCGTTGGCGTTGTCCCACGTCGGCCGGTTGTCGAACTTGGCGACGGTCGGGCCGGCGGCGGAGGCGTCGATGAGGTCGGTGATCACGGGGGCGCCGGACGCCTCCAGCAGTTCGAGCAGGGTCATGCGGCCTGTTCCTCTCGGACGGTATCGGACAGGGCGACCACGAGGGCCTGCCGCGACACGCGGCAGTAGCTCGTTTCGGTGGTGTCGAAGCGGCCGGTCTCGAAGTACCGGTTGCCGGCCTGAGCTCCCCGGCGCCCTCGACCTGTACCGCCGCACACGCCACTTCCGCGTCTACGCCCACCGCGTAGTACCCGGCATGCTCCAGACCCGCGAGTACACCCGGGCGGTGCTCACCGCCGTACAACGCGCCCGCGGCACGGAAGGCGACGTGGACGCCGCACTCGACTCCCGCATGGACCGGCAGGCGATGCTCCACCGCAGCCGCCGGCGCACCTTCGCGATCCTGATCGAGGAGTCGGTGCTCTACACCGGCGTCGCCGACACCGCGACGATGGCGGGCCAGCTCGGCAACCTCATCGAGTTCAGCACCCGGCCCGCCGTGAGCCTGGGCATCATCCCCTTCCACGCCGGTCGGCGACGCTCACCGGCAGAGGACTTCTACATGTTCGACGACACGCAGACCTCCGTCGAACTGGTCAGCGGCTACCTGCGGTTGACCCAGCCCCACGAGATCGGCGTCTACGCGCAGGCGTTCGCCGACTACTCCGAGATGGCGCTGTTCGGGCCGGAGGCGCGCCGCAGGCTCGCGTCCGCGCTCAAACGCTACCGGTGAGCGCGCGCAACTACTCGACGGCCCGCTGCGGTGAGGCGGTGCGGGTGGTGCGGGAGCGGGGTGGCAACGGGCCGGGCGGCGGCAGGGCGTGGTGCCTGCCGCCGCCCGATCGGGTCCTGCCGGTGGCCGTGCAGGCCGTCGCACACATGCACAACCTCGCCCGAACCGCATGAAACCAGCAGGCCGGACCACACCGACCTGCCCACACCCAGACTTCTGCAACAAGCTTTAGAAGACATCTCATTTGGATGGTCGTCGGGTGCAAATGAGGGCTGCGGCGATGCTGGCGAAGGCGGCCACGTGCACCCCGACGTTGCTAGGCCGTGTTTTGGGGCGTGTATCGAAAGCACGGACAGGCCGGGCGGGGTGAAGTCCCGGTCCGGCCCGTCCGCTCTCTGCTAAAGGTCGAGCTGATACTGGTGTGTCGTGTGCGTGGGTGTGTAGCCGGGACCGTCGTTGACCCGTCGCATGTGCGCGTTGCTGTCGGCGGTGTCAGGTCAGGAAACCGACCCCTGACCTGACACGAATCTCTGAGACGGCGAAACGCCGCGGCATGCCGGGGCGTTTCGTGCGTGCGCTCGGTTCAGCGCAAGCCGTCTGTGTCGTCGTGCTCTTCGCCGACTGGGAGTGGCAGACGGTCCTCCCCCGGGTCATCGCTGTAGATGGCCGCGGAGACCGCGCTGTCGTAGGCATCGTCGAGGCCGTTACCGCTTGCGCCGAGTATGTTCTCCCAGTCAATTCCCATACCTACGAGCCTACCCGTCTGGGCAGGTCCCGGGGCGGGTTCACCACGAAGATCCATCTGGCGTGCGAGCAGGCCGGAAACCGTTGTCGCTGCTGGTCACGGCAGGCCGGCGGGGCGACAGTCCTCAGTTCGAGCCGGTCCTGAAAGCGATCCGGGTTCCCAGGCCCGGTGCTGGCCGGCCACGGACTCGCCCGACCCGCCCGCTGCGGGTGCGGGGAGACAGGGCGTATTCCTCTCGTGCGAACCGCGCGTAGTCGACTGCTGCGCACGTCTGCGATGGACAGCGAGAGGGGCTGGTGCTTCCAGGCGAAGGAGAACTATCCCGCCGTCGCCACCCGGAGTCTGGCCGACAAGAACATCACGCTCGACGTCCAGGTGGACGTCTCCTGCGGAGGCTCCCTCGTCCACCACTTCTGGGAGAAGCAGGAGCTGCCCTTCGGCGCCGGCGAGCTCCCGCCGCAGCAGGACGCGCTCAAGCAGGACACCCAGCTGACCGTGGGAAGCCTGGGCGGCAACACGGTGGGCTTCAACCGCATCCTGAAGCAGTGCTCCGACGAGCTCCGGAACCCCTCTCTGCTGCCGGGAGACCCGGTGGACAAGGACGAGCCGGCCGCCAAGTGCGGTGAGTTCTTCGAGACCGGGGACGGAAAGCGGTGGCTGGACGATCAGTTCGAGCGGGTCGGTGGGGAGCTGGAGGAGCTGCTCGACCGCATCGGCTACTTCGCCCCCATTGCGAAGCGTGTCCTGGTCGGCTACCCCAGGCTCGTGCCCGAGGACACCGCCAAGTGCCCGACCGCGGCGCCCGGTCAGACGAAGCTGCCGTTCGACTCCAGGAGACTTGCCTCAACTCGCCCTCGCCGTCGCACGGTGCGCCTGGCGGCACCCACCTCGAACGGCTCCGCTCAGCACCGTCCCAGCCGGCGGACCACCTGATAGAGCAGGGCCTGGGAACACGATCGCCGCCAGCACCTCGCGATCCCCGTGGCGCTGCCGGCCACCACCCTGCGGGCGCACCGGAGCGTCCGGCACCACCAACTGGAACAACTCCCACAGCTCGTCCGGCACCAGCCGCTCAACGATCAGCACACGCGGCGTCTGCTCAACCCGCCCAAATGAGGTGTCTTCTTAGCATGCTCACGCCGTCGCGTGGGGGAATCGCCGCGGGGTCAGTCGTATTTTCACTCCTCCCAGTGAATATGAAGCGGCATCAGTTTCCGCGCGCCCAGGGTGACAAGGATGTCGTTCGGCGCCTGCGGGGCCGTGCCCGCCCGGGCCGGAGCGTCCCGCGCCGCCTCCGGGGGTCTGCCCCCGGGAACCCGTATCCGTTACCGAACCGAGGGTGGTTCCGCATGACTGCATCCGGTGGAGAGCCGACTCCGTCGATCACCGACGCGACGCTCGACGACATCGCGGCCAACGGCTTCTGGGGCCCCGACCTGAAGGTCAACCAGGCCGCCGTCGACACGGCCAGGGCCCTGCTCGCCGCCCTTCAGGGCGAGGCGGGCGGGACACTCCCGGCGGGACTGTCGAGCCTGGTGGACGAGGTCCGGCAGCGGTCCGCGATCGGCCTGCCGCAGATCGCCGTCTCGGAAGAGGTCCGGCTGTCGGCCTTCTCCATCAAGCTGAGCGGCACGGAGCCGCGTCCGCTCGTGGTCCTGCCCGCCGGGTGGAACCCGTTCGGCTGGCTGCCGTTCCTGTACGCGTACCTCACGCTGGCGCAGCGCGGTTACCACGTGCTGGCCTACACGCCCCGGGGGCTCGGCACCCCGGGGCTCGTCTCGACGTCCGAGGGCTTCATCGACGTCGCCGGGCCCAAGGACGTGGCCGACGGGTCGGCGGTGATCGACTACGCGCTCTCGCAGTTCGGCGACGCTGTCGACCCGCAGCGGATCGGGTTCCTCGGCGAGTCCTACGGCTCCGGGATCAGCCAGCTGGTCGCCGCCCACGACCAGCGGGTCGCCGCCGTCGTCGCGCTGAGCACCTGGGGGAACCTCGCCACCAGCCTGTACGACAACGGCACCCAGCACCTCAAGGCCGTCGAGGCGCTGATCGACTTCACCGGAGGCACGCTGGAGGAGAAGTTCGACGAGGAGGCCCGGCGGATCCTCACGGACTTCCTGAACGGCGAGAACCTCGACAGCGTCGTGGAGTGGGGCACGGTCCGGTCCCCGGAGGCCTACCTGGAGCTCACCAACGGGCGGCACGTACCGACCTTCTTCTCCAACACCTGGCACGAGACCCTCTTCCCGGCCGGCCAGACGATCGACCTCTTCACCCGGCTCACGGTGCCGAAGCGGCTGAACCTGTGGATCGGCGACCACGGTGCCCCCGAGGGCCCCGGCCTGGCCGGCCTCCCGACCGGCCTGCCCTTCCCGGGCCTGCGGGAGCCGATCCGGGAGGCGTACGACTGGCTGGACCACCACCTGCTCGGTGTCGCCAACGAGGTGCCGACCTGGCCGCAGGTGAGCACCCAGGTCATGTTCACCTACCGGACCACCCCGCTCCCGGGCGGAAACAACCTGATCGTCGCCCCGGCCCGCCGCGAGGAGCACGCGACGTGGGAGGACGTCAGCTCCGGCAGCGAGCGGTGGTACCCCACCGCCACCGGCGGGTCCGGCGACGGTGCGCTGACCACGACCCCGGCGGGGGACTGGGAGCGGGACTTCGCGGCCGGTGAGCTGACCACCGCCACCGCGGTGGACGCCCTCCTGCAGACCGGCCAGAAGGAGTGGTACGGCAACCCCAAGACCTACGACCTCGCGAAGTTCGAGCGGCAGCAGCTGCTGGTCTGGTCGAGCGAGCCGCTGACCGGCCGGGACGGCGTCGCCCGGCCCATCCGCGGCGCAGCGGAGGTACGCCTCACCGTCCGCGGCACCGGGAAGGCCACCACTCTGGTGGCCTACCTGTTCGACGTCGCTCCGGACGGCACCGCACGGATCATCACGCACGAGCCGTTCACCGTGTCGGAGCTGCAGACCGGCGAGGACCGCACCGTCCGCTGGCGGCTCCAGCCCACGGCCTACGACCTGCCGAACGGCCACCGCCTGGCCCTGGTGGTCAACAGCCGCGACCAGCTGTACTCCTTCGCGGGCAAGGAGGGCAGCACCACCACCGTCACCTCGGCGGCCGACGGCGCGGCCGCCTACCTGGACCTGCCGCTCGGCTGAGCGTCGGGGTGCGCGACCGCGGTCGCACCGGAGCGGGCCGGCGCTGTGCGGCGCCGGCCCGCTCCGGCGGTCGGGTCCCGCGTCTCCGGTCAGGCGGCCGGCTGGACGCCGAGGAGGACGTCCCCGGCCCGTACGTCGACACCGTCCGGACCGGTGCCGAGCCCCGCGCCCGCCCCGGCGAGGAGCAGGCGGGCGCCGTGCGGCGGATCCAGCTCGTCGACGGCGAGGGCGGGGTAGCGCCGGATCTCCACGAGGGAGAGCTCGACCGCGTCACCCCGCCGGTTCGTGCAGTGGAACCGCGCACCGAGGCGCGTGGGCTCCACGCACCGCACGACGACCGCGAGGTGGTCCGCGTCCACGGCGTCCACGTCGATGACGTGGACGCTCGGTGCCGGTCGCGCCGGTCGCGGCGCGGGGACGCTCATCCGGCGCTCACCGGCTTCGCGAGGACGCGCTCGCGGCTGACGCCGTCCGGGAGGAGGTCGCCCTCCTCACCGGTGTCGGTGAAGCCGCGCCGCTCGTAGAGGGCGATGGCGCGTTCGTTGTCCGGCATCACGGCCAGCCGCAGGGAGGTGCGGCCCTGCGCGGCCGCCCAGGCCTCGACCTCGGCGACCAGCAGCTCGCCGACGCCCCGCCCGCGCGCCGCCGGGCCGACCCACATCGAGATCAGCTCGGCGCTCGCCGGGTCCGGCTTCCCGTCCGCGTCCTCGCCCGGCACGCCGCTCGCCATCCCGGCCGGCACGCCGTCGACGAACGCGACCAGGTCGCGGGCGCCGGGGATCTCCAGGCGGGAGCGCCACCGCTCCTCGCGGTCGCCCTCGCCCTGCCAGTCGGCGAGGGTGGAGCCGAAGGCGTAGGGCGCCTCGGCCAGGGCGGCCAGGCGCAGTTCACGCCAGAGCGGCCAGTCGTCGGAGGTCAGTGCACGCAGTTCGATCATGCGGGCGACTCTGCCCGAGGTGACGGCCCTCCGACAACCGGGTTTCGGCGGGCAGTGGCACCGGCGGGCCCGCCCGCTCCCCGGTCCCTCAGCCGGCCAGCGGCGGGTTCAGGCGGGCGAAGCCCTCCTGGCGGCGGTACGGGAAGTAGGGGTACGGGGCGGTGCGGGCGCTCGCGGTGTCGAGGCGGGCGACCTGCTCCTCCGTCAGCTCCCAGCCGACCGCGCCGAGGTTCTGCCGGAGCTGTTCCTCGTTGCGGGCGCCGATGATGACGGACGAGACGGTCGGCCGCCGCAGCAGCCAGTTGATCGCCACCTGCGGGATGCTGCGCCCGGTCTCCTTCGCGACGTCGTCGAGCGCGTCCACGACGTCGAACAGCAGCTCGTCGTCCACCGGCGGGCCGTAGTCGGCGGTGTCGTGCAGGCGGCTGCCGGCCGGGATCGGGGCGCCCCGGCGGATCTTGCCGGTGAGCCGGCCCCAGCCGAGCGGGCTCCAGACCAGGGCGCCGACGCCCTGGTCGTGGCCGAGCGGCATCAGCTCCCACTCGTAGTCGCGGCCGACCAGCGAGTAGTAGACCTGGTGGGCGGCGTAGCGGGGGCGGCTGTGGGTGTCGGCGGCGGCGAGCGACTTCATCAGCTCCCAGCCGGAGAAGTTGGAGACGCCGGTGTAGCGGACCTTCCCGGCGCGGACCAGGTCGTCCAGGGTGGCGAGCACCTCCTCGACGGGGGTGGCGGCGTCGAAGGCGTGCAGCTGGAAGAGGTCGAGGTAGTCGGTGCCGAGGCGGCGCAGGGCGGTGTCGACGCTGGTGATCAGGCGGGCGCGGGAGGTGCCGGCGTCGTTGGGGCCGTCGCCGGTGGGCAGTCCGGCCTTGGTGGAGATCAGCACCTGGTCCCGGCGGCCCTTGACCGCCTGGCCGAGCACCTCCTCGGAGGCGCCGTCGGAGTAGACGTCGGCGGTGTCGAACATGGTCAGGCCGGCGTCGATGGCGACGTCGAGCAGGCGGCGCGCCTCCTGCGCGTCGGTGGTGCCCCAGGCCCCGAAGAGCGGGCCGCGGCCGCCGAAGGTGCCGGTGCCGAGCGAGAGTGCGGGGACCTTGAGACCGGACGCCCCGAGCTGGCGGTACTCCATGGTGGTGCTCCCTCCGCGCCCCGGCGGCGCGCCTGTTCGGCTGGCGACCGCTAACGGGACTGTGGTTCCGTTAAGATGCCTTGACCCTAGCACCATGCCAGCCACTAACGGAACAGGAGTCCCGTTAATGAACCCGGAGAACGCCACCCCCGACGCCCCGGGCGCACCCGACACCCCCGACGCCCCGGACACCCCGACCGCCCCCGGCACCGCCGGTACCCCCGGCACCCAGAGGCCCGGCGGCCGGACCGCCCGGGTCCGCACCGCCGTGCTGCGGGCCGCCGAGGACGCGCTCGTCGAGACCGGCTTCGCCGGCCTCGACCTCGGCGACGTCGCCCGCCGGGCCGAGGTCGGCCGGACCACCGTCTACCGCCGCTGGGGCTCCACCGGCGCGCTGATGGCCGACCTGCTCGCGGACATGGCCGAGCAGTCCCTGCCCCGCGCCCGCACCGGCTCGCTCCGCGAGGACCTGCGGACCAACGCCCGGCTCGTCGCCCGGACCCTCGCCGACCCGCGCCAAGGCGCGCTGTTCCGCGCCGTGCTCACCGCCGCCACCTGCGACGAGGCGGCCGCCGAGGCGCTGCACCGCTTCTACCGCGTCCGGGTCGCCGAGTGGGCGCCCTGCGTGGCCGAAGCGGTCGAGCGCGGCGAACTCCCGCCCGGCACCGACCCGGCCGAGGTGGTCCGCGCCGTCTCCGCCCCGCTCTACTACCGGATGCTGACCACCGGCGACCCCCTCGACGAGGCCGCCGCCGACCGCGCCGCCGACGCCGCCGAGGCCGCCGCCCGCGCGGGCGCCTACCTGCGGCCGCAGGCGTAGCCGCCGCCGGCCCGGCCGTGCCCCGCCGGTCCCGGCCTCCGTGACCGGCCCGGCCCGGCCGGTGTCGGACGGCGCCCGTAGGCTGACGGGCAGTTCAGTGAGCAAGGAGCAGGGCTGTGCGGATAGAGCGTCACCAGGTGGGCGAGGCGTTGCTTTCGGCGACGCGCGAGGACTTCACGAACCGGATCGGGCGGGAGGTCCGCTCCATGTCGAAGGCCGGGCCGATCACCACCGGCGAATGGCAGTACCTCGCCGAGGAGTTCCTGGAGTACCTGGGCGCCCTCTCCGCCGAGCGGCCCGCCCTGGACGACCCGGAGGCCAGGGCCGTCCTCAAGGACGCCACCGAGGCCGCCGCCGGCGCCGTCGCGTACGCGGCGTACTTCCCGCACGTCGACTTCCACGTCTTCCTCGACTACGTGAACTTCGGGATGAGCTACGAGCCGCGCGAGGAGGACCATGGGCAGGGCCGCAACGAGGTCGCCCCCCACGAATGGGTCGACGCGTTCTGCCTCGCGATCCTCTCGGGCAAGGCCGAGTACCACGGCGAGGCCTTCTGCTTCGCCCGGCAGAAGTTCGGCCCGGCCCGGGAGGGCGACCCCGTCGCCGAACTCGCCACCGGCCTCCTCGCCCAGGCCGTCGGCGTCCTCGACGACGAGGACGCGTCCTACCCGCCGAGCCGGCGGGAGCGGCTCGCCGCCGTCGACACCGCGCTGGAGCGGGTCCGCAGGCGCGGCGAGGCGACCGGCGAGGACCTGCTCGACCGGCCGCACGCCGTCGCCCTGCGCACGCTGCGCGCCCTCGTCGCCGGGGACCGCGAGGCGTTCGACGCCGGACTGACCGGGCTCCTGCTCCGGCAGAGCCGGACGAACCCCGTCCACGCCCAGCCCGGCAGCCTCCTCCCGCTGGTCCCGCTCGCCCTCGCCGCGCTCGCGTACCGGGGCCCGGGCTGGTGGCCGGCCGCCGACACCGACTACCTCCCGCGCGCCCTGGTCACCGGCTTCGAGACGCCCGGCCCGCGCGTCGGGCCGTTCGGCCGGGACCGCCGCCCGGACGCGGTCGCCGCCCTGGCCGCCCGGCCCCTGACGATCGACCGGCCGGGCGAGCCGCTGCCCGTCTCCCCGGACGGCGCGGAGTTCGTCACCCGGCAGATCGAGGAGGCGTTCACCCCGGTCGACGGGAAGCCGCTCGCCGTGTGGCGGCTGGCGAGCGCGGCCCGCTACGAGGAGATCTTCCTCAAGACCCGCGCCTCGCAGGCGGCCGACGTCACGGAGGACGACCTCGCTGCGCTGCGCCGGGCCTCCCGGATGAGCGCGGCCGTGTTCCGGACGGCGCTCGCCGAGCCGGGCAGCGAGGTGGAGGTGGTGATCGACGGCCGGACGCTGCGCTACCCCGCCACCTGTCGCGAGGAGGAGGCCGGCCCCTGGGCCTGGTGCGACGCGGTCGCCCTCGCCCTGATCTCCGGCGCGCGCGAGGACCTCGCCCCGCTGGTCGTCGCGGGCCCCGACGTGGCCCGCCCGGACGGCGCCCCCCGCTCGGCGTTCGCCTCCTTCCCGGGGGCCCTGCACGACTACCTCCGGGGCGAGGACCCCGTCCCGGCGACGGAGCGGGCCCTGGCGGAGGTCGAGCAGGGGAAGGACTGGGGCTTCTTCCCGCCGCCCGTGACGCTCTTCTCGCAGCTGGTCGACGGCGACGAGGAGAGTTTCAACCTGGCCCTGGCGGACGCGCTGGAGGCCCACCGCGACCACTACCTGGTCGCCGACCGCGCGGACAGCTGCGATTCGGCGCTCGATCTCCGGGTGCTGGGGCTCGCCTGCCACGCCCGGCGCCGGGGCTGGCGGATCCGGGTCGAGTCCCCGTACCTGCCGCCGCGGGTGCTGGCCGCGGCCGAGCCGTTCCGGGCCGCCGGGCGGTAGTGCCCGGCACCGCGCACGGGGGCCTCCTCCGGGGTGTCAGCCCCGGAGGAGGAGGTCCGCGAACTCCTGCACGCGGGCGGTGGTGATGCCCTCGCGCTGCTCGACCGCGAGGGGGTGGTCGGTGGGCTCCAGCTCGATCAGCGGGCGCCGGCCGACGGCGCGGGTGCGGACGTGGGTCTTGAGCATGAGGGTGGAGTCCGGATAGGCCGGCAGCTCGGTGAAGAGCCAGCCGAAGTACGGGGGCTCCTGCTCGCGTGCCGGGTCCTCCCACAGGTCGTGCGTCCGGGCGAAGTTCGCCTCGCTGAGGGAGACCCAGACGCCCCAGGAGAAGGTGTCGCCGCTGTCGCGCACCGGTATCTCGATCAGGCCGTGGACGAAGAAGTCCCGGCCCTTGATCATGCACTGGTCGGCGGTCAGCTCGCTGTCGCGGCGCCGTGCGTAGCGGGGCTTCCAGCCCTCCGGAGCCGGAGCTCCGTAGGACAGCGGCGGGCCGTCCAGCTGTTCCGCGCAGCAGGCGCACGTGTGGTGGTGGTCGGCAGGGTCGGCAGGCATGCCGCAGAGCCTAACCTGCTGGTCAGCGGCACCGCCCCGGACGCCTCCCCGGGGGGAGGGCCGGGGCGGTGGACGGCGGGGCTCAGTGCGCTCCGCCGTGGGAGCGGGCCTCGGCGGTGGTCTTCAGGTCGAGCAGCCACGACTCCAGGCCCTGGCGGAGGACCTCGGTCGCGAACGGGACGTTCGCCTCGACCTGGGGGCCGCTGTGGGTCTCCTCGGTGGTGACGCGGACACCGCCGCCCCGGAGCGCGGTGAAGGTCCACACGTGCACGCCGTCGACGCGCAGCCCCTCGGCGAGGGCGGGGCCGGTCCAGCGGATGCACGAACCCGGCGCGATCTGCCGGACGGTGGAGGTGATCTCCAGGCTGGTGGCGGGGGTCGCGGGGTTGGGCGGCAGCGGGGTCGTCCACCGGAAGGCCGAGCCCTTGTGGAAGGGGCCGTGGTCGAGCCGCTCGACGCTCCGGACGGGGGCCTGCCACGCGGGCCAGCGCTCGACGTCGGTCTGGAGCTTCCAGACGGTGCGCAGCGGCGCGTCGATCACGATCCCGGTCCGGTGGCGGACGAGGGCGTCGGGGTCGACGCCCCTGCCCTGGCAGGTGAGGGACCGTGCGTGCGCCGGGGTGGCGGCGCCGGCGGGTGCGGCGGCGGTGCCGAGCAGCGCGGCGGCGAGCGGAACGGTGACCAGAGCGGTGCGGAGGCGGGTGACATGGGTGCGGGTGACGTGGGTGCCGGTGCTGCGGGTGCCGGTGCTGCGGATGCCGGACATGGGATTCCCCTCGGGTGGTCGGGGGAGTGCTGGGCCCGGACCCCGCGCTCCCGTGCTGAGCTAGATGCTCATGCGTTCGTTAGAAGTTGTAACGCAATGCGGAGGGCGGAGTCAACGGGTTGCGTGATAGCTTCTAACCAATCCTTGAGCATCTAGCTGTGCAGGGACGGGAAGGCGGCAGGTCATGGCGAAGGCGGGCGCGGACACCCCCCGGGAGCGCTACCGGGCCCAGGTGCGCGCGGAGATCACCGAACGCGCCTGGGAGCAGATCGCCACGGCGGGGGCGTCCGCGCTCTCCCTCAACGCGATCGCCAAGCAGATGGGCATGAGCGGGCCGGCGCTCTACCGCTACTTCGCCAGCCGGGACGACCTGATCACCGAACTGGTCCGCGAGGCGTACCGGAGCCTCGCCGACACCCTCCGCACGGCCGCCGCGACCGGGGCCGACCTGGCCGGACTGGCCCACGCCCTGCGCGGCTGGGCCCTGGCCGACCCCCAGCGGTACCTCCTGATCTACGGCACGCCCGTCCCCGGCTACCGGGCGCCCGAGGACGTCACCGCCGTCTCGAACGAGATCATGACGACCCTGCTCGACGCGTGCGCGGCGCTCGTCCCGGACGGCCCGGCGACGCCGTTCGGCACCTACCTGGAGGACCACCGGGGCTGGGCGGGCGGCCACCCCGCCGCACCCGGGGCGCTGCACCGGTTCCTGACCTTCTGGACCCGCCTGCACGGAGTGCTGTCCCTGGAGCTCGCCGGCCACTTCGCCGGGATGGGCTTCGATCCCGCCGTGCTCTTCGCGGCCGAACTGGACGTGCTCGCGCACCGGCCCTGAGCCCGCGCGGGGGCGGCGGTCCGAGGCCGCCGTCACTCGGTGCGGCGGACCGGCTCGGGCTCGGGCGGGGCGGCCGCGTCGGCCGGGGCGACCGGGGAAGCGGCGGAGGCCGGGGCGGGCCACTCGGCGATGAAGGCGCGGGCCTGGTCGGGCGTGAGCGGGTGGGCGAAGAGGTAGCCCTGGCCGAGCGGGCAGCCCATGGCGGCGAGCAGGTCGCGCTGCTCGGGGTTCTCGATGCCCTCCGCGATGACCTGGACGTCGAGCGTGTCCGCGATCCGGGTGATGCCCTCCACCAGCGCGTACTGCTGCGGGGAGCTGCCGAGGCCGTCGATGAAGGACTTGTCGATCTTGAGGATGGAGATCGGGAACTCCCGCAGGTACGACAGCGAGGAGTACCCGGTGCCGAAGTCGTCGATGGCGATGCCGACGCCGAGCTCGGCCAGCGTCCGCATGTCGGTGTGGACGCGCCCGTCGCGGCGCATCAGCACGGACTCGGTGAGCTCCAGCACCAGCGACTCGGCGGGGATCCCGGAGGTCCGGACGGCGCCGCGCACCACGTCGACGAAGCCCGCGTCGCGGAACTGCCGGGCGGAGACGTTGACGTTGACCCGCAGCGGGGGCCGGCCGCCGACGGCGCGGTCGGAGGAGCTCTGCCGGTGCCAGGCGGCGGCCTCCTGGGCGGCGCGCTCCAGTACCCAGGCGCCGAGCGGCACGATCTGTCCGCTCTCCTCGGCGAGGGCGATGAACTCGTCGGGCAGGACCATGCCGCGCCGGTCGTGCGGCCACCGGACGAGCGCCTCGAAGGCGACCAGGTCGCCCGTCGCCAGGTCGACGATCGGCTGGTAGTACAGCCGGAACGCGGATTCGGCGATCGCGGTGTCCAGGTTCTCGTTCAGCTCGTGCCGCTCCACCATCCCGGCCTGCAGCGCGGGCTGGTACGGGCACCACTGCCGCTTTCCGGCCGCCTTCGCCGAGTACAGCGCCAGGTCGGCGTGGCTGAGTAGCTCGGTGGTGTCCACGCTGTCCTCCGTGGTCGCCACCCCGATGCTGGCGGTCACCCGGACCGCGCCCGCGCTCAGCTTGAACGGCTCCCCGAACGCGGCCAGCACGGTGTCCGCGATCCTGCCCACGTCGGCCGGGCGCACCGCGTCCTCGACCAGCACCGCGAACTCGTCGCCGCCCAGCCGGGCCGCCGTGTCGGAGGTGCGCAGCGCGGTGGAGACCCGCAGCGAGACGGCGACCAGCAGTTCGTCGCCGACCGCGTGCCCCTGGGTGTCGTTGACCATCTTGAAGTCGTCCAGGTCGATGAAGAGCACGCCCGTGACGGCGCCGCTGCGCTCGCCCCGGGAGAGCGCGTGGCCGACCCGGTCCAGGAAGAGCACGCGGTTGGCCAGGCCGGTGAGCGAGTCGTGGAAGGCGCGGTGGGTGAGCTCGCGCTCCATCTGCCGCTGGTCGGTGACGTCGCGCAGGGTGAGCACCAGACCGCCGACGGTCGGGTCGTCGCGCAGGTCGTTGCAGCGGACCTCGGCCTCGATCAGGGTGCGGTCGGAGCGCAGCAGCCGCCAGTGCTCACGCTGCGTGTCGCCGCCGGACCGGCTGCCGGCGCCGTCCGGGCCGCGCATCCGGGCCAGCGCGCCGCCGACGGCGCGGCTGTCCTCGGGCGGGACGAGGTCGGTGATCAGGGTGCCGTTGAGGTCCGGGTAGCCGAGGACGCGTTCGGCGGAGGAGGACGAGGCGTAGCGGACGGAGTCGTCGGAGTTGAGGATCAGGATGACGTCGCTGGCGCTCTGAACCAGGGTCCGGAAGTAGGCCTCGCTGTTGCGGCGGTTGATCTCCTGGCTCAGCGTGACGCGTTCGACGGCCAGGGCGGCCTGGGCGGCCAGGATCTCCAGCGAGCCCCAGAGGCTGGTCAGCTCCTGTTCGGTGCCGGTGACGATGAGCGCGCCGATCAGCGGGTCCCCGGAGGGGCGTTCGGCGAGCGTGAGCGGGCAGAGCAGGGCACTGGGCATGCCGTCGAACCGGGCGGCGAGGTCGGTGCCGACGGCCTCGACGGGCAGCAGCCTGGTCTCCCGGTAGGCGGCCAGGGCGAGCACCTCGTCGGAGTCGCCGCCGTCGATCGGGTGGTGGCCGGCGCCGCGCTGGGCGTGCCGGACGTGCAGCACGCCGCCCTCGGTGACGGCGAGCAGGGCGACGTGGCCGTCCTCGGTCGGCATCAGCGTGGCGGCGGCGGCCTGCACGGCGTCGGCGACCTCCTCGACGGTGACCGCCGCGGTGAGCGAGGAGCCGGCCACGCGCAGCGCGCGTTCGCGCGCGACGGCCTGCCGCCGGGCCCGGACCACCACGGCCAGCCGGGCCAGGACGAGCAGGTAGATGACCGCGGAGAAGGCGCCGATGACACCGGCGTTGCTGGTGTTCCCGCTCAGCGACTCGACGATCAGGATGGTCGGCGCGATCAGCGAGGCCAGGGTGAGCAGGGCGAGCCGCCCGGGGCTGAGGTCGGGCTGCTGGCTGGGGATGGGTCTGGTCAGTTCGACCATCGACGGGTGCAGCGCCGCCGCGCCCCAGGCGGTGTAGAAGGCGGCCCAGCCGAGGTCGACGGGGGTGCCGATGTGCCAGTTGCCGTGTAGCAGGATCAGGCCGTACGCGACGTCGGAGAGCAGCAGGCCGACGGTGCCGACGGCGAGCAGCTGGAGCGAGCGGCTGAACCCGCCGCGCGGCACCACCAGCCGCAGCAGCAGGGCGAGGACGACCACGTCGCCGAGCGGGTAGGCGATGGCCACGGCCTTCTGGAACCAGGTGAGGTCCGGGTTCCGGGTGTACGGGAGGATCAGGTAGATCCAGGCGAGCAGCGCCAGGCCCATGGTGAGGATGAGCGCGTCGAGCAGGCTCGCGCGGTCCTGATGCGCCGTCCGCCAGCGGATGAAGCCCAACACGCCTGCCGCGTACAGCAGGTACTCGGCCAGGTAGAAGCCGTCGGCGACGGACGGGAACGGGCTTCCCAGGTGCAGGAACTGCATCTGGATGACCTGCACCACCTCGCCCGCGGTGAAGCTGAGGTTGGCGAGCGCCAGCAGGTACCAGAACAGCGCGTGGGACGGGCGGTTGAGACGGACGCCGACGACGATGGCGGCGACGCCGCCGAGGCCGATGCCGGTCCACCAGATGATCCGCTGCGAGGGGTTGGTGTAGTAGACGGCGGTGAACACCACCATCCACGCCAGGTAACAGGCCATCAGGCGTTGTCGCCGACGAGTCAACGGGGCTACCTCCTCCACGACATCACCCCGCCGGTCGGGCGGGGGAGTTCGGGCGAGGACGGGGCGGTCGGGCCGCCCGTGAGCGGTCACCCGCGGTGACGGGCGGAGGGTCTTCGGGGCCTTTCCGGTCTTTCGGGCAGGGGCTCACGAGCGTCCGAGCGGCATTCGGTCGGACGTTTGAAATGAGCCGTGAGTGCGTATAGTCGGAAATGTCGCACCTCCCAGCATTCTGCCGCCACAGCACGAGGTCAAGCCGGTGGATGATGCAGCAGACAGCGCGCGGGGCGCGCGCTCGGAGGCGAACTCCGGGCGTCACGCCGTGCTCTGCAATCAAGACGGTCAGTATACGATCTGGCCCGGTGACTTCACGGTACCCAGCGGATGGCGCACCGTGTTCGGGCCCGCCCGGCATGAGGAGTGCCGCGCCTACGTCGAACGCGAGTGGCGCTGGGCCGGGCTCGGCCTGGCCGGCCACGGGCCGGACGGTTCCGGGCCGGAGGGTTCCGGGCCGGAGGGCGCCGGGGAGGGCTCCGCCGGGGCCGGTTCCGCCGGAACCGGGGCGGACGGTCACCGGGCGGACGGCCCCGACGCCGCCCGCGCACCGGCCCGCGCGGGCTTCACCGACACCGTGCACGGACTGTTCCGGGCCCGCGCCGCGCACGATCCCGACGCCCTCGCCCTCCTCACCGACGAGGGCGACACCCTCACCTACCGTGAGCTCGACCACCGCAGCGACCGGCTGGCCGCCGCCCTGCGCGCCCGAGGCGTGCGGGCCGAGCGGGTCGTCCCCGTCTGCCTGGAGCGCGGCGCCGACCTGGTGACCGCCTGGCTCGGCGTCCTCAAGGCCGGCGGCGCGTTCCTGCCCCTGGACCCGGTCCACCCGGAGCGGCGGCTGGCCGCGCTGGTCGAGGACTGCGGGGCGGACGTGGTCGTCGCGGAGGAGGGGCGGGAGTTCCCCGGCGTGCAGGTGCTGGGGGCCGACGCCACCGGCTCGGCGGGGCCCGGGGAGGTCGCGGGGCCCGAGGGCCCGGCCGTACCCGAGGACCTCACCGTCCCGGACGACCTCGCCTACCTGATCTACACCTCCGGGACCACCGGTACCCCCAAGGGCGTCCCGGTCACCCACCGCTCCCTGGTCTTCACCCTGGACCGGGTCATCGACGCCTACGGACTCACCCCCCGGGACCGCGTGCTGCAGCTCGCCGCCATCGGCTTCGACACCTCGCTGGAACAGGTCTTCGCCGCCCTCGCCGCCGGCTCCACCCTCGTCCTCGGCGGCGCCCGCACCTGGGCACCCACCGAACTCGTCCACCGGATGCGCGAACTGGCCCTCACCGTCGCCGACCTCACCCCCGCCTACTGGCACCACGTGCTCGGGCTGCTCCCCGCCGGCGGGCCCGCGCCCGAAGGGCTGCGCCTGGTCGTCGTCGGCGGCGACACCGTGCACGCCGACGACTGCCGGACCTGCCTGGACCGGCTGCCCGGCGTCCGGCTGGTCAACGCGTACGGCGTGACCGAGGCCGCGGTCACCTCCACCCTCTGCGAGGTCACCCCCGAGGTGCTGGCCGCCGGCATCCACGGGGCCGCCCCCCACCCGTCGTCGGCCCGGCCCCCGGTACCGGCCCGGCCCCCGGTGGCGGACGGGTCCCCGACGGCGGACGGGTCCCCGGCCCCCGACGGGCAGGCGCGGTCCGACCGGCAGCCGCCTTCGGGCAGGCAGGCGCCGTCCGTCCGGCACCCCGGCGGCGTCGCCGCGCCCGTCCCGATCGGCCGGCCGCTGCCCGGCGTGCGGGTGCACGTCCTGGACGCCCGGCTCAGCCCCGTCCGGCCCGGTGAGAAGGGCGCGATCTACCTCGGCGGGCCCGGACTCGCCCGCGGCTACTGGAAGTCACCCGGCCTCACCGCCGAGGCCTTCCTGCCCGACCCCTACGCGGCCGTCCCCGGCGAACGCATGTACCGCACCGGCGACGCGGGCCGCTGGCGCGCCGACGGCCTGCTGGAGATCCTCGGCCGCTTCGACGACCAGGTGAAGGTCCGCGGCTACCGCGTCGACCCCACCGAGATCGAGTCCGTCCTCGCCGCCCACCCCGACGTCCGGCAGGCCCGGGTAGCCGCCGACGACAGCGACGACGGCGCCCACGTCCTCACCGCCTACTACACGCTCGGCGACCGCGGCGCGTCCGGCGCCCGCGCCCGGCGCCGCGAGATCCGCGCCTACCTGGCCGAACGGCTCCCGGACTTCATGGTCCCCGCCGAGTTCGTGCTGCTCGACTCCATGCCGCTCACCCCCGCCGGAAAGATCGACCGGCGCCGACTTCCGCACACCCGGCCGCAGTTGCAGCGCCGCGACGGCGAAGGCCCGGAGGAGCCCGCCGAGGGACCGCAGGTGTCCGCCGACGGCGGCCGCGCGACCGGAGGTACGGACGGCAGTGCGGGCGGCGGCGTGAACGGCCGCCGCGCGAACGGCGGAACCGCGGCGGGCGGTGGCGCCGCCGACGCCGTCGAGACCGGCATCGCCCACCTCTGGTCCGAACTCCTGCGCGTCGAACAGGTCGGCCCCGGCGACGACTTCTTCGACCTCGGCGGCAACTCCCTGCTCGCCATGGAGATGCTCGCCCGGGCCCGCATCATGTTCGGCATCGAGGTCACCCGGATCCGCCGGCTCACCCGCTCGCTGCTCCGCGACGCCACCCTGCGCGCCTTCGCCGACGCCACCCGGGCCGCCCGCGCCGGCCACGACGACCCCGGCGGCCCCGGCGGGACCGGCGGGAGCGACGGCCGGCCCGGGAGCGGCACCGGCCGCACCACCGTGGACTGGACCGCCGAAGCCCGGCTCGACACGCCCGTCCGCCAGTCCTGGCACCCTGCGCCCTCCCGCGCCGAACCCGCCGAGATCCTGCTCACCGGCGCCACCGGCTTCTGCGGCGCCCACCTCCTCGACACGCTGCTGCACGCCACCGGAGCCCGCATCCACTGCCTCGTCCGCGCCCCGGACGAGGAACACGCCCTGGAACGCATCCGCGCCGCCCAGCAACGCTTCCTCCGGCACGACCTCGCCGACCGCCGGGTGGTCCCGCTCGTCGGCGACCTCGCCGAACCGCTGCTCGGCCTCACCCAGCACCGGTTCGAGGAGCTGGCCGGCAGCCTCGACGCGATCCACCACCTCGGCGGGCAGGTCAACTTCATCTATCCGTACCACCAGTTGCGCGGCCCCAACGTCGGCGGCACCCGCGAGGTGGTCCGGCTCGCCGGGCACTCGCGCGGCGTACCCGTCCACTACCTCTCCACCCTCGCCGTGCTCGCCGGATTCGGCCCGGCCGGCGTCCGCGAGGTCACCGAACGGACCCCGCTGGCCCACCCCGACAAGCTCGCGGTCGGCTACGTGGAGAGCAAGTGGGTGGCCGAACGGCTGCTGCACAACGCCGCGGCGGCCGGGCTGCCGGTCACCGTGATGCGCACCAACGACGTCACCGGGGACCTCGCGGGCGGCGTGATGAACACCGGCACCGAACTCTGCGCGCTGATCAAGTACTTCGCGGAGAGCGGGAGCTACCCGGACGTCCGGCTGCCGCTCGACTTCGTCCCGGCCGACCGGTTCAGCCGTGCCGTCGCCCACATCGTCGCCCACGCGCCCGCCAACGGCGAGGTCTACCACATCACTTCACCCCGGCCGGCAGGCCTCGCCGACCTCGCCGACCGGCTCCGCGCGCGCGGCTACCCGGTGGACGAGGTCCCCTACGACGAGTGGGTCCAGGAACTCGTCCGGTTCGCCGCCGGCCACCCGACCCACCCGATCACCCCGTTCGTGCCGCTCTTCGTCGACCGCGCCCCGGGCACCGAACTCTCCATCAGCGAGATGTACTTCCGCCCGACCTTCCCGCTCTTCGACCGGGCCAACACCGACCACGCCCTCGCCGGCAGCGGCATCCGGCTGCCCGCGGTGGACGCCGAACTGCTGGACCTCTACCTGGCGCAGCTGACCGCCGAAGGCTTCCTGACCCCGCCGCTGGGGGCGGCGCGGTGACGGCGGCGGACCCCGGCCGGGGAACCGGACTCCCGGCGGAGACGGGCCCGTTCGACGCCGTCGACGTCGAGCGGGCGCCCGCCGACGGCCCGGCCGCGTTCGGCGGCACGCTGGAACCGGAGACGGTCCTGGCCGCCTACCGGCGCGGGCTGTTCCCGCTGCCGGCCGCCGACGAGTACGCGAGCGCCTTCAACGAGGCCCGGTACGAGGACGCGGTCGCGGCCGGGGAGGTGGCGCTGCTGCCGGGCCCCGACCACCAGGACCCGTACGCGCTCGCCTGGTGGTCGCCCGACCCGCGCCCGGTGATCGCCCCGCAGCAGGTCCGCCTCGGGCGCAAGCTCGCCCGGCTGCTCCGCAACCGCCTGGGCTGGTGGACCACCGCCGACCGGGCCTTCGAGGAGGTCCTCGCCGCCTGCGCCGAGGGACGCGAACCCCCCTGGCTCACCGCGGGGCTGCAGGACGCCCTGGCCCGGCTGCACCGGCTCGGCGCGGCCCACAGCGCCGAGGTGTGGGAGGGGGAGGAACTGGTCGGCGGCGTCTTCGGCATCGTGACCGGCCCCGTGCTCAGCCTCGACTCGATGTTCCACCGCCGCCCCGACGCCGCCCGCGTCGCCGTCGCCGACCTCGCCGCCCGCTTCGCCGCCGCCGGCGGTCGCCTGCTCGACGCCCAGTGGGACTCCCCGCACGTCCGCACCCTCGGCGCCACCCCCGCCCCCCGCGCCCACTACCTCGCCGAACTCGCCCACCAGACACGGACGGAAGCGCTCGACACCGGCGCCCACCCGGCGGCCCGGCTGACTCCGAAGCTGCCCCGGCACGGCCACCACCACCGGGGCTGACCCGGGCCCGACCGGCGTGACCGGCCCGGCGCGACCTGACCGGTCCGGCGCTGCGCCGGGCCCGGACCGGCGGACGCCGACACCGCCGCCGCCCGGGTCGCCCCGGCGCGACTCCGGTTTCGCGGCCCCCGCGGCCGGGAACGGAGCCGACCATGTTGTCCGTGGTGGTGGCCCCCTGGGGCGGTGATCCGGTGTTCGTGCGGGCCGGGGACGAGCCGCACGACGCGGCGAGCACGATGAAGGTGGCCGTGCTGGCCGCGCTCCACCGCAGCGGGGCGGACCTGGACGCCCACGTCCCGGTCGAGAACGCCTTCGCCTCCGCGGTGGGCGGCGGGTTCGGCAACGACCCGGACTGGGACAGCGACCCCGTCCCGTGGAGCCTGCTCGGCCGGACGGCCCCGCTCCGGCTGCTCGCCGAGCGGATGATCACCCACTCCTCCAACCTCGCCACCAACCTCTGCCTCGCCCGCACCGGCCACGCCGCCGTCGCGGAGGCCTGGCGCCGCGCGGGAGCCACGCACAGCTCCAGCCCGCGCGGCATCGAGGACTACCGGGCGCGCGACGCCGGGCTGCACAACCGGGTGACCGCCCGCGACCTGGTCCGCCTCCTCCAGTCCCTCGACGGCGAACCGGAGTTGCTCGCCCTGCTGGAACGCAACGCCTTCCGGGTCGACCTCGCGGCCGGCCTGCCGCCCGGCACCCGGGTGGCGTTCAAGAACGGCTGGTTCCCCGGGGTGCGCCACAGCGTCGGCCTGGTCCACCCGGACGACTGCCCGCCGTACCTGCTGGCCGTCTGCTACACCGGCCCGCTGGCCTCCGGGGCGGACGAGGCGGAGGCCGATCCGGCGGCGCGGCTGGTGGCCCGGATCTCGGCGGCGGTCTGGACGCGCCGGCACGCCGTCACCGGTCGCGCCGTCGGCGGGTAGGCCGCCGGCGGGCGGGCCGTCACACGGCCGGCGGTCCGTCCGGTCCGTCCGATCCGTTCAGCCCGTCCGGCCTCTCCGGCAGTTCCCGGGCGGCCGGTCGCGCCAGTGCCTCCAGGCCCTCCAGCGCCGCCTCGTTGAGCAGGTTGATCCGGACGAACCCGGGGAGGCCGGCGAGTTCGAAGTACCGGCCGTCCAGGGCGAGCAGCCGCCCGGCGGGGGCGTTCGGCCGGGCGAACAGGAAGTAGCCGGTGTCGATGGGCTCCTGCGCGGCCAGGGCGCCCGCCGCGGTGAGCCGCTGGTGGCTGGTGCGGACGTGGTCGAGCAGCCGGTGGTTGCCCTCGATCAGCATCAGGTCGGCGGCCCGGTGGGCGAACAGCCGGTCGGCCATGGTCACGTCGCCGTGCAGGTTGAGGTGGAGTTCGGCGAGCGGTTCGCGCAGCGGTTCGGGGACGAGCAGGTGGGCGCAGCGGTAGCCGTGGATGGAGAGGTACTTGGTCGGGCAGACCATCCGCAGCGTGTGGTCGGCGGGCAGCGCGGCGGAGTCCTCCCGGCGGCCGCCGTCCCAGCGCATGTACTGGAAGGTGCCGTCGACGAACACCAGTGATCCGGTGGCGAGTTGCCATTCGGCGAGTTGCTTGAGCACGAGCGCGGGGACGCGCCGGCCGGTGTACCAGACCGGGTCGGTGAGCAGCAGGACGGTCCGCTCGTCGGGCAGCCGGAGGTCGAACCCGGGCTGGTGGGCGTGTGCCTCGGTGAGCTTGACCGGCTCGATGCCGAACCGCCGGAAGAGGTAGGCGAACTTGTAGTAGACCGGCGGCAGGTAGTGGACGCGGGTGTGGCCGGTGAGCCGCAGCCAGGTGCAGAAGGTGGCGAGCAGGGCGCTGGAGCCGCCGGCCGGGACGACCTGGGCGGGGGAGCACGGCTCACCGTCGTAACTCTCGTGCAGCCGGGCGATCTTGGCGCGCAGCACGTGGTCCTCGTCGATCGCCGGGTAGCGGGTGACGTCGCCGAGCCGGTACGGCGGGGTGTGGGCGAGGTCGCCGAGGTAGTCGGCGACGAAGGGGTGGCCGCCGTTGTAGTCGGAGACGAACAGCCGCCCGTCCGGCTGTTGCCGGGCCCGTTCCACGGCCTCGTGCAGGTCGAGCATGTGGAACAGCGACGACGACGTCATCCGTCACCCCTCGGGCGGTCGGCCTCTTTGTCGGACGGGCGTCAAGTCTGTCCCCGGCCCGGCACGGACACAAGTCCGCGCCGGGCCGGGGTCGTTCACGCCGGGTCGTCCGCCGGCCGCTCATCGGGCGCTCGCGGGCCGCTCAGGGGTCCGCCCGGGGCCGGCCCACGGGCCCGCCGTGCGGCAGGAGTTCACGGGCCGTTCACGCCGAGGCGGCCGGGCCCGGCCGCACCGGGGGCGCTCAGTACGGCTGGACGAGGACGTGCGCGGCGCCCGGGATGCCGACCTTCAGCAGCTCGTCCTCCTCCGGGGTGGTCGGCGTGCCGGTCTCCTGCTTGAGGATGGCGCGGGACAGCGCCTGCACCCACATCGCGCGCGGCCGGCGGCGCTCCTCCCAGGCGGCCAGCGCGGCCGGCACGGTCTCGGCGGCGTCCAGGCTCTGGGCGAGCACCAGCGCGTCCTCGACGGCCATCGCCGCGCCCTGGGCCAGGTGCGGGGTGGACGCGTGCGCGGCGTCACCGGCCAGCACCACCCGGCCGACGTGCCAGGGCTCCTCGACGGTGACCTGGGAGATCCGGGTGTAGACCACCGCGGCCGGGTCGGTGACCTGCGACAGCGCCTCGGCGATCGGCCCGCCGAAGCCGGCCAGCCGCTCGCGCAGCTGCTCGTGGGCGAGCTCCTCGTCCGGCCGGAAGTCCTCGGCCTCGGCGAACACCGAGCCCAGGTACATCAGGTCCTCGCTGATCGGCGTGAGCAGCGCCTTGGCCTTGAGGTTGCCGGCCGACATCACCACGCCCTGCACCTCGGGCGAACGCGGCAGGGTGACCCGCCAGTTGGCGAAGCCGGTGTACTCGGGCGCGTACGCCTCGCCGTAGAGCCGCTTGCGCAGCGGCGAGCCGATGCCGTCGAAGCCGACCACGAGGTCGTAGCGGCCGCTCTGCCCGTCGGACAGGGTGACCGCCACCTCCTCGCCCTCGTCGGTGAGTTCGGTGATGGTGGTGCCGAACCGGATGCCGACCCCGGCGGCGGTGGCGGCCTCGCCGAGCAGCCGGGCGAGGGCGGGCCGGGGGATGCCGTTGTTGGACGGCGCGTCGCCCATCCGGGGCTGCGGGATCTTCGCGACGGTGGCGCCGGCCGGGTCGCAGATGGTCAGCACCTCCCACTCGAATCCGGCCGCGAGGCACTGGTCCAGGACGCCGATCTCGCGCATCACGTGCAGCGCGTTGGACGGCTGGATGATGCCGACGCCGAGCGCCTCCAGCTCGTCGCGCAGCTCCACGACGTCGACCCGGTGGCCGCGCCGGGTGAGGGCGATGGCCGCGGTCAGGCCGCCGATGCCGCCGCCGTGGACGAGTACGCGCAGGGGTGGGGTCATGACGGGGTTCTCCAAGCGGAAGGGGAAGCGGGAGGGGGCGGGGACGGGAAGCGGGAGGAGGGGCGCGGAGCCCGGGCCGGGCAGGGGTGCCGGGGGAGGGGCCGGAGCTGCCGGCCGGAGGGGCGGAGGGGTGGAGGGGCGGAGAAACGTTTCAGCTGACCGGTGCGGCCGCCGAGAGGTCCATCAGATGGTCGACCAGGGCCAGCAGCAGGTCCCGCCCGTACGCGCGCTCCCGGACGTCGCCGAGCAGCATCGGCACCTGCGGGTCGAGGTCCAGGGCGGCCCGGATCTCCTCCGGGCTGCGGGTGTTGTGACCGTGGAAGCAGTTGATCGCCACCACGAACGGGATGCCCCGGCTCTCGAAGAAGTCGATCGAGGCGAAACTGGTGTCCAGCCGGCGGGTGTCGGCGATGACGA
Organism: Kitasatospora sp. NPDC042419; assembly: GCF_056437345.1. Classification (NCBI taxonomy): domain Bacteria; kingdom Bacillati; phylum Actinomycetota; class Actinomycetes; order Kitasatosporales; family Streptomycetaceae; genus Kitasatospora; species Kitasatospora sp. NPDC042419. Next base: position 28,652 of record NZ_JBWKAW010000004.1, read on the forward strand.
TCCCGCCGAGCGCGCCGTTCACCAGGTCGTTCCACATGAACCAGAACCGTTCCTGGCCGGGCGTGCCGAACAGGTAGACCACCAGCTCCGGATTGACCGTGATCCGGCCGAAGTCCAGGGCGACGGTGGTGGTGTCCTTGCTGTCGACGCCCGACAGGTCGTCCACGCCGACGCTGGCGCGGGTCAGCAGCTCCTCGGTGCGCAGCGGCGCGACCTCACTGACCGAGCCGACCAGGGTGGTCTTGCCGACGCCGAAGCCGCCGGCGATCAGGATCTTGACGGCGGCGGGGGCGACCGCCGCCGGGCCGTGGGCGGCCGGGCCGCCGGCGGCGAGGCCGTTCGGCCCCGCCGCGTGCGGTCCGGGGAAGGGGAGGGGTGCGGTCGGTGCCATGGTTCAGAGTCTCCGGAGTCCTTCGCGTACGGCCGTCAGCAGTCCGAGGTCCACGCCCCCGCTGGCCCGGGCCACCGAGAGCGGCGGCCGGGCCAGCAGCAGGCCCTGCGAGATGAGATCGCCCAGCAGGATCTTGGTGACCGAGACCGGCAGGTCGAGACCGGCGGACACCTCGGCGACGGCGGCCGGGCGGCGGCAGCGCTCCAGGATCATCCGGTGCTCGGGCTGCAGCGCGCGCGGCCCGGACCGGGAGCCCCGGGTCAGCGCCTCGGCCGCCGGGTCGTCGACGGTGGTCAGCAGGGTGATCAGGGTGAGGTCGTCGCGCTCGGGCGCGACCCGGCCGCGGGTGATGGTGTAGGGGCGCACCATCGTGCCCGCGCCGTAGTCCTCGTCGTCGTCCTCGTCGGGCTCGCTCCAGTGGGGGCTCACCGGCGGTTCAGCCCCGGTTCCGGGCCGCGAAGGCGTCGAACTCGTTGCGGGCGGGGGTGCTCATCTTCTGGCCGACCTGCTGCACCAGCGTGTGCATGGCCACCGACATCACCTCGGCGTCCACCTCCTGGGAGGCGACCACGGCCAGGTGGGTGCCCTGGGCGGCGGCGATGATGAACAGCCAGACCTCGGCCAGCTCGACGATCACCTGGTGCACCGGCCCGCCGTCGAAGAGCTGGCCGACGCCGCGGGCCAGGCTCTGCTGGCCGGTGGCGACGGCGGCCAGCCGCTCGGCGTCCGACCGCTCGATGGTCCGCGAGTGGCTGACGACCAGGCCGTCGTCGGAGAGCAGGACGGCGCTTCTGGTCCCGGCCACCGAGTCGACGAGTCCGTCCAGCAGCCAGTCCAGGTCCTGGTGGGTGGCGATCGTACGGTTCATGGCTGCTCTTCCGTCCTCGTGGTTCGGGGATCCGCGGCGGGGAGGGCCCAGGGGGACGGGCCCGGTGCGGGAGTGGTGGGGCCGGCGGGGGTGGGGGGTGCCGGGGGGTTCGGGTACTCGGGGGCGGCGCCGTCCGGGTCCGGTGCGTGGCCGCGTGAGGCGCGGGACTGGCGCTGGAAGGCGCCGATGGTCGCGCCCGACCGGTGGGGCGGCCGCTGGAACGGGCCCGCCGCACCGCCCTGCCCGGTCTGGGCGCCCTGCCCGGCCTGCTCGGCCTGGCCGGTACCGCCCGGGAGGCCGGGAAGGCCGGGAAGGCCGTCGGTGCGGCCGGACGGGGGCTGCGGCGGGACCCTCAGCTCGGCGGCCAGGCTGGCCTGCCGGACGCGCTGCGGCAGCGGCGGCTGGCCGCCCTCCGGGGCGCTCAGCGGGATCGCCGAGGTGTACTCGCGCCGCTCCCGGCGCTCGGCGAGCCGGTAGTGGTCGGCCGGCCGGTACTGCTCGTCGGCGTACGGGGCCTCGTCGGGCGTGACGGTCGCGTAGGCGATGTCCGGGTACGCGGGGGCGTCGTACGGCGCGGCCGCGGCCTCGGGGGCGCCGTGGACGGAGCCGTCGTGGGTGCCGTGGGTGCCGTGGGTCGGGGTGCCGTGGGCCTGGGTGCCGTCGTACCCGGGCGTGCCGTACCCCGGGGCGGGGTAGCCGGGCGAACCGTGCTCGACCGGCTGCTCCGTCTCGGCCGCCGGCGCCACGTACTCGACGAGCGCGAACGCCTCGGCCGGCTCCGGCCGGGGGTTGCCGGTGAACCAGTCGGTGTCCGGCGGGACGTCGTCGTCGGTGAACGCCGGACCGCCGGAGTAGCCGTGGCCCCCGGTGAAGCCGCCGTCGCCGGCGAAGTCGCCGTCCTCGGCGGGAGCGGTGCTCCCGGCCGTGCCGGTCCCGGCGGCGCCGCCGTCGCCGAAGGCGTCGCCCCCGGCGAACGCCGGGTCGCCGGCCCCGTGCTCCTCCTCCGCGTCGACCAGGACCACCGGCCCCGCGGTCGGCTGGGTCGGCATCTCCGTCACCGAGGCGAGCACCGCCTTCCCGTGCGCGCCGCGCTGGCGCCGCGCGAGCGGGATCGGCTCGACCGGCGCGGCGTCCGGCAGGTCCGGGTCCCCGTCGATGACCAGCTCGCCGGGGACGAGCACGACCACCCGGGTGCCGCCGAACGCCGACGGCCGGAACTCCACCCTGATCCCGGTGCTCGCCGCCAGCCGGGCGACCACGTAGAAGCCGAGCCGGATGTCGTCGGCCCGGGCCAGCACGTCCATCCGGGGCGGGCTGACCATCAGTTCGTTGGCCGCGTCGTACTGGTCCGGGTCCATGCCGAGCCCGCGGTCCTCGATCTCGATGGCCAGGCCGCGCCCGACGACGGCTGCCCGCACGTCGACCGGCGTGGGCGGCTTCGAGAAGGTCGCCGCGTTCTCCATCAGCTCGGCGACCACGTGGGCCACCGGCCCGACCGCCCGCTCGGAGAGCCACGGGTGGCCCTCCACGTCCAGCATGATCCGGCGGTAGTCCTGCACCTCGCCCTGGGCGGAGCGGAGCACGTCCAGCAGCGGGACGGGCTTGCGCCACTTCCGCTGCGGCTGCCCGCCGGCCAGGATGACCAGGTTCTCCTCGTAGCGGCGCAGGCGCGCGGTGAGGTGGTCGAGGTCGAACAGCCCCTCCAGGACCTCCGGGTCCTCGTGCTTGCGCTCCAGCTCGTCGAGCTTGCGCAGCTGCTGGCCGATCAGCAGCTGGGTGCGGCGGGCGATCCGCTGGAGCAGCCGCTCGAACCCGCGGTGCTGCTCGGCCTGCTGGACGGAGGTCTCCAGCGCGGAGGTGCGGGCCATGTTGAGCGCCTGGCCGAGCTGCGCCAGCTCGTCGGTGCCGTTGGAGTGCGGTCCGGCCGTGATGGCCCGGCTCTCCGCCTCGACGTCCACCAGCTCGCCCCGCGCCAGCCGCTCCACCACCTGGGGCAGGGTCAGCTCCAGGTCCTGGGCCTGGACCTGGAGCTCCTTGATCCGGCGGCGCAGCGAGCGGGTCAGCCGCCAGCTGGTGAGGACCACCGCGACGACCGCGACCAGGCCGATCACGGCGGTCAGCGCGACGCGGGTGAGCAGCGAGATGATCGAGCCCTTGCCGACCTCCACCACGCCGTCCGTGCGCGCCTCGATGGCGTTCACCAGCTGCGGGTTCACCTGGTCGAGGGCCTGCCGCCACTGGTCCTGGAGCTGCGGGAGCCGGATGCTGCCGCTGGCGTCGGCGGCGGCCGGCCGGCTGAGCGCCTGCTCGACGGTGGCCTTGGCCTGCCAGGCGGCGCTGTTGGCGAGCTGCTGCCAGAGGCCCTGCTCGCCGGCCGGCACGTACGGGACGACCTGCACGGTGAACAGGTGGTCCTGGGCGCCGATGGCCTGCTGGAGCAGCTGGTAGTCGGCGGTGCTGAGCTTCCCGGAGGGCCAGCCGCGGGCCAGGATGGCGTCCTCGCGGGCCAGCATCTCCTTGGCCCAGAAGGCGTTGACCAGGGTCTTGGAGATCCAGGTGACCTCGCCGGTGTCGACGTGGCTGAGCGCGGTGAACAGCCGGAGGTCGACGGCGATCAGGTCGGTGTAGTACGCGTAGACGCTCTGCTGGTCGACGGCGGCGCGGTCGATCGCGGACCGCTGCTCGGCCAGCCTGCCGAGCGCGCGGCGGGCTTCGGCGACGGCGTTGCGGACCTCGGTGGGCGCGCTGTCGGCGGTCTCGCCGGACAGGGTCTGGAACTTCGTGACGGCCTCGTCGGTCAGCAGCCGCTGGCGCTTCAGCTGGTCGGTGACGGTGCCCGGCCTGGCGAGCGCCTCGGCGCTGAGTCGGCGCTCCTCCTGGAGGTTGTAGTAGACGATGTTGGACGGCTGTCCCGCCTTCTGCGCCAGCAGTCCCTGGGCCGCCAGGCGCTGGAAGTCGAAGAAGGTCACGCCGCTGGTGACCGCCCAGAGGACGGCCATGGCGAGGCTGGGGACGAGGGCGAGGACGAGCAGTGCCGTCCGCAGTGACAGGCGCGGACGCCTGCGGGGGGCCTTCGGCGTCGGGGGCCGCCGATTCGCACGCGCGCGCAGAGCTGACTCCTTGGGGCTGGCGGCCGGACCGTGAGGGCCGGGCCGTCCGGGGCACGGGCTTTTGACGAGGCGATACTAGTCATACGGTGTGTTAGGAGTGAAAGCGCGTTCGATCTTCGGACGACGTACACACACGTCCTTAACATTGCGTCAGTGTGCGGTTAACACCGCGGACGGCTGCCGACCGGCTCCTGCGGACCGCCCGCGACCCGCTCGTGGCCCGGCCGTGACCTGTCCGCCTCCCGTCCGCGTGCCGTCCGCGTCCTGTCCGCGAACGTGCCCCCGATCCGGCCGGGATGTGCCCGATCGTGCCCCCGGTGCGCCCCCGAGTGCGCCCCCCGGTGCGCTCCTCGGTGCGCCCCTGGGATGCCTGCCGCGCCGGCCGGGACCCGATGTCCGCTCCACGGAACCGAGTTGTCCCGCGCGCCGGATCGTGGTTACGGTACCCGCCATGCAGTCGTGGAGTCTCCTTCTCGTGGGCCGCAGCGGGGTCTGACCAGACCGGCACCCCGCTGCGGGTCGCCGTGCTGCCGGTCGTCGTCCGGTACCGACCGCGCGGAGACCGCGCAGCGAAGGACCACCTCCCGTGACCGCAGCAGGCACCGAAACAGCCGACGCAGTAGCCGACGCAGCGGGCAACGCCGCAAGCGCCGCCCCGCAGTTCCCCGGCCTCCGCACCCCCGCCGGCCCCGTCCCGGCCGGATCCCCCGCCTGGAACCCGCAGCGCGGCAGCGCCATGCCGTTCCACCGCTACCGCCCCGCCCACCAGCGCGTCCCGCTGCCCGAGGCGGCCGACCGCGCCTGGCCGTCGCGGCGGATCGAACAGGCCCCGCTCTGGGTGCCCGTCGACCTGCGGGACGGCAACCAGGCACTCGCCGAGCCGATGGACCCGGCACGCAAGCAGCGGATGTTCGACCTGTTCCTGGCCATGGGCTTCAAGGAGATCGAGGTCGGCTACCCCTCCGCCAGCCGGACCGACTTCGACTTCGTCCGCCGCCTCGCCACCACCCCCGGCGCGGTGCCCGAGGACGTGACCGTCGTCGTCTTCACCGCCGCCCGCGCCGACCTCATCGACCGCACCTTCGAGTCCGTCGAAGGACTGCCGCGGGTCGTCGTCCACCTCTACACCGCGACCGCCCCCGTCTGGCGCGACGTCGTCCTCGGCCGCAGCCGCGAGGAGGTCCGGGCGCTGGTCACCGGCGCCGCCGAACACATGGCCCGGCGCGCCGGCGACCGACCCGGCCTGCGGTTCCAGTTCTCGCCCGAGGTCTTCAACCTGACCGAGCCGGACTACGTCCTGGAGCTCTGCGACGGCCTCACCGAGCTCTGGGACGCGAGCCCCGACCGCTCGGTGATCCACAACCTGCCCGCCACCGTCGAGATCGCCACCCCCAACGTCTACGCCGACCAGATCGAGTACCTGCACCGGCACCTGGCCCGGCGGGACTCGGTGATCCTCTCCGTCCACCCGCACAACGACCGGGGCACCGGCGTCGCCTGCGCCGAACTGGCCGTCCTGGCCGGAGCCCAGCGGGTCGAGGGCTGCCTCTTCGGCAACGGCGAACGGACCGGCAATGTCGACCTGTCGACCCTCGCGCTGAACCTGTACACCCAGGGCGTCGACCCGATGGTCGACTTCTCCGACATCGACGAGATCCGGCGCACCGTCGAACACTGCAACCGGCTGCCCGTCCACGAACGCCACCCCTACGTCGGCGACCTCGTCCACACCGCCTTCTCCGGCACCCACCAGGACGCCATCAAGAAGGGCTTCGCCCACCACGCCAGGACGGCCGCCGACCTCGGCGTCCCGCCCGGCGAGGCACCGTGGGACGTCCCCTACCTGCCGATCGACCCGGCCGACCTCGGCCGCGACTACGAGGCGGTGATCCGCGTCAACAGCCAGTCCGGCAAGGGCGGCATCGCCTACCTGCTCCAGGCCGGCCACGGCCTCGACCTGCCGCGCCGCCTCCAGATCGAGTTCTCCCGGGTGGTCCAGGAGTCCACGGACGACAGCGGACGCGAGGTGACCGCCGACGAGCTGTACGCGCTGTTCCGCGCCACCTACCTGGACCGGGCGCTGCCCGCCGAATGGCGGACGGGGGAGGACGGCGGCGCGCACTGGGCCGAGGTCACCCTCGACGGCACGACGCACCGGGGCACGGGCAACGGGCCGCTCGACGCGGTGTCCGCGGCCCTCCGCGCGGCCGGACACCCCGTCGACATCCTCCGCTTCACCGAGCACGCCGTCCGCACCGGGCCCGACAGCGACGCCGTCGCGTACGTGGAGGCCCGGGTGGGGGGCGACGTGGTCTGGGGAGTCGGGCGGGACACCTCCGTCCTGACCGCCGGCGTCCGGGCCGTCCTCGGCGCCGTCGGGCGCGGGCGGGCACGCCCAGCCGCCGTCCGGCAGGATGGCGCGATGACGTCCTCCCTCCCCGCCCGCAGCCAGGTGGTCGCCGACGCCCTCGCGGCAGCCGGCCTGCCCGGCGGGATCCGTGTCCTGCCCGACTCCGCCCGCACCGCAGCCGAGGCCGCCGCCGCCCTCGGCTGCGAGGTCGGCGCCATCGCCAACAGCCTCGTCTTCCGCTGCGACGGCGCGCCCCTGCTGGTCATGACCAGCGGCTCCCACCGCGTCGACACCGCGCACCTGGCCCGGCAGCTCGGCACCGGCCCGATCGAGCGGGCCGGCGCGGCCGAGGTCCGCGAGGCCACCGGCCAGGCCATCGGCGGCGTCGCCCCCGTCGGCCACCCGGCGCCGCTGCGCACCGTCGTCGACACCGCGCTCGCCGCCCACGAGGTGCTGTGGGCCGCCGCCGGCCACCCGCACACCGTCGTCCCGATGAGCTACGACGAGCTGCTCAAGCTGACCGGCGGCACCCCGGCCGAGGTCGCGCCCGCGACCCCGGCCGAGGTCACGCCCGAGTAGGGACCCGTCCCTCGCGCGAGGTCCTCCCGGCGGCTGCCCGGCGCCGGGAGGACCTCGCTGTCCCTCGCTGTCCCTCGCTCCCCCCTTCGGCTACCAGACCTTCTGCAGGGTGAACAGGTCGGCCTGGAACTGCATCTGGACGGCGTGCGCCGACCACCAGCCGCCCTGGACGGTCACCCAGCTCTTGCTGTTCTGCGCCTGGAGCGCGACCAGGTCGGTGCCCGGGACCGGCTTGCTCCAGAACACCTCCCGCGACTCCCAGTTGCACTCCTCGGTGAGGAGCCAGGTGCCGTCGTCGGTGTAGCCCCGGTCGACGGCCAGGCACCACCAGCGTGCGTGGTCCTTCAGCTTGTAGAACCTGCTGCCCGGGTGGGCGGGGTCGGGCCGGCTGCAGAGCTGCCACTGCTGGACGGCCTCTCCGTCCCACGGCGCCTGGATGATCGAACCGTGCTCGCCCCGCTCCATCGACACCTGCAGCACCATCCGGTCGTCGCCGTACGTGTGCGGGGTGAGGATCCGGTACCCGCCGCCCTCGCAGCTGTAGCCGTCCATCGGGTCCGCCGCTGACGCGGCGGGAGCCCCGACCGTCAGCAGCGCGCCGACGGTGACGGTGGCGCCGAGGACGGCGCCGATGCGGCGGGCGGCCCTGCTCCTGTGCTGTGCCATGGTTCATCCCCTCCTGGTCGAACGTGGTGGTCGACGACGTGCGGAACTCACCTACTTGCAGAGCTCCTTCTGGGCGGCCTCCCGGACGGTGCGCGCGGGCGCGGCCGGTGCGCAGGTGATCGTCCCCTCCTCGGGGAAGCTGAAGGTCGTGTACTGGCCGGTGCCGGACTGGCTGGCGTTGATCCAGTAGCCCTTGCCCGGGCCGGAGCGGGCGCAGAGGTACCGGGACCACTCGCCGTCGACCCGCAGGACGCCCCGGTAGATCCCGTAGAAGCCGGGCGCGTTGAGGTTGACGACCCGGGTGAGCTCCGTCGTCCGGGTGCTGGCCCGCTGGTTGGCGACCTGGAACCCGACCTTGGCGCCGACGCTCGACAGGGTGGACGTGTAGGTGGCGCTGAACTCCGCGGAGTTGTTGATGCTCGTGGTGACCGAGGTCATCTCGGTGAGCTTCTTGGTCTGCTGGCCGGTCGTTCCGGGAGCGACGTTGAAGGAGGAGAACTCGGTGATCACCGGCGTGATGACGGCCGTGGTGATGTCGTCCCAGATGTGCTCGACATCCGGGTTGCAGGTCACCGGCGGGGGAGTCGCGTGCGCGGGAGCCGCGCCGAGCCCGAGGCCGGTGACTGCGAGGAGTGCGGCGAAGCCGGTGCCGAGAGCGGCTCGCCGGCGGGGGAGAGTGCGTGCGGTACGTGCTGTTGTCACGAGGAGAGATCCCTCCGGTAGGGGGAATGGTCCCGAGCTGACTACCGGAATCCTCGGTGGCGCCCCGGCACGGTTTCCATCCCAACTATCTGGAGGGAAAACGTGCCGGGGCGATTGTTCTCGGCTAGGCGATGCCGAACGGCGCCGCCCAGCGGGCCGTCCCGGACGGCAGCGGGTCGCGGTCCGCGTCCAGGCTCAGCGCCATCCACGCCTCGTCCGGCGCGTCGACGGTGAGCACGATCCCGTGCGCCGAGGCCCGGCCGAACCCGAACCGCGGGTAGTACGACGGGTGGCCGAGCAGGATCACGAACCGCTCGCCCTTCGCACGGGCGGCGTCCAGCGCGGCCCGGACGACGGCGGATCCGGCACCGGACCGCTGACGGTCGGGGCTGACCGAGACCGGGGCGAGGGCCAGGGCGGGGACGTCACCGATGAAGGCACGGGTGAAGGCCACGTGGCCGACCACGGTGCCGGACGAGTCGGTGGCCACGGTGGAGAGATCGCCGATCCACGCCTCGTCGGCCCGCAGGGCGTCGAGGAGGTCGGCCTCCGTCGGCCGGCCGAACGCGGCCAGCGTCAGCTCACGGACGGCCGGGACGTCGGAGGACGCCTCGACACGGGTGTGCCACGGGGAGGAGAAGGAAGACATGGGGGAAACCCTTGGGATGAAGGGGTCCCAGCGTGCGAGAACGTCAGACCGGGACCCGGGAGGTGAGGACACTCGGGGTGCCGCGCAGCACGTGCGCAGCCGCTGTCACCGTGGCCACAATTCACCTTCCCTGTCTCTGAACGGTCCCTGGCCGAGCTCGGCCGAGCCCGGACGAACGACCGTAACACGCGCTGCGGAGCCGGGGCACACGGATTTCCGGCCGGTGCGACGGGCTGCCGGGTGGTGCGTCGCGGACGGTGCGCCGTGGCGGTGCGTCGTGGCGGTTCGCGCGGGCGGGCCGGGCTCAGGACGCGCCGAAGACCCTGGCCAGGGCCCTCCGCGCCGCGACCCTGCCGGCCTCGCGGAACGCGCGGTCATGGGAGTCCACGGGGTGGACGACCATGCGCCGCAGGACCGCCCGGCAGTGGACGGCGATCCGCTCGTCCCCGGCCAGCACCTCGCGCATGCCCTCGTCGAACGCGACGAGGAGCGCGAAGACCTGGCGGTAGTCCTCGTCACCGCCGGCGGCACCGAAACGGAACCGGACGTCGCCCGGCAGGACGAGTTCGAAACCGGCCGGTCCGGTGCCCGGCTCGAAGTCGACCGTCGCGACGGCGGCCCCGCCACCGCACCCGCCGGCCTGACGGAGGACCCAGGTCTCCACCTCGCGCACGGGCTCGGGCGGGAAACGCACGGGGTCTACGGACATCGCACCATCGTAGGCGGCGTCGAATCGCGCAGGGGGAGCCGACCGGTCCGACGTCCCGTGCGTGCGGCCGCTCCTCCTCGGCGCTCTGTGCGGGTCTCTGCGCGGCTTTCCGCGCGGCCTGCCGTGGGCGGTTCTGTGCGGCGGTTCTGTGCGGCGCCCTCCTCAGCTGCCCTCCTCGACGACCTCCCCGGCGGCTTCCCCGGGAACCCTCCCGGCGACTCTCCGACGGCCTCCCCGGCGGCTTCCCGGGGCCTTCCCCGGCGTTCTCCTAGCGGGCGACCCGGCTCACCGCCGGCCGCTGCGCCACGGCCAGCGACACCGCCTCCAGCGCGCTGGTGAACGACACCTCGCTCAGCACCCCCGGCGCCGCCACCTGGTCGCCGACCAGGTACACGCCGTCGCCCCGGTCGACCGCCGGACGGTCGCGCCAGGTGGTGCCCGGGAGGTCCACCGCGCCGGTCCGGCCGGCGGCCACCGCCGTGCGCCGCCACACCACGCGCTCGCGCCAGCCCGGGAAGCCCAGGTCCAGCAGCCGCTCGGCCCGGGCGATCCCGTCCTCCCTCCGCTCCTTCGGGGCGAGCGGGAGCTGAGCCTGGATCAGCTGCTCCCCGTCGGGCGCCAGGCTCACGTCCTGCGCGGTGAACCGCTCCACCCACCCCGGGCCGTCGAGGTCCGAGACGAAGAACGCGTCACCGCGCCGCGACCGGACGGCCAGGTCGAACAGCAGCGTGCGGCCGCTCGCCCACACCAGGCCCTCGTCCCCGAGCAGCCGCCGCGCCGCGTCCAGCGAGGTCGCCACGACCACCGGCCCGCCGCTCCGCGGCAGTTCGTCGACCCGCGCGCCCGTCTCGATCCGCACACCGAGCTCCCGCGCCCGCTCCGCCATCCGGTCGACCACCGACTGCCAGCCGCCCACCGGGTACTGCGCCTCGGGAGGGAAGCTCGCGGACCGGCGCAGCCGCTCCTGGACGAACGCGGCCGACAGCAGCCCGGGGTCGTGGTGGAACGTCGAGACGGCCACGAAGTTCGCCGCCTCCCGGGCGGTCCGCTCGCCGGCCACCTCGCTCGCCCAGCCCAGGAAGGTCCGGCCCACCGGGGCGCCGCGCCGCTGCGCCAGCCGCACGACCCCGAGCGGCGGCAGCCGGAGCAGCCGGCCCTCCCGGTGGTAGCGGGTCCGCAGCGCCTCGGCCACCGGGATCCGCGCCAGCGGCCCGACCAGCCCGCGCTGCCGCAGCCACGCCCAGTGCGGCCCGCGCCGGTAGAACGCGTGCGGGCCCTCGTTGGTCCGGTACGGCGCCTCCGCGGTCCGGGCCCGCCCGCCGAGCCGCCCGTGCGCCTCGTACAGGGTGACCGCCGCCCCCGCCTCGGCCGCCGAGACCGCCGCCGTCAGCCCGCCGAAACCGCCGCCGATGACGGTGATGTGCTGCGCCATGTCCTCGCCCCTCCAGGTGCCGGGCCGCCGCTTCCGGCCGCCGTCGGCAAGAGGACGGAGCAGCCCGCCGGAATGTGACAGCCGTCCGCACGGGACGTCTGGTCCGCCGACTTCCGGGTTCCGGGTTCCGGCCTCCGGGTTCCGGGTTCCGGCCTCGGACTTCCGGCCTCCGGGTCACGGGTTCCCGCCCCGGGCCTCGTCCGGCCTGGCCCTTCCCGGCGCTGCCTAGACTTCCGGCATGCCCGCCCTGCTGCCCCACGTCCCCCGGCTCCCCGGACCGTTCGTGCCCGCCGAACCGTCGGTGACCACACCGCTCGGCGTGCTCGCCCTGCGCGCGGAGCTCGGTGGCAGGCCCGTCCCGCCGAGGCCGACGCGGCTCCACCGGCTCCCGGCCGGCGGGCTGCTGTACCGGTGGGAGCAGCCGGGCGCCGACCTGGAACTGCTGCTCTGCCCGGTCCGGACGCCGGCCTCCGAGGTCTCCCTCGCGGTCGACAACGGCTGGGGCGCGGTCTGGAGCCTCGACGCCCGCACGGCGCTCGACCGCGTCCGGCTGACCGCGTCCTTCCGCGCCGTGCCGGCCGACGTCGAGAGCGGCTACGACGGCGGCGAGTGCCTCGCCGCCGTCGAGCTCCGGAACCCCGGCACCGTCCTCCATCTCGGCGGCTCCGACGAGGAGGAGATCTGCGGCCGCGCCGCGTCCGGCTCCGGCTTCCCGCGCGCCTGGGCGGCTCGACTGGACGAGGTGTACGCCCGCCGTCCCCGCCCCGACTGGGGTGTCGAGTACCTCGACGACCACCGGGGCCTGCGCTGGACCCTCCCGCCCCTCGCCACCGGGGACCACGTCCTCCTCCACGCCGCCGTCGGCTGGCGCACCCCGCGACCGGACGACGCCGAGGACGACATGAGCACCTGGTGGGCCGTCCTCACCGATCCCGAGCACATCCTGGCCGCCGCCGAGGAGGGCACGGTGGCCTGAGGGGCTGCGAGAGGGGGCTGTGGGAGGGGCTGTGGGAGGGGCGCGACCTCGGCGCGGGCGGCGCGTGTCCGCCGGAAGACGGCGCACACCGCCCGTCCGCACGCCGGGTGGATCCTGCCAAGCTGCTCCCGCCCGCCGTTCGTGCACGTCACCGCAGGTCGGCCGCGACGGCACTGCCCGGTTCCCGCGCCCGGTTCCCGCGCCGCGCAGCACGCCGGCCCCGCGCCCGGGGCGACGGTCCAGGCCGGACGGCGGGCGCACGCCACCGGGGCACCGGCGCACACCTCCGGCGCACCTGGCCGGTTCCGGACCACCCGGTGGTCCGTGTACCGAATACCGCCCGTCCGCTGTCGGTCGCCGCTGCTACACCGAGGGGCGAGCCGGGGCGCACAGGGCGTCGACGGCCCGATCGGGAGGCAATGTGGCGAGCAACGACGACCGGGGACCCGTCCGGGTGCGGGCGCACTACCGGCGCCGCCCCGCGTCCGGCGGTGGCGGTGGGAAGAGGGCCGGCGGGTGGGTGATCGCGGGCGCGTTCGCGGTGTTCTACCTCTACGGGCACTTCGTCGGCTTCTCCGACGAGGCCGCCGCGCCGCCGCCGCAGGCTCCCACCCCGGCCACCGCCGGGACGCCGTGATGGCGGCCCGGTTCCGGCGGCCGCGCGGACCGGTCGAGCAGCTGGCGGCGGCGCTCGTCGGCGTCGCCGTGGCGGTGGCGGTACTCGCCGCGGCCCAGGCGCTGCTGCGGTCCTGGATCTTCCTGGCCGCCGTCGCGGCACTCGCGCTGGCGGGCGCGGCCTTCCGCCCGATGCTGGACCGCACCCGCACCGAACGGCTCGCCGGCCTGCGGCTGAGCCTCGCCGAGGTGGACGCGATGGGCGACCAGGCCTTCGAGTACGCGCTGCGCGACCTGCTGGTCCGGGACGGCTGGACGGCCGACAAGGTCGGCCGGCAGGGCGACCGGGCGGCCGACGTGATCGGCCTGCACCCCAGGCACGGCCGGATCGTCCTCCAGGCCAAGCACACCGCCGTCGGCGCCAAGGTCGGCGTCCACGTCATGTACGAGGTCAAGGGCACGGCCGGTCCGGTGCACGGCGCGGACGTCGCCGTGGTCGTGACCAACGGCGGCCTCACCCGCGACGCGATGGCCTGGGGGGACGAGTACGGGATCCACTGGATCGACCGCGCCCGCCTGGAGAGCTGGGCCGCCCGAGGCCTGGCCCTGCACCACCTCCTGGCCCTGCCCCGCCGGAGGCTCGGCCGGTAGGGGGTCTACGGGGCACGGGGGCGCGGACGCGCGGGGTGCGGGGTGCGGGGTGCGGGGCTTCGGCGGATTCCGCCGGGCGGCCGCCCGGGAGGCGGGGCGGCCGCCTCTCTGAAATCCTGGCCGTGCAGTGCCACAGCGTCACGGCGCCACGGTGTCACGGCGCCCGACCGCACCCCGTGAGGAGTCGGCATGTCCGGAATGTTCGATGCGAGCGTCGAGGTCGACCGCCCGGTGGAGCAGGTCTTCGCCTACCTGGCCGACGGCCGCAACGACCCGGACTTCAGCCCCCGGGTCCAGTCGATCGAGAAGACCCCGGACGGTCCGACCGCCGTCGGAACGGTCTTCCGCAGCACGGTGAAGGACGCCGGGATGAAGACCTCCCGGGAGTTCCGCATCACCGCGCTGGACGCCCCGCGCACCGTCCGCTGGACCGAGCAGAGCAAGAACCTGATCACCGCCGAGGGCGGCTACGACCTCGAACCGCTCCCGGGCGGCGGTACCCGGGTCCGGATCTTCAACGTCCTGGAGGGCCACGGTATCGGCAAGCTCCTCGTGTCCCCGGCGCTCCGGGCGGCCCGCAAGGACGCCCCCGACTTCGGCCGCCGGATCAAGGCCGCCGTCGAGAGGTCGTGACCCCGCCCGGTCGGCCCACCGCCCACGGCCCCGTCCCGTCGTCGCCACCGCGTCCGCGTCCGCCGGCCGGGGCAGGACGCCGCGTGGGTCAGGACGCCGCGTAGAGGGACGGCGGCGTCGCGGGCAGGCCCGCCCGGTGGGCGAGGGCGGCGGCCTCGCCGCGGGAGGTGACGCCCAACTTGGCCAGGATGTTGGCCACATGGAACTTCACCGTCGACTCGCTGATGTGCAGGGCCTGCGCGATCTCCCGGTTGCGGCGCCCCTGGGCGAGCTGGTCGAGGACCTCCAACTCCCGCGGCTGAAGGCCCTCCAGTGGATCCACCGAGGTGGCCGGCGCCGCTGCCACGTGGAGCGGCAGGTCGACGGTCACCGTGGTGCCCCAGCCGGGGACGGCGTCGACCGTCAGCCGGCCCGCCAGCGCGGCGATCCGGTCGGCGGTGCGGTGGACGGCGAGCGCGTCGGGGGTGAGCAGGCCCGGGCCGTCGTCCCGGACGACGGCGCGCAGCGTGCCGTCCACGAACTGCCAACTCACGTGCAGGCGGCCCAGTCCGTCCTGCTCCAGCATGGCCAGCACGGTGGAGCGGACGGCCGCCCGCGCGGTGTGCGCGGTGTCGGCGGGGACGGACCGGTCGCCGGCGGTCGGCGCCAGCAGGTCCAGGCGGACGGGGCTGTGCCGGAGCAAGGGCCTTAGCACGTCGGCGAGTCGGGCGAACGCGGTGGCCGCGGGCTCCTCGCTCAGCTCACGGTCGAGGTCGGCGGCGCCGCGCAGGTCGAGCAGGGCGGTGACGGCCAGCTCGGTGGCGTTCCGCCGGGCGGTGGCGTCGTCCAGGGCGGCGGAGCGCAGCGGCGCGAGGATCGCCGAGAGCGCGGAGGCGTGCGCGCCGCTCAGTTCGGCGATCGCGCGGGCCCGGGCGCCGGCCGAGGCGCGGGAGGCGGCGGCGTGCGCGGGGGCGGCGTCGATGGCCCGGTGGTGGGAGTGGGTGGTCACCAGCTCCCACAGTTGCTGGAGGAGGGCGAGCGGCAGGTCGGGCAGCGGAGCGAGCGGCCCGGTCGTCGCCCGCACCAGCACCAGCAGCGCGCCGTTGCTGCCGGCCGGTGCCGACGCCACCGCGACCGCCGGCCGGGCCCGTCCGGCGAGGACCGCCTCGCCCTGCCACGGCCGGCCGGGCGACACCGACTCGGCGAGCTGGGCGAGTTCCAGGCTGGTGATCCGGGCGGAGAGCTCCTCGGCGCCGAAGGCGCTCGCCGGGGAATAGGTGCAGACGCCGCTGAGCTGGGCGAGCGCGACGTGGGGGACGAGGTCGGCGAGCACTTCCGAGAGCCTCGTCATGATCGCCGGGCGGGGTGTGCGCAGCACCTCCACGACGCGGGCCAGCGCACCTTCGGGCCGGTCCCAGGCCGACGCGGCCGGCTCGCCTCCGCCACGGACCTGGTCCGCCGTGCGGGGCTGCTCCGCTCTGCGGGCATGCGCCGTCGTGCGGGCCCGGTCCGTCACACGTGCCTGTTCCACCATGCCGTCCAGCGTAGTCCGGGCCTGTCCGGCGTGGCCTGTCCGAACGGCCAGGCGGAACCGGCCGAACGGCGGGCCGGAGATCGCCACTGCGGGGACCAGGCTTGAACCGTCACCCCGGCGCCGATCCGGTCGTCGGGGCGGCGACACCTTCCGGCCGATCAGGCCATCCCCGGCCATCCCCGGCAGAGACAGAGCGAGAGAACGGGATCCCCATGACCGACGCCACCCCCGGCACCCTTCCGACCAAGGCCATCGGCTTCGCCGAGTACGGCGGCCTCGACGTGCTCGGCCCGATCGAGATCGAGCTGCCCGCGCCCGGCGCCGGCCAGGTGCGGGTCGCCGTCCGCGCCGCGGGCGTCAACCCGCTGGACCACAAGGTGCGTTCGGGTTCGATCACCGAGTTCTTCCCGGTCGTCTTCCCGGCCGTCACCGGCTACGAGGTGGCGGGCGTCGTGGAGGCGGTCGGCGAGGGCGTCACCGCGTGGCAGGTCGGGGACGAGGTGTTCGGCGCGGTCCACGGCGGCGGCTACGCGGAGCACGTCCTCGCGTCGGCGGACAAGCTGGCCCGCAAGCCCGCCGCACTGGGCTGGGAGCAGGCCGCGGCGATCCCGGTGGCCGCCGAGACCGCGTGGCGCTCGCTCGACCTGCTGAACCTCGAAGCCGGCCAGACCCTGCTGGTCCACGGCGCGGCGGGCGGGGTCGGCACGGTGCTGCTGCAGTTCGCCCGGCAGCGCGGGATCCGGGTGATCGGCACCGCGAGCGAGGCCAACCACCCGCACCTGCGCGAGCTGGGCGCCGTCCCGGTCGTCTACGGGGACGGCCTGGCCGAGCGGGTCCGGGCCGCCGCCCCGGAGGGCGTGGACCGGGTCCTGGACGTGGCCGGGCTCGGCGACGTCCTGCCGCTCTCCATCGAGCTGGCGGGGGGAGCGGAGAACGTGCTGACCATCGCCGACATCCAGGGATCCGCCGAGCACGGTGTGCGGTTCACCGGTGGCGCGGAGCCGGCCGACTACCAGGGGCCGGCCCTGGCGGGTGCGCTCGCCCTGCACGAGGAGTCCGGGCTGAACCTGCCGCTGCACCGGGTTTACCCGCTGGCGGAGGCGGTCGAGGCCCAGCGCGAGAGCGAGCGCGGTCACGTGCGCGGCAAGATCGTGCTCACCGTCGGCTGACCGCCGGGGTGGCTGACGCCAGGGTGGCTGACCGCTTGTTCGCCCGGAGGCCGTGCCCGGCGGCCCGGCCGTCCGGACGTCCGGACGGCCGGGCCGCCGGTGCGGGTGCTCCCGCAGGGGTGAACGCGCCGGGCGTTGCGTTGACGGGAGGCCGGGCTGCGGTGTCCGGCGCCGCTACAGTCCGGCCCATGACTGAGACGCGTGGACCCGGCGGCCGGCTGGCCGGGAAGTCGTGCGTGGTGACGGGCGCGGCCAACGGCATCGGCCGAGCCGTCGCCGAGCGCTTCGCCGAGGAGGGTGCGTCGGTCGTCGCGACCGACATCGACGCCGACGGCCTGCGGCGGCTGGCCGAACGGCTGCCGCAGGCCGTCACCACGGTGGTCGGCGACGTCTCCCGGGACGAGGACGCCCGCCGGATGGTCCGTGCCGCCGTCGAACGCCACGGCCGGCTCGACGTCCTGGTGGCCAACGCCGGAGTGATCCCGATGATGGAGATCACCGAGGCCGGCGCCGAGGACTGGGACCGGGTGATGGCCGTCGACGGCCGGGGCATGTTCCTCACCTGCAAGTACGCCGTCGAGGCGATGACCGCGGCGGCCGGCGGTGCCATCGTCTGCGTCTCCTCGATCTCCGGCGAGGCGGGGCAGCGGGGCCAAGCCGTCTACGGGCCCGCCAAGTTCGTCGCCTCCGGGCTCACCAAGCACCTCGCGGTGGAGTGGGCCGACCGGGGCATCCGGGTGAACGCGGTCGCGCCCGGCACGATCGCCACCGAACGGGTCGCCCGCCTGCGGCACGAACCCGGCGGCCCCGAGTACCTCGCCGCCATCGAACAGCTCCACCCCATGCGCCGCCTCGGCGTGCCCGGGGAGGTGGCCGCCGCCGTGCTCTTCCTCGCCTCCGACGAGGCCTCGTTCATCACCGGTGCCGTGCTCCCGGTGGACGGCGGCTACCTCGCCCAGTGACCGTCAGCCCGCCGCGGCGTCCGCAGGGGCAGGGGCAGGGGCAGGGGCAGGGGCGGGGGAAAGCGCAGGCGCGGAGGCCGCCGTCCCCGTGACGGCCTCCACCAGGGCGGAGACCCCGGCCTGTCCGTGCCCCGCCGCGACCGCGCGCCCGGTCAGGGCCAGGGCGGCGTCCAGCACGCCGGTGTCCAGACCCCGGGCGCGGGCGGTGTGGGCGACGTGCGCCAGGCCCGCGGCGGCGGAGGCCACGGTGCTCCGGTCGCCGAGGTGCCGGCCCTCGTCCACGGACCTCGCCCAATCGTCCAGCAGGGTCGGCAGCATCTGGGACAACCCCTGCGCGTACGGGGCGAGTTCGGCGGCGGCGATGCCCTCGGCCCGGGCCAGCGCGAAGGCGTGCAGACAGCCGTGCGCGGTGGTCCAGAACAGGTCGAGCAGGGCCGTGTCGTACGCGGCCGCCCGGCCGGGGTCGGCGCCCAGGTGGTTCACCGTCCCGGCGAGCGCGGCGAGTACGGGGCGGTGGGCGCGGAACACCTCCTCCTCGCCGCTGCACACGATCACCCCGGCCGGGCCGCCGATGGTCGAAACAGGGCTGAGGATCGCGGCGTTGAGGAGCCGCACCCCGCTCGCGGCGGCCCGGTCCGCGGTGGCGCGGGCCCGGTCCGGGCCGACCGAGGTGGCGTTGACCAGTGCCCGGCCGCGCAGTGCGGGCCCGGCCGCGTCGAGCACGGCCTGCACGGCGTCGTCGTCGCGGACGCAGAGCAGGGTGAGCGGACCGGCCGCGACGGCCTCGGCGGCGCTCGCGGCCGTCGTCGCGCCCCGTGCGGTGAGGTCGCCGGCCCGGCCGGGCGTGCGGTTCCACGCCGTCACCGGGTGGCCGGCCGCGAGCAGGGCACCGGCCAGCGCCCGACCCATCGGGCCGAGGCCGAGCACGGTAACAGGGCCGGGGGAAGGGCTGGTTGGGGGGGACGGTCGGGTACGACTGGTTCTCTGTCACGGCGGTTACGCTAGAGCTTCACGTCGACGTGAGAGTCAACCGTCGGGCCCGGCGCGGGGGACCAGGAGGTGGCAGGCGGTGCGGATCGGAGAACTGGCCCGGAGGACCGGGGTGAGCACCCGGGCGCTGCGCTACTACGAGGAACAGGGGCTGCTCACCCCCGAACGCCGCCCCAGCGGCTACCGCGAGTACGGCGAGCGGGACGTCCGCACCGTCCACGGCATCCGCACCCTGCTCGCGGCGGGCCTCAACTCCGCGGTGATCGGCGAGATCCTGCACGGCCTGCCGGCCCCGGGCGAACGGCGGCCCGGGCCGACCTGCCCCGAACTCCTCACCGGCCTGGCCCGGGAGCACGCCCGCATCACCGACACCATCCGTGAACTCGACGCCGCGCGGATCCTGTTGGACGAGATCATGGCGGCAGCGGCGCCCGGCGAACTGATCACCACCCCGCGTCCGGAACCGTTCTCAGCTCGGCGGGCTCCCCGGAGAAGCTGACCTCTCCCCGGTGCAGCACGTGCACGACGACTCCCGGCCGGTCCAGCGTGTGCGGCAGTGCCTGTGCGGTCACCACCACCGCCCGGCCCTCCTCGGCGGCGGTGGCCAGCAGGTGCGCGTACAGCCGGGCGGCCATCGCGGGAGCCAGGCCGCGGTCCGGCTCGTCGAGCAGGAGGAGCCGGGGTGACGCGCTCAGCGCCCGTGCCACGGCTACGAGTTGCTGCTGGCCGCCGGAGAGCTCGCCGGCCCGGCGGGGGAGCAGCCCGGACAGTTCGGGGAACAGGGCCGGCACCTCGCCGGTGGAGGTTCCGGCCCGGCCGAGCGCCAGGTGCTCGGCGACGGTGAGCGATCCGAACACCGCCCGCTCCGCGGGTACCAGCGCCAGCCCGAGCCGGGCCCGCCGGTGGACGCCGAGCCCGGTGACGTCCCGCCCCCGCCAGACGACCCGCCCGGCGGACAGCCGCACGACCCCGGCGAGCGCGTGCAGCGCGCTGGTCCGCCCGGCGCCGTTGCGCCCGAGCAGCACGGTGACCTGGCCGGGGGGAATCGCCAGGTCCACGCCGTGAAGGGCTTCCAGCGGTCCGTACTGCACGCGGGCCGAGAGGAGGGCGGCTTCGGCGGGCATGGGGTGCTCCGGGCGGTGGGGGAGTCGGGGGAGGAGGGGATCGGGGGAGGAGGGGGATCGGGAGCGGTCGGGGGAAGGGCTGGGAGTTGGAAATCCGTCAGCTGTCATCTGCCATCTGCCATCTGAAAGTTGTCAGCTGTCATTCCTCCCGCCACCCCATGCCCGGGCAACCCGGGGGTCGCCCAGGACCGCAGCCGTCGGGCCGGCCGTCACCACCCGGCCGTCCGCCATGGCGTAGACGGTGTCGGCGAGCTCGGCGACCAGGCCGGGGTCGTGCTCGACCAGCAGCAGCGCCATGCCCCGGTCGGCGAGGCCGCGCAGGACGGCGATGAGTCGTGCGGTCTGTGCGGTGTCCAGACCCGCTGCCGGTTCGTCCAGCAGCAGGACACGGGGTTCGCCGGCCAGTGCCCGGGCGAGTTCGACCAGGCGCAGCACGCCGGTCGGCTGTCCGCCGGCCGGTTCCGCCGCCACCTCGCGCAGGCCGAGCAGGCCCAGGGCCCGCTCCGTCCGCTCCGTGGTCAGCCGGGCCGTCCGTTCGGCTGTCGCACGGGAGTCGCGTCGGTGCGGGCCGGCGGGCTGCTCGGCGCCGACCCGGACGTTGTCCGCCACCGACAGGGTCGGGAAGACGGCGATCTGCTGGAAGGTGCGGGCCAGGCCCAGCCGTACCCGGCGGTGCACGGGGAGCCGGGTGACGTCGCGGCCGCCGAGGAGCACCCGGCCGGAGTCGGGTCGGACGGTGCCGGCGAGGCAGTCGAAGAGTGTGCTCTTGCCCGCGCCGTTCGGCCCGATCAGCGCCGTGACCCGGCCCGGTGGTGCGGCCAGGTCCACCCCGGCCACCGCCTCGATCCCCCCGTAGCGGCGGATCACCCCACGGGCCGTCAGCCGGGCCCGGGGAGGCCCGCTCATGAGCCCGCCTCCTCGGGCGTGGCGGCGGGCGCAGTGGCGGGCGAGGCGGTGGGCGTGGCGGCGGGTGCGGGTGTGGGTACGGGCGCAGCGGCGGGCGCGGGGCCGGCGGCTCGGCGCTTGGCGAGCCGCGCACGCACCCGCCGTCCCGCCGGCGTGAGCCGGCCGGGAGGCAACCCGGGGGCCACCGGCCCGCTCGGCCGCCCGGTTCCGGAGGGACGTGCGGCCCGCCACGACGCCGTCCCGGACGCGGTCCACCGGGCCGCCGTGCCCGCGAGGCCGCCCGGCAGCCGGCCGATCGCGGCGGCCAGCACGCCGACCGCGACCGCCGACACCCCCGCCACCGTCCCCGCGTCCAGGCCGATCAGCAGGGCTGCCGCCAGTACCGCCCCGAGCGCGCTGTCCGCACCCGCCACCACCACGGCCGCGAACCAGAGCAGCCCGCGCACCGGGTCGAACGAGGCCGCGTCGAACGCCCGCCCGGCCATCCCCATCAGCCCGCCGCCGAGCGCGGCCAGCGCCGCCCCCGCCACGAACGCGAACAGCTTCAGCCCCGCGACGTCGATCCCCGCCGCGGCCGCGCCCGGCTCGTGGTCGCGCAACGCGCTCAGCGCACGCCCGAGGCGCCCGCCGTGCAGGGCCTGCACCACCGCGAGCCCCACTCCCAGCAGCAGGAGTTCGGCGACGTAGAAGGCCCGGTCCCCGGACAGGAAAGCGGGTCGGTCGAGGGTCAGCCCCGTGGTCGCGTAGGGCTGCTGGAAGACGAACCGGCTCAGCGTCGTCCCGACCGCGAAGGTGACCAGCGCCAGCGCCAGCCCGCGCCGACGGATGGCCGGCCAGCCGGTCAGCAGCCCGAGCGGCGCGGTCGCGAGCACGGCGAGCAGCAGCGCGGGTACGGCGGGCAGCGCCGGCAACCCCGGGATCCGTCCGGACATCAGCAGCGCCGTGCCCAGCGACCCCAGGCCCGCGTACCCGGCCTGGCCGAGCGAGATCTGGCCGCCGTA
This sequence comes from Kitasatospora sp. NPDC042419, assembly GCF_056437345.1. Classification (NCBI taxonomy): domain Bacteria; kingdom Bacillati; phylum Actinomycetota; class Actinomycetes; order Kitasatosporales; family Streptomycetaceae; genus Kitasatospora; species Kitasatospora sp. NPDC042419. The sequence goes on from NZ_JBWKAW010000004.1 coordinate 50,648, forward strand.
CCCGGTCACCACCACGATCGACAGCAGTACCAGCGCCAGTGCGGGCACCAGCAGCGCGCCGCGGAGGTCGTCCTCGCGGAAGCCGAGCGGCAGCAGGAGCAGCACCAGACAGACCGCCCGCGCCGCCCGCCCGCCCCCGGCACCCCCGGCCCCGGCACCCTTGGCCTTCACGCCGCGGCCCCCTGCCGGGACCCACGCCCCCGGTGGCAGCCCGGGACCGCTTCGGCCACCCGTGATCCGTGGCCCGGCCAACAGCGCGGCGACCAGCAGCGCCACCACGAACAGGTTCGCCTGCACCGCCTGGACCAGCGGCAGCAACTGCCCGGCCGGCCGCAGCCTGGTCATCTCGGCCTGCACGATGCCCAGGCCGAGCCCGGTCACCACCGCCACCGGGATGCTCCGCAGCCGCGCCGCCACCGCCACCGCCATCGTCTCCATCACCAGCAGCGGCAACCCGTACGGGTCCAGCAACAGGTACGGCGCGAGAGCCACCCCGACGAGTCCGGCCGTGAACGAGCCGAACGCCCAGCCGGCCGCCGACACGCGGTCGGCGTCGACCCCGGCCAGTTCGGCGAGCCGCCGGTCGTCCACCACCGCCCGTACGTGGAGGCCGAACGACGTGAACCGGGTGGTCGCGCCCACCGTCACGGTGAGGACCAGGATGGCGACCAGCTGCGCGACCGCGTCCGGCCGCAGCGTGTGCCCGCCGGGAAGCCCGATCGGGGTGCCGCCGAACGGGGACGGTGCCCCGGCCAGCGGCGCGGAGCCCCAGACCATCACCACCACCCCGATGAGCAGCACGAACACGCCGAGCCCGGCCACCATGGTCTCGGCCGGCCCGGCGCCGCGCCGTTGCAGCGGGCGGTAGACCAGCAGGTCCAGCAGGACCCCGAGGGCCGGCGCGACCAGCAGCAGGCAGCACGCCAGGGCCGGCCAGACCGGCCAGTGCCGCACCACGACGAGGTCGCGCACCAGGTAGGCGATGAGCATCGCCTGGGCGCCCTGGGCGAGGTTGAGCACACCGGTGGCGCGGTGGCAGACGACCAGGCCGATGCCGCTCAGCGCGGCGGCACTGCCGACGGTGAGGCCGGCGAGGGCCAGGTCGATCGTGAGGCCGGTCGGATCGGTCGGGCCGGTCGGGCCGGTCGACTCGGCGAGGTGGACGAGGTGGACGAGGTGGGTGCGGTCGAGGGCGTCGGTGACGGACGCGGGGAAGGCGGGGGTGAGCACCGGGGCAGCTCCCGTCAGCCGGTCGGCGGTGCAGGGGTATCCGGACGGGTGGGACCGCCCGAGGCGCCGGACTCGTGGGGGCTGTCGGGGCCGTCGGGGCCGGCGGACTCATCGGGCTCGTCGGTGGTGGCTACGGCGGGGGCAGTGGTGGCTCCGGCGGGGGCGGGCGGGTCGCAGAGGCGACAGGGGGTGAGGCCGCGGGCCCGGACGGCGGCCGCGTCGACGGGCGTGACGGCGGGTTTGCCGACGAGCAGCACGCAGTCCGGGCGGTGGTAGAGCGTTCCGGCGGGTACGGCCAGCAGGCGCCCGGTGGCACCCGGGCCCGGACCCGGACCCGGCCCCGGGCCCGGGCCCGCGGCCGGGGAGCCGGGGGTGCCGGCTTCGGCCCCCGCAGTCCGTGCGGCCCGTTCGGCCGGGGCGGGCTCGACCAGAAGGGTGTAGAGCTGCTCGATCCGGCGGTCCGTCTCCGTCCCCGCCACCGGTGGTCCGGAGCCCGAGCCGGCGCCGCCACCGGCATCGCCACCGTCCCCGCCCACGGGCGGCGCGGCGCCCGGCGGAGGTGGCGCTCCGGACCGCCCGGGCGAGCGCAGTGCGACCAGGACGACGCCCGCCACGATCAGCGCCGCACCGGGGATGGTCGCCGAGGCCAGGTACGGGATCTGCTGCTCGGCGAAGCTCTCGCCGGAGACCCCGTACCAGCCCAGCACGCAGAGCGCCGTTCCGACCACCGCGAGGACCCAGCCCGGCCACTCGCGGTTCTCCCGGGCGGTGCGCACCGCCCGGGACGCGGCGTCCGGCATGCCGAAGCCGTGACGGCCGGGCGGTGCTCCGTCCGTGACGGACCGGGCGTTTTGTTCCCCGGATTGCGATTCGTCCATGGATCCGCCTTCATGGTGTCACTTGCGACGTTTCCAGGATCGGCCTGGAACAGCATCCGGAGACCGGCGGACCGACCCCAGCAGCGGACGCCGCCCGGCAGCCGAGAGGAACACCATGCACGTGTGGCAGAGCGGCACCCGTCGGGGCGGCGGCCCGGTCCTGCGGTCGGCGGGCATCCTGCTCGCGCTGCTGCTGGCCGGCACGGTCGCGGGGTGCAGCAGCAGTGATTCCGGGTCCGGGAGCACCTCGTCGCCGTCCGCCTCGGCCTCCGGTACGGCATCCGCCTCGGCGTCGCCGTCGGCTTCGGCCTCGGCGTCCGGGAGCGCGAGCGCCACCGCCGGCGGCACCGCGCCCGCCGACCCGGCGACGGCGACGAACGAGGTCACCGCCAACTGGCAGAAGTTCTTCGACCCCAGCACGCCGATCCCGGAGAAGGTCACGCTGCTCCAGAACGGTGACGTGCTGCTCCCCGTGCTGGAGGGCTTCTCGCAGGACCCGCGCCTCGGCCAGGTGCAGGCCAAGGTGACGAACGTGGCGTTCACCTCGCCGACCGAGGCCACCGTCACCTACGAGCTGTCGCTCCAGGGCAACGTGGTCGAGCCGGCCGCCACCGGCCAGGCCGTGCTGGACAACGGCACCTGGAAGGTCTCCCGCTCCACCATGTGCGGTCTGCTCGTCCAGGCCGCCGGCGCCGGCGGCAGCCCGATCCCCGGATGCAGCTGACCCCGGTCCCGCGGTCCCGGGCCGCCGACGGCTCCACCCGTCGGCGGCCCGCCCGCCGCCGACGCGCGCCGGCCGTCACGGCCCGGGCACCGGCCGTCGCCCCGACCCAGCCCCGGACCCCGACCCCGCCCCGGACCCTCGCCCTCGTGCTCGCCGTCGTCCTCGGCCTCATCCTGGCGACCGGCTGCGGCACCCGCCTGCCGGACCAGGCGTTCAGTGCGCGCCCCACCCCGGGCGGCGCATCCGGCGGTACGTCCGGCGGTACCTCCGGCACCTCCGGCACCGGCAATCCGGCCTCCGACACCGGTGTCACCCCGACCGAGATCCGGATCGGCATCGTCACCTCGCTCACCAGCCCGGTCGGCAGCGAGGTGTTCAGCGGACCGCGCTACGGCGCCCAGGCCTTCTTCCAGGACCTCAACGACCGCGGCGGCCTGCACGGCCGCACCGTCAAGCTCGTCACCTGCGACGACGGCGGCAGCGGCATCGGCAACCAGGACTGCGTCCACCGGCTGATCGACCAGTCCCACGTCTTCGCCTTCGTCTCCGGCAGCGTCCTCGACTACGCCGGGGCCCCGTACGTCAGCGGCAAGGGCGTGCCGGACGTCGGGGGCCAGCCGATCGGCACGGCGTACGAGCGCTGGCCGCACCTGTACGGGATCTACGGCAGCAGCGCGCCCCGCGACGGGAACGCCGTCGGCTGGAACGGCACGCTCTACCAGACCACCGAGGTGTTCCGCTTCTTCAAGGAGCGGCTGGGTGCGGACAGCGCCGCCGTGGTCGCCTACAACCAGGCCGACTCCGCCCGCTACGCCGCCCAGTTGCGGGCCGGCCTGGAGGCCGAGGGGTACCGGGTCCTCACCCAGACGGTGGACTTCGCGCTGCCCAACTTCCAGGCGGTGGCCGCCGCCGTCCGGGCCGACGGCTCGCAGCTGCTCTTCGACGCCATGGACAGCCGGGGCAACGCCGCACTCTGCCGGGCGCTCGACGAGGCGGGCACCCGCGTCACCGCCAAGGTGACCAACGTGCAGAACTGGTCGGAGAGCGTCCGCACCGACTACCGGGCCTCGCCCACCTGCCGGAACGTGCTCTGGGCGACCTCCTCCTCCCTGAACTACGAGGACGTGCGGTACCCGGCGGTGGCCGCGTTCCGGGCGGCGATGGCGCGCTACCTCCCCGACCGGGAGCCGCTGCTGTCGGCCTGGGAGCTGGAGGGCTGGGCGGGCGCCCAGTGGCTCACCGACGCCATGGACTCCTGCGGCGCCGACCTCACCCGCGTCTGCGTCGAACGGTTCATGAACCGCGCCGAGCCGTACGACGCGAACGGGCTGCTCCTGCCCGCCTCGTTCGTCCCGAAGCCCCCGCCGACCGGGCTCACCCGGGCCTGCCTGGACGCCGCCCGGTGGCAGGACTCCGCCGAGGACGGGCGTGGCGGCTGGGTCACCCAGGTGGAGTCGATGACCACCACCTGCTTCGAGGTGCCGCAGCTGCCGTACCGGCCGTGAGCGGCGCCCCGGCCGGGGCGCCTGTCGCCGCCCGCCTGCCGCCCGCCCGCCCGCCGCCCGCCCGGATCTCAGTCGACCCGCTCCACGACGACCATCGCCGCGTCGTCGTCCAGCCGGCCGCCGACGTGGGCGAGCAGGTCGTGGCGCAGGTGGTGCAGCAGGGCGGTCGGGCGGTCGGCGCACCGGTCCGTGACCCGTTCGGTGAGCGGGTAGAACCGACGCTCGGTGTCCCGGGCCTCGATCACGCCGTCGGTGTAGATCAGCAGCCGGTCGCCGGGCAGGAAGGGGAACTCCTCCACCTCGTACGGCGCCGGGGCCAGTTCGCCGAGCCCGAGCGGGGGCGCGGGGCGGCGGGAGTCCAGCGCGGTGACGCCGTCGGCGCGCAGCAGCAGTGGCGGCGGGTGGCCGCAGTCGACCAGGCGGACCACCCGGCCGTCGTCCGGGATCTCCAGGAGGACGGCCGTGATGAACGACTCGCCGCCGTCCTCCGGGGCCGGAGCCGGGGAGTGCTGCGCGGGCTGCTTCGGCGCGCGCTGCTGTTCCGCGAGCTGGGCGAGGTCCCAGGCGATGCTGCCGTCCAGGTAGCGGGCGAGTGCGGGCAGGTCGGCGTGCAGGTGCGCGGCGGCCCGGAAGGCGCCGAGCAGCAGCGCGGCGTCGCCGAGCGAGGAGAGGCCCTTGCCGCGCACGTCGCCGACCAGCAGCCGGGTGCCGGTGGCGGTGCGGGCCGCCGCGTACAGGTCGCCGCCGACCTGCGCCTCGGCCTCGGCCGCCAGGTAGACGGCGGCGAGGTGGAGCGGGCCGATCCGGTCGGGCAGCGGGCGCAGCAGGACGCGCTGGGCCGCCTCGGACACCGAGCGGACCTGGGCGAGCTCGCGTTCGTGCCGGTCGCGCAGCACGCGCAGGCCCACGATCAGGACCGAGACGGCGAGCAGCGCGCCGAGCTGGGTCTCGTGGTTCGTGGTGGTGACACCGTCGCGCAGGATGCCGATCACGGTCAGCGCGGCGAGCGAGAGCAGGGCGACGACGGCGGTGGCCCGGGCACCGGCGAAGGAGGCGGTGAGCGCGGGGGCGACGATCAGCAGCGGGCCGAGGTGGATCTCCGGCGGGGAGAGCACGTCGACCACGGTGATCAGCACGATCAGGGCGAGCGGCAGCGCCGTCAGCGCGCGGCGGTCGAGCCGCCACGGCCGGCGCCGTTCGCGGGGAAGCTGCCGGAGTGGCACCTCTCCTCTGTACACCGTCCGGGTGGTCCGCCGCACCCGGGGAGGTTCCGGTAGCCGGCCCGGCCCCCGCGCGGCGGCGAGCGGCCGGTCGACGGGGCGGCCTAGGGGAGGGGCCGGTCAGTCCTCGGCGCCGTAGCGGGCCAGGTAGTCGGAGAACCGTGCGACGTCCTCGTCCGACCAGCCGGTGAAGCGGGCGGAGAAGGAGATCCGCCGTTGCTCGTTGGCCTCGCGCAGCAGGGTCAGGCCGGCGTCGGTGGCACGCAGGATCTGGCCGCGCTGGTCCTCGGGGTCGGTCTCCCGGCGCAGCAGGCCGAGCTTCTCCAGGGCGGTGACCTGGCGGCTGACGGTCGACTTGTCGAGCATGAAGTACGCGGCGACGTCGGCGGCCCGGCAGCCGCCGCGCTCGGTGATCAGGTCCAGGATGCTGTAGGTGACCAGGGAGAGGTCCGGGTGCAGCTGCGAGGCCTTGTGGCGGGCGCGGCGGGCGAAGGCGGTCAGCTCGCGCTGGATGGTGTCGATCGACGTCTCGCGGTCGGGCATGGTGGACCTACCTCCTCGAACCTTCCCGGGTTTCGTTGCATTATACAACGAGTTTGGATGCGGTGCCGCGGGCCTGCCACGCCCGGGCGGCCGCGATCCGGCGGGTCGCGCTCGGGTGGGTGGCGAAGAGCAGCTCCAGCACCCGCGGCGGGTCGACGTCGGACACGTTGGTCAGTGCCAGTCTGCGCTGCATCGCGATGAACTGCTCGGCGTCCGATGTGAGTTCGAGGGCGTGCCGGTCGGCCCGGACCTCGACCCGACGGCTCACCGCGCACTGCACCGGGCCGGACGCCGCGCCGAGCAGTGCCGCGCACGCCGCCATCAACGGGAGCGAACGCGGATCGGCGGCGTCCGTCGCTCCGGCGGCCGACAGCAGCGGACCCCAGCCGACCGCCAGGCCCAGCAGTGCCACCACGACCGCCGCCCCCGCGGCTCCCAGCACGGTGCCGGTCAGGACGTCCCGGTGCTTCACGTGCCCCAGCTCGTGCGCCACCACCAGCTCCACCTCACGTGGTTCGGCGGTCGACAGCAGCGTGTCGTACGCGACGATCCGCCGCGTCGCACCGAGGCCCGAGACGTAGGCGTTCAGGGCCGTCGTCCGGCGCGACGCGTCCGCCACCAGGACGTCCCGCACCCGGACGCCGTCCCGCTCGGCGAGCGCCAGCAGCGCCTCGCGCAGCGGCCCGCCCTCCATCGGCGAGAACCGGTTGAACACCGGCTCGACGAGGAGGGGGTAGAGGAAGGAGAGCGCGGCCGTCAGCAGGGCGGCCGCACTCGCCGCCGGAATCCACCAGCGGTCCGGGGACCGGTCGGTGAGCGCGTACAAGCCGAACGCCACCGGCAGTGCCAGTGCGAGGGTGAGGGCCAGTCCGCGCAGTACGTCCACCGACCAGCCGGCCCAGCCCTGGGTCACCAGTCCGAACCGGGTCCGCACCGAGCGGACGCCCGCCCCGAACGGCAGCTGCGCCGCCTGGCCGAGGAGCACCAGGGCGCCCGCGCCGGCCAGCACCTCCGCCGTGCGGGAACCGCCGAACCAGCCGCCGACCGCCGTCACCAGCCCGGCTCCGGCCGGTGTCAGACCCAGCACGAGCGTCAGTGCCAGGCCCGCCAGCCGCCCGCCCAGCGCCCACGGGAGCTGGGCGCGGCGCAGGGCGCGCCCGCGGGCGCGCTGGGCGGGGGTGAAGTCGAGCTCGGGCGCGGTGGGTGCGGCGGTGGGGGCGGGGGTGGGTGCGGGGCCGCCCGGGGTCGGGCTGACAGAATCCGTCATCTGTTATCCGTCATCTGAAATCCGTCAGCTGTCATCTGCCAGCCGATATCTGTCAGTCGTCAGTCGTCAGTCGTCGTCGTCGGTTGTCGTCAGTCGTCGGGGCAGCGGTCCGGTCGTCCGTCGTCCGGCGCCGCCCGCGGATCAGCATGTCACTCCTCCGCCCGTCCCGTGGCGCCCTGGGTACCCGCGCGCAGCAACTGGTGGCCGAGGTCGACCAGTGCGCGGCCGACCGCGAACTCGTCGCCCACTTCCGGGGTCGGGGCGTCGCGCGGGTTGCGGCGGGCGAGAGCGTCACTGCGCAGCACGCGGCCGTCGGCGTCCAGGACGGCGTGCACCCGGGTGGTGTCGCGGTCCTCGGTCACGTGCAGGTTCAGCTGCCAGTCCTTGGTCCGGACGGCCGCCGCCCCGCCCGACGTGTCCGCCCCCGCCCCGGGCCCCGCCTCCGCGCCCGCGCCCGCCGCCCCGGCCGGCCGGGGCGGCGCCGTGGCGTGGCCGTCCGCCCGGACGATCACCACCGGGCAGGACCCGTGCACCGCGCACCGCGCGCTCACCGAGCCCAGCAGCGTCCGCGCGAACGTCCCGCGGCCGCGGCTGCCGAGCACCAGCAGGTCCGCACCCTCGGCCGCCTCCAGCAGTACCTCGGCCGCGTGCCCGAGCACGAGGCTCTCGTGGATCTCCACCGGCCGCTCGCGGCCGACCACGCCGTCCACCTCGTCCGTCAGGGTCCGCCGCGCCGCCTGCTCGAACCCGTCGTCCACCATCGGCGCGAACCAGCCGTACAGCGACGGGTACTCCCACGCGGCCACCGCCCGTACCACCGCCCCGGTCAGCACCGCCTGGCCGACAGCCCAGCGCAGTGCCGCCTTCGACGGCGCCGAACCGTCGATCCCGACCACGATCCGCCGCCGGGTGCCTGCCGCCTCCGCGCCGGCCATGGCGCACCACCTGCCCTTCCGAGTCCCCGGACGCCCGGTCGCTGCGCCCTCCCTGTCCCTCCCCGTCGCTCCGCCGCCCCTCCCCCTCCACGCTGCGCGCCGGGGCGGGCCCGACGCCAGGGACGCCGTGGCCGGATCGGGCGGACGGTTGGGACGGCAGGTCCTGGGTCCGGCGGGACGGGAAGCGCGGGTCCGCGAGGAAGGGGACGCCGTTCGGTTCGCACCTGCTACCACAGGAGGCGGTGCCGACCCGCATCCGCCGCGGCGTCCCGCCGCAGGAAGGTGCGGCGGAGGTCGCGGGGGAAGCCTCGGGGGAGGTCGCCGCGGGGGTCGCGGCGGGGGTCGCGGGGGCGGTGCCGGGGAAGCGCCGGGAGGCGGGTCGCGATGCGGCCGCACCGCCCGGGAGCAGCCGCCGGCCACCCCGCGGCGCGGACGAACGCCGGACGACGGGCGGGTGCGGCTCGTGGAGGCGTGGCGGAGAGGGAGCGGGGGAGTGGCGTAGGCTGACCGCGCTCTTCGACCGACCCACGGGGGGAACTCATGCGCCGTGCCGCGGCCGCCGTCGCACTGCTGCTCGGGCTGATACCCGTCGCCGCCTGCGGGCCGGACGACCCCGACCCGGCCACCGTCAAGGCCGCCAAGGAGGCCAAGGCCGCCAGCGCGGCCGCGGACGCGGCCAAGGCGGCACCCGACGCGTCCGGCACCCCGGACGACTCCTCCTCCACCGACGGTGCGGCGGGCGCCCCCCGCCCCGACGGCAGCATCACCGTGGCGTTCGCGGGCGACGTGCACTTCGAGGGCCGCACCGAGGCCCGGCTGGCTGTGAAGGCGCCCGAGGCGGCGCTCGGCCCGATCGCCAAGACGCTCTCGGCCGCGGACCTCGCCGTGCTCAACCTGGAGACCGCGATCACCGAGCGCGGCGCACCCGAGGCCAAGACCTACACCTTCCGCACCTCGCCCAAGGCGCTCACCGCGCTGAAGGACTCCGGCGTCGACGTGGTGTCCCTCGCCAACAACCACGCCGTGGACTTCGGCGCCGACGGTCTCGCCGACACCCTCGCCGCCAAGGCCTCCTCGCCGGTCCCGATAGTCGGCTTCGGCCGCAACTCGCAGGAGGCGTACGCCCCGTACGTGTCCACCGTGCGCGGGGTGAAGGTCGCGGTGGTCGCGGCCAGCCAGGTCGAGGACCTGACCAACCAGAAGTGGCGCGCCGGCGCCGGCAAGCCCGGCATCGCCTCGGCGCTGGACGCGACCGCGCTGGTCAAGGCGGTCGAGGCGGCGAAGAAGCAGGCGCCGGTGGTGCTCGTCTACCTGCACTGGGGCGACGAGGGCAAGGCCTGCCCGACCGGCGCCCAGACCACCATCGCCAGGAAGCTCGCCGCCGCCGGCGCGACGGCCGTGGTCGGCACCCACGCGCACACCATGCTCGGCTCCGGCATGCTCGGCAACACCTATGTCGGCTACGGCTTCGGCAACTTCCTCTGGTACGGCACGTCCAACTACGCCAACTCCAACGAGACCGGTGTGACGACGCTGACGGTGACCCCGGCGGGGAAGGTGGTCGGCGAGGTGTTCGCGCCGGCGACCATCGACGACAAGGGCGTGCCCGTCCCGCAGTCCGGCGCGGCGGCGACCGCCGCCCTCAAGCGGCGCGACGGCCTGCGCGGCTGCACCGGGCTGTCACCCGCGCCCGCCGCCGCGCACTGATCCGCCGCCCTCGCGGCCGCCACGGCGCACCGTCACCAGGCAGGGCGCCCCGCCGTTTCGGGCCGTCCGGGCTCCTCGTGGGGTCGGCCGGCGGCCTCCCGGGACCGTCCGCCGGCCTGAGCCGGCCTGGCCCGGCCCGGCGAGGGGCCCGGCCGGGGCCGTGCGGCGGCGGGTGCGGTCTCAGCCCTTGTGGTCGGACTCGCCGTGCTTCCAGTAGCCCTTGCTGTGGACGCGTTCGCGCGGCAGGGACCAGTCGGTGAGCAGGTGCCGGCGGATGGTGGCGACGGCGTGCGCCTCACCGGCCAGCCAGGCGGTGGTGCCGGCGGGAACGTCGGTGGCGAGCAGGGTGTCCGCCAGCAGGCTGCCCTTCGGCCGGTCCGGGCGGCGGACGAGCCAGTGGCTCGTGAGGCCGGACCGGGCGGGCAGGGGCAGGGTGGCCCCGGCGTCGCCGATCTCGACGAAGACGGAGACCGGGACGCCCGGCGGGAGTTGCTCGACGATGGTGAGTGCGGCGGGCAGGGCGCTCTCGTCGGCGGCGAGCAGGACGTGTTCGGCGGCCTCGAAGGACGGCAGGCTGCCGCGCGGTCCGGCCAGCTGCGCCCGGTCGCCGGGGCGGGCGACGGCGGCCCAGCGGGCGAGCGGGCCGTTGTCGTGGAGCACGACGTCGATGTCCACCTCACGTTCCGCCGGGCGGTGGTGGCGGATGGTGTAGGCCCGGGAGTGGCCCTCGGGGATCGCCAACTTGACCCACTGGGTGGGGTGTTCGATGGGGAGGTCGCCCAGCGTGGGGCCGGTGAAGGTGAGTCGGACGAGGGCGGAGGTGAGCGGCGTGACGGCGATGACCTGCACGTCGTAGGTCGGACGGGCGCGACGGAACATGGTGACTCCTGAACGGGCCCGGAGTGGACACGGGCCGGAGAAAAGGGAGTTGGGGGGAAGGCGGGAACAGCGGGACAGCCGGGAAGGCGGGGTCAGCGCGGCAGGTGCCGGTCGAGCAGGGCGTCGACGAACGCGGCGTCCAGCGGGCGGCGCAGCACCAGGGCCCGGTGGTAGAGCGGGGCGAGCAGGGCGTCGAGGAGGACGGCGGCCCGGTCGTCGGCGTCGGGGTCGGCGCCGGTCCGGGAGTCGTCCCCGGCGAGGCCGAGGCAGGCGCGGGTGTGCGCGACGTCGCGGGCACGCAGGTCGTCCAGGAAGCCGCTGTGCAGCAACTCGGCCGTTCGGGCGTCGAGTTGGGCGTGGCCGAGTAGGGCCTGCAGGACCCGGCCGGCCGGGTCCTCGCCGAGGAAGGCGGCGAACCGGTGCACGTAGGTGCGCAGGTCCGCGGGGGTCGACGGGGAGTCGGGCCAGGCCAGAGCGGCGGGGGCGTCGAGGACGAGGTTGTCGAAGAGGATGTCGACCTTGGACTTCCACCAGCGGTAGATGGTCTGCTTGGCGACTCCGGCCGCGGCGGCGATGCCCTCGATGGTGAGGCCCTCGAAGCCGTGTTCCACGAGCAGGTCGTCGGCCGCGTTCAGCACGGCCAGGCGCGCGGCCTCACTGCGGCGGCTGCTACTGGTGCTGCTGCCGGTGGCGGGGCGGGACTGGGCGGCGATGGTGCTCGGGTCCTTGTGCGGGGGCGGCTGGCCGGGGGCGTCGGTCGTGGTCATCTTCTCATGCCTCCTCGGCCGACCCGGCCAGTGCGGACGTCGGGCCCGCCGTGTTCGCGGCGTCGGGCGCGCCTACGGCGCCGTAGGCGCCGACCGCCCCGGTCGCGTTGCCCGTCCCGGTCGTGCTGCCCGTCCGGCCGGAGGGGGCCGGGGCGCCGGACGCGGCCGTCTCCCCGCGCGGCCGCCGGACCAGGCCGGCCGCGACGCCCACCGCCAGGACGGCGACCACCGCGCTGAACGTGACCCCGGCCGTCCGCAGCCCGGTGGCCTGGATGAGCACGCCGACCCCGATGACCGGCACCGAGAGCATCGAGAAGAGCACGGCGAAGAAGGTGGAGACCGTCTCACCGCGACGCTCCGGGGCGACGCCGCCGTTGATGGCGCCGAGTCCGGTGCCGATGGCGGTGCCCGCGGCGAGGCCGTTGACGCAGGCACCGAGCAGCAGCGGCGCCAAGGCCTCGGTGAGCAGCGCGCCGGCGATGAGCGCGGCGGCCACGACCAGTCCGGCGCAGGCGAGCGGCAGGGCGCGGGCCGGGGGCAGCACGCGGACGAGCAGCTGTCCGACGGCGATGGCGGCGAAGGCGAGGGCGACGACCAGGCCGGTCAGCGCGTGGTTGCGCAGGTCGAGCACGGTGGCGAGGAAGAGCCCGCTGACCGCGGTCAGTACGCCGGTCACGGCGAACCCGGCGCCGCCGGCGAGTGCGGCGCGCAGGAAGGCGGGGCGGATGCCGGCCGGGATGCGCAGGGGCTGGAGGCGGAGCCGGACTCCGGCGGCGCGTATCTCGGCGGGCACCGTCTCGGGGACGGCGAACAGGCCGAGCAGGGCGGTGGCGGTGAGGACGAGGGTCACCGTCCAGGGGAGCCGGAGGGGCGAGCCGGCCCATTCGGCGAGCACGCCGGAGAACAGGGTGCCGCCGGCCAGGCCGCCCATGTTGGCGGCGAGCGCCAGGGTCTGGGCGCGCAGGCGCCGCTCGGGCGGGGCGAGGTCGAGCAGGGCGGCGGTGGCGGCGCCGGTGATCAGGGCGGCGCCGAAGCCGGAGAGGACCCGGGCGGTGAGCAGCCAGGGCAGCGCGTCGGCTGCTTCGAAGAGTCCGGCGGCTGCTGCGGCGAGCAGCAGGGCGGCGGCCATGACCGGGCGGCGGCCGATCTGGTCGGAGAGCCGGCCGAGGGTGAGCAGCCCGGCGACGACGCCCAGCGCGTAGACGGCGAAGATCACCGTGACCATGAACGGCGAGAAGCCGAAGGCGTGTTGGTAGAGCGGGTAGAGCGGGGTCGGGACGGTGGTTCCGGCCATGGTGACCCAGAAGGCGAGGGCGATGGCGGCCTGCGCGAGCGGCCGGGAGGGCCCGGGCGGCGCGGCGGCGCGGCCTGGCTGGGCGGAGGGCATGGGGAGGCTCCTCTGGGGAAGGGGAGGGCGGTGGCGGGCGGTGTCGTCCCGGGGGTGCGCCCCTCGGGCGGGTGACCCGCTCCGCGTGGGTGACCCGTTCCGGGCCGGCGATCCGCCCCGAGCGGTGGTCTCACGATCATGGACGCAACGTTGCGTCTCGATTCGACCGTACACTGGACGCAACGTTGCGTCCACCTTCGCTCCGCGGTGCCGCGAGTCCCGGATGCCCCCTCGGCGGGATCGTGCGATTGTTTTAGGTTAGGCTTGCCTAATGTTCTTGGTCGGAGGGGACTTTCCTGTGCAGCAGTCCGAGCTCGCGCGCCCGGCGGCCACTCGCAGGCTGGGGGAATCCAGGTGACCACGGTGCATCACGCCCCCGCCGGGACGGACCACGCCGCCATCGGCGCGGCCAGCGGACTGCTGGGCCAGTACCGGGCCGCGTCCGACGAGGCGTTCTTCGCCTCCCCGACCCGAACGCTGCTCGCCGAGGGCGTGCACGCCAGGGTGCCGCAGGACGCCCGCCCGCTGCCCGTCCGGGTCGCCGAGACACTCGCGCAGGCCCGCCGGGACGGCGTCGAACACCCGCTGGTGGTGGGCGCGGTGGCGTTCGACCACGACAGTCGCGCCGAACTCGCCGTCCCCGCCAGGGTCCGCGCCTGCGGCGCACTGGGCGACGACCCGCTGATCGCACTGCCCGCCCCGGCCGCCGACCGGGTCGAGTGGGACGTCCGGCCGGTGCCCGCGCCGGAGGCCTACGGCGCCGGCGTCGCCGAAGCCGTCCGGCGGCTCCGGGAAGGCGAGTTGAGCAAGGTGGTGCTCGCCCGGACGCTGGAGCTGAACGCCGCCGAGCCGCTCGACCTGCCCGCGATCCTCCAGCGCCTCGCCCGCCGCGACCCCGGCGGCTACACCTTCGCCATGCCCGCCGGCTCCGGCCGCACCCTGATCGGCGCCAGCCCCGAACTCCTGCTCTCCCGCCGCGGAGCCGCCGTCCTCGCCAACCCGCTGGCCGGCTCCGTCCCGCGCAGCGCCGACCTCGGCGAGGACGTCCGCCGGGCCGCCGCACTCCTGGAGTCGCCCAAGGACCTGCACGAGCACGCCGTCGTGGTCGACGCCATCCGCGCCGCGCTGGCCCCGTACTGCCGCACCCTGGACGTGCCGGAGCGCCCGACCCTGGTGCGCACCGCCGCGATGTGGCACCTGGCCACCACGATCACCGCCGAACTCGCCGACCCGGCCGTGTCCGCCCTGGAACTGGCCACCGCCCTCCACCCGACCCCCGCCGTCTGCGGCACGCCGACGCCGCTCGCCCGGGAGGCGATCCGCGAGATCGAGCCGTTCGACCGCGGCCTGTACGCGGGGATGGTCGGCTGGGGCGACGCGGACGGTGACGGCGAGTGGGTGGTCACCCTGCGCTGCGCCGAGGCCGACGAGCGCACCCTGCGGGTGTACGCGGGGGCGGGCGTCGTCGCCGAGTCCCGCCCGGAGGCCGAACTCGCCGAGACCAGCGCCAAGTTCCGGACCTTCCTGGACGCGGCCGGGGTGCCCCGATGAGCGGTGCCGCGGGCGCCCCGGCCGGAGCCTCGCCCCGACCCGGCCCCGTCCTCGCGTCTGCGGCGGCCGCTTCCCCCGTGCCTGTGCCCGTGCCCGTGCCGCGCCGGTCGTCGTGGACGGCAACCGCAGGCGGGCCAGGGCGGGTCCAGCCGGACCGGCCCGCAGAGCGGCGCCGGTCCGCCCCGAACTGCGGCGCTTCGCGCGAGGCCGTGCCGGTGCGCCCCACGGCGCGGGGTGCACCGGCGCGGACCCGGTCCGTACGGCCGGGTCGCGCGGGAACGCCGTAGACGCAGCGGGGGCGCCCGTCGGAGTCCGACGGACGCCCCCGCGACGCGTCCACCGGTACGCGCCGCCTGGTGCTGGGCTCACTGCCGCCTTCGGGTCGGCGTCCGAGGGCGCCGGAGGGTGCCGCGGTGCGCCGCAGGGCGTCGGATCAGAGCTCGAAGCCGGCCGGGAAGGGGTCGTCGGGCGACAGGAAGTACTGCGCGGTGCCGGTGATCCAGGCCCGGCCGGTGACCGTCGGCACCACCGCCGGGCGGCCCGCGACCGTCGTCTCCTCGACCAGGCGGCCGGTGAACTTCGAACCGATGAAGGACTCGTTGACGAAGTCGGCGCCGATCGCCAGCTCGCCGCGCGCGTGCAGCTGCGCCATCCGCGCGCTGGTGCCCGTCCCGCACGGCGAGCGGTCGAACCAGCCGGGGTGGATGGACATGGCGTGGCGGGAGTACGAGGCGTCCGAGCCGGGCGCCTCGAAGTAGACGTGCTTCACGCCGCGGATCCGGGAGTCCTCCGGGTGGACCGGCTCGTCGGTCGAGTTGATCGCCTGCATGGTGGCCAGGCCGGCGGCCGTGATCTCGTTCTTCGCCTTCCGGTCGAACGGCAGCCCGTAGTCGTCGAGCCGCACGATCGCGTAGAAGTTGCCGCCGTAGGCGACGTCGTAGCGGACGGTGCCGAACCCCGGCACCTCCAGCTCGGCGTCCAGCCGCTCGGCGAACGCCGGAACGTTGCGCAGGGTGACGTGGCGCGCGACCCCGTCCGTGACCGCCACGTCGACCACGACCAGGCCGGCCGGGGTCTCCAGGCGCACGGTCGTGACCGGTTCGGTCACGGGGACCATGCCGGTCTCCACCAGCACGGTCGCCACGCCGATCGTGCCGTGGCCGCACATCGGGAGGTAGCCGGACACCTCGATGAACAGCACCCCCCAGTCCGCGTCCGGCCGGGTCGGCGGCTGGAGGATCGCTCCGCTCATCGACGCGTGCCCGCGGGGTTCGGTCACCAGCAGGGTCCGGATGTGGTCGAGGTTCTCGCGGAAGTGGATCCGGCGTTCCGCCATCGTCGCGCCGGGGATCACCCCGACGCCGCCGGTGATCACCCGGGTGGGCATACCCTCGGTGTGGGAGTCCACCGCGTGGAAGATTCGATTGGTCCGCATGTCATCCCTCTGGGGTCTGGTCGGGGTCGGGGCTGGGGGTTCCCGGTGTCGATCCGCCGCGCAGGGCCGACTCCTACCGTCTGTGATATGTCACATGCCACACGTTAAGCGGCGCTCGGAGGGGTGTCAACGGCCGCCGCCGGGCGTGGCCGCGGGACCGCCGACATTGACTGACGAAGCGTCAAGTCACTTTGCTGCCGGGTTGCTTCGCACGAGAAGTGGGTGGTGCCCGGCGGCCGTGCGGGCGGGCGGACGTCGCGGGTCAGAGGAGCTTGACCAGTCGCCGGTGACCGGGGCCCCACTCGTACCCGAGGGCCGAATTGACCGCGATCATCGGGGTGTTGGAAGCCTCGACCTCGGTGTGGACGGTTCGCACGCCGAGCGCGGCGAGGCGGTGGGCGGCGTGCAGCTTGAGCGTCCTGGCCAGTCCGCGACCCCGCCACGGGCGCAGCACCCCGGTGTAGTCGACGTGGCAGACGCGCGGATCGGCGGTCTCGCGGACGGCGGTGACGCCGACGATCCGGCCGGTGGCCTCGGCGGTGAACACCCAGTCGGGGCGGCAGCCCTGGCCGGCCAGCGCCTCCGCGTGCCACCGCTCGAAGCCGGGGACCGCGTCGGCGAATCCGGGGTTGTCTCGCAGCGTCTCGCGGTAGAGCCGGTGGAGCTGGCGGGCCGGCTGGGGCGTGCCCGAGGTGGCGAGGGTGCGGAGGTCGATGCCGGGCGGCGGTGATGGCGGTGCGAAGGCGTGCGTGTCCAATCGGGCCGCCGCGGTGCGCACATGGGCGTCGATCCGGTGGCCGCGGGCGACCAGCAGGCGCAGGAGCCCGTCGTGGCCGCTCTCGTCGGCCCTGCCCGTGCCTGCGCGCGTTGCCGTGCCCTTTCCCGTGCCCCTTCCCTTTCCCGTGCCCCTTCCCGTGCCCGCGCTCCCGCCCTTGTCCGCGCTCTGGCCTTCGTCGGGTCCGGCCCCGTCGGCTCGGCCGCCGTCCGGCAGTTCGCCGAGCAGTCGGCGCGCACGTGCGCCACGGGCCCAGGCCTCCAGTCCGTCGAGCAGTGGGAGCAGCAGCTCCGGAGCCCGGCCGGGCGCGCCGACGACCAGCGAGGCCACGTCGCCCGGTGGGGTCCACGGGGCCCGCCAGGCGGTCGCGAAGGCGAGGAGTTCTCCGTCCGGCCCCGGGTCCACCAGCCGGATCCGGCCGTGCCCGGTGAGCAGGCCGTCGGGGTTGGTGGCAAGGCTGCCGACGGGCGGCATCGCCTCGTCCTGCGCCCGGAGCCCCTCCGCCGTGACCGGCTCCGGTCCGGCGGTGGACAGCAGTGCGGCCAGCGCCGGGTAGTCGGTGGCGGGCCAGAACGGGCGGATCATTCTGCTCCCATCAGGTGCGTCACATGTGACACCTTACTGTCTGGCCGCCGTGCCCCGCACGGGAATACCCCTCCTTCCCCGCGCATCGTCCGTGCGTCCGCGTGCCGCCCGTCCCCGTCCTGCGGGGATTTCGGGGCGAGTCGGTGGCGCAGTCCGGCCGTCGTCGACCGGCCGGACGGGCGCGGCGAGTTGCTGACCGGGTCGGCCGGGTATGTGGTCTGCTGGGGATGCGTCCACCGGACGTCCGTGCCGCCTTGCGCCCGCCGCCTCCGGGAGGGGTCACCGATGCTCCGCCGCTCCGCCGCCGCCCTGCTCGCCCTGCTGCTCGGACCTGCCGCCGTCGTGGGGTGCTCCGCCGCGGCCGCCCCCGACCGCGCCGCCGGCCCGACGTCCACCGGCACCCCGGTGCCCTCCTCCGGCGCCACCGCGAGGCCCGCGACCCCTGCGGCGCCCGCCCCCACCGAGGCCGCTCCCTCGGTCACGGCCACGGCCACGGCCACGCCGACGCCCACCCCGGCGGCCACGCCCGCGGTGGCCGTCCGGGCCACCGTCGCCCAGGACCTCGACGCCCCCTGGGGGTTGGCGGTCCTCCCCGACGGCGACCTCCTCGTCGCCGAACGCGACAGCGGCCGGATCGTCCGCGTCGCGGCCGCGGACGGCGCGAAGACCGGGGCCGGTACCGTCCCCGGCGTCGTCGACGGGGGAGAGGGCGGCCTGCTGGGCCTCGCCCTCTCGCCCGGGTTCGCCACCGACCACCGGCTCTACGCCTACCTCTCCATGGCCTCCGACAACCGCGTCGTCCGGCTCGACTACGACCCGGCCCGCCCGGCGGGCGAGCAACTCGGCGAACCGGCGGTCCTGTTGGAGGGGATCCCGCACGGCTCGCGGCACAACGGCGGCCGCATCGCCTTCGGCCCCGACGGGTTCCTCTACGCCGGGACCGGCGACGCGGGCAACACGGCCCTCGCCCAGGACCGGGACTCCCTCGGCGGCAAGATCCTCCGCCTCACCCCGGACGGCGCGCCCGCGCCCGGGAACCCGTTCCCCGGCTCGCCGGTGTGGTCGTCGGGCCACCGCAACGTGCAGGGCCTCACCTGGGATCCCCAAGGCCGGCTCTGGGCCTCCGAGTTCGGCCAGGACACCTGGGACGAGCTGAACCTGATCCGCCCCGGCGGCAACTACGGCTGGCCGACCGTGGAGGGTGTCGGCGGCCGCCCGGAGTTCGTCGACCCGGTCGCCCGGTGGCGCACCTCCGAGGCCTCCCCGAGCGGCATCGCCTACGCCGACGGCGCCGTCTGGCTGGCCGCACTGCGCGGCGAACGGCTCTGGCGGGTTCCGCTCGACGGCGACCGACTCGCCGCCGAGCCACAGGCGTTCCTCACGGACGCCCACGGCCGACTGCGCACCGTGGTGGCCGACCGGGACGGCACCCTGCTGCTCGTCACCAACAACACCGACGGGCGCGGCGACCCGGTGCCCGGCGACGACCGCGTCCTCCGGCTGACCGTGTCGTAGCGCGCCGCCCCCGGCCCGCCCCTCGCCCCCCTCGCACCCCTCGCCCCCCTGGCCCGCCCGGCCCGTCCGGCGCGTCCGGCGCGTCCGGTGTGCCGGGTTGCCCCGCTCCTCCGGGCCGGTGGTGCCCGCCGGTCCCGCCGGTCGGGCTCGTCCGGCCCGTCCGGATCGCCCTGGCCGACCCTCCGTCGGATCGTTACCGAACGGTCGCTCCGTATTGGGTTAGTTCATCCGTTCGAGGGGTTTGGAATCGGGATCCGCTCGGGGCCCGCCCCCGCCGGTCGCGTTGTCAGTGTGTCCCGTTACGTTCCTCCCATCACTGACCGACCAGCTGGGAGGAGAGCGGCCGTGGCGTGGGTTGATACGGGTGCGGGGGGCTATCAAGTCTCCCTCGACGACGAGGGGAAGGTGCTCTGCCGCAACGCGGCCGGGCGCCCGCTGAAGAGCGTCCCGCCGAAGCTGAACGACGATCCGGTCGTCGTCGGCCTCAGGCAGCTCACCGAGTGGCTCGACGCGCACCGGCGGGGCTGCCTGGAGACCGCGGAGCGGTGGATGGTCCGCTCCCTGCCGGTGCCCGCCGCCGTCGTCACCGCCGTCTGGGCCGACGAGGCCTGGCAGGAGGTCCTGCGCGACCTGGTCGTCACCGGCCCGGACGGCGAGGTCGCCGGATTCCTGCGCGGCGCCGACGCCGAGCGCGGGATCGGCGTGGTCGACCTCGACGGGGACACCGTCCGCCTCACCGGCGGCGAGCTGCGGATACCCCACCCGGTCCTGCTGGCCGACCTCGACGAGCTGCGCGAGTTCGCCGTCGAACTCGGCGTCTCCCAGCAGGTCCAGCAGCTGTACCGGGAGGTCTGGCACCGGCCGGCCGACACCACCGGCACCTCGGTCGACACCTACGCCGGCGGCCGCTACGCGGCACTGCGCGACCTGCTCGGCCGGTGCGCCCGGCTCGGCTACCGGGTCCGCGCGGGGAACGCCGTGCTGCCGGTCGTCGAGGACGGCCGCGCGCTGGAGGCCCGGGTCTGGGTCGGCGACTACTACGAGTACGACGAGTGCGAGACGGGCTCGCTGAGCTGGGCGGGTCCGGACGGCGCGGTCCTGCCGCTCGCCGAGGTCGGACCGGTCGCCTGGTCCGAGGGGATGCGGATGGCCGCCGCACTGCACGCCGGCCGCACGATCGAAGGGGAGGAAGCCGCATGAGCACCACCGGAGTCGAGCGCGGGGCCGCACGCGGGCCCGAGCTCAGCGAGCGCCTGCTGGACGCCGGGGCGGTCCTTCCGTCCGGCACCCTGCCCGACGCCGGCGCGCCCGACAGCGCCGCCGACGTCCTCACCGCCCGCAGCTACAGCCACCCGGTGCTCGGCGAGCGCCGGATCGTCCGCCTGGTGCCGGGTGCCCTCGGCCCCGCGGAGGACCTCGCGGTCGACTTCCTCGGCCTCGTGCCCGACGCCGAGCCGGCCGAGGTCGGCCAGGTCCGCCAGGAGGCCCTCGGCTTCCCCGCCTGGGCGCTCGTCCACGACCCGGCCAACGGGCACCACGCGCTGGCCCTGGTCAAGGAGATGGAGCGGCTCGGCCGGCAGGCCAAGTCCAAGCCCGGCCACGCCAAGGACGGCTTCGAGGAGCTCGCCAAGCGCCTCGGCCGCGCCGTGCCGCACTTCCTGCCCACCTACTGCGAGCAGGTCGGCCGGATCTTCCTCGAACAGGGCAACCAGACCTACGCGAGCACCTTCTTCGGCAAGGCCCGCGAGGCCGAGCGCACCCACAACCTCGCCGTCGACGAGGAGCGGCTGCGCGCCGTCTTCCTGGAGTTCGCCCTCGCCGGCGCACTCACCGTCAAGGCGCTCCGCCAGTACGTCAAGGAGCTGAGCGCCCGCCTCGACCCGGCCACCGCCTGGCAGCGGTTCCGCCAGCTCTGCACCGAGCGCTCGGCGGCCGGGATGGCCCCCTACGCCGGGGTCGCCGAGGACGCCCGCGCCCTGCTCCGGGCCGCCGGGCTCGACCGCGACGAGCACGAGCGGGCACTGCTCGCCGAACTGCTCGCCTCACCCGCCGTCAACCGGGCGCCCACCGCCTTCTGGAAGAGCTGGCACACCGCCGTCATCGAGCTCGGCCGCAGCGACGCCGCCGTCCGCGCCCGCCTGCTGGAGATCCTGCCCGACCCGGCCGGCGTCGAGGACCGCGACGCCCAGGACACCGCCTGGCTCGCCGTCCTCGCCGAGAGCGGCGCCGAGCGGCTGCTCACCGGGCTCCCCCCGGCCGTCGGGGCCACCGGGACCGCCGGGGCCGCCGAGCCGCTCCCGGAGGGCGCCGCACCCGCCGAACCCGCCGCCGCCTGGCTCCAGCGCTGGGTGAACCACCTCGGCCGGGGCTGGCGCGACAGCGGCCTCAGCACCGGGACGGTCGCCCTGGTCGCACGGATGACCGAGCGCCTGCGCGTCGAGGCCGTCCCGGTCGACCTCTTCACCGGTGTGCGCCGCAGCCCCACCCAGATCGAGCTCCTCGACCTGCTGCTCGCCGAGGGCGTCCCGGTCGCCGACCCGTCCGACGGGCACAGCTTCCAGCTCCCCGGCTGGGTCCAGGTCTCCGGCACCGACGGGCGCGACCTCGCCGCCGTCGCCGCCGACCCCCGGTTCCGGCCCTTCCTGCGCGCCGCCGTCCCCGACACCTGGAAGGCCGCCACCACCAAGGGCGTTGCCGCGGTGCCGGTGCTGCGCGAGCTGTTCATCGAGTGGTCCGACGCGCGCGCCGACGAACTCGCCGCCGCCCGCGGCCTGACGACCGCCGACGACCTCCTCCGCAGCCTGAGTTCGAGCCGCAACGCCATCCGCGCCGAGAACCCGGCCGCCGCCGAGCGGATCGCCGCCATCGACGTCACCGGCCTGCTCGCCCGCACCCTGCGCACCGGCATCCTCGACGAACTCGGCTGGCCCGCCCTGGAGGAGGCGCTCAAGCGCCTCGGCGTCAAGACGAACGAGGCCCCGGGCTTCGGCGACGGCAAGAAGCTCCTCGACGGCCTCATCCTGGAGGACGCCTGGCCGCACCTCATCCTGGTCCGCGGCGACCAGGCCCTGGTGGTCGGCGCGGAGGGCATCCTGCTCGAACACACCCTGCGCATCCCCGACAAGCAGGAGTCCTGGCAGCGGCCCCGGTTCCGCTTCGTCGACGGCGAACTGCTGGTCGCCTGGTTCCACGAGCGCACGCAGCGGGCCTACTGGTCCGCCCGCCCCGCCGAGGTCTTCGACCTCGGCGGCGAGACCATCGCCTACTACTACGGCGGGTCCACCGAACCCGACGAGCCGTCCATCCCGCTGCCCGGCGGAGGCCGGAGCACCGGAGAGCGCCCGCTGCACGCCGGCGACACCCGGATGCCCGCCGAGCACACCGTCCTCGGCGACGGCACCGGCTACTGGACGGTCCGCCACGGCCGCGGCCAGGTCGCGGTCACCGAACTCGACCCGGCCACCGGCACCCTCGGCCGAACCGCGGAACCGCCCCGGATCGCCGCCACGGCCGCCGCCGGCCGGCTCGACCTCAAGCGCACCCGGCTGCTGCCCCTCCAGCCCGGGCTGGAGGGCACCCCGCTCGGCACCGACGGCTCCGCCCTCGGCACCTGGCTCCGGGTCGACGGCGGCCGCGTGACCGCCGGCACCGCCGACGGCACCACCCTCGTCCTCGACAACGCGAGCGGCCGCGGCCGGCTCTACCCGGTCGGCCGGGTCGGCCTGCCCGGCGGCGCCCACCCGCTGCTCGTCGAACTGCCCAACGACCACCTCGCCTTCCTCCTGCCGACCGACGGCGCCCCGGCGGCCGGCACCGGCACCCCCGTCACCGGTACGGCCGCAGCGGGCACCGCCGCCGCCACCGGACCGGCCGTCATCGAGGGCGACGCCACCGCCGCGACCGCCGACTTCCGGCCCTGCCGGCCCGGCGGGCGAGGCGCCGCCGGTACCGCGCTGGTGCCCCCGATCGACCACTGGCACGCCCTGCGGCCCCGCGACGAGGCGGGCTCCCGGCAGCTGCGCACCGTCACCGCCGAGCAGGCCGCCCGGCTGATCGACGCCGCCTGGCCGGTCGACGCCGAGCCCGTCCCCGAGGACCGCCAGCTCTGGCTCACCACCCAGGGCGTGCGCCGCCGGCTCGTCAGCGGCAAGGCCAAGAAGGCGCTCCCGATCAAGGCCGTCGCCGAGATCCTGCCCGGCATCGGAGACCGGCTGCTGCTCGCCGGCGTCACCGGGCTCGCCCGGACCGCCGCCGACCTGCTCGACCGGATCGCCCGCTACGTCCCGCAGCCCGAGGCCCGGTCCAGCTCCGGCGAGAGCAACGGCACCGCCGCCCTCGCCTACCGGCCCGAGCACGGGACCGACCACGACCTCAGCGAGGCCGTCACCCTCCTGCTGCCCGAGGTCGGCGGCTTCGGCCGCAACTGGGACCGGTCCGCCAACTGGCGCGTCCTCAACAACCTCCGCGCCGTCACCGCCGTCCTCGCCGAACCGCCCGCGGCCGGCGAGGGCTGGACCAGCCCGCTCCGGATCCGACTGCACGGCGACGACAACCACCACGGCTGGCTGCACCTGCTGGGCCGGCTCGGCACGGCCGCCTACGCCGCGGCCGCCCCGCTCACCTCCGACGCCGCACGCGCCTCGCTCGCGCTGCTCCTCACCGAGCTCACCACCGGCCCGCTGGCCGACCGCGGCGCCACGATCCGGGAGATCACCCTCACCGAACCGCTCACCGACCCCAAGGCCTCAGAGGGCAAGCACGAGAAGCGGGCCGGCCAGGTGTGGCGGCACGGCGGACGCACCGTCGTCATCCTCGGCTGCAGCCACCACCAGGACGACCGGGCGCACTGGCTCGCCGTCGACCACGACCCGAGCGGCGCCTTCGGACCGGTCGCCCACTTCGGCACCGGCCGCGAGCGCACCACCGAGGACACCCTCACCGCCGACTGGGTCGCCCGCTTCACCGCACTGCTCGCCGAGCACGGCGGCATCACCCACCGGCTCGACCGCGCCGCCGACTTCGGCGAACGCACCGGCATCGGCGCCACCCGCGCCACCGTCCTGCTCAGCCCCACCGCCGCCCTCGTCCAGTGGTACGGCGCCCCGCTGCCCGCCGACCGGCTCAAGGAGTACGGCCTCAAGTCCACCGAGGCCAAGGCCGCCCGCGACTGGCTCCGCAACCGGGACCGGACCGCCCTCGCCGACACCTGGGCCGCCCTGCTGCCCGCCGACCCGGCGGACCTCTGGACCGACGGCCCCGACACCGCGGCAGCCGCCGCGATCTGGACGGAGCGGCTCGGCAAGCTCGTCACCCTGCCCGCGGAGGCCCAGGCCACCGTCAGCGGCGTCGGCATCGAGAACATCGAGGAGGTCCTCAACGCCTCCCGCACCCCCTGGCTCAGCCGCACCACCCGCCACCGGCTCCGTCCCGAGGACGACGGCGGCGAGCTGCGCCTCCACCCCGACGACGCCACCGCCCTTCCCGCCCACGGCAGCATCACCGGCGCCGTCGACGCCATCCGCTGGCTCTCCTACCAACTGCCCTACGAGAGCCCGCTGCGCCCGCTGCTGCCGACGGCCGCCGCCGCGCTGCGCACCCGCCTGGCCGACCCCGAGCTGCTGCTGCCCTACGGGTACGTGCACACGGTCAAGGGCCGGCCGGTGGCCGAGGTGCTGCGCGCCCGGTTCGGCCTGCCCGCCGAGGGCGGGGCCGACACCGACGGACTGGTCCGCTGCGGTGAGGCCGTCGTCCTGTCGCCCGGTCGCGACGGGGAGCAGATCTGGCTGCGCCCGGCCGGCCTCACCGGCGCCGACGACCCGGTGCTGGAACTGCTCGGCGGCCTCGCCGAGGGCTACTGGTTCGCGAGCCAGCGGCCCGCCATCGAGGCGATCCTCAGCGGCGAGGCCGACCGCCTGGCCGCCCTGCCCGCGCCCGGGCCGGACCAGGACGCGTCCGCCGACGCCGGCCCGTCCTGGCCGCACCACCCGCAGGTCAGCGTGCCCGACGTCGTCGCCGAGGCGGCCAAGACCCACGAGATCGGTGAGGACGCCGCCGCGCTCTACCTCCAACTGCTCGCCCTCCCCGACCCGACCGACCGCAACGTCGCCCGGTGGACCGGCTGGAAGCCCGCCCGCCTGAAGCGGGCCCGGGCCGAACTCGCCGCCACCGGACTCGTCCTGGAAGCCAAGCGGGCCCGGGCCGGTCGCACCCTCTTCCTCCCCGGCGGCTGGCAGGAGGCCAAGGCCCCCGGCCTGCCCGTCGAGACCTGGAAGTCCGGCCTCTACGGCCTGCCCACCCACCAGGCGGTGCTGCCCCGCCTGGTCGTACCGGAGCTGTTCGTCCGGGCCTGGCAGCGCGTCACCGACGGGGACGTCCCCGGCTACGAAGAGCTCCAGACCGGCAAGCGCAGGAAGGCCCGCCGATGACCAGCGCCACCAGCAACGCACCCACCACCGAGGAGGCCGCCGCCGCGGGGCCCGCCGCCCGGCAGATCGTCCCGCCCGAGGAGCGGTACGCCGCCGAACTGGAGTTCCTCGCCGCGTACGACTCCGGCCCCCGCCCGCCCGGCTGGCTGCTCACCCCGCGCGCCGTCGTCACCTTCGTGATGGGCAGCGACGGCGAGAAGCTCAAGGCCGGCCGGAAGAGCCTCGCCGTCGAGCAGAAGTTCGTCGGCGAGCGGGCCCTCGTCGAACGCTGCGTCGTCACCCTCGCCGGCGAGCGCGGCCTGCTGCTCGTCGGCGAGCCCGGCACCGCCAAGTCGATGCTCTCCGAACTCCTCGCCGCCGCCGTCTGCGGCACCAGCGCACTCACCGTCCAGGGCACCGCCGGCACCACCGAGGACCAGCTCAAGTACGGCTGGAACTACGCCCTGCTGCTGGCCAAGGGCCCCAGCCGGGAGGCACTGGTGCCCTCCCCGGTGCTCACCGCGATGACCACCGGCGCGGTCGCCCGGGTCGAGGAGGTCACCCGCTGCCTCCCGGAGGTCCAGGACGCCCTGGTCTCGCTGCTCTCCGAACGGCGGATCGCCGTCCCGGAACTGGCCGGAAGTCCGGACAGCCAGCTGCACGCGGCACCCGGCTTCACCCTGATCGCCACCGCCAACCTGCGGGACAAGGGCGTCAGCGAGATGTCCGCCGCCCTCAAGCGGCGGTTCAACTTCGAGACGGTCGGCCCGATCGGCAGCCTGGCCGCCGAGGTCGAGCTGGTCCGCCGCCAGTCCACCGCCGCCGTCGCCCGCGCCGGAGCCCCCTACGCGGTGGACGACGCGGTGCTGGAGGCCCTGGTCACCGCGTTCCGGGACCTCCGTACCGGCCGCTCCACCGAAGGCTGGGACGTCGAACGCCCCTCCACGGTGATGAGCACCGCCGAGGCGGTCTCGGTGGCCACCGCCCTCGGCGTCTCCGCCGCCTACCTCCCCGACGGCGGCGACCTGCTCGGCCGCCTGCCCGGCCAGCTCATCGGCGTCGTCCGCAAGGACGACCCGACCGACGCCGCCCGTCTGCTCGGCTACTGGGACGGGCCGGTCCGGCGCCGCGCCGAGCAGGGCGCCGGCACCTGGCGGACCCTCTGGGACCTCCGAACGGCCCTGGAGACGTGAGGTGACCACGCACACCGCCACCGGGCCCGGCGGACTCCGCCCGGCCACCGCCGGCACCGGACGGGCCACCGGCGGCCCGTCCGCCGGGCCCGGTGAGCGGTGTGCCCGACCGGCGCCGCCGCGCCGTGCCGGAGCCACCCGGTGACGGGCGGCACCGCGGCGGCACCACGGCGGCGCCCCGTGCCCCGGGCCGGCCGGCGCGCCCACCCGGCGTCCCGGCCCCTTCCAGATCCGTTCCACAGCCCAGATCCCTTCCACACCCCAGATCCGTTCCACACCGGAGAGGTGAACACATGAGCAGCGCGGTGCTGCCCGACGAGGCGGGCGTCGACGACCCGCGAGGCGCGGTCGGGACGGAAGCGGCCCGGCTGGCCGCCTCCGGACTCGGCGCGCCCGGGCCGTACCTGATCGGGGTGCGCCACCACGCGCCCTCGCTCAGCGCGGTCGTACCCGCACTGCTCGACGCCGCCCGCCCCGAGGTGCTGCTGGTCGAGCTGCCCGCCGAGTTCCAGCCCTGGCTCGACTGGCTCGCGGACGAGTCCACCCGGGCGCCGGTCGCCCTCGCCGCCGCTCCCGGCGGTCCCGGCGAGGACGGCGGCGACCCGGGCCACGGCGCCGGCGGGCTCGCCTTCTACCCCTTCGCCGACTTCTCGCCCGAGCTGGCCGCCCTGCGCTGGGCCCGCCGCAACGGGGTGGCGGCGGTCGCGTGCGACCTGCCGCTCGCCCTCCGGGGCACCGGGCACCGCCGGTCCGCCCCGGCGGCGGGGGAGCGGACCGCCCCCGACCCCCGCCCCGGTGTGGCCGACGCCCTCCGGCACCGCCTCACCGGCCGGGACGACGACGAGGACCTCTGGGACCGCCTGGTCGAGACGGCCGCTCCCGGCTCCGCGCCGGAGGCCGTCCGCAGGGCGGCCCTGCTGGTCGGCTGGGCGCTGCGCCGGGACGC
Organism: Kitasatospora sp. NPDC042419; assembly: GCF_056437345.1. Classification (NCBI taxonomy): domain Bacteria; kingdom Bacillati; phylum Actinomycetota; class Actinomycetes; order Kitasatosporales; family Streptomycetaceae; genus Kitasatospora; species Kitasatospora sp. NPDC042419. The sequence goes on from NZ_JBWKAW010000004.1 coordinate 78,094, forward strand.
CGAGGACGGCCCCGGCGTCGACGAGTACGACCTGCGGCGCGAGGCCTGGATGCGGTCCCGGATCGAGGAGGCCTCGGCGGGCGGCCGCCGGGTCGCCGCGGTGATCGGTGCCTTCCACGCCCCCGCGCTGGCGGTCGCCGACCCCGCCGACCCCGCCGACCAAGCCGCCCCCGACGGCGCCGCGCCCGCCGACCCCGCCCCGACCGTCGGCCACGTCGTCTCGCTGATCCCCTACACCTACCCGCTGCTCGACGCCCGCTCCGGCTACCCGGCCGGCATCCGCGACCCCGAGTGGCAGCACACCGTGCTCGACGCGGGTGGCGACCCCGAGCGGCTCGCCGAGGCGCTCACCGTCACCGCCGTCCGGATCTGCGAGGCGCTCCGCAACCAGGACCACCCCTCCGGCCCGGCCGACGCCCGCGAGATCGTCCGGCTCGCCGGCGACCTCGCCCGGCTGCGCGGGCTCGCCGCCCCCGGCCGGGGCGAACTGGTCGAGGCCGTGCAGACCGTCCTCGCCCAGGGCGAGCCGCTGGGACGCGGCCGGGCCGTCGCCCGCGCACTGGAGCGCGTCCTGGTCGGCACCCGCACCGGCCGGCCCGCACCGGCCGCCCCGCGCAGCGGCCTCGCACCCGCCGTGGAGGCGCTGCTCGCCGAACTCGGCCTCCCCGGCCCCGGCGAGACCGCCGAGCCCGCCCCCCGCGACCTCCGTCTCGACCCGCTCCGCTCGCCCCTCGACCGGCGCCGCGAACTCCTCCTGCAGCGGCTCGCCGCCTGCGGGGTCCCGTACGGCGAACCGGTCGCCACGGCGGGCGCGGGCGGCACCGAGACCCTCTCCACCCGCTGGCGCGTCCAGTGGACCCCGACCGCGGCCGCGATGCTCACCGTCGCCGGCACCCGGGGCGTCACCCCGGCCCAGGCCGCCGAGGGAGCCCTGCGCGAACAGCTGCGCCGTGAGCAGCAGGCGGACGGCCCGACCGCGCGCGAGGTCCTCCGGGGCCTGGCCGACGCGGCCGCCTGCGGCCTCCCCGCCCTGGCCGACACCCGCCTCGCCCAGCTCACCGCCGTCCTCCCCGAGAGCGGTACCCTCCCCGAACTCCTCGACGCCCTCGCCCTCCTGGACCGGCTCACCGCCGGCCACGTCCCCGGCCTCGCCGCAGACCTGTCGGCCGCCACCGGACCCGACGCCGGGCACGAAGTCGGACCCGAGGCCGGACCCGGCGCCGATCAGGCCGCCGACCGCGTTGGGGCGGGGCGGGCCGAGGCCCTCGCCGCCGCCGGGGAGGTGGTGACGGTGGCGGCGGTCCGGCAGCTGGAAGGGCTGGGAGGCTCGGACGATCCGGCCGACGCCCGGGCCCTCGTGGAGCTGGCCCGGCGGGCGGACCTCTCCGGGGGCATCCGGCTCGGCCGCACCCTGGCCGACCTCGCCGGCGGCGGGAGTCCGCTGGTGCGCGGCGCGGCCGGTGCGGTGCGGGTGCTGCTCGGACAGGAGGACCCGGCGGTGTTCGGCGACCGGGCGGCCTCCTGGGTGGACGGCGCCACCGGGCCCGAGGCCCGGCACGCGCTCGGTCGCGCCCTGGCCGGGCTGCTGACAGCGGCCGAGGGGCTGTTCGCGAGCGCCCCCGAGGTCCTCGAACCGGTGCTGGAGCGGGTGGTCACCCTCGCCGACGACGCCTTCCTGGACCGCCTGCCCGCCCTGCGCGGCGGCTTCGACACCCTCAGCCCGGCCGCCCGCGACCGGCTGCTGACCCTGGTCGAGGAACGGCTCGGGGCCCGCCTCGACACCCTGCCCGAGGAGGTGCCGCCGGCCCTGCTCGCCGACTGGTCCCGCGCCGACCTGGCCGCCCGGGCCGCGCTCGGCCGTCGAGGACTGCTCCCGGCCGCGCCCACCGCTCCGGACGGCCGTCCGGGCACGCCCCCGGCTCCGGGCCGCACGCCCGCTCCCGCGTTCGCCACCCCGGACCCCGCCCACCCCCGGAACCACACCGACACCCCCGCCCACGCCCCAGCCCTAGCCCCCGCCCACACCCTCGGCCCGGCCGAGCGGTGGCGGCTGCTGCTCGGCCGACCGGGGAACGGCGGCCTCAGCGGGCGCTCGGCCAGGCTCGCCACCGCTCTCGACGAGCTGTACGGGACGGGACACGGCGAGGGCTCCGGGCGAGGCCTGGACGGCGTCGGCGGCAACCGCGGCGGGCGCGAGGCGCCGTACCCGGGGGTGCGCGAGTGGTCCGAGGAACTCACCGCCCTGTTCGGACCCGGCGTCCGGGAGGAGGTGCTGGCGGCCGCCGTCGCCCAGGGCAGGACCGACGCGCTGGCCGCGATCGACCCCGGCTCCGTCCGGCCCTCCGTCGACCTGCTGCGCACCGTGCTGGAGCACGCGGGCGGCCTGCCCGAGGCCCGGATCGCCGGACTGCGGCCGCTGGTCCGACGCCTGGTCGACGAGCTGACCCGGGAGCTGGCGACCAGGCTGCGCCCGGCGCTCACCGGGATCAGCGTGCCGCGTCCGAGCCGCCGCCCGGGCGGCGGACTGGATCTGCACCGGACGATTCGCGCCAACCTCGCGACCGCCCGCCCGGCCGAACCGGCCCCGCCCGGCGGCCACGGCCTGGGACACGGCCACGGAATCGGAGACGGAGACGGCGGTGACGGGGGCGGCCTGGTGATCGTGCCGGAGAAGCCGGTGTTCCGCACCAGGGCCCGCAAGGCGTCCGACTGGCGGCTGATCCTGGTCGTCGACGTCTCCGGCTCCATGGAGGCCTCGACCGTCTGGGCGGCGCTGACCGCGTCGATCCTGGCCGGGGTCCCCTCGCTGAGCACCCACTTCGTCGCCTTCTCCACCGAGGTGGTCGACCTGACCGACCGGGTGGAGGACCCGCTGGGCCTGCTCCTGGAGGTCCGGATCGGCGGCGGCACCCACATCGCCGCCGGTCTGAAGTACGCGCGGGAGCTGGTGACGGTGCCGTCCCGCACGCTGGTCGCGGTGATCAGCGACTTCGAGGAGGGCGGCCCGGTCGGCGGGCTGCTCGCGCAGACCCGCGCGCTGGTCGACTCGGGCTGCCACGTGCTCGGCTGCGCCGCGCTGGACGACACCGGGACGGCGCGGTACTCGAAGGCGGTCGCGGGCCGGCTGGTCGCGGCCGGGATGCCGGTGGCGGCGCTCAGCCCGCTCGAACTGGCCCGCTGGGTGGGGGAGAAGGTCCGATGACGGAGACGGGAGCGGTGGGAGCGGTGGCGGAGACTGCGGTGGACTGGCCGGCGGTTCGGCCGGAGGTGGTCGCCGAGGTGGTGGCCGGGCTCTCGGCACGGTTGCAGAAGCGGCTGGACAGCGCGGCGGCCAAACTGGCGGGGCGTCCGGTGGAGCGCACCGGCGACGAGTGGCGGATCGCGGTGGACGAGGAGGCGGAGCTCGTCCTGCACGCGCCGGGCGGGGTGATCGCCGACCAGGCCGACGTCCGCTGCGGCTGCCTGCTGGCGCCCGCGTGCGTGCACCGGGCGGCGGCGGTCACGGTCTGTCCGATCGCGGAGGAGGAGCCGGCGGCCGGGCAACCGGCCGAGCAACCGGACGGGCAACCGGCCACCGGGGTTGCCGGCGCGGACACCGCGGAGCCGGCCGCCGCGGCCGCCGCCACCGCGGCCGCCACCACTGCGGTACTCGGCCCGGTCGCCGGCCCCGGGAGCGTCGGTACGCCGTCCCCCGACGTGCTCACCGCCGCCGAGTCGGCCGCCGTCCACGGGCTGCACCGGGCGGGCGCCGCCGTCCTGGCGGCGGGGGTCGGCGGCGCGGGCGCCGTGCTCCAGGCGGAGCTGCTGCGGGCGGCCCACCGGGCGCGGCTGGCCGGGCTGTACCGGCCGGCGGCCGCGGCGGTGGCGGTGGTCACCCGCGTCCGGGCGGCCCGTTCGGGTGAGCCGGACCACCGGCTGGCCGACCTGGTCGCGGGCCTGCGCGAGCTCCTCGGCCTGACCACGGCCCTGACCACGGCCCTGACCGCCGTCCCGACCGAGGCCCCGACCGGTGCCGCGACCACGGCTCCGGGCGGCGTCGCCGGCCTGCGCGGCACCTCCCGCCAGGCGTACGGAGAGGCGGGCGGGCTGCGGCTGTACGGGCTGTTCAGCGAGCCGGTGCTGACGGCCACCCACGCCGGCGTGGTCACCTGGGCGGCCGACGCGGGCGGCGGTCTGCACACGATCGCCGAGGTCATGCCGCACACCGACGCCACGACGGCGGCCCCGCAGGCGGTCGGAGCGGGGAACCGGGCGGTCCGCCTGGGGGACGCGCTGCTCAGCCACCGCGAGTTCACCCGGGCCGGGCTGGCCGTCCAGGGCGCCACGCGCTCCGCGGCCGGCCGGCTCGGCGCGGGCGCCTCGGTCCGGGCGGTCCGTGCGGCGGGGGCGGCGTGGTCGGCGGAGCCGCTCACCGGGCTCTGGGCCGAGCCGCCGGCCGCCCAGGTGGAGCGGGCCCTGGCGGCGGCGGCACTGCCCCCGGAGAGCAGGCCAGCCGGGGGTGAGCTGCTGTTCCTGGACGTGACACTGATCGGTGCCGTCCCGTACGGGCCGGGCGGCGCCTCGCAGCTGCTGGCCGACTGCGGGGGGACGGTGGTCGCCCTCCGCGCGGCCCACGACCACCCGGGGCTGGCCCACCGGGGCAACCTCGCCCTGCTCGCCGCCGCGCCCGGGCTGCGGCTGCGGGTGATCGGTCGGCTGGAGCGGGCGGCCCGTCCGGAGCTGCGGCTGCTGGCGGTCGGGGTGCCGGCCGACGGCCCGCACCCGGGCGAGCCGGCGCTCGCGCTGCCCGCCGACCGGGCGGGCCGGGTCAACCTGGGCCTGGAGCGGCTCCAGACGGCGGACCTCTCCCTCCCGGCCCCTGCCACCCCTGCCCCGGCGGACCCTCCGGCGCCGGACGCCCAGGCCGCCCTCACGGACCAGGCCGGACCCGAGGCCCCGGTCCACCTGCTCACCCGCCGGGTCGAGCAGTCGGTGACCGGCGGCAGGTCCGCGCTGACGCTGACCGTGCGGACGGTCGAAGGCGCCCGGTCGGTGGACGGCGACCGGGTACGGCTGCGGTCGGCGGGCCTGGCCACCGGGGCCGCGCTGCTGGACGGGCTGCGCGCGGCGGCTGCGGACCAGCGGCGAGACGTCTTCGGCCGGGTGGTCGCGGACGACCACGAGGGCTTCGCGGCGGCCTGGCTGGCAGCGGCCTGGTACGGGGAGGAGCTCGCCTCGGCACTCTGCGCGACCGCCTGGACGCCGTCCACGACGGGAGCGGTGCCCGCCGGGGAAGGGGCCGCTCAGTCACTGCTGTCGTAGGAGCCATGAGGAGAGGTACTTGCACGAGCAGGTAAAGAGCGCCGAATGGCATACTTGGAGGACGTGAAACGTTCGACCGGTTGTCATACCGCCGACCGGCAGCCGACGAGCGGAAGCCGACGACCGGCACCGAGGGACGACGGGCACAGAGAGGCTCCAGCCATGGGTATCCAGGACGATGCCGCCGAGATCCGCGCCAGCGGCTGGCGCACGCTCGCCGCGCTGCACGGCCTGATCGACTCGGCGCTGGAGAAGGCCCTGCAGGCCGAGCACCGGCTCTCGGTGGTCGAGTTCACGGTGCTCGACGCGCTCTCCCGGCAGGACGGCTGGCACATGAGGATGCAGCAGCTGGCCCGGGCGGCCGCACTGAGCAGCAGTGCGACCACCCGGCTGGTGACCCGCCTGGAGGACCGGGGGCTGCTCAGCCGCTACCTCTGTGCGGACGACCGGCGCGGCATCTACACCGAGCTGACCCCGCAGGGCCGCGAGCTCCTCAAGGCGGCCCGGCCGGTCCACGACGCGACCCTGGAGGCCACGCTCACCAAGGCCGCGGACGTCCCGGAGCTGGCACCGCTGGTCCGTGCGCTGTACGAGCTGGAGCTGACCCCTCAGTCCCCGGTCAGGGCCTGAGGGCGACGCCCACCCGTCGGCCGGCGCGCGCCAGTCAGCGCCCGCCCGGCTGAGCGTGGCCGCGTGGGGCCGGCCCAGGCGCCCGGGCACGGCCGGTCAGCGCTGGGCGGCGAGCGCCTCACGGTGGACCCGGTCGAGGAGGGCGAGCAGCAGCTCCTTGCTGGACGCGCGGTCGCGGACGTCGCACAGCACCACGGGGACGCCCGGGTCGAGGTCCAGGGCGTGCCGGACGTCGTCGGGGGTGCAGTCGCGGCGGCCGTGGAAGCAGTTGACCCCTATGGCGAACGGGATGCCGCGCTGCTCGAAGAAGTCCACGGCGGCGAAGCTGGACTCCAGCCGCCGGGTGTCGGCCAGCACGATGGCGCCGAGCGCGCCGAGCGCGAGGTCGTCCCACATGAACCAGAACCGGAACTGGCCGGGTGTGCCGAAGAGGTAGAGCACCAGGTCCTCGCGGATGGTGATCCGCCCGAAGTCCATCGCGACGGTGGTCGTGGACTTGTCCTGGATGCCGTCGAGGCTGTCGACCCCGATGCTGGCGCGGGTCATCCGTTCCTCGGTCTGCAGCGGTTCGATCTCGCTGACCGAGCCCACCATGGTGGTCTTGCCGACGCCGAAGCCGCCGGCGACGAGGATCTTGACCGCGCCCGGCACGAGGCTCTGGGTCGTCACGTCGGGTCTCCTGGAAGGGAACTGAACGGAACACGGAACGGGGACGGAACGCAAAACTGGGGCGGAACACGGAACACGGGAGCACGAAACTGGGACAGCGGGGACAGCACGGGGCGGGGGCGGAAGCGGCAGGCAGCGGCCGTCGGCCGGTCAGAGCCGGCGGACGCCCTCGATGACGGCCCGGATCAGCGAGATGTCCGGGGCCTCGGCGAGCTGGACGGGTGCCCGGGTGAGGATCATCCGCGCCTCGGCGAGGTCGTCCAGCAGCACCTTGACCACGCTCACCGGGAGGTCCAGGCTGGCCGCGATCTCGGCCACCGCCAGCGGGCGTTCGCGACAGAGGTCGAGGATCGCGGCCGGTTCGGGCGTCAGCCGGCTGGTGTCCGTACGCGGGTCGGCGGTGACCACCAGGGTGATCAGCGCGAACCCGTCACGGACCGGTCCGGTGCGCCCGTTGGTGATGGCGTAAGGACGGACCAGATGGCCCGCGTCCTTGTCGAAGAACCAGGCCTCTTCGGCGTCGACGGTCACGCACTGCCACCCGCGCCCGACAGGCCGGCGTCGCTGCGCGGCGCCGCGGTGAGGTACTGGCCGACCTGCTTGACCAGCATGTTGATCTCGTAGGCCATCAGCCCGGCGTCGACCGACTCGCTGGTGAGCACGGCGAGCCGGGCGCCCTGGCCCGCGGTCGTGACGAACAGGAACAGCTGGTCCATCTCGATCACGGTCTGGCGGACCCGGCCGCCGTTGAACCGGTGACCGGCGCCGCGGGCGAGGCTCTGGAGGCCGGAGGCGACGGCGGAGAGGTGCTCGGCGTCGGCCCGGTCCAGGCCCTGGGAGAGCCCGACCAGCAGGCCGTCCTCGGAGAGGACGATGGCGTGCCGGGTCTCCGGGACCCGCGCCACCAGCTGGTCCAGCAGCCAGTTGAGGTCGCGCTGGGTGTCGGTGTGCTGCGTCATCACTGCTGTTCCTTAGCTGCGGAAGGTGCGGCCGGTGCAGAGGGAGCGGCCGGTGCGTCCGAGTCGGGGGCCGCCGCGCGGGCGGTGCGGGTGCCGCGCTGGATGGCGGCCATGGTGGCGCGCGAGCGCTGGGGCGCGAGGTCGTCGGCTGCCGGACCGGGCTGGCCGGTCTGGCCGGGCTGGCCGTACGGGCCCGGCTGGGCGGGCCGGGCGTACGGGTTGGCCCGGCCGGTGGCCGCCGTGCCGGGGCCGGCCGCCGGGGTGCCCGGGTGGGCGACCGGCGGCAGCAGGGCGCCGGGTGCGTGCGCCTCCCGCAACTGCTCGGCGAGGCTGGCGTTGCGGACCCGCTGGGGCAGGACGCGGGGGGTGCGGAGCTCGCCGTCGGGGCCGTGGTCCAAGGCGGCCTCCCCGGCGCGCTGGTGCGTGGGTGCGGGCGGTCCGGCCGGAAGCGGTTCACCGCCGCCGTCACTGCTGCCGTCCCGGCCGCCGTTGCGGCCGCCGTCGTTGCCGTCGCCCGTTCCGATTCCGGTTCCGGATGCTTCGGCGGATCCGTCCGCCCACCGCCCGGCGGGTTCGCCCGCCGCCTCGCCCCCGTGCTCGTCGTACGGCCGGGGCAGGACGGGCCGCGGTACCACCACCGCGCCCGGCAGCCCGGGGATCTCCGTGCCCACCGGCAGACCGCCGTTGACCGCGGGGTCGTCCTCGCCCCGTGCGCCGCCCATGGGGTAGCGCGCGAGCAGTTCGCCGATCGTCGGTCCGTTCCCGTCGTCGGGGGCCCCGATGGCCGGGACTCCGCCCGCGGGCGTGCCGTCCGTGGGCGCGACCTCGTGCCGCACCGGCCCGCTCGTGACGGCGGGACCCGTGAAGGTCTGCCCCGCGAAGGTCTGGCCGGCGAAGGTCTGACCCGTGACGACCTGACCCGTGACGGTGGCTCCGGAGGCGGCTCCGCCGGCAGTGCCGGGGCCGCCCGGGGCGACGGCGCCGAGGACATCGGCCCCCGGAGCCCCGGAACCCGCGTCGCCGACGCCCGCTCCGCCCGCACCGGGCGCTCCGGCGCCGCCGGGACCCGCCGTCGGGGTGCCCAGCAGCCCGCTGAGCACGCCGGCCAGCGCACCGGACAGCTCCTCGTCGATCTCGCCCAGGTCCGTCTCCTCGCCCGGCAGCGGTTCGGGCACGGGCGTCCGGGTGACCCGGGCGCCGGCCGGCAGGCCGGGAACGGAGGCCGTCTGTTCGGCCTGCTCCAGCAGGACCGCCGGCACCAGCACCACGGCCCGCGTCCCGCCGTACGGGGAGGGGCGCAGGGTGACCTGGATGTCGTGCCGGGCGGCCAGCCGGGCGACCACGAAGAGGCCGAGCCGCAGGTCGTCGCCGAGCGCGGAGACGTCCAGCTCGGGCGGGTTGGCCAGGTAGTCGTTGAGGCGCTCGTACTCCTCCACGCTCATGCCGAGGCCGCGGTCCTCGACCTCGACGGCCAGGCCCTTCGGAACCTCCTGCGCGGAGACCTGCACCTGGGTGTAGGGCGGGGAGAAGGTGGTGCCGTTCTCGATCAGTTCGGCGACGAGGTGGATCACGTCGGCGACGGCCTGGCCGCTGAGCGAGGAGCGGGGCACGCCCTGGACGACGACGCGGGCGTAGTTCTCGGTCTCGGAGACGGCGCTGCGCAGCACGTTGACCATGGGGACGGCGTTGCGCCAGCGCCGGGCGGGCAGGGCGCCGCCGAGGATGACCAGGTTCTCGGCGTTGCGCCGCATCCGGGTGGCCAGGTGGTCGACGGCGAACAGTTCGCGCAGCAGCTCGGGTTCCTCGTGCTCGCGCTCCAGCGCGTCGAGCATGCTGATCTGGCGGTGGATCAGGATCTGGGTGCGCCGGGCGATGTTGAGGAAGACCTTCTTCGTCCCCTCGCGGCCCTGGGCCTGGTGGATGATGGCGGCGACGGCGGCCTGGCGGACGGCGGCGAGGCCGTCGGCGGTCTGCTGCACCTCGTCGCCGACCCGCCGGGCGGGGGCCCAGGCGGGCGGGGTCGGGACCGACTCGCCGGACTGGAGCCGGCCGACCACCTGCGGGATCTCGTGCTGGGCGATCGCGAGGGTGTCGGCGCGCAGGCCGGAGAGCCGGGCCGACAGGGTGCGCGCGACGCGGACGCCGCGGACCGTGCTCCAGAGCAGGACGGCGACGACGACGGCGCTTCCGGCGTACAGGGCGGTGCGTTCTCCGGAGTCGCGCAGCAGGTAGGCGGCGTAGCCCCAGGCGGCGGCGAGGCCGAGGCAGGGGACCAGCGCGAGCGCGAGGAGCGAGCTGCGGAGGGAGCCGGACCGGCCGGCGCGGTGGCCCGTGCGGGGGGCCGATATGCCTGGCATCTGATTCCTTGTAGCAGGGCCGAACGGCGGGGTCGCCCGTGTGCGGTACCGGCCGGGCTTCGGGGGCGCCACGGCCGGCGGCTCCCCGAGGGGATGACGCGGCGTCACCGTCCGGACGAGTGCAGCACGGCCGCCGACTGCAGGCACGCTACCAGCCTCAGGTGCCCTCCCTGCAACATCAACTGACGATATGTGAACGGCCGGTGACGGGGGCGCCCGTCTCCGGGGGCTCCCTCGGGCCGGGGATCGTCGCTGGTCAGCGGAGTTGCGGGAAACGTCCGACGGCTTCCCGGCGACCGGGGAGCGGTCGCCGGAAAGCCGTCAGGGACAGGTCAAGCCGGCCTGGGCCGGAGGATCGGCCGTCGGCGTCGGCGTCGGCGCTGTCGCCGTCGCAGGCGACAGCGGCTAGCCGGCCAGCGGCATCCGGAACACCGCCCCCACCTCGGCCGCCGCCTCGGTGGCCGCCTCCCGCTGGGCCAGTTCGGTCCACGCCCAGCTGGCCAGGCCCGCCAGTTCGGCGGACCACTGCTTGCCGTAGGTGCCCGAGGCCACCTGGCCGAGCCGCAGCCGCTGGATGTCGGAGGTGCCGGCCGGCGGGTAGACGTGGGTGGCGTCGCGCAGGTAGCGCTCGATGTGGAACTCCGCCTGCAGGCCGCGGGCGGCGTGGATCTCCATCGCGTTGCGGGCCGAGTCCAGTGCGTACTCGGTGTTGATCAGCTTGGCGTTCATCAGCTCCGCGTCGCACGCCTTGCCGTGGTCCAGCAGGTGGGACGCGTGGTAGGCGGCGAGCTTGGCGGTCATCAGGCGGGACTGCATCTCGCCCAGCTTCAGCGCGATGTTCGGCAGTTGGGAGAGCGGCTTGCCGTAGAGCATCCGCCCCTCCGCGAACCGCACGGTGTCCTCGACGATCGCCACGTGGATGCCGAGCGCCACGGCGGCGAGGTTCAGCCGTCCGTACAGGGTGGAGGAGGAGTAGGCGACGTCCAGCCCCTGGCTCTCCCGGCCGAGCCGGTTGGCCACCGGGATCCGGCAGCCCTCGAAGACGATCTCGCCGAAGCTGAAGCCGTGCAGGCCGCTCTGCGAGCCGAGGGTGCCGGTACGGAAGCCGGGGCGGTCGCTCTCCACCAGGAAGGCGGAGAGGCCCCGGCTGCCCTTGCCGGTCCGGAACACCACGCCGTGGACGTCGCCGATGTGCGAGTTGCCGACGAACCACTTGCGGCCGTCGAGCACGTACTCGTCGCCCTCGCGCCGGGCGGTTCCGGTCATGCCGAGCACGTGGCCGCCGGACTCCGGTTCGGTGACGGCGATCGTCGGCAGCGACTCCCCGGAGGCGAACTTGGGCAGCCAGTGGCGTCGTTGCACGTCGTTGCCGAAGTGGATGACCTTGGCGACGCCGAGCTGTGAGGCCTGGGCCATCGCGCCCATCGCCCCGCTGACCCGGGCCAGCTCCTCGACGATCACGGTCTTCGCGAGGTGTCCGAGGCCCAGCCCGCCGAACTCGCGGGGGATGGTGACCCCGATCCAGCCACGGCGGGCGATCTCCCGGGAGAGTTCGAACTCGACCTGGCGGTCGGCCTCCATTCTGGCCACCTGCGGGCGTATCTCCTTCTCCGCGAACTCCCGCACCTCCGCTCGGAGGCATTCGTGTCGCTCGTCGGTGAAGTAGTCCATCGCCATGCCGGGGTCCTCTCGGATCGTCTGGTGGTCGTGCCTCCGTCCGTGCAGCCGATCCGCTCCGGTCGCCCAGGCGTGGGGGTGGTGGGGTGGCGGCCGGTTGCCCCATTGCAGCCGGTGCGCGCGGAGTATCGGCGATGTCCAACGCTGCCCGAAGGAACCACCGTTTTCGGCAGGGCTCATTGTCATATGTGGCTTGGTAGTGCTCCATAGTGGATCTTCGATTGGCGAGATCCTGATCGTCCAAGGACCACCGGGGGTTGAGGCGGCCCCAGGAGGGGGAAAAGATCCACCCCACTTTCCCCGGTCGGCCGGGTCGTCGCCGACATGCAGCTTTGACTGAGCATCAGCAAGCCGGATGTGGAGGGCTGGGAGCGCGGAAGGCGCCGCATGTCTGATTACATGTGCGCCATGACTGATGTGATGAGCACTCAAGGCCAGTTCCCGGGTGCCGCCGGGGAATCCGAGCGGACCCGCAGGCTGCGCAGCCTGGGTCTCAACGAACCGACCGCGGACGAGGCCTTCGACCGCTTCGCCCACCTGGCCGCCAGCATCACCCGCGCCCCCATCGCGATGGTCAACTTCATCAACGACGAGCGCCAGATGTTCCGGGGGCTCTACATTCCGCCAAACTCCACCGATGTCGCCACCGACGGAGGCGCCTCCTGGGCGGATCGCGGCATCGCTTTCGACCTTCCGACCCGTGAGATGCCGCTGAGTCACGGCTTCTGCCCGCACGTGGTCGCCCAGCGCTCCCCGCTCGCCCTCGACGACATCCTCGCCTACCCCCGCTTCGCCGGTAACCCGGTCGTCGACGAGCTGGGCGTCCGCGCCTACCTCGGCGCCCCGCTCGTCGACGACACCAACACCGTCATCGGCACCGTCTGCGTGCTCGACCGCGAACCCCGCCAGTGGGGCCGCGAACGACTGCGCGACATCCAGCACCTCGCCGAAGCCCTGCTCTCCGAGATCCGGCTGCGCGACAACCTGCTCGCCCAGCAGCAGGAGATGTTCGCGGCCTTCGACGGCTCGCCCTTCCCGATCATGCTCACCGACGGTCCCGGCCAGGAGATCCGCTACGCCAACGCCCAGCACGCCGACATCTTCGGCGCCCCCGCGGCGTACGGCACGATCGGCCAGGCCTACCCCCAGCTCGGCATCGCAGGCCTCCAGCAGGCGGTCTCCGAGGCGTACCACACCGGCCGGACCACCGTCCTCAACGACGTCCGCATCCAGTCCAACCGCCCCGAGGCCCAGCGGATCCAGCAGATCTTCAGCTTCACCTGCACCCCGCTGCGCACCGCCCGCACCGGCCAGGTCAACGGCGTGCTCACCGTCGGCATGGACGTCACCGCGCAGTCCCGCACGGAGGAGGAACTCGGCACCCTCGCCGCGCTCCTGGTCGACCGGCTCCAGCAGAACGGCGCCGCCCCCGCCGGCCGTCCGGGCCTCGGCGCCGGCGGGACCGGGCTCGTCCTCCCGGGCTGACACCGGTTCCGCACCACCGCCACCGTGGCGGGGCGCCTCTCACCCCCGAGGAGAGGCTCCCCGCCACAGTGCTGCGCGCACGCCGCCGTGCGCGGCACCGCCGTTGCGACGCCGCCGTGCACGACGCCGCCGTGCACGACGCAGCCGTGCGCGACGCCGCCGTGCACGACGCGGCCGTGCGCGACCGGCCGGGCCCCGGTTCGGCCGACGGGACGGCCACCGCCCGGGTGAACCGTCCGCCCCGCTCCCGCACCCACGCCCCGTGCGGCGGGCCCCGGTGGTAGGCATGGGCCGCATGCAGTGGTTCGCCGCCCCCGAGTACTGGCTCAGCAGACTGCTCGTGCAACGGCTGCTGGCCGCCCTCTACCTGACCGGCTTCCTCGCCGCCGCCCTCCAGTTCCGCGCCCTGATCGGCGCCGGCGGGATGCTGCCCGTGCCCCGCTTCACCGCCCGGGTCCCGTTCCGGCAGTCGCCCGGCCTCTTCCACCTCCACTACAGCGACCGCTTCTTCGCCGCCGTCGCCTGGACCGGCGCCGCGCTATCCGCCGCCCTGGCCGGCGGACTCGGCGACGCGATCCCGCTCTGGGCGTCGATCCTCTGCTGGGCGGCGCTCTGGGTCCTCTACCTCTCCATCGTCAACGTCGGACAGACCTGGTACTCCTTCGGCTGGGAGTCGCTGCTGCTGGAGGCCGGCTTCCTGGCGGCCTTCCTCGGCAACGCCGACACCGCCCCGCCCGCCCCGGTCCTGTGGCTGATGCGCTGGCTGGTCTTCCGGGTCGAGTTCGGCGCCGGCCTGATCAAACTGCGCGGCGACAGCTGCTGGCGGGACCTGACCTGCCTCCGCTACCACCACGAGACCCAGCCCATGCCGGGCCCGCTCAGCTGGTTCTTCCACCACCTGCCCGCCCCGCTGCACCGCGTCGAGGCGGCGGCCAACCACGTCACCCAGCTCGCCGTCCCCGTCTGCCTCCTCCTCCCGCAGCCCGTCGCCACCTTCGCCGCCTGCGCCGTGATCGCCACCCAGCTCTGGCTGGTCGCCTCCGGCAACTTCGCCTGGCTCAACTGGCTCACCATCGCCCTCGCCCTCGCCGCCGTCGACCCCGCCCGCCTCGGCCTGCCGGTCCACGACCGGACGTACGGAGACGCGCCCGCCTGGTACGAGGCCCTCGTCCTGGCGCTGACCGCCGCCGTCCTCGTCCTCAGCTATTGGCCGGTCCGGAACATGCTGTCCCGTCGCCAGGTCATGAACCGTTCCTTCAACCGCCTCCACCTCGTCAACACCTACGGCGCCTTCGGCAGCGTCAACCGGCTCCGTCAGGAGGTCGTCGTCGAGGGCACCGACGATCCGGCCGTCACCCGGAACACCGTGTGGAAGGAGTACGGGTTCAAGGGCAAACCCGGCGACGTGCGCCGCCTCCCGCGCCAGTACGCCCCCTACCACCTGCGGCTCGACTGGCTGATGTGGTTCGCCGGCATCTCGCCCGCCTACGCCCGGCCCTGGTTCCTGCCGTTCGTCGCCCGACTGCTGGTCAACGACCCGGACACCCTCCGGCTGCTGCGCCACAACCCCTTCCCCGACGCCCCGCCGACCCACGTCCGGGCGACCCTCCACCTCTACCGGTTCACCGGTTGGCGCGAACTGCGGGAAACCGGAGCGTGGTGGCACCGGACCGCGCTCTCCGACTACCTCGCGCCGGTCGACCTCGCCGCCCTCGGCCGCGCCGGGTACCGCCCACCGCTCGGGCGACGGCTCCGCACCGTTCAGCCGGAGCGGCTCCGGCGGCCCGGCCCGCCCGACGCGCCGCCCGTCCGGGGTGCGCACCACCCGCCCGTCCGGGGTACGGACCACCCGTCCGGCGGACACCCGGACCACCCGCCCGGCCCTCCCGAGTAGCGGCCAGGCGAGCGGTATGGCACGCCACACCCGTCCGAGGGGCGGTGGGTGCGTGCAAGGCTCGAACGGGCACCCGTATTCTTGGCCTCCACAACCGGAAGCCCGACCGCGCACCCCCGGGGCCGCTCCCGCCGGAGCCCCTCGCGCACCCGGACCGCCGGCCCCCTCGCCGCCAGCCCCGCCGCAGTCGCCCAGAACCGGACCTCACATGACAGTGCTTCACTCGCGCAACGCCGACGCAGCCGACGCCGCAGACGCCAAGGACGCCACCGACGCCAAGGACCTGGAGCAGACCCGCGGCCAGGCGGTCACCGCCGACACCGACCTGCGGGAAGAACTCGGCCGGTACGCCGAACTCGGCGCCTTCACCCTCACCGCCGACACGCACGCCTGGTACGCGGCCGTCGACACCGTCGCCAGCCCCGAGGACGCCCGCGCGGCCTCGACCGTCCTCGCAGAGCTGCGCGGCCACGACCTCCAGCAGACCTGGGAGGACGTCACCGCGCTCGCCGCGGACGTGAAGATCGACGCACCGGACACCGCCGGTAAGACCGCCGTGCTGGTCGAGATGCTGCAGCTCGTCCACCGGACGTCGACCATCCTCACCCCCGCCGCCTACGACGCCGACCTCGGCACCCTCGCCGCCGCCACCGCCGACCGGACCTGGCGCCGTGAGCGGGGCGTCAAGCTCTCCTGGCTGCGCGCCCGCTCGCTGCGCAAGCAGGCCGCCGCCCTCGCCGCCACCCCCGGCCGCCCGCGCCCGCAGGACCTCCACGAGGCCCTCGCGTCGGCCGAGGTCGAACGCCGTGCCTGGGCCGCCCTCGCGCCCGCCGGCACCCTGCCCGTCCCGCCGGCCGACGGCGCCCTGGTCCACCGCACCGCCCAGGCGGTCGAGGCCATCAACACCGGCCTGCGCGAGCTCGCCCGCCTGCTGCCCGGACACGACCTCGACGCGCTGTCCTTCCCGGACCTCGTCGACCTGGTCGAGCGCCTCGCCGCGGACGAGGGCACCCTCTACCGCCTCCCCACCATCCGCACCCTGCGCGCCACCCTGGAGGACGCCGGCCTCGCCGACCTCCTCGCCGAGCTGACGGTGGCCCGCGCCGACCGCCGTGCCGCCGAGGCCGCCTACTCCGCCCGCCAGGCGCTGGCCGGCGGCCAGCGTGACGGCCTCGCGGGGAGCGGGGAGCCGGAGGCTCCGGAGGAGGACGAGGCGACCGGTGCCGAGGCTGAGGCCGAGGCCGCGACCGTCGACGAGGCCGTCGACGAGGCCGTGATCGAGGCGCCGGATGCTGCCGAGACCGGCAGCGCGGAGGACGTCGCGACTGACGCCACGACGGACACGGACACGGAGACCGCCACCGACACCGAGGAGCCGAAGGCCGAGGCCGAGGCCGAGACCCCGGAGTCTGAGGTCCACACGACCGAGGAGTCGGCGGCCGAGGCCCCGGAGACCGGTGAGCCGAGGACCGAGGCGGCCGTCGAGTCGGTCGTCGAGGAGAAGCCGCTCGTCGTCACCCTCCCGGCCCCCTCGCCCGCCGCCGACGACTTGGTCGGCACCACGCCCGCCGCCCCGGTCAAGCCTTCGGCCGCTGATGCTGACGCCGTTGAGACTGCGGAAGCCGCTGCTGTCGAGGCCGAGGCCGAGCCGGTTGCGGAGGCCACGGTGGAGGTGGAGGAGTCCCCGGTTGCGGAGACCACCGCCGAGGTGGAGGAGGCTACCGCCGAGACCGAGACCGAGACCGAGACCGAGACCGAGACCGTGGCGGTCGCTGTGGCTGCCGTCGATGCCGATGCCGAGCCGGTTGCGGAGGCCACGGTGGAGGTGGAGGAGGCTTCCGCCGAGGCTGAGGCTGAGGCCGAGACCGAGGCCGTGGCGGTCGCTGTGGCTGCTGTCGATGCCGAGGTCGAGCCGGTTGCGGAGAGCACGGTGGAGGTGGAGGAGGCTTCCGCCGAGACCGAGACCGAGACCGAGACCGAGACCGAGGCCGTGGCGGTCGCGGTGGCGGCCGTCGATGCCGACGCCGAGCCGGTTGCCGAGGAGTCCTCGGCCGTTGAGGCCGTCGAGGCGATCGAGCCGGTTGCCGAAGCACCGGTTGAGGAGGACGTTCCGGCGGTCGAGGCCGAGGTGCCGGCGGCTGCCGTGGTCGAGGTCGACGCCGAGGCCGAGAGCGCGGCCGAGACGCCCGTCGAGGCATCGGCTGAGGCACCGGCGGAGGATGCCGCGCCGGAGCCGGTGGTCGAGCCCGAGTCCGAGCCGGCGGCCGTCGAGCCGGTTGCGGCGGCGGACGTCGTGAGTGACGTCGAGCCCGAGGTGCCCGCCGTCGAGGAGACCGCTCCCGAGGCGGACGCCACCGTCCCGGCGGCGCGGCCGGAGAAGCCGGAGTTCACGCCGGGTCGCCCGGTGACGGCCTACTCCGCCGAGGAACTGCTCTCGATCGTGCGCTGGATCGACGGGGACGGCGTCGGGCGCAGCGACGAGGAACTGCTCCGGGCCGCGATGAAGGAGCTGGGCTTCGCCCGCCTCGGGCCGCGCATCAAGGAGGCGCTGGGCACCGCTGTCACGGCGGCGCGCGCCTGACGGACGGAAGCAGAGGGCCCGGTGGATGCGGTGCGTACCGCATCCACCGGGCCCCTTCCGTTTCCCCCGTGGGGCTCCGGAGCTCAGGGCTCCGGGCGCCGGGGGACGGGTCAGCCGGTCTTGTTCCAGGGCTGGCTCGTCATCAGCGCCTTCACGTTGGCGACGTAGCCGGGGTTGGGGATGACCAGGCTGCCGGTGGTCGTGCCGGTGGCGGGGTCGGTGACGGTGTTGTAGTGGACGTTGCCGGCACCCGCGTTGTAGGCGGCGATGACCAGGTCGAGCAGCGGGGTCTTGCCGGTGGCGGGGTCGGGGGAGAGGTCGTACTTCCCGCCGAACGAGGAGTCGCCGTAGTAGGCGATCAGCCAGTCCAGCAACTGGGTGCCGAGCTGGACGTTCCCGTTCAGCGTCTTCGGGTCCGAGGTGGTGCCGAACTTGCCGTTCATCCAGCTCACGGTGGCGGGCATGATCTGCATGGTGCCGATGCCGCCGTCGCAGGCGAGGATGCCGGACTGCCAGCCGCTCTCCTGCCAGGCGATCGCCTTCACCAGGTTGACCGGGAGCGCCGGGAGCTTGTCGGTGCCGCCGCTGCTGAGGAACAGCGTCCGGGGCGTTCCGGCGGCGGTGGTGAGGGCCGCGGCGACGGTCTCCTTCGGCTCGTCGGGCTGCGGCTTGGACGGCGTGCAGGAGCTCTGCAGCGGCGGGACGTGCGGGGTCGCGGGCGCGGGCGGCGGCGGGGGCGCGACGGGGCCGGGCTTCGCGGTGGGCGCGGGAGCGGCGGCGACGGCGGCTCCTGCGGGCGGCGCGACGGGGGCCGGCGCGGGCGGGGCCGGCTGCGCGGGAGGGGTCTCGGCGGGCTTGGCGCTGCTGGGCTTGGCGGCGCCGGCCTTGGCGGTGTCCGCGGTCGGGCTGGTGCTCTGTGCCGGCGCGGTGCTCTGGCTCGGCTTCGCCGACTTGCTCGGGGTGCTGCGCGGTGAGGCGCTGCTGCTCGCGCTCGGCGTCGCGGTGGCGGACGGGGAGGCGCTCGGTGTGACGGTCGGCGTGGGGGTGGGTGTGGCGGACGGTGTGACGTCCGTGGTGGCTGCGACCGGCGGCGGCGTGGGCGTACCCCCGGCCTGCTCGTCCGCCTTCTTGGTGCCGCAGCCCGCCAGGAGCGCGGTGGACACGGCTGCCGCCGACACCGTCACCAGCACCCGCCGCGAAGCGGTTCTGCGCACGGCACTCACGCGTACTGCACTCACGTGCATCGATCCCCCCGTATGTCACCGGCTGACCCGGTGAGAGGCCGACATCGTACGACTACCCGATCGTCGGGCCTTCGCGTGGGGCGGTCCTTCGTGCGCATCCGCCTTCCGCAACCCGCCTTCCGCAACCCGGCATTCGGCATCGGCATCGGCGTCCGCAGCTGGTCCGGCCGGCTACTCCGGCAGCGCCCGTGCCAGCTGGGCGGCGAGCACGGCCGGCGCCTCCACCAGCGACGGTCCGTACCAGGTGAGGTGGCGACCGCTCACCAGCGCGGCGGGGACGCCGGGGAACGCCTCCGGGCCGTCGTCGGCGGTGAAGCGGTAGGGCTCGTCCGGGAGGACCACCAGTTCCGGCCCGGCGGCCAGCAACTCGGGCAGGGGGACGGCCGGGTACCGGTCGGGGTGGTCGGAGTGCAGGAGCCGGACGCCCAGGCGCCCGAGCAGGTCACCGGCGAAGGTGTCGCGGCCGAGCACCATCCAGGGGCGGCGCCAGATCGGCACGACGGCCCGGCGGGCCGGCCCGGGCAGCGGCCGGACCGCCGCCCAGGCGGCCTCGGCGCCGTCCAGCCAGGCAGGGCGGGGCAGGCCGCATCCGAGGGTCAGCAACCGGTGCAGCGAGCGGACGGCCTGGTCGAGGGTCCGGATGTCGGTGACCCAGACGGGCAGGCCGGCCGCCCGCAGGGCGTCCAGGTCGGGGCGGCGGTTCTCCTCGTCGTTGGCGATCACCAGGTCGGGGGCGAGCGCCACGATCCGGGCCACGTCGGGGTTCTTGGTGCCGCCGATCCGGGGGACGGCGAGGTCGGCCGGGTGGCTGCACCAGTCGGTGACGCCGACCAGCAGACCGGGTGCGGTGGCGGCGAGCGCCTCGGTGAGCGAGGGGACCAGCGACACCACCCGCCGGACCGGCAGCGGCCCGAGCGGCACGGCCAGGCCCAGGTCGTCGACCGGCAGCGCGAGGCCGGCGCCCGCACCGCCTGTCCCCGAACCGCCCGCCCCCGCACTGCCTGTCTGCGCACTGCCCGCCCCCGCGTCAGCTGCGCCTTCGCCGACCGGCGCGGAGGGGGAGCTCGCGGAGGCGCACGGGGCGGAAGAGGAGGTCACCGCGCCACCCTAGACGCATCCGGAGCCGGCCATCCGGGCAAACTCGCGGGAACCGACCGCGCACCACGGCCGACTACCTGGTCCGGGTTCGTAGGACGGACCCGAGCACGACCATTGACCAGGAGAGTTCTGATGCGCCCTCGCGTGATCTGCGGTATCGCGGCCGCCGTTGCCCTGTTCGCCACCGGCTGTTCGAGCGACGGCGGGGGAAGCAACGACGGTTCGAACGGCGGCGGTAGCGGACAAGCGACCGCCGCCGGCGCGTTCCCGGTCAAGGTCGCCGACTGCGAGGGCAAGGAGACCACGGTCAAGCAGGCCCCGAAGAAGATCGTCACCACCGACGCGGCCGGCCTCGAAATGCTGCTCCAGCTCGGCGCCGGCGACCGCGTCATCGGCACCGGCTTCCCGCCCGGCAAGGGCAGCCTGCCGGCCGCCGTCGCCGAGCAGGGCGCCAAGGTCCCGGTGCTCGGCGACACCCTGATCCCCAAGGAGAAGCTGCTCGGCTCCGGCGCCGACCTCTACGTGGACACCTTCGGGCCGATGCCGATGATGGGCGCGGCCGGCGCCGGGCCGACCGAGGAGGAGCTCAAGGCCGTCGGCATCCAGCACGTCCTGCTGCTCTCCACCGCCTGCGCCGGCAGCCCGAAGGCCGCCAAGGGGCCGCGCACCGACCTCGCCGAGGTCGAGAACGACGTCCGCCGGCTCGGCGCGGTCACCGGGACCGCCGCCCGCGCCGAGGAACTGGTCGCCGGCATGGAGAAGCAGATCGGCGAGGTGCGCACCGCCACCGCCTCGATTGCCGAAACCGAACGGCCCGGATACTTCCTCTTCGACTTCGATGCCGGTACAAAGCAACCGATGGCCGTCTGCAGCAAGCAGGTCGCCAACGCGGTGATCACCCTGGCCGGTGCGCGCAACGTGTTCGCCGACTGCGACGCCGACTTCCGGCCCGTCTCCTGGGAGGACGTGGTGGCCAAGAACCCGGACTGGATCCAGCTCGCCGTGCGCAACCGCGGGAGCGAGGAAGCCAACCGGAAGGCCTTCGACGAGGCCGAGGCCTACCTCAAGGGCTTCCCGGCCACCCAGGGGCTGAAGGCCGTCCAGCAGGGGCACTTCCTGCGGATCGGTTCCGAGACCACCACCATCGCCGGGGTGCGCAACGCCGACACCGTCCGGCAGATCGCCGCCACCATCCACCCGACGCTCGTCAAGAACGGGCAGTAGGCCGTGGTCTCGGCCACCGTCGCCGCCCGGCGGAGCAGCGGCCGTACGCTGCGCGCCGGGCCGCTGGCGGCCGTCCTCACCGCCGCCCTCGTCGTCGCCCTGACCGCCGCCGTCTCGCTCGGCTCGGTGGACATCCCGCCCGGCGAGGTCTGGTCCGTGGTCGGCCGACGGCTCACCGGGCAGCACCCCGCGCCCGGTACCCGCGACCTCATCGTCTGGCAACTGCGCGTCCCCCGCGCCCTCCTGGCGGCCATGGTCGGGGCCGGCCTCGGCCTGGTCGGCACCGCCGTGCAGGCACTGGTCCGCAACCCGCTCGCCGACCCGTACCTGCTCGGCATCTCCTCCGGCGCCTCGCTCGGCGCCGTCGCCGTGATCGTCCTCGGCACCGGCCTGGGCCTGGAGATGAACCTCGGCGGCGTGGCCGGGCTCACCGTCTCGCTCGCCGCGTTCCTCGGCGCGCTCGGCGCGTTCTCCCTGGTCTGGCTGCTGGCCAGGCGCGGTGGGGGATTCTCCCCGCTGCGCCTGGTGCTGGCCGGCATCGGCATCGGCCAGTTCCTCACCGGTCTCACCAGCTACCTGGTGCTGCAGACCGGCGACGAGCAGCAGACCCGGGGCGTGCTGTTCTGGCTGATGGGCAGCCTGGGCGGCGCCACCTGGGGGCAACTCGCCGTCCCCGCCGCCGCCGTGGCCCTCGGGCTGGCCCTGCTCCAGGGCCGCGCCCGGGGGCTCAACGCCATGCTGATGGGTGACGAGACCGCGGCCGGCCTCGGCGTCGACGTGGTCCGGCTGCGCCGCGAGATCTTCGCCGTCACCAGCGTCCTCACCGGCGTCCTGGTCGCCGTCTCCGGCGCGATCGGCTTCGTCGGCCTGATGGTCCCGCACGTCTGCCGCCTCCTGCTCGGCGGCGACCACCGACGGCTGCTGCCGCTCTCCGCACTCACCGGTGCGGTGCTGCTGGTCGTCGTGGACCTGCTCGCCCGGACCGCACTGGACGGCCAGGAGGTGCCGATCGGCGTGGTCACCGCCCTGCTCGGCGCGCCCACCCTGCTCTACCTGCTGGACCGACGACTGGAGCGGAATTGAGAATCGCGGTCGAGGACCTGAGCGTCGCCCTCGCCGGGCGGACGGTGGTGTCCGGCGTCCACCTGGTCGCCAAGGAGGGCGAGATCGCCGGCCTGGTCGGTCCCAACGGCAGTGGCAAGTCCAGTCTGCTGCGCACCGTCTACCGGCACCTCAAGCCGAGCGCCGGGCGGGTCCTGCTCGCGGGGCGGGAACTGTCCGGGCTGACCCCGGCGCAGTCCGCCCGGCACATCGGCGCGCTGCCCCAGGAACGCGGCGGGGACTTCGAGTTGACCGTCCGCGAGGTGGTGGCGATGGGCCGCACCCCGTACAAGAAGGCGTTCGCCGCGGACGACGCCGAGGACCACCGGCTGGTCGACGACGCGCTGCGCCGGGTCGGGATGGCCGACGCCGACCACCGCCGGTTCGCCCAGCTCTCCGGCGGTGAGCGCCAACGCGTCCTGTTGGCGCGGGCGTTGGCCCAGCAGCCGGACGTCCTGGTGCTGGACGAGCCGACCAACCACCTGGACGTCCGGCACCAGGTCGAGCTGCTCGCGCTGCTGCGCGAGCAGCGCCGTACCACGCTGGTCGCGCTGCACGACCTGAACGCCGCCGCCTCGGTCTGCGACCGGCTGCACGTGCTGCACCGCGGCACCCTGGTGGCCTCCGGGACGCCGCGGGACGTGCTGACCGCCGAGCTGCTCGCCGAGGTGTTCGGCGTGCGGGCGGCGGTGGTCGAACACCCGCTCACCGGTGACCCGTTGATCGCCTTCGACCACCGGACGCCGGCCGGGGTGCCGGACCGGTCGGGCGCGGGGCCGCTGTCGACGGGTCCGGGCGTGGGTCCCGTTATGGATCCCGTCGTGGGTCCGGGCACGGGACCGGGCGTCAAGGCTCAGGTCGCGTCGTTACCCCGGACCGGGGCGGCGACGAAGCGGGAGTCCGGGCGGGAGCAGGGGCGGGATCCGGGACGGCTGGAGTCGGGGCGGGAGCCGGGCCTGGAGCCGGGGCCGGCGACGGTGCCGGCCCCGGCTGAGCCTCAGGAGGTCTCGTAGTGGCTCGGACGGCCGTTGCGCTCGACCAGTCGGCCCACCTTCGCGGCCTCCTCGCTGCGCTTCAGCTCCCAGCCGCCGTCCTGGCGGTGGAGGACCGAGGAGTGCCACGGGGTCATCCACACGTCGGAGTGCTCCAGCAGCCGGATGCCGAACTTCAGCACGCCGGCCTTCTGCGGGTGGATGGAGAGCCGGAACGACCGGGGGTGCTGCTCGGCGATCAGGTCGCCCCAGGCGCGGCTGCGCTGGATGACGCCGTAGGCGCGCGCACGGCAGTCGCGCTGCAGCGCGGACTTGGTGCCCTCGAAGCCGAAGGTGTCCTCGGTGAGGAACCGGGTGATCCCGCGGTAGAGCTTGGCGGTCTCCTCGTCGGTGAGGATCTGCTCGCGCAGCTCCTCCTTGGTCGGCGCGTACTTCTCGTGCACCCGGGCGCGCTTCTCGTCGAAGGGGAGGTCGCCGAGGACGGCCCGCAGGTCGAAGGTGGCGAGGTGGGAGAGGCCCTCGCGCTCGATCATCGCGGTCAGCGCGTCCGAGTACTCGTCGATGTGGTCGTCGGGGACGTGGATCAGGTCGCCGAAGATGTGCCCGTCGGAGCAGATCAGGATCTGGGCACCGGGCTCGTAGAGCTTGCCGATCTGCTCGCAGAGCCCGTTGAGGAAGGTGAGCGAGAGCCGCTCGCCCTCGTCGGGCAGGTGGCCGAGCACCTTGGCCAGGTTGGGCGACTTGCAGGGGAAGCCGGGCAGGGTGAACAGGATCGGGTCGCCGGCGGTGATGAAGTCCGCCAACTGCTCCAGTTGGAGCGGGAAGTCGTCGGGAGTGGTGTCGACCTCCGGGTCGGAGGCGCGGCGGTGCGGCAGCAGCAGGTCGACGATCTCGGCGGAGATGCGGGCGACGGTCTGCGGGTCCGGTGCGGTGTACCCGGCGTTGTCGTTGCCGGACTGGGCGTTGCTGGGCTGCGAGTTGCTGGTGACGGTGCCGGCGGGCGGCATGCTGGTCCTCCACGGAACGGGTTACGGGCTTCGGGCAGGCGGAGCCACGCCCCGGCGACGGTCGCCGGGACGCTGTGGTGGATGCCGAGTGGAGCTCGGGCGGGCCGGTCAGGCCCGCTTGTCGTAGGCGACCGGGAGCCGGTTCACCCCACGGGCCAGGACGGCGGGCACCCAGGCGAGCGAGTCGATCTCCTCGCCGTCGGCGGCCGACGGCCGGAGCCCGGGCAGACGGGTGAGCAACGTGCCGATGGCGATCTGGAGTTCGGCCCGGGCCAGCGCCGCCCCGGGGCAGAAGTGGATACCGTGTCCGAAGGACAGGTGGGCGTTGGGGGAGCGGTCGAAGTCCAGGACGTCGGCGTCCGGGAACTGCTCCTCGTCACGGTTGGCGGCGTTGAGCGAGATGATCACCGAGTCGCCGGCCGGGACGGTGGTCCCGTGCAGGTCGCTGTCCTCGGCGAAGAACCGCCAGGTGGTGAGTTCGAACGCGCCGTCGTAGCGCAGGAGTTCCTCGATGGCGCGGGTGAGCAGCCGCGGATCGGCGGCCTCGTCGCCGGCCTCCGCGGTGAGTGCGGCCCGCAGCCGGTCGAGCTGCTCCGGGTGGCGCAGCAGGGTGATCAGCATGGTGGTGATCTGGTTGGTGACCGGCTCCTGGCCGGCGACCAGCAGCTGGAACACCATCGAGTCGAGCTCCTCGGGGCTCAACTCGCCGGCGTCGCACGCCGTGACGAGCCGGCCGAGCAGATCCACGTCGGGGCCGGCGGGGTCGTAGGTCGCACGCTTGTGCGCGACCACGTCGGCGATGTACCCCTGCAGGCCGCGCAGGCGGCCCTCGTACGCCGGTCGGCCCGGGTCCTGCGGGCCGACCGGTTGCACCACCTTGCCCCAGTCGCGGTCGAAGCGGACGGCCAGTTCCTGCGGCAGGCCGATCACCTCGGCCAGCACGCGGAACGGGTAGTGGGCCGCGAAGCCCGCCACCAGGTCGGCGCCGCCGGCCGGGGCGGTCTCCGGCAGTTCGTCGATCAGGGTGTCGGCCAGCTCCTGGATGCGCGGGCGCAGCGACTCCACCCGGCGCGGTGAGAAGGCGTCCAGGACGAGCCGGCGCATGGTGGTGTGCTTCGGCGGGTCCTGGTGCAGGAGGTGCACCTGGAGCTGGGAGTGCTGTGGCTCCGGCATGATCGAGGCGAGCCGGCGCCACTCCTCGTTGCCGAGGTCGTGGTTCTTGCCGAACCGCGGGTCGTTGAGCGCCTCGTGCGCGGCCTTGTAGCCGGTCACCAGCCAGGCGCCGACGCCGCTCGGGAACTTCACCCGGTGCACGGGGCCGGCGGCGCGCATCTGCCGGTACAGCGGATAGGGGTCGCTCTTGTACTCCGCCCCGTACAGCGGTACCGGGTCGGGGAGTTCGTCGTAGCCGAACGGGCAGCGCGGCGCGTCGGCGGCGGGTGCCGCCGACGTCGCCTCTGTCGCGCCGGTCTGGCCGGCCGAGGCCGGGTCGTGGACGGTGTCGGTCATGCGGGTGTTTCCTCCGGTCGGGATCTGTGGTGCGCAGGAGGAGGTGTGACGTGGGGTCACACTCTGCTGCGGATCGTCCGGTTGGTGCTGGTGGCGCCCTTGGTGCTGTCGCCGCCGGTGGCTCCGGCGGCGCGGTTGGTGCGGTGGTGCAGGGTCAGGAGGACGACGGCGAGGACGGCGACGAGTCCGGCGAGCGTGAGCCCGGCCCGGACGCCGGCGACCTCGGTGGCGCCGTAGAGGGTGGCGGCGGTGCCGAGCGCCGGGCCGAGCGCGAACCCGAGGCTGCGGGCGAGCTGGACGGCCGAGCCGGCGGTGGCCATCTGGTCCCGCGGGGCGGAACTCATCACCAGGGCCTGGATCGGCCCGCCGTTGAGGCCCATGCCGGTGCCGGCCAGCGCGAGCCGCCAGGCGATGTCGACCGACGACCACCCGGTGTCCACCGGGACGAGCAGCAGCAGGCCGAAGGCGGTCACGGCGGCGCCGGTCAGCGCGGTCGGGCGGGCACCCCAGCGGTCGGCGAGGCGTCCGCCGAACCGGCCGGCCACCACCATGCCGAGCGGGAACGCCAGCATGGTGAGCGCGGTCCCGGTGGCGCTGACCCCGTCGTCGCGGCGCAGGTACTGGGCGAGCAGGTAGTGGTTGGCGGCGAACCCGGCGGCCAGGGCCAGCACCGAGGCGTTCACGGCGGCGGTGCCGGAGGCCCGCATGACGGCCGCGACCGGCTTCCCGCCGGGCCGGCGCAGCCAGAACAGCGTCAGCGGTGCGGCGGGCAGGACGAGCAGCAGCCAGAGCGGCGCGTCCGGTGCCAGGGTGAGGCCCAGCAGGACGGCGGCCACCGCGGAGCCGATCAGCGCGGCGTCGCCCAGCGAGCTGCGGTCGGGCAGCCGCAGTCGGCCGCCGCGCGGGGCGTCGCGCCGGGTGATCAGCCAGGCGGCCAGGCAGATCGGCAGCTTGACCAGGAAGATCGCCCGCCAGCCGACGTGGTCCAGCAGCAGGCCGCCGATCACCGGGCCGGTGACGGCGCCGAGCGGGCCGAGGGTGGCGGGCACGCTCATCGCCCGACCGCGCAGCTCGGGCCGGACGGCGGTGGCCGCGAGCACCGGCATCAGGACGAACAGCACGGCGCCGAAGGCGCCCTGGGCCAGCCGGGCGGCGATCAGCCAGCTCGCCCACGGTGCGGCGGCGGCCAGCGCGCTGCACAGGGCGAAGCAGCCGACCGAGAAGAGCAGCGCCGAGCGGAGGCCGACCTGGTCCAGCCACCGCCCTGCGGGCAGCAGCAGGGCGACCAGGGGGAGCTGGTAGCCGAGCACGGCCCACTGGGCGGTGGTCGAGGAGACGTCGAGGGCGTCGGCGATGTCGGTGAGCGCGAGGTTGACGACGTTCATGTCGAGCATCGCGACGAACGAGATCAGCCCGGCGGCGACGACCAGGCTCCACCGGTCCTCCGACCGCGCCGGGTCGTCACCCGCCTTGCTGGTGGCGGGCGACTGCTGCGCTGCCATGGGTCATCCTCCGTCCGTTCCCCGTGCCGTTCGGACACCACCTCGGCGGCGGGGTCCGGTACAGCAGTCGGAGGCACGTGAGGGTGAGTTCCGAACAGGTGAGGGATTTTTGTGACTTGGCCGGATCATGACGATCGTGGCCGATCCTGTCCGCCCCGGGCGTGCCCGCTGCCGTTCCGGAGGCTGTTCCGGAAGGCGCTCCGGAGGGTGCCCGGGCGTGCCGGAGGGGGCGTGCGGCACGGGTTCCGGGCGTGCCGGAGGGCGGCGCGCGACGGGGGTTCCGCCGTGCGCCGCCCTCCGGAGGTGCGGCCGCCCTGCCGGGCGCGGACCGCTTCAGCAGGCGGCGGCCAGTTCGGCCTGCGCACCCGGGGGCGCGTCGCCGGTCTCGGCCGCCCGCAGGCGGGCTATCAGCTCCTCCCGGGCCCGGGCGACCCGGGACCGGACGGTGCCGACCGGGCAGCCGGCCACCTCGGCGGCCTCCGCGTAGCTCAGCCCGACCACCTGGGTGAGCACGAAGGCCTCGCGCCGCTGCGCGGGCACCCGGTCCAGCAGGTCGTCGAGCGCCACGCCGTCCTCGAAGCCGGCGGCGGGCGGGGTGCCCTGCCGCTCGGCGGCCTCCTGCCAGTCCGGCAGTGCGGCGCAGCGCGGCCGGGCGGCGGCGGTGCGGTACCGGTCGATGACCGTCCGGCGGGCGATCGACAGCAGCCAGGTGCGGGCCGAGGAGCGTCCGGCGAACCCCGGCAGGCTGCGCAGGGCCCGGAGGAACGTCTCCTGGGCCAGGTCGTCGGCGGACTGCACGTCGGTGAGGTGGGCGACGAACCGCCAGACGTCCCGCTGGGTCGCCCGGACGAATGCCTCGACGTCGGCGGACCGGCCCTCCCGGGCGGTCAGGGCGAGCGCGGTCAGCTGTTCGTCATCCACGGCGGCCTCCCACCCGGGAGGTCGCACTTCGGAAGGGGTGCGGGACGATGGTCACATGAGATGCGCGCAACTCCGTACCGCTCTGTCCGCCCGCCTCGACGGCGAGCCGGCCGGTGTGCCGGACCGTCGGCTGGACAAGCACGTCGCGCGCTGCGCGGCCTGCCGGGAGTGGCTGGAGCGGGCGGAGCGACTGCGCGGCCCGCTGCTCGCGGACGCGGTCGGCGGACCCTCGGAGGAATGGTCGGCGAAGCTCCTCGGCCGCCTCGCGGCGGAGCGGGGCAACGCGGGGTCGGGTCGTCCCGGACAGGGGGACGACGGGCGGACGCGGTAGGACGGTGGCGCCGGACGAGGCCGGTGCGCCGTCGTAGTCAGGCATGGAAGGTCCTGAGGGGAAGACAGGGGCGGTGCCGCTGCGGGCGGCACCCTCGGCGTCGGTGGGCCGGGCGCGCCGACCGGCCCCGCCGGAACGGCGGAGCGGCGGCACGTGCGGACCCGGACCCTGGCGTCGCGGCGGCAGCGGCGGCACTCGGGAGTAGCGGTACTCGGGAGTGCGCGGCGTCCGGCGGCACGGCGCAGGGCGACCTGCCCACCGGGCACCCGGACATCGGCGGAGTCCGGGGGAGTCGGCGGGCGCGTCAGCGGGCGAACGCGAGGGACGGCGGACCGCGTCGGACCAGGGCGTGCGACAGCAGCACCAGGCGGGGCGGCCGAGTCCGGTGGCCGGCGGGTCTGGGCGCGACCGGCGGCCGGAAGCCGACCGGACAGCCGAACAGCGCCAGCAGCGGCACCAGCAGCGCCCCCGCCAGCACCGAACCCAGCGCGCCGAGCAGTTCGAACAGCCGCGCCAGGGCGGCCTCACCGCGCCAGAGCAGCAGTGCGCAGGCCAGCGCGGCCAGCACGTGGGCGGCGATCATGCCGGGTGTCATGCCGTGCGCGGCCATGTCGTGCGCCGCCGCCCCGTGAGCCGCCACACCGTGCTCCGGCACCGCGGCGCCGGCCGCCGCGGACGGGTCGGCCGCACCGGCCACCGTCACCGCGCCGTGGGCGTGGTGCACGGCGGTCGCCGCCGGTCCGGCCGGCGGCACCGCGGGATCGAGCCCGGCCATCCGGGCCAGGTCGTCCGGGGAGAGGCCGGTGGGTGCCGCCTCCGGATTGCAGAGCAGCAGCGAGGCCCAGTCGGTCCCGGCCAGCCGGCCGAACCCGCCGCCCCCGGCGAGCGCGCCGGCCTGTTCGAACGTCAGGTGCAGCGCGGTCTGCGCGGCCACCATCCAGACGCTGATCAGTCCGAGCCCGCGCCGCCGCCCGGCCAGCAGCCAGGTGAGACCGAGGGTGAGACCGAAGGCGCCCGCCAGCACCGGCGGGGAGACCCCGGCGCCGGCCATGGCGACGTGCGCCGTGGCGGCCAGCGCCACGCAGAGCGCGGCGAAGACCACGGCGCGCAGCGAGCGGATCCGGTCGGTCATCACGATGACACTCATCGTCGCACCCGCCTCCGTCGGCCAGTACCGCACCCTCCGGTATTGGCCGGTTCCACCCCCGTCGCGGTGCGTCCGGCCACCTCGGGGGCCGTGCCTCCGGGCAAGCCGTTCGGGCACCACCGCCCTCCGGGAGCGGAGGGAACGGTGGGGCCGGCGGGCGCCGTGCGGTGGCTGGTTCACGACGGTACGGAGGTCCCGGTTGCGACGTCTGCACCTGAATATCCGTTAGTCGCATCACCAGGATGGTTTGACAGCTTCCCTTCCGGTGCGTACTAGATGTGCCCCTGTGATGTGACCCCGGACACATGGGGCGCGAGAGGGGCAGGAGGACAGGCATGAGCACCGCCGCCACACCCGACGCCGATGCCGCACCCGCCGATGCCGCACCCGACGCGGACGCGCGCGACGCGGCCGCACCCGGTGCCCCCGCGGCCGGCGACCCCGCTGCCGGCGACCTCGGCACCGGCCCCGCCGACCTCGCCGACCCCGCGTTCTGGCGGCTGCCCGCCTCCGTCCGGGCCGCCGCCTTCGCCGACCTGCGCCGCCTCCCCGCCCCCGCCCGCTTCGGCGAACCCGCCGACGGCCGCCCCGGACGCGGCTTCCACGCCCTCGTCCGGCACGCCGACGTCGTCGAGGCCAGCCGAACCCCCGCGGTCTTCCTCAGCGGACCCGGCGTCACCACCCCCGAACCGGCGGGATGGGTCCGACTGCTGTTCGGCGACTCCATGGTCAACCTCGACGACCCCCGCCACGCCCAGCTGCGCCGCATCGTCTCCCGGGCCTTCACCCCGCGGCTGATCTCCAGGGTCGAGGACGACATCCGGCGGGTCGCCGCCGACCTGGTCGACCGGGCGGAGCGCGAGCGGCCCGAGGACTTCGTCACCTCGGTCGCCGCCGAACTCCCCTTCCAGGTCATCTGCAACATGATGGGCATCCCCGAGGAGCCCCGCCGCGCCATCCTCGACCAGGTCAACCACGCCTCCGAGCACACCGGCGTGGCCCGCCCGCTGCGCGCCCGCCTCCGGATGCCCGGCCGCGGCCTGCTGGCCCTGGCCCGGATGCAGCGCATGGTCGCCGACCTCGGCCGCGAGCGCCGCCGCCGTCCCACCGACGACCTCGTCACCGCCCTCGTCACCGCCGACGTCGACGGCCGCCGCCTCACCGGCCGCGAACTCGGCGCCTTCTTCTCCCTGCTGCTCGTCGCCGGCGTCGAGACCACCCGCAACGCCCTCGCGCACGGACTCCACCTGCTCACCACCCACCCCGAGCAACGGGCCCTGCTCCTCGGCGACCTCGACCGGCACCTCGGCGGAGCGGTGGACGAGATCGTCCGCCACGCCACACCGATCATCCAGTTCCGCCGCACCCTGGCCGTCGACCACCGGCTCGGCGGGCCCGACGGCCCGCTGCTGCGGGCCGGGGACAAGGCGGTGCTCTACTTCGGTTCCGCCAACCGGGACGAGACCGTCTTCACCGACCCGGACGTCTTCGACATCACCCGCAGCCCCAACCCCCACCTCGGCTTCGGCGGTGGCGGACCGCACTACTGCCTCGGCGCGCACCTCGCCCGGCAGGAGATGAAGGTGCTCTACCGCGAGCTGTTCACCCGCCTGCCCGAGGTCCGCTCGGTCGGCGAGCCGGAGCTGATCCCGTCCAGCTTCGACCACCGGGTCCGGTCGCTGCGGTTCACCTTCTGAACGTCGCTCACGCCGGGACCGCCGGGACCGCCGGGCCCAAGGTCGGGACGGCCTGGGACCGCCGGTCGGGCCGACCGGGCCGTCCCCGCCGGTCAGGCCCGGTCGTCGGCGGGCTCCCAGACCGCGTGGTCGTGCGCGAACAGCACCCGGCGCGGGGCGAGGTCGACCAGCCGGTCCACCCACGCCGGGTACCCGGGCAGCGGCGCCCCGACGATCCCCTCGCGGGCCGCCCGCCGGGCCAGCACCGCCGAGCCGTACTCGAACGCGAAGTCGTACGCCTGGCCGGCCAGCACCACGGTGCCGCCGTCCGGCCCGGTCACCGCCAGCGACTGGTGTCCGGCCGTGTGACCGGGTGTCGGCACCACCCGCACCCCCGGCCAGACCTCGGCCTCCCCGGACAGCTCCCGGTAGAGCGCACCCGGGAAGTCCACCAGCGAGTCGATCGTGTAGTCGCCCGCCCGGGCCGTCGCCAGCTCCACCGACTGCACCAGTACCGGCGTCCCGGCCAGCAGCGGATTGCCCCCGCAGTGGTCGAAGTGCAGATGGCAGTTGACCACCAGGTCGACGTCGCCCGGTGCCACCCCCGCCGCCGCCAGCGCCGCCGACAACGGCCGCCGCACCGGCCGGTAGTGCGCGTCGGTCTCCGGGTCGCCCTCACCCAGCCCGGTGTCGAACAGCAGCAGCCCCTCCGGCCGCCGCACCAGATAGGCGAGCGCCGGTTCCACCCTCGGTTCCGGGCCGCCGGCCTCCGACGCCGGGCGGACGAAGTAGCCGAGATCGAGCCTGCGGATCGCGTACGCGGGGTCCATGCGGGCCTCCTGGGACCGTCTGTGGGTGTTTGAGGTTGCCTGTGTGCCTGAGTGGCTGTGCGCGTGCGTGGCTGTGTTCCGGCGTGCCTGAGGTTGCCTGCGCCGGTGCGTACCGAAGAGCCCGCGCGGCTCCGGCCCGCGGGTGCTCCGGGGCTCAGACGCCGGTCGGGATGCCCCGGTCCGCCTTGACCTGCTTCATCGTCAGGTGGGAGTTGACCTGGGCGATCCCCGGCAGCCCGGAGAGCACGTCCGTGATGAACCGCTCGTACGCGGCGATGTCCGCCACCGCGATCCGCAGCAGGTAGTCCGGCTCCCCGAACAGCCGGTGCGCCTCGACCACCTCCGGCAGCTCCGCCACCCGCCGCTCGAACTCCGCCACCGTGACCTGGTCCTCGTGGCGCATCGTGATCGTCACGAAGGGCTGGAAGCCACGCCCGACCGCCGCGCCGTCCAGCAGCGCCCGGTAGCCGCGGATCACGCCGTCCTGCTCCAACTGCCGGACCCGGCGCAGGCAGGGCGAGGGGGTGAGGTCCACCCTCGCGGCCAGTTCGGCGTTGGTGAGACGGCCGTCCTGCTGGAGCTCGTGGAGGATTCTGCGGTCGATGCGGTCCATGGCGCAACATTCTGCCAAACCACGGCACGTGCGAGCACGAAGTAGCCATCGTGTGCCAGCCCTGTCCGGCTACCTTCAGTGACCGGAACCCGCCCGGCCGAACACGACAGGTCACCTCCCATGGACACCCACGCCCTCCTCCTCTTCCTGGGGGTCGACCTGCTGCTGGTCTGCACCCCCGGCCCCGACTGGCTCTACATAGCCGCCCGCGGCCTCGGCCAGGGCCGCCGCGCCGCGCTGACCGCCGTCGCCGGGGTCTGTGCCGGCTACGCCGTCCACACCCTGCTCTCCAGCGCCGGACTCGCCGCCGCCCTGCGCGCCGTCCCCGCCGCCCTGCCCGTCCTGCGCCTCACCGGCGCCGTCTACCTGCTGGTCCTCGCCGCCACCATGCTGATCGCGCTCCGCCGGGGCCGGGGCGGCACCGCACTCGCCGAACCCCGGCCGCAGCCCACCGCCACCGTGCTGCGCCAGTCCATGCTCACCGCGTTGCTCAACCCGAAGGGCCTGCTGCTCTACCTCTCCCTGGTGCCGCAGTTCGTCGACCCCGCCGCCGGACTCCCGGTCGGTGGCCAGGTGCTCGTGCTCGGCACACTCAACGTGCTGGCCTGCGCCGTCGTCTACGGCCTGGTCGCGCACGCCAGCGGGCGGCTCGGCGGCCGCTTCGGGGCCGACCCCACCGCCGCCCGCCGGATGACGGTCGTCTCGGCGGTACTGCTGATGCTGGTGGCGGGGGTCACGGCGACCGCCTGAGGACGGGAGCAGAATGCGGGCATGACAGACCGTTCGATGCTCACACCGTCCGACCCGGGCTCCGCATCCGGAGCCGCATCCGGAGCCGGCAGCGGCGCCGGAGCCGTCGGGGACCGACCCACCGCCGACGCCTGGGCCGCCCTCGGCGGTCCGGCGCCGCTGCTGGAACGGGTCGCCTTCCACGGCCCCGACGCCGTACTCCCCTCCCGCCTCCCGGTCCGCCGGCTCGCCCGCGCCACCGTCGCCGCCTGCTCCCTGGCCGCCGCCGAACTCGCCGCCCTGCGGACCGGCGGTGAGGGCACCCCCGGTCGGAGGCCGGGGGCGGTACCGGAGGTCCGGATCGACCAGGGCGCCGTCGCCACCGCTTTCGTCAGCGAGCGCCACCTGCGGATCGACGACCGCGCCCCGGTCTCCTTCGCACCGCTCTCCGGGTTCTGGCAGACCGCCGACGGCTGGCTCCGCACCCACGCCAACTACCCGCACCACCGGGACCGGCTGCTCACCGCCCTCGCGCTGCCCGCCGACACCGGGCCCGACCGGCTCGCCGCCGTGCTGCGGGAACAGCCGGCCGCATCGGTCCAGGAGCGCGCGTTCGCGGCCGGGGCGCTCGCCGTCGCCGTCGCGCCGGTCCGGGAGAGCGAGCTGCCCCTGGTCGAGACCCGGATCGTCGACACCGCCTCGCCCCGGCCCCTGGACCCCGCCCCGCTACCCGCCGCCGGGGTCCGCGTCCTCGACCTCACCCGGGTCATCGCCGGCCCGGTCGCCACCCGCACTCTCGCCCTGCTCGGCGCCGACGTGCTCCGGATCGACTCGCCCCGGCTCCCCGAGGCGGAAGACGCCCACGCCGACACCGGCTTCGGCAAGCGCTCCACCCGCCTGGACCTCGCCGAACCGGCGGACCGGGCCGCCTTCGAGGACCTGCTCGCCACCGCCGACGTCGTCGTCACCGGCTACCGCCCCGGCTCCCTCGACGCCCACGGCCTCGCCCCCGAGGCGCTGCTGGAGCGCCGTCCCGGCCTCGTCGTCGCCCAGCTGAACGCCTGGGGCTGGACCGGCCCCTGGTCGGGCCGCCGCGGCTTCGACAGCCTCGTCCAGGCCGGCGTCGGCATCGCCGACATCGAGGCCGGCGCCGACGGCCGCCCCGGCGTACTCCCGGCCCAGGCCCTCGACCACGGAACCGGCTACCTGATCGCCGCCGGGGTCCTGCGCGCCCTCACCGAGCAGCGCACCACCCGCCCCGGCGGACGCCACCTGCGCTTCTCGCTGGCCGGGACCGCCTCCTGGCTGCTGCACGGCATCCCGCCCACTGCCGACCCGCGCGTCCCCCCGAACGGCCAGCCGTACGACCCGGCGCGCTGGATCACCGAGACCGACTCGCCGTACGGGCGGCTGCGCCACGCCCTGTCGCCCGTCGCGTACGAGGGCGCCCCGGCGGGCTGGTCGCGCCCGCCGGGGCGTTGGGGGACGGACGCCCCGCTCTGGCGCTGAGCGCCGGTTCGCCTCGCGTCGCCCCGGGGCGCGCTGCCGTGTCCCGCCGAGCCGCGCCCTGCTCCGGTTCAGTCCGGACCGGGGCCGGCCGGCGGGGCGGGGGGCGAGCAGGGCGGGGCGGGGGGCGAGCAGGGCGGGGCGGGCGTCAGACGCCCGAGGGGATCCGTTTGGCCGTGCCCCGGACCTGGAACGCCGTCACGATCTCGACCAAGCCCAGGATCACCAGCCAGCATCCGGCGAGGATGGTCAGCGCGGTGATCGAACCGACCGGCCAGACCATCAGCAGCACGCCGGCCAGCGTGTTCGCCACACCGGCGAAGGCCTGCCAGCCCCGGGCCGGCATGGACGCGTCCGAGATCACGGCGGCGAGCTGGGTGATGCCCCGGAAGAGCCAGCCGATGCCGATCCAGATCGCCAGCAGCAGCAGTGACCGGGCGGCACTGCGGAAACAGAGCAGGCCGAGCAGCACGCAGATCGCGCCGCTGATGAACGCCAGCACCCGCAGCGCGGTCGTGGCGTGCGTACCGAACGCGGCGACCAGCTGGACGATGCCGATGACCAGCAGGTAGAGGCCGAACAGGACGCCCACCACCAGCAGCGTCTGCTCCGGCCAGACGAACACGATGATCCCGAGGGCGAGCGAGACGAGCCCGGCGACCAGCAGGACCTGCCAGGCGGCCTTGGCGAGCAGTCCGAGCGGGCCCCGTACCGGGGAGCCGTCGGGGGTGATGATCGGGGAGACCACGGTGGCGTCCTCCTGGGGGAGCGGGGCGGGTGGGCGTACCTCTCACGGTCGGGCGGTCCGCGCGGGTCGTCGTTCCTCACGATCTCCGCGCGTGCTGCGCCGCGCCCGCCGGATGCACCCGTTCGGGCGATCGGAGTGCGGGTGACGGGTTCCGGTGACGATTCCCCCGGCCGGTGTTTCCCCTAGGCCATCGGAAGTCCATCTCGACCTCACCTGGCGTCGATATCGTCCGGCGATATGACTTCTGAAGGGTGGGGGACCCCTCCGGTCGAGCCGATCAGTCAGCACTACATCGTCTGCGGCGGAAACGCGCTCGCGCACCGCCTGACGCTCGAACTCGTCGAACACTACGAAGTGCCCGTGGTGGTCCTCGTCCCGGACCGGACCCGCGACCACGCACCGCAGATCGAGCAACTCGACGGGGTCGCCGCCGTCGTCGAGTACAGCAGCGTCACCGAGGAGGCCCTGCGGGCCGTCCGGGTCGAGACCGCGCGCGGCATCGCCCTGGTCGAGGGCAGCGACCAGGAGAACATCCACGCCGCGCTCTCCGCCCAGGGCCACAACCCGGACATCCGCATCGTGCTGCGGATGTTCAACCAGCGGCTCGGCGAGAACATCGAGCGGCTGCTCAGGAACGGCACCGCACTCTCCGGCTCCGCCACCGCCGCCCCCGCCTTCGCCGACGCCGCGCTCTCCCGCCCCAACTCCGTCCAGGTCGGCGACCGCTTCCTGCACATCGCCTACGACGAGGACATCGACTCCAACCGGATCTGCATCGTCGCCGACCAGATCGACCGGCAGGACCTCGGCCGGATCCGGCTGCTGCCCGAACAGGAGGGGGACTCGGCCTCCTTCGTCCGGCTGGCCAGGGAGTTCGGCGACGACGGGCCGATCCGCTCCGGCGCCGCCGCCCGCCGGGCCGCCGGAACCACCGCCGCCGGGAGCTCGGGGACGGCGGGCGCCGGAGAGGCAGGTGAGCCGGCCGCGCCGGGTGAGCCGGGTGAGCCGGGTGATGTGGGCGGCTCGACCGACTCAGGTGACTCGGGTGTCTCGGGTGGGCCCGCCGGGGCCGGGGCCGGGGGCGGGGACGCCGACGGGGCGGAGGGGACCGACGCGGAGGCCGGCGGCGGGGTCGCCGCACTGCAGACCCTGCCGAGCGAGCCGCCGGTCCGGATCGCCTGGTGGCGACGGTTGCGCTGGCGGCTGCTCGACACCCTGCGCTACTTCACCAGCGCCCGGCTCCGGCTGGTGCTGATCACCGCCCTGGCCGCGGTGCTGCTCTCCTTCGGCCTGCTCTGGTACCTCAACCGGGACTTCGGCTGGTCGCTCTACGTCTCGCTGCTCGACCTGGCCGGTGCGGCCCAGCCGGACCAGCCCGCCGACGCCGCCGCCGGGACGGGCACCGGCGGCACCTGGCAGCGGATCGCCCAGGTGGTGATCACCTTCTGCGGCATCACCTTCGCGCCGGTCGCCACCGCCATCATGGTCGAGGTCCTCGCCTCCGGCCGGCGCGGCCAGCCCCGCAATCCGGGCGCGGGCACCCGCGACCACGTCATCGTGATCGGACTCGGCAACGTCGGCACCCGGGTGGTCGCCCGACTGCACGGCCTCGGCGTCCCGGTGGTCGGACTCGAACGCGACCCGCAGGCCCGCGGCATCTCCGCGGTCCGCGCGCTGGGCGTCCCGGTGGTGGTCGACGACGGACCGCTCGCCGAGCAACTGCGCCGGGCCCGGCTGAAGCGCAGCCGGGCCGTCGTCGCGGTCAGCGGCGACGACGCGACCAACCTGGAGGCGGCGCTGGAGGCGCGTGCCGTCCGGCCCGACGTGCGCGTGGTGGTCCGGCTCTTCGACGACAACTTCGCCCACCACGTCTACGCCACGCTGGACAACTCGGCGTCCCGGTCGACCTCCTACCTCTCCGCGCCGGCCTTCGCCGCAGCCCTGATGGGGCGTGAGGTGCTGGGCACGCTCTCGGTGTTCCGGCACGTGCTGCTGATCGCCGAGCTGCGGGCCGAGGTCGGCAGCGGCCTGATCGGCCTGAACCGGCACGACCTGGAGGACCCCGGCGGCGTCCGGGTCCTCGCCGTCCGGCTGGCCCGCAACCCGCAGCTCTACCAGTGGAAGTACGCCGACCGGACCAGGGGGCTGGAGCCGGGCGACCGGATCGTGGTCGCCGCGACCCGCAGCGGACTCGCCCGGCTCAACACGGTTCCGGTGGCCGAGGCCGCGAGTGAGGCCGTGGGCGAGGCCGGTGAGCGAGCGGTGGCCGACGACCGGCGCGACCACCCACCCGTGACCGGCGACTGATGATCACGGCCCACGGGCAACCGGCCGACCGCTGACAGACGACAGATGACAGATGCCAAAGTCTGTCAGCGGTCAGCGGTCAGCTGGCGTCTGTCAGCGGTGCTGGAACGACGCCGGCCGCTTCTCGGCGAACGCCGCCATGCCTTCCTTCTGGTCCGCGGTGGCGAACGCCGCGTGGAACAGCCGGCGCTCGAAGCGGACGCCCTCGGCGAGGGTGGTCTCGAAGGCGCGGTTGACCGCCTCCTTCAGCATGATGCTCGCCGGAGCGGACATCTCCGCGACCTTCTCGGCGGTGGCCAGCGCCTCGGCCAGCAGCTGGTCGGCCGGGACGATCCGGGAGACCAGGCCCGCCCGCTCGGCCTCCTCGGCACCCATCATCCGACCGGTCAGGCACAGCTCCATCGCCTTCGCCTTGCCGACCGCCCGGGTGAGCCGCTGCGAGCCGCCGATCCCGGGGATGACGCCCAGCTTGATCTCCGGCTGGCCGAACTTCGCGGTGTCCGCAGCGAGGAGGATGTCGCAGAGCATCGCCAGCTCGCAGCCGCCGCCCAGCGCGAAGCCGGCCACCGCCGCGACCACCGGCTTGCGCAGCTCGCCGAGCCGGTCCCACGGGCCCAGCCAGTCGTCCAGGTAGACGTCGGGGAAGCGGTTGCCCTGCATCTCCTTGATGTCGGCTCCCGCGGCGAACGCCTTCTCCGAGCCGGTGATGACCAGACAGCCGATCTCCGGGTCCCGGTCGAAGCCGGTGGCCGCGGCCACGACCTCGTTCATCAGCGTGGTGTTGAGCGCGTTGAGCGCCTCCGGCCGGTTGAGCGTGATCAGCCCGACCCGGCCCTTGCGCTCGACCAGGATCGTCTCATAGGTCTCGGTCATCGCCGTTGACTCCCTCTTCCGCTGCTCGCGCCGCCCGGGGCGCGCTCTGAACACCCAACGATCTCCGAACCGGCCCGCCTCGCGCCAGTCTCGCTCCGCGAGACGGTCGTCACGGACCGGACCCCCGGACCACCCCTGGAAACCGCCCCGCCGGCCCGGGGCCCGCTCCCGGCGGCCGCACGGCCCCCGTCTCAGGCCAGGCCCAACTCGTCACCCTCGCGCGGCGCCAGGAAACGCGCCACGTCCTCCTCGGTGACGGCGGCGAGCGAAGCCGGGTACCAGTGCGGGTCGCGGTCCTTGTCCACGACCTGCGCGCGAATGCCCTCGACCAGGTCGTGGCCCTCCAGCGCCGCACAGGAGATCCGGTACTCCTGGTCCAGCACCGCCTCCAGCGACGGCAGCGTGCGGGCCCGGCGCAGCGCGGCGAGCGTGACCTTGACGGCGGTCGGCGAGTTGCCGAGCACCTGCTCGGCGGCCTCCTTCGCCTCCGGGATCCCGCTGCCGAGCAGCCGCTCGACGATCTCCTCGACGCTGTCGGCGGCGTAGCAGTCGTCGATCCACGCCCGCCGCTGCGCGAGTGCGGCGGGCGGCGCCGGTTCGGCGTGGGCGGCCACGGCGGCGGTCAGGGCGGCCACCGTGGTGAGGTCGCCGACGGCGGCGAGCCCGGCGAGCAGGGCCGGCACCTCCGCCGACGGGACGAAGTGGTCGGCGAACCCGCAGAGCAGTGCGTCGCCCGGCCCCATCGTGGAGGAGGTGAGCGCCAGGTGGGTGCCCAACTCGCCCGGGGCGCGGGCCAGCAGGAGGCTGCCGCCGACGTCCGGTGCCAGGCCGATCCGGGTCTCCGGCATCGCCACCACCGAACGCTCGGTGACGATCCGCACCGCGCCGTGGGCGGAGACTCCGACGCCGCCGCCCATGGTGATGCCGTCCATCACCGCGAGGTAGGGCTTCGGGTAGCGGGCGATCAGGGCGTTGAGCCGGTACTCGTCGCGGAAGAACGCGCGGGTGCCGGCCCCGCCGGTCTTGGCGTCGTCGTGCATCGTCCGGATGTCCCCGCCCGCGCAGAGCCCGCGCTCGCCGGCGCCGGTCAGCACCACGGCCTGCACCGCGTCGTCGTCGGCCCAGCCCTCCAGCGCCGCCAGGACGGCCGTGACCATGCCGTGGGTGAGGGAGTTGAGCGCCCTCGGGCGGTCGAGCACGATCCGCCCCACGCCACCGTCCCGGTGGACCTGCACCTCGTCGCTCATCGGGCCCGCTCCCGTCCCTCGTCGGTCCTGCGTCGCTGCTTCGCTGTGTCGCTGCGTCGCTGTGTCGTGGATCCCGGTGGAGACCCCCTGCCGTACCGTACCCGCGCACCCGGCGCCGCCGCACGGCACGAAGGGCGGCGCCGGTGGTTGCGGCGCCGCCCTCGGTGCGGCGGTGGTGAGACGGCTTCAGCGGTGGCCGGGGGCGGCAGCGGCCGGGACGGTGCGGCCGGGGCCCTACGGTGTGACGCGGCCGGTGACCTCGCCGAAGCCGACGACGGTGCCGTCCGGGCCGGGTGCGGTGGCGGAGATGGCGACCTCGTCGCCGTCCTCCAGGAAGGTGCGGGTGGAGCCGTCGGGGAGCTTGAGCGGCTCCTCGCCGTTCCAGGTCAGCTCGATCAGCGCGCCGCGGGTGTCCCGCTCCGGGCCGCTGACCGTGCCGGACGCGAAGAGGTCGCCGGTGCGCAGCGAGGCGCCGTTGACCGTCATGTGGGTGAGCTGCTGCGCGGCCGTCCAGTACATCGAGGCGAACGGGGGCCGGGAGACGGTGTGCCCGTTGAGGCGGACCTCCAGCGCGAGGTCCAGCGCCCACGGTTCGCCGCCGCGGTCGTCCAGGTAGGGGAGCGGCTCGACGTCCCGGGCGGGCGGGGCGACCCGGGCGTGCTCCAGGGCGTCGAGCGGCACGATCCACGGCGAGAGGGAGGTGGCGAACGACTTGCCCAGGAACGGGCCGAGCGGCACGTACTCCCAGGCCTGGATGTCGCGCGCGGACCAGTCGTTGACCAGGCAGACGCCGAACACGTGCTCGCGGAACCGGTCCAGGGTGACCGGCGAGCCGAGCGTCGACGGCGCGCCGACCACGAAGCCGACCTCGGCCTCGATGTCCAGCCGCCGGGTCGGGCCGAAGGAAGGGACGGCGTCGGCGGGCGCCTTGCGCTGCCCGTGCGGGCGGATCACCGGCGTGCCGGAGACCACCACGGTGCCGGAGCGGCCGTGGTAGCCGATCGGCAGGTGCTTCCAGTTCGGCGTCAGCGGCTCCGTGCCGGGGCGGAACATCCGGCCCAGGTTGGTGGCGTGGTGCTCGGAGGCGTAGAAGTCGACGTAGTCGGCGACCTCGAACGGCAGGTGCAGTTCCACGTCCGCGAGCGGCAGCAGTGCGGGCGAGAGCGCGTCCCGGAACGACTCGTCGGTGAGCCATTCGGTCAGGTCGGCCCGCACCTGCGTCCAGGCCGAACGGCCGGCGCCCAGCAGCGGGTTGAGCGAGTCCGCGTCGAGCAGCACGGACGGCGCGCCGGCGGCGCGGGCGGCCGCGCCGGCGTCGAGGACGAAGTCCCCGATCCGGACGCCGATCCGCCGCCGGCCCGGCCGGTCGGCCGCGGTGAAGACGCCGTAGGGCAGGTTGTGCACGCCGAACGGGGAGTCCTGGGCGCTCGCCAGCCAGCTGCGGGGGGTGGTCAACGGTCCTCCTGGGACGGTGAGTCGGGCGACGTGGGTGACGTGGGCGACGTGGGCGACGTGGGCGGTGCGAGCGGTGCGGGCGACGAGGGCTACGGGGCCGGCGACGGCTGCGAGGAGACGGACGGCGCGGCACCTGGTACGGACACCAGGCCGAGCCCGGCCAGGTCGGCCAGCGGCTCGGCGATGCTGCACGTGCCGAACGCCGTGAACGAGTTCCGGATCACCGTAACCTGACGGTCGGTCAACTCGCGCACCGACGCGGCCAGGACCTCGCCGGACCGCTCCGCCAGCACCTCGGTGGCGGCCTTCCGGTCGGTCTCCGCCGCCGCGAGCAGCACGTTCAGGAAGCCGTGGTGCTCGAACCCGGTCACCGGATCGGTGTGCCGGACGGCGTGGTGCAGCCCGGCGGTGCACTTGTACGGCAGACCGCGCTGCGCGCAGCCGGTGAGGAAGCCGGCCAGCTCCTCCTCGTCCGGGAAGGCGCCGGCCACCACGCCGCCGGTGCGGAACTTGGCCCGGTACGGGCTGTCGACCAGCACGTCCAGCACCTCGTCCAGGCCGTCGCCGCGCAGCAGTTCGCGCGGCAGCTCGACGGCGGCCGGGACGGCCGGCGGCAGCAGCAGGTCGAGCGCGGCGACCGCCTCCCGGGCGTCCCTGGTCGCCAGTTCGACCCCGGCGACCTCGAACGGTGCGGCGGCGGCGAGCGCCGGGCCGAGTTCGGAGCTGCCCCCCGGCAGCACCAGCCCGACCCGGAGCACCGGCACGGATCCCTCGGCCGCGCCGTCCGCGGCGCTGTCCGCGGCGCCGTTCGCCGCGCCCGCCAGCTCGCCCAGCCGGCCCGCTCCGCAGAGGAACGGGCCGACCGCGTCGGCGTACCAGGCGGTCCGGTGCACGCGGTGTGCGGGCACCGCCTCGGCGACCGGCAGGTTCCCCGGCGGGAACACCGCCGCGTCGTCGAACAGCCCCCGGAACAGTTCGGGGACGGCGGACTCCGAGGTGCGGTTCACTGCTGCGGCCCCCGACCGGCCCAGGTCCAGGCGTAGTTGGAGTCCTCGCTGGCCCGGCCGCCCTCGCCCAGCTCCAGCGGGCGGAAGGTGTCCACCATCACCGCGAGCTCGTCGAAGAACTCCGCCCCGATGGACCGCTCGTACGCGCCCGGCTGCGGGCCGTGGGTGTGGCCGCCGGGGTGCAGCGAGATCGAGCCCTGGGCGATGCCCGAGCCCTTGCGGGCCGCGTAGTCGCCGCCGCAGTAGAACATGACCTCGTCGCTGTCCACGTTGGAGTGGTAGTACGGCACGGGGATCGACAGCGGGTGGTAGTCGACCTTGCGGGGCACGAAGTTGCAGATCACGAACCCGTTGCCCTCGAACACCTGGTGGGCCGGCGGCGGCTGGTGGATCCGCCCGGTGATCGGCTCGTAGTCCCGGATGTTGAACGCGTACGGGTACAGGCAGCCGTCCCAGCCGACCACGTCGAACGGGTGGTGCGGCACGGTGTACCGGGTGCCCGAGATCCCGTTCGGACCGCGGTGCTTGACCAGCACGTCGACGTCCCCGTCGCCGTCCGCCGCGG
This sequence comes from Kitasatospora sp. NPDC042419, assembly GCF_056437345.1. Classification (NCBI taxonomy): domain Bacteria; kingdom Bacillati; phylum Actinomycetota; class Actinomycetes; order Kitasatosporales; family Streptomycetaceae; genus Kitasatospora; species Kitasatospora sp. NPDC042419. The sequence continues at coordinate 121,279 of NZ_JBWKAW010000004.1, forward strand.
TGTCGGCCAGCAGCGGGCCGGACGGGCCGCGCAGGTCCCGCTCGCAGTAGGGCGCGTGCTCCAGCAGCTGGCCGTACTTGGAGAGGAAGCGCTTCACCGGGGTGATGTGGCTGTTCGCCTCGATGCAGTAGGCGCGCAGCGGCTCGTCGCCGGTCGGCAGCCAGCGGTGGGTGGTCGCCCGGGGGATGATCACGTAGTCGCCCTGGCCGACCTCCAGCGTGCCGAAGACCGACTCCAGCGTGCCGGTGCCGGACTCCACGTACACGCACTCGTCGCCGAGCCCGTTGCGGTACAGCTCGCTCGGCGCCCCCGCGGCGACGTACGAGATCCGCACGTCCCCGTTGCCGAGCACCAGCCGGCGCCCGGCCACGACGTCCGCCGACTTCCAGTCCTGGCCCGCGAACAGCTCGTGCAGCTTGAGGTGGCGGGGGAGCAGCGGGTGGTTGGGCACCGTCGACTGGTCCGGCAGCTCCCACGGCACCGCGTTCACGACGGCCGAGGGGATGCCCCGGTGGTAGAGCAGCGAGGAGTCCGAGGAGAACCCCTCCTCACCCATCAACTCCTCGTAGTACAGACCGCCTTCGGGCGTGCGGTGCTGCGTGTGCCGCTTGGGCGGGATGCTGCCCAGCTGCCGGTAGTGCGCCATCGTCCTGCTCCTCCCAGACCTTCCTACGGCTCAGCGGTGACCGGTTCCGCGGAGCCGGTTCCGCGATGGCCGGCCGGCGGGGTGGCGCCGGCCGGCGGTTTCCGGCCCGGCGGGGTGACGCCGGGCCGGGGCGGCCGCCTCAGAGGTTGCCGCGGCGGTCCTGCTCGCGCTCGATGGCCTCGAAGAGCGCCTTGAAGTTGCCCTTCCCGAAGCCCAGCGAACCATGCCGCTCGATGAACTCGTAGAAGACGGTCGGACGGTCGCCGATCGGCTTGGTGAAGATCTGCAGCAGGTAGCCGTCCTCGTCCCGGTCGACCAGGATGCCGCGCTTCTTCAGCTCCTCGATCGGCACCCGGACCTTGCCGATCCGCTCGCGCAGCTCCGGGTCGTCGTAGTACGAGTCCGGGGTGTTCAGGAACTCCACCCCGCGGGAGCGCAGCACGTCCACGGTGGTGAGGATGTCGTTGGTGGCCAGCGCCATGTGCTGGCAGCCCGCGCCGGTGTAGAACTCCAGGTACTCGTCGATCTGCGACTTCTTCTTGGCGATCGCCGGCTCGTTGAGCGGGAACTTCACCCGGTGGTTGCCGCTGGCGACGACCTTGGACATCAGCGCGGAGTAGTCGGTGGCGATGTCGTCGCCGACGAACTCGGCCATGTTCACGAAGCCCAGGACCTTGTTGTAGAACGTGACCCACTCGTTCATCCGGCCGAGCTCGACGTTGCCGACCGCGTGGTCCAGCGCCTGGAACAGCCGCCGCGGCGAGCCCTCGGGGTGCTTCACCTTGCTCTCGGCGACGACGAAGCCCGGCAGGTACGGGCCGTGGTAGCGGGACCGGTCGATCAGGGTGTGCCGGGTCTCGCCGTAGGTGGCGATCGCGGCGCGGCGCACGGTGCCGTTCTCGTCCGACTCGTCGTTCGGCTCCTCCAGGACGGTCGCGCCCTGGGCGCGGGCGTGCGCGATGCACTTGTCGACGTCCGGCACCTCCAGCGCCAGGTCGACGACGCCGTCGCCGTGCCGGCGGTGGTGGTCCAGCAGCGGGCTGTCCGGGGCGACGCCGCCCGTGATCACGAACCGGCAGGAACCGGAGCGCAGCACGTAGGCCTTGCGGTCGCGGACGCCCGTCTCCGGGCCGGAGTAGGCGACCAGCTCCATGCCGAAGACGACCTGGTAGAACTGGGCCGTCTGGGTGGCGTTGCCCACGACGAACACGACGGCGTCCTGCGCGGTGACCGGGAAGGGGTCGGTCGCGGGGTCGTGCTCGACGAGGCCGACGAGGCGGCGCAGCTGATCGGCGTCGAGACCGGCCTCGCGTTCCTCGGGGGTGAGCTCAAGGGCGTGGGACTGCGGGGTCATCGGTCGTTCCTCCACATTGAGGCCTCGGCATTGAGGCATCCGCTTGAGGCGGCCGCGCCGCGAAGGGTGGGTGCGGGTGCGGCTGAGCGGAGAGCTTGCTCCAGTCGGGGTGGTTGGGCAACAGGTCGGATTTCCACTGTTCAATGTGTACAAGGTGATCAGGAAATCCCTGGCCCGGCTGTGCAGAATGCTCGGTGGACCGGGAGGGTTTCACGAGTTCTGCGTAACGCGCGCTCCGGCCGGTGCGCCGGCCCGGAGCGCCGGTCCGGGCCCGGCGGAGCGACCGGTGAAGGCCTGGTCAGGGGCTGCTTCGGGGGTGGGTCCGGGCCGGTGCGGCAGCTGCCCCGGCCGCCGCCTCCGGGGCCGTCAGGGCGGCGCCAGGTGGTCGAGGAACCAGTCACGGGCCAGTTCGGCGACCCGGTCCAGGGTGCCCGGCTCCTCGAAGAGGTGACCGGCGTGCGGCACCACCGCGAGCTCACTCTCGCAGCGCAGCTGCTCGCGCGCCCGTCGGTTGAGGTCGATCACCTGGCCGTCCCGGGCGCCGACGATCAGCAGGGTCGGCGCGGTGACGCGGGCCAGCTGCCCGGCGCCGGCGAGGTCCGGCCGCCCGCCCCGGGAGACCACCGCGCGCACGTCGTCGCCGAGCCGGGCGGCGGTCCACAGCGCGGCGGCGGCGCCGGTGCTGGCACCGAACAGGCCGAGCGGGACCGCCCCGCCCTCGACGCCGTCCCGGGAGGGGAGGTCTGCGGGCAGGTCGGTCGGCAGATCGGAGGGCAGGTCGGCGAGGAGGTCTGCGGAGAGGTCTGCGGGGAGGCGGCGGGCGACGTCGGTCAGCCGGGTGCCGAGCAGATCGACGTCGAAGACGTTCCGCCGGTCCGCTTCCTCGTCCTCGGTGAGCAGGTCGAAGAGGAAGGTCGCCAGCCCGGACCGGTTGAGGAACGCGGCCACGTGCCGGTTGCGCGGGCTGTGCCGACTGCTGCCGCTGCCGTGCGCGAACACCACGAGACCGCGCGCCCCGGAGGGCACGGTCAGCCGGCCGGACAGTCGGACGCCGCCGGCCGGGACGGTCAGGTCGCGGTCGGGGCCGACGGCTGCGCGGCCTGTGCGGCCCGAGTGGGTGGCCTCGGCGAGGTGGCGGAGGACCTCGGCGTCCTCGGTCTGGCTGAAGTCGGTGTAGAACTCACCGATCGCGAAGAACGGCGACGGCGTGCCCACGCAGACCAACTCGTCGGCGACGTCGTCCAGCCGGTCCGTCCAGTCCTCGGGGGCCACCGGGACGGCCAGCACCACCCGGGCCGCGCCGCGCGCCCGGACGATCAGACAGGCGGCCCGCGCGGTCGAACCGGTGGCGATGCCGTCGTCGACCACGACCACCGTCCGCCCCCGCAGGTCCGCGGCCGGCCGTCCGCCCCGGTAGCGGCGGGCCCGGCGCTCCAGCTCGGTGCGCTCCCGGGCCTCCACGTCGGCCAGTTGGCCGGGGGTGACGCCGGCCAGGCGCAGCACCTGGTCGTTGAGCACCCGCACCCCGTCCTCGCCGATCGCCCCCATGCCGAGCTCCGGCTGGTACGGGACACCGAGCTTGCGGATCACGCAGATGTCGAGCGGGGCGCCGAGGGTGGCCGCCACCTCGGCGGCCACCGGGACCCCGCCGCGCGGCAGGGCGACCACCACGGTGCCGGGTCCGCGCAGATGGCCCAGGAGTGCGGCCAGCCGGCGGCCCGCGTCGGTGCGGTCGGGGAAGTGGGTTCCGGTGACGTGCATGGTGCGGCCTCCGGCTTCCACCGTACGTCGCCGGGGTGGCGGGGCGGCGGCGTGATGGGGGCCGGGGGAGCGGGGTGGCGGGGTGGTCCCGGGTGGGGCCGGGACACGGATGGGCCCGGTCGCCCGTGTGACCGGGACGGCGGGCAGGACAGCGTGGAGACCGGTACGGCCGCCCGTCCTGCGTCCGGCCGTACCACCCGACCCGCCGGATCGCGCGAAGGAGCCCCCTGTGTCCATCCCCCATCCCCAGCACCATGCCGCCGAGGCCGCCCGCACCGCCCGAGGCGTCCACGCCGACCTTCCGGTCGCGCCTGTCGCGCCGGTCGTGCCGGGACCGCACGCCGCCGGCCGGCACGCCGCCGGTCCCGACGCTGCCGGCCCCGAACCCGGCGCTCCTGACACGGCCGGCCACGGCCCCGGCCCCGGGCCCGCGGACCCCGAGCCGGTGGCCCCCGACGCCGCGGGCCGGCACGGCGCGGGCAGGTCGGCCCCCGGGCTGCACGCCACCGGTGACCCGGCGAGCGGCGCCCCGGCCGCGGGCTGGACGGTCGCCACCGCGCTTCCCGTCAGCTACCGGGTCCGCTTCACCCCCGGCGTGCTGGACCCGCGCAATCCGGCGCTCGCCCGGGCCGGCGGACCGCCCGGGCGACGGCTCGTGGTGGTCGACGCCCGGGTGCACGAGCTGCACGGTCACCGGCTCCACCGCTACCTGACCGCCCAGGGCGTCGAGTACGAGGCGCTGGTCCTGCTCGCCCACGAGCAGGTGAAGACCATGGATTCGGTGTTCCAGGTCGCCGACCGGATGGACGCGTTCGGCATCTCACGGCGCGGCGAACCCGTCATCGCCATCGGCGGCGGCGTACTGACGGACGTCGTCGGCCTCGCCTGCAGCCTGTACCGCCGGTCCACCCCGTTCGTCCGGGTGCCGACCACACTGATCGGTCTGGTCGACGCCGGCGTCGGCGCCAAGACCGGTGTCAACCACGGCCGGCACAAGAACCGGCTCGGCACCTACCACCCAGCCGTCGACACCCTGCTCGACCCGGCCTTCCTGGCCACCCTGGACCGGCGGCACCTCGGCAACGGGCTCGCCGAGATCCTCAAGGTCGCGCTGATCAAGGACCGCGACCTCTTCGAACTCCTCGACCGCTACGGCCGGGCCCTCCTCGACGAACGGTTCCAGGGCCCGCGCGTCGCCGCCGCGGTGCTCGGCCGCGCCGTGCACGGCATGCTGCAGGAACTCCAGCCCAACCTCTGGGAGCACCGCCTGGAACGCCTCATGGACTACGGCCACTCGTTCAGCCCGACCGTGGAGATGCGCGCCCTGCCCGAACTGCTGCACGGCGAGGCGGTCTGCGTCGACATGGCGCTCACCACCGTGGTCGCCCAGCGGCGCGGGCTGCTCGACGCCGCCCAGGGCGAACGGATCCTGCGGCTCATGCGGCGGCTCGAACTGCCCGTCTGGCACCCGCTGGTCGAGCCGCTCACGCTCGGCGAGGCGCTCGCCGACACCGTCCGGCACCGCGACGGGCGGCAGCGGCTGCCACTGCCGTCCGGGATCGGCTCGGGAGTCTTCGTCGACGACCTGGACGCCCGCGAACTCGCCGAGGCGGCAGGCCGGTTGCGCGCCTGGTCGACGGCGGAACGCTCGCGGCCGGGGGCGGCGGCGCAGCTGTGGGAGGGGAGTGGGACCCGTGCGTAGCGCGGTCGTGGTCGCGGACACCGGCGCAGCGGCCGCCGTCCACGGGGTGCACGGCGCGGCCGGGGTGACCCAGTGGGCCTGCCTGGCCCGCCGTGTGGGGCTCACCGGGGCCTGGGAGGCCGTGGAGTGGGCGTGCGTTCCGGCCGGCGGGGTCAGCGGCGAGCACCTGCACACCCGGACCCGCGAGGTGTACGTGCTGCTGACGGGGGAGGGAGAGGTGACCCTCGACGGCCGGCCGTACCCGGTCCGGGCCGGTGACGCCGTACTGACGGCGGTCGGCACCCGGCACGGGCTGCGCAACACGGGCGCCGGGCCACTGGAGTGGCTGGTGATCGAACTGCCGGCCGGACCGCCGCCGGAGGAGCCGGTGGAGGAGCTGGCGGAAGGGGCGGTGGACGGGGCGGGGGAGCCCGGGTGGGACCGCGGTGGCGGGCGGGTCGGCAGCACGGTGATCACCGACCTGCGGCGGGCCGGCCCGCTGGACCCGTCCGCGGTGATCGGCGGGCCGCTACGCCTGCTGCACCACACCGAACTGGCGCCCGGCCGGCGGACCGACCTCGTGGCGGACGGCGTGGAGCACACGCTGTTCGTCACCGGTGGGGGCGGTCGGACGAGCGTCGGGGGCGTCCGGGTGCCGCTGCGCCCCGGGACCGCGGTCACCCTGCCGCACGGCACGGCGGCCGGTCTCGCCGCCGGGCCGTCCGGACTGGCCTACGTGCACGCGGAGTTGGTGCTTCCGGGCGGTGAGCGGCGATGATCGTCACCGGCGTCGGCGGGCCCCGGCTGCTGCTGGGCCCGGGTGTCCAGCGGATCCGCACCCGCTGCCTCGCCCGGCGGGGCATGCTGCACAGCGAGTGCGAGGCGTTCGAACACGTTCAGCTCGGCCCCGGCGTCTGCTACGACCTCGCCGGACGCGAGGGCACCGAGGCCGCCTGGTACGTGCTGCGCGGCCCGGTGGCACTGATCGACTGCCCCGAGCAGCCGCTGCGCCTGCTCGACCGCGGCGCCCTCGTCCTCGCTCCGCGCGGGGAATCCGTGCACCTGCACGGCGGGCCGCTCGGTGCGGAGCTGCTCTGCCTCACCGTTCTGCCGGCGCGAGTCAGCGGCGCGCTGCCGGAGCGGCGGCCGGAGGTCGCCGGGCCCGCGCCGACGAGTGCTGACAACTGACAGATCTCAGATTCTGCCAACCGTCACCCGTCAGCCGTCAGCCGTCAGCCGTCAGGCGCCGGCCACCGTCGCCGCCGAATTCCTCCCGGCGCTTCCCTCCCGGGGTGCCAGGACGGGCCCGGGCCCCGGTCGGGACACGGCCCGGACCCGGTCGGGGCGTGAACAGGCCCGACGGCTCAGGCGCCCGGGGCCGCGGGCGCCGCACGGTGGGTCCATGAGCCCGATCGGGAGGAGGCCCACCATGCGTCGCAGCGTCCGGCTCGACCGGCGGATCCAGGCCGGTGCCGCGAGCATCGTCCTGGCGGTCCGCAGCGGCGAGCCGTCCTGGGCCGAACTCGGCGAACGGCTCGCCGGGTTCGCCGCCGACCGCTTCGTCCTCGTGACGGACGGCACGGCATCCGCCGACCACCTGGCCCGGGTGCGCAGTCTTGCCGCCGCCCAGGCCCCCTGCACGGTCCACGACCTACGGGACGGCCCGCTCCCGGGCGGCTCCGCCGAGACCGGCCGGACGGTGCTCATCGCCGTCGGCGGTGAGCGCGCCTGCAGCGCCGCGGCCGACGTCCGGGTACCGACCGACCTCGCCACCGCCTGCGGGCCGGCACTCACGGTGCCCCGCCCGGGCCCGGCGGGCCCCGGTGGTGCGAACGCCGCCCGCACCGCGCCCGCCCTGGTCTGGGTCCGCGCGGACCTGCTCGCCGCCCGCCCGGTCCCGGAGACCCGAGCCGGGCTGGTCGCTGTCATCCGCCACGTCCTCGCCGTCTGCCCGGCCCAGTACGGGCTGCTGGCCGATGCCCTCGACCCCGGGGCCCGGTACGGCGAGCAGGCCGTCACCGCGCTGGTCGCGCTCTGTGCGGACGCCCGCGCCGCCCTGGTCTGCTTCGACCCGTACGAGACCGGCCCGGCCCTCGCGCTCGGCTACGGCCGGAGCCTCGGCCGTGCCCTGCGGGCCGTCACCGGCCCGGCGCTCGCACCCGGCGATGCCGACGCCCTGGGTCTGCTGCTCGCCGCCCGAATCGCCTTCCAGCTCGGACTGTTGGACGGTGCGGCCACCTGGGCCCACTGCGAACTGCTGGCCCGGAACGGCTCGCCGACCGCCCTGCCCGCCGGTGTGGACCCGGACCGCCTCGTCGCCGCCGTCGCCGATGCCGGTGACCCCGGTCTGCTGCTGCTCGCCGGTCTCGGTCAGCCGCACTGCGCCGACGGACGGCTGCTCAGCACCGTGGGCGGTGCCGTGCTGAGGGCCGCGGCGGAGAGCCTGGGCGGCTCGGCCGCCCTCCCGCACAGCCGGGCCGCCGTACCGGAAGTACTGCCCGCCGGGGACGCGCTCGACGCGCTGCCCGTCCCGGAGGCGCTGTGCGTCTCCGGTTGAGCGGCCGCACGGCCCCGGCACCGGCCCCGGCACCCGGCCCCGGCACCCGGCCCCGGCACCCGGCCCCGGCACCGGGCCGGGGCGGGGTGCCGGGCCCCTGCCGTGCCGGGCCCGCCCCGGTCCCGCAACCCCCGGGACCCCGGGACGGGCGCCGTCCGCGGGCCCGGCCCCGGGAGGGAGCAGGACGGGACCGGGCTCCCGTGCGACCGGGACGGCGGGCGCCACATCGTGGAGGTCAGAAGCGGCCCGGCCACGGACCGCCGGACAGCAGAAGGAGTCCCCGTCATGACGGGCACCGTCATCACCGACCTCCGCCGACGCGGCGCGGTCGACCCCAGCCGGGTGCTGACCGGACCGCTCCGCGCCGTCGGTCTGCAGTGGCTCGACCCGGGCCGCAGCGCCGAGGTCGCCGCCGAGGGCGTCGAGCGCGCCCTCTACATCACCGCCGGTTCGGGCACCGCCACCGCCCCCGGGTCCGAGGCGTCGACGGTTCCCGACGCAGGGATCCCGCTGGTCGAGGGCACCGCCCTGACGCTGCCGCTCGGGGCGTGCACCGTGCTCACCGCGGGCACGGCCGGCCTGGAGTACTTCCACGCCATCCTCGCCGTCGCCGGCCACCCGGGCGGTGCCACCGCCCACCCGGCCGCCGAGCGCCCCGGCACGGAGCGCCCCGGCACGGAGCGCCCCAGCACGGAGCGCCCGGCCCACCCGACCCACCCGGAGACCCGCGAGTCCCGGGAACGCGGCGACCGCCCCGGCAGCCCGGCCCGCCCGGGCGAACCGGACCACCCCGAGAACCCCCCGAGCCCGAAGGGAGGCGAGCCCCGGTGATCGTCACCACCGCGACGGCCTCGGCCGCCGTCATCCTCGGTCCGAACGGCGAGCGCGTCCGACTGCGCTGCCTGGCGCGCCGCTCCATGCTGGTCAGCGCCTGCGAATCCTTCGACCACCTGCGCCTCAGCCCCGGCGCCCACCACACGCTGGAGGGGGAGCCGGGGACGGAGACCGTCCTCTACGTGCTGCGCGGCTCCCTGCTCATCGGCCAGACCGCCGACGAGCCGGACCACCTGGCCGTCGACGGCGATCTGCTGCTGGCGACCCGGGGCCGTTCACTCCGGCTGGAGGCCGGCCCGGTCGGCACCGAGGTGCTCTGCCTCAGCCTCGCCGCCGCCCGCCGCACCACCGCGACCAGGGAGTCCCTGGCCCGGCGGCGCGCCGAACGACGGACCCGCCCGTGACCGGCCGCCCCACCGAGCCCGTGCCGGTGCCCGAGCCGGTGCCCGAGTCGGTACCGGTGCCGGCTCGGGCACCGGCTGCGGCGTCGACCGGCACCATGACCGCCCTGCGGTTCGAGGCGCCGCACCGGGTCGCCCTCGTCCGGGTGCCCCGACCGGCGGCGCCCGGGCCGGACGAGGTCACCGTGCGCACCTCCCTGGTCGGGCTCTGCGGCACGGACCTGGAACTGTTCCACGGCACCGCTGCCTACCTGAGGGACGGGCGGGCCGGCTACCCGCTCGTCCCGGGGCACGAGTGGTGCGGAACGGTCGCCGAAGTGGGCGGCGGCGTCACCGGGTTCGCGCCCGGCGACCGAGTGGTCGGCCACACCATGGTGCACTGCGGCCTCTGCCGGATGTGCCGGCGCGGCCGCCGCCCGCTCTGCGAACGCCTCACCGAGGTCGGCCTCTACGGGCGCCAGGGCGCCGCGGCCCGGTACGTGGTGCTGCCCGAACGCTCGCTCTCCCGAGTCCCCCGCGAAGTGTCGGACCGGGCAGCCGTGTTGACCGAACCCGCGGTCACCGTGGTGGCCGGCCTGGAGCGTTCGCGCTGCCGGCTCGGTGACCGGGTGATCGTACTCGGCACCGGAACGATCGGCTTGCTGGCCGTCCAACTCGCCGCCCGTCTGGGCGAGTCGGTGGACGCGGTCGGTATCGACCCGGCCGGACGCGAACTCGCGCTACGCTGCGGCGCCCGCCGCGCCCTCACTCCCGAGCAGGCGAGCGCCGTCGGTGCCCGCTACTCGCTCGCGGTCGAGGCCTCCGGGGCGGTCGAGGCGTTCGGGCTCGGCCTGTCCCTGCTCGAACCGGGCGGGCGGCTCGCGGTGATCGGCGTGGCAGGACGGCCGTACCCGGACTTCACTCCGGGCCAACTCGCCCTGCGCGGGCTGGAGGTGATCGGAGTCCGGCACGGCCTGGACCACTACGACCGGACGCTCCGGCTGTTCCGTGACGGCGTGCTGGTGGCGGAACCCCTGATCGCGGCGGTCCTGCCGCCGGCCGCCGGGCCGGATGCGTTCCGGATGCTCGCCGAGGGGCGCAGCGGCCCGCCCAAGATCCTGCTCGACTTCGGCGCCGCCGGTCCGGCGCCGTTCGTCCCCCGCCCGGCCGCCCCCGAGTCGCGGTCCGCCCGGGCGGACCGGCGCACCCCGGCCGACCCGTACGCCCCGGCGGGCCCGTACGCCCCGGCGGGCCCGTACACCCCAGCCGGTCCCGACACCCCAGCCGGTCCCGACACCCCCGACACCCCCACGGGCCCCTCCGGCCCCGCCGCCACGACTCCCGTCACCCAAGGAGACCTCGCGTGATCCTCGTACCCGCCGCCGTGCCCCGTACGGCCCCCGCGTTCCGCCGACTGGTCGACCCGTACCACCTGCCGTCGGCACGTGGCGGGCTGACCGTCGAGACCCTGCCACCCGGTGTCCGCGTCGAGCAACACCCCTCCCGGGTGGCCGAATCGGCGACGGTGGTGCTCTCCGGCCGGATCCGCGCGGCCGGGCGCGTGCTCGGCCCCGGCGAGGGCCTCTACCATCCGCCCGGCAGCTCCTGCGGCCTCACGGCACTGCCCGGGGCGCCCGCCGCCGTCCTGACCGTCCGGCCGGTGTCGGTGCCCGGCAGCCGGCCCGCGCCGCTCCCGTACCCCGTCCCGCTCGGCCAGCCGAGGCCCGCCGCGCGGACCGTCCCCACGGCGCGCCGGGCCGACGGTCCGGGCCGGAACCCGGACGGCCCCGGCGCCGCCGGCGGGATCGCCGGTTCGGCCGGGATGGAGGTGCGCTGGCTGGCCACCGCCGACACGGTCGGCGCCCGCCGGCTCACCGTCGCGGCCTCGTCCTTCGCGGTCGGCGGCGGCCACGGCCTGCACCGGCACCCGAACGCCGACGAGTTCTTCCTGGTCCTCTCCGGTGGCGGCGCCCATCTCACCGAGACCGCCGAAGTCCCGCTCCGGGCCGGCGACCTGGTGTTCGTGCCGGCGGGCGAGTGGCACGGCTTCCGGCCCGGTCCGGCAGGCCCGACCACCACCCTGTACGGCTACCTGGGCGCGTCGAGCCTGGCCGGCGCCGGCTACCTGATCCGTCCGTCCGACGTACCGGAGGTGGCCTGATGGACACCGGACTCCGCCCGAACCACGAGTGGCACGGGGAACGTGCCGCTCCGCCCTCGGTGGCGATCGTCACCGGCGCCAGCTCCGGCATCGGCCGGGCCACCGCCGTCGCGCTGGCCCGGGCCGGGCACGCCGTGGCCATCGGCTACCGGACCGACCGCGCCGCCGCCCGCCGGACCGCGGCCCTGGCGGGCGGCACGACCATGCTGCTGCCGCTGGACCTGGCCAACCCGGCCGCCGCGGCGCGGGCCGTGCACGGCGCCGCCGAACACCTCGGCGGGCTCGACATCCTGGTCAACTGCGCCGGGGTCAACCGCCGTTCGCCCATCCTGGAGGAGACGCTCGACGACTGGCAGCGGATCCTCACGGTGGACCTCAGCGGACCGTTCGCCTGCGCCCAGGCGGCCGCCCGCCGGATGGTCCGGCAGGGGCGCGGCGGGCGGATCGTCAACGTCACCTCCGTCCACGAGTTCACCCCGATCGTCGGCGGCGCCGCCTACTGCGCGGCCAAGGGCGGGCTGGGCGAGCTGACCAAGGTGCTCGCCCTGGAACTGGCCCCCTACGGGATCACCGTCAACGCCGTCAGCCCCGGCGAGACCGCCACCCGGATGAACGGCGTCACCGACGAGCACGACACCGCCGACGAGCACGACACCGCCGGCGGCGCCCACCGCACCGGCCCCGCGAGAAGCGCCGGGCCCGAGGACGGCAGCGGCTCCTGGGGCGGCACGGGTTCCCGGGCCGGCACCGGGTCCGTCGGCGCCGGCCGGCTCGCCCGCCCGGCCATCCCGGTGGGCCGCCCGGGCCGGGCCACCGAGGTCGCCGCGGCCATCGTCCACCTGACCGGGCCGGACGCCGCCTACACCACCGGCATCTCCCTCACCGTCGACGGCGGACTCAGCCTGATGAGCGCCGTGGCCAACCAGCGCGACGCCGCGCACGAGCGGCCCGGCGGTGCCCACCGCCCGCCCGGGACACCTGCTTCGGAGAGGAGCGCGCCATGACCGCGATCCCCGGCGCCCGCGCCGTCCACCACGTCGCCTACACCGTCCCCGACCTCGACCAGGCGGTGGCGTTCTTCACCGGTGTGCTCGGTGCCCGGCTGCTCTACCGCGTCGGCCCGGTCGCCGCACCGCCCGGCGACCCCGACTGGATGACCCGCCAACTCGGCGTCCACCGCGACGCGGTGGCACACATCGCGATGCTGCGCCTCGGCCCCGTCGGCAACCTGGAACTGTTCCAGTACACCGCGCCGGGCCAGCGGCGCGAGCAGCCCGCCAACAGCGACTGGGGCGGGCACCACCTGGCGATCGCCGTCGACGACGTCGACCGCGCCGTCGCCCACCTGCGGGCACAGCCCGGCGTCGAAGTCCTCGGAGAGCCGCAGACCGTCACCGACGGCGGCCCGATCGACGGCGACCGCTGGGTGTACTTCCGCACCCCCTGGGGCCTCCAGCTGGAAGTCCTCGCGATGCCGCCCGGCATGCCCTACGAACGCGCCACGCCCCACCGGCTGTTCAGCCCCGAGGGCCCGTGGGAGTCCGCCGGCGAGCCCGGGAGCGACGGTGGTTGAGGCGACCGCCGCAGTGGTGCGCGAGCGCGGCGGCCCGTTCGAACCCGAGACCGTCCTGCTGGACGACCCGCGCCCCGACGAGGTGCTGGTCCGGGTCCGCGCCGTCGGGATCTGCCACACCGACCTCAGCGTCCGGGCCGGCCGGACCCCCGCCCCGCTGCCCGCCGTCCTCGGCCACGAGGGCGCGGGCACGGTGGTGGCGGTCGGCGCCGCCGTCACCAGGGTGCGGCCCGGCGACACCGTGGTCCTGACCTTCGACTCCTGCGGTGCCTGCCCGCCCTGCCTGGGCGGCCGCCCGGTGCGCTGCGAGCACTGGGCGGCGCTCAACCTCTTCGGCGGACACCGGCTGGACGGCAGCGCGACGCTGCGCGGCACCGGCCGCCACCGCGAGGCCGTGCTGCACGGCCACTTCTTCGGCCAGTCCTCCTTCGCGACGCACGCGCTGGCCGACGAGCGCAACGCCGTGCCCGTCCCGGGACCGGCCCTGCCGTTCGAACTGCTGGCCCCGTTCGGCTGCGGCGTGCAGACCGGCGCGGGTGCGGTGTTCAACGTGCTGCGGCCCCGGCCGGGAGACACCGTGGCCGTGTTCGGCGCGGGCGCGGTCGGCCTGGCCGCCGTCCTCGCCGCCCGGCTGACCCCGGCGGCGAGGATCGTCGCGGTCGACCTCCGCCCGGCCCGGCTCGCGCTGGCCCGGGAACTCGGTGCGACCGACGTCGTCGACGCGGGCAGCGAGGACCCGGCGGCGGCCGTCCTCGCGCTCACCGGCGGCCGCGGCGCCGAGCACGCGCTGGAGACCAGCGGCAGCGTCCGCGCCCTCCGGCAGGCCGTGGACGCGCTGGCCGTCGGCGGGACGTGCGGGGTGGTCGGCGCGCCGCCGGCCGGCAGCGAGGTGGGGCTGGACGTCCCCGCGCTGCTGGCCCGGGCGCCCCGGATCGTCGGCATCAACCAGGGGGCGAGCGTGCCCGGGCGGTTCCTGCCGGCCCTGATCGGGCTGTTCCGCGCGGGACGGCTGCCGGTGGACCGCCTGGTGCGCGCCTTCCCGTTCGCGGCGATCGAGGAGGCGGCCGCGGCCGCGGAGGCGGGAGAGGTGGTGAAGCCGGTTCTGATGCTGCCCTGACCTGCGCCGATGGCCGCCGTCTCGGCTGCCGGGCCCGCTCCTGGGACCGGAACGGGACGGCGGGCCCATGCGCCCGGGGCGCACGGGCGCCCAGAGTGGAGGAAGAGCGGCCGATCGGCTCGACCACTCGGAAGCGAAGAATCTGGAGCAGTATCCATGGCAACGAACACGGCAACGAAGACGCTCGGCGTCGCGTCCGTAATCGTCGGCTTCGCCGCAGCAACCGCCGTCATCAGGAGCGCCGTCGTCGGCGCGGTGGCCAAGGTGGGCACCGCGGCCGAGGTCGCGGACTCCGCGCGGCGCTGCAAGCCGGGCGAGAAGGACTGCAAGGGCTGATCACCTGTCCGTCCTTCCCCTTCCCCCAACCAAACCGTCCCCTGCCTCTGCCCCCGGCGCCGCCAGCGCCGGGGGCGGCTGCGTGGGGACGGGTTCGGTCGGGGGAAGGGGCGGCTGCGTGGAAAGGGCCGGTCGGGGGCGGTCGCACAGGGGCGGCTGCACGGGGAAGGCGGCGCGGGACGGTGGGGGCGCCGTCCCGCCGACCGCTCCCCGTCAGCCGTTCACCCCGCCGGGAGCCGCGCCGGAGCCCCGCCCGCCGTCGGCCGCTGCCTCCCCGCCGCCGGACGGGTACCGGGGCAGCACCGCCAGCACGCGCGTCCCGCTGTCCCGGGACAGGCGGTCGACAGTGCAGCTGCCGCCGATCTCCGCCGCCCGGTCCGCCATCGACCGCAGGCCGACCCCGCCGGACGGCTCCCCCTCCGGCCGCCGTGCCTCCCCGAGCCCGAGCCCGGCCCCGAGCCCGACCCCGTCGTCCTGGACGGTGAGCGTCAGGTGCGAGCCGTCCACCAGGAGGGAGACCCGGGCGCGGTGGGCCCGGGCATGGCGCAGCACGTTGTTCAGCGCCTCGGCGGTGATCCGGTACGCGGCCACCTCGACGGCGGCGGGCAGTTCGGGCAGCGGCTCGGGCTCCAGCACGGCGGTGACGGCGAGCCCGTCGCCGCTGAACGTGGCGGCCAGCTGCTGCACCGCCCGGGCCAGGCCGAACTCGCCCAGCTGGGCGGGCCCGAGCCGGTCGGTGATCCGCCGGACCTCCTTGATCGCCATCGCCAGCTCCTCCGAGATCCCCTCCAGCGTCTCCGTGAGCCTGCCGGCCGCCGACCCGCACCCGCCCGAACCGCCGGTCCCTGTCCCGGTCCCCGCCCCTGTCCCTGCCCCCGTCCCCGCCATCGGTGCCGCCGCCGACGCCGCCGCCGCGTTGTCCACCCGCAACCGCAGCCCGGCCAGCGCGGGCCCGAGCCCGTCGTGGATGTCCCGGCGCAGACAGCGCCGCTCCTCCTCGCGCGCCGCGACGATCTGCTCCCGGCTCGCCTGCAGGTCCTCCAACAGCCGCAGCGAGGCGACGGCCGGCGACGCCTGATCGGCCAGCGAGCGCAGGATGTCGACGTCGCTCGGGTCCAACTGCTCCTCGCCCGCCCGCAGGCCGACCGTCAACTCGCCGATCACCACGCCGTGGTGCACCAGCTCGAAGCCCTGGCAGTTCCCGTCCAGCCGGCCGACGGAGGCCAGCGGACGGCTCCCGGCCCGCGTGGCGACGGTCAGCGCGACACCCGGCAGCCGCAACTCCTCCGCGACGGCCGTGCACAGCGCGGCCGGCAGCCGACCGGGCTCGACCACCTGCCGGACCTGGCCGGCCAGCGCGCGCAACACCTGGTAGGGCTGGGCGCGTTCACCGTAGTAGAGCCGGTCGACCAGGCCGACGGCCCGGCGGGTGGCCCGCGGCAGTCCGGCGCCCAGCCCGTAGACCAGGGCGATCAGCACCAGCGCCGCCGCGCCCCGGCCCGGCACCAGCCACTGGGAGAGCACGGCCGCGCAGAGCACGAACAGCAGCGTGAGCCCGGTGGCGAGCAGCAGCCCGGTGAGCACCGACCGGGCCGCCCGGTCCAGCCGCCACCCGCCGTCGCGGACCACCAGGTAGGCGACCGCGACGGCCCAGACCGCGCCCGCCGCGGTGAACAGCGAGTAGCTCAGCCAGTACTCGTACTGGAAGCGGCGGGTGTAGTAGTCCTGCATGCCCGCCCAGAGCAGGTACGCGCCCAGCATCCCCGCCACGTGCGCGCGGTGCCGTGGCAGCGCCGCCGCGTCCCCGCCGCCCCGCCCGGTCGCCGGCCGGACGAGCCGCGCGAGCAGGACGGCCGCCGCGATGCCGATCAGCAGGTAGTTGACCGGGTCGTAGAGGCTGTCCAGACGGTCCGCGACGGAGCCGAAGAAGTTCGCGGGCACGCTGCCGGCGAGCGGGTTGGGGTGGCCGAAGACGGTCGGCCGGTCCAGGAAGGACATCCCGTCGGGGACCACCCAGAGTGCGACGGCCCCGATGTAGAACCACCAGCGCCGGGTGGTGAGCCGTCCGGCCGGCAGCCAGAGCGGCAGGACGTAGAACAGCGTCTGGCTGATCGTGTCGCACACCCCGCGCACGACCGCCGCCGCGCCCACGATCCCGGGATCGGAGACCTCCACCCACACCGGCGCGGCCACCGCGCTCGGCAGCATCGACGTCAGCGCGTAGACGAGCATCACCCAGCCGAGCGGACTTCCCGGCCGGTGCGCGTGCAGCAGCATCCCGGCGCCGGCGGTCGGTAGCGCGTAGAGCAGGATGGCGAGTTGGTCCCGGGGGCGGTCCACCCCGGGGTCGCCGAGGTGGACCAGCACGTAGCAGACCCAGACCGTGGCGACCGCCAGGCAGAGCGCCGTGAGGACGGCGGCGCCGGTGAGCCGGCGCTGTGCGGGCGTCCGGCGCGGGGCGGCCCGGGCGGGCCCGCGGGCCCTTGACCGGGACCGACCGGACCGGCGCCGAGGGGAGATCACCGTGGTCATGGCACCGCCTAGGAACGGACTGGGGATGGGTCCACCGGCGGCCGGTCGCCGGGCCGGGCGCTGGGACCAGTCTCGGCCGCCCGCCGTCCCGGGCGCATGGGGCAGCGGTCTCGTTCTCCCCGGAGGCGCCCGGAGCGCTGCCCCCGCGCTGCCCACTCGGTGCCCACGCGGTGCGACCGTGCTGCCCCGCGCTGCCCCGCGTCGCCCCGTGGCGCCCGTCGGCCACCGGGGACGGCTCGCGCGCTGTCCTCCGGCGCCGTCCTCCGGCCCCGCCCTCCGGCCCCGTCCACGGCACGAGCCGGCCGGACGGACGGGCAGCGACCCGCGCATGTCACGGAAAGTCACTCTCCTATCGCTGGTAGTGTCGGCCGGGTGGACGAAGAGCACCCCTCCGCAGAGCCCCCGCACCCGGACCAGGCCCGGGGCCGCCGCCCGGACCGCGCCCCGGGCGGGGAACCGGACACCCCGCCGGTCAGGGTCCTGATCGTCGACGACCACCCGCTGTTCCGGGAGGGGCTCAAAGCCGCCCTGGAGAGCGCCGAGGGCATCGCCGTGGTGGGCGAGGCCGAACGCGTGGCCGACGTGCCGGACGCCGTCGCGCGGCACCGCCCGGACCTCGTCGTGATGGACCTGTCCCTGCCGGACGGCTCCGGGCTGGAGGCCACCCGCCGGCTGTCCGCCGAACAACCGGCCCCGCCGGTCCTGATGCTCACCATGGCGGACGACGACGGCAGCCTGCTCGCCGCACTCCAGGCGGGCGCGCGCGGCTACCTGGTCAAGGGCGCGGGCCGGGAGGAGGTGCTGCACGCGGTGCGGACCGTCGCGGCCGGCGGCGCCGTGTTCGGCGCCGACGTCGCCGAACGGATCACCACGCTCCTCGCCGGCGCCCGGGTGCGGGAGGCCGGCCAGCTCTTCCCGGCACTCACCGCCCGTGAGGCCGAGGTCCTCGACCTGGTGGCCCGGGGGCTGGACAACCGGCGGATCGCGCGCGAGCTGGTGGTCGCGGAGAAGACCGTGCGCAACCACGTCACCCACATCTTCGAGAAGCTGCACGTCGCGACCCGCGCCGAGGCGGTGGCCCGGGCCCGCGACATGGGCCTCGGCGACGGCTGATCCGCGCGGCCCCGCGCACCGGCCGGCGCCGACGCCCGACCGGTCCGGGCCCGGGGTCGGTCCGGGCCCGGGGTCGGCCGGGCCCGGCTCCGCGGATCCGTACCCGGTGCCGAGTAGGTCCGGACACGCGAACCGAACCCGGATCCGGGCCCGAAACCGGGCCCGAAACCGAAACCGGCCCCGAAAGCAGCCCCGAACCCGGATCCGGGGCAGGGACCGGACTCCCGGCCCGGGCCCCCGGGACGGCAGGACGCCGAGGATGCGGGGGAGGAGGCCCACACATGAGCAAACCGGCTGTCACCCCCGGCCGCCCCCCGGCGCCGCCGGCCCCGACCGCCCCCCGGCGGGCCGGCCTGGCCCCGGCGGCCTGGGCCTGCGGCCTGACACTGCTCTGCGGCCTCGGATGGGTGCTGCTGGCGATCACGCACCAGGACGCCCGCTGGGCCACCCCCTTCTACCTCCACGACGGCGAGACCGTCCTGCTCGGCTTCGCCTTCGCGCTCTCCGGGCTGCTCATCCTCGCCCACCGCGCCGGCCCCGACGAACCCCTGCGACCGGGGGGCGCCGCACCCGCCCCGCCCGTCGGCCGCAGCCTCGGCCGCTGCCTGCTCGCCGCCGGCCTCGGCGGCTGCCTCTCCCGCTTCCTCCTCTTCGCGGGCGCGGCGGCCGACGCCGGCCCGGCGGTGGAGGCGCTCGGCGCGGCCCTGCTGCTCGCCTCCGTCACCCTGTTCATCTTCCTCTCCCTCGCGCTCCCCCTCTGGCTGCCCGAAGGCCGGCTGCCCGGCGGGCCGGGCCGCGCCCTCGTCGCCGCGATCGCCCTGTGGAGCGCCCTGCACGCCTGCGTCGTCCGCCTCGGCAGCCCGCTCCCGTACTACGACGACGTGCTGGTGCCACGCGGCCAGGGGCTGCCGCTGGACGAGTGGCGGGCCACCCTGGTCGCCTGGGGCATCGTGGTCACCAGCCTGGCGGTGGCCGCCGTCCGCTGGCGGCGCTCGGACAGCCCGCACCGCTCCGTGACGGCCGTCCTCGTCCCCTACCTGATCTGGCTTGTTACCACCAACATCGCGCTCCGGATGGGGAGTTCCGAGAGCGTCGCAGCGGTCGCGTACTTCACCGGGTCGGCGCTGTGGATGCTCGGCGCGGTCGGCTACGCCTTCACCCGCGACCGCTCCCACTACCTCGACCGGGCGACCCGCCGGATGTTCAGCGTCCTCGCCCTCACCGCGCTGCTGATCGCCGGCTACCTCGGCATCGCCCTGCTGCTGCGCCGCCTGCTGCCGCAGGCCAGCACCGCGGACGCCCAACTGCTGGCCGCCGGGGCGCTCGCCATCGGCGGACTGCTCGGCCCGACCACCCGCTGGGTGGTGCGCGCCGTCGACCGGTTCTACTACGGCGACCGGGCCCGCCCCTACCAGGTGGTGCGGGCACTCGCCGAACGCCTGAGCCACGCCGTCAGCCCGGCCGACGCGCCGCCACTGCTCTGCGACACCGTGGTCGAGGCCCTCGGCCTGCCCGGCGCCCGCGTGGTCCTGCACACCCGCACCGGACCGCACGAACTCGCCTCGGTCGGCGAGCTCGGGCCCAACAGCCAGGTCTTCCCGCTCAGTTACGAGGGTGCGGTGATCGGCGACCTGTACGCTCCGCCGCGCGCCGGCCAGCCCGAGCTGGACGCCCAGGACCACGAGGTGCTGCGGTTCCTCGCCGACCAGGCCGCACCGGCGATCGCCTCGCTGCGCCTGTACGAGGAACTCCAGAGCGGGCGGCGGCAGATCGTGCTGGCCCGGGAGGAGGAGCGCCGGCGGCTGCGGCACGACCTGCACGACGGGCTCGGGCCCACGCTGTCCGGCCTGCGGCTCGGCGTCGACACCGCGCGGGCCGCGGTGCCCGAGGACTCCGCGGCGGCCCGGTCGTTGCGGGTCGTCTCGGCCGGGATCGGCCAGGCGATCGTCGAACTCCGGCGGATCACCGAGGGGTTGGCGCCTGCCGCGCTGGCGGGGGAGGGGCTGGCGGTCGCCCTGCGGCGGTTGGTCGCGGAGCTGGACGGGCCGCAGGTGCGGATCTCCCTGGCGCTGGAGCCGGATCCGCCGCCGGCCTTGCCGGCCGCTGTGGAGGTGGCGGTGCTGCGGATCAGCGGGGAGGCGCTGAACAACATCCTGCGTCACTCGGGCGCCACCAAGGCCCGGTTGACCCTGCGGGTCCGGTCGGAGGCGGTGGTCGTCGAGGCCTGGGACGACGGCCGCGGATTCCCGGCGGTGCGGGCTGACGACGTCGGCGGCGGGGGCGGCTACCGGCCGAACGGGTCGGGCCTCGGGCTGCGTTCGATGGCCGAGCGTACCGAGGAGCTCGGCGGCTGCTTCACGGCGGTCAACCACGACGGCGGGGCCCTCGTCCGGGCGGCGCTGCCCCGTACGCCGGGGGCCGGCGGGGAGTAGCGGGCGGGGGTCTGCCGCCTTCCGCGCCCCCGGCCCCTCTTGACGGACCCGCAGGTTCCCTCAATCATCATGGTCGCGTCAACTTCGCGACCCGACTTCTGCTGTCCCGCGAAGTGCCGCGCTTCCGTTCTGCCCCACCAGAAACCGGAGCCTCCCTTGACCGAGCGCGCCCCGCGGCGATCCCGCCTGCGCCGATCCGCCCTGCCGGCGGCGGCCGTCGTCACCCTCGCCGCCGCCCTCCTCGCCCCCGCCGCCTTCGCGGCCCCCGAAGCCCCGGCGGTCCGGACCGCGCCGGCGAGCGTGACCCCCACGATCGCCGCCGCCCCCGACATCCCGGTCGCCAACGTGAAGGCGCACCTCGCCCAACTGCAGTCGATAGCCACCGCCAACGGCGGCAACCGCGCCCACGGCCGGCCCGGCTACAAGGCCTCGATCGACTACGTGAAGGCCAAGTTGGACGCGGCGGGCTACACCACCACGCTGAAGACCTTCAGCTACAACGGCTCGACCGGCTACAACCTGATCGCCGACTGGCCGGGCGGCGACACCTCGCACGTGGTGATGGCCGGCGCCCACCTGGACTCCGTCACCGGCGGGCCGGGCATCAACGACAACGGCTCCGGATCGGCCGGCGTCCTGGAGACCGCCCTCGCCGTCTCCCGGGCCGGCCTCACGCCCTCCAAGCACCTGCGGTTCGGCTGGTGGGGCGCCGAGGAGTACGGCATGATCGGCTCCAAGAACTACGTCAACAGCCTGTCCGCCGCCGATCGTTCGAAGATCGACACCTACCTGAACTTCGACATGATCGGCTCGCCGAACCCGGGCTACTTCACCTACCGCTACGACAGCACGCTCGACGCCCTGTTCCGGAACTACTTCGCCGGCCTCGGCATCAGCACCGAGCAGGACTTCGAGGGTGACGGCCGCTCCGACCACGCCCCGTTCCAGGACGCGGGCATCCGGGTCGGCGGCCTGTTCAGCGGCGCCGACTACACCAAGACCAGTGCGCAGGCCGCGAAGTGGGGCGGGACGGCGGGCCAGCCGTTCGACCGCTGCTACCACTCCTCCTGCGACACCAGCGCCAACATCAACGACACCGCGCTGGACCGGATGAGCGACGCCATCGCGTACGCGATCTGGACGCTGGCCGCCGGGAGCACCACGCCGCCCACCGGCACGGTCTTCGAGAACACCGCCGACGTGCAGATCCCGGACTACGGGTCGGCGGTCACCTCCGACGTCGCCGTCACCGGCCGCACCGGCAACGCGCCGGCCGCGCTCCAGGTCGGGGTGGACATCAAGCACACCTGGCGCGGCGACCTGGTCATCGACCTGGTCGCGCCGAACGGCACCGCCTTCCGGTTGAAGGACGCCAGCGGCAGCGACTCCGCACCCGACGTGCAGACCACGTACACCGTGAACGCGTCCGCCGTGGCCGCGAACGGCACCTGGAAGCTCAAGGTCCAGGACGTCGGACGGCAGGACACCGGCTACGTCGACAGCTGGAAGCTCACCTTCTGACGGCGGGCCCACCCCGGCCGGCGCACCGGGGGCGCCGGCCCACCGGCCGACACCCCCGGACAGCCTGACCCCCGGACAACCGGGGTCACCGGGCTTCCGGCCTCCCGGGTCTGCGGAGCGGGTCGGCTCCGCGGGCCCGGGAGGGAGGCGTCACTACGGCTGCATCTCGTACGCGCCGGAGAGTCCCTCGACCATGCCCCACACCTTCGCCGCCCGCGCGCCGTCCGCGACCGGGCGGCGGACGTGCGCCAGCGCCCACGCGGCCTGAGCCTCCGTCGTCGAGGCCTTGCCGTGCAGCTCGGTGGCGTGCGCGGAGAAGTCCCGCACCAGCGCGTCGAAGACCTGGTCGAGCAGGTCGGCGTCCAGCCCGGTCAGCTCGGCCTGCTCCAGCACCAGCTGGCCGTAGACGATCAGCGCGAAGAGCTGGCCGATCTCCAGCAGGAAGTCGAGGTCGGCCTGCTGCTCGGCGCTCGGCGCGTTGCTCAGCAGCAGCTCGCAGAAGCCGTCGGCCTGCTCGCGGAACCGCGCGACGTTCGGGATGTGCGCGTGCGCGTCGTAGGCGGTCCGCCAGTCGTGGAAGCGGATCGCGCCGAGGCCGCGGGCCGGGCCCTGGCGGAACAGGAAGACGTCGTCGGCGGCGTCCCGGCGGCTGGGCATCGGCGCGTACTCGGCCGGGTCGAACAGGTAGTTCGCCATGAACTTGAGGATCAGTGCCAGGTTGACGTGGACGGTGCCCTCCAGCTTCGGCAGGCCCCGGATGTCCTTGGCGGCCTTGTCGAAGTAGGTGTCCGCCTCGAAGCCCTTGGCCGCGATGACGTCCCACATCAGGTCGATGACCTTCTCGCCCTCCGTGGTGACCTTCATCTTGGTCATCGGGTTGAAGAGCAGGTATCGGCGGTCCTCGGCGGAGGCGGTGCGGAAGTAGTCCACCGCGCGGGCGGAGAACAGCTTCATCGCCACCAGGCGCGCGTACGCGTCGGTCAACTCGCGCCGCACGTGCGGGAAGTCGGTGACCTTCTTGCCGTACAGCACCCGGTTGTGGGCGTGCGTGACGGCCTCGTACATCGCGTGCTCGCAGATGCCGACGGAGGCCGTGCAGAGGTTGAACTTCCCGACGTTGACGGTGTTCAGGGCGGCGTCGAAGGCGGCCTTCCCGGTGTGCAGCACGTCCTCGGCGCGGACCGGGTAGTCCTCCAGGCGGAACTCGCTGACGTACATCTGGGCGTTCACCACGTTCTTGACCAGGTGGTACGCCTCGTGGCGGCTGTCCGCGGCGAAGAAGACGTAGCCCTCCGGCCCGTCGACGTCCGACCGGCGGCCGAACACCGAGACCAGACCGGCCACGTTGCCGTTGCCGATGTAGTACTTGGAGCCGGTGGCGGTGAAGCCGCCCTCGCCGTCCGGGGTGAGGATCATGTCGGTCGAGTAGATGTCGGCGCCGTGGCTGCGCTCGGAGAGCCCGAACGCCATCACGTGACCCTCCGTCAGGAGCTTTGCGGCGCGGGCCCGGACGGCCTCGTTCTCGCTCTGCCAGACGGGGCCGAGGCCGAGGATGGTGACCTGCCAGGTGTACCAGTAGCCGAGGCCGTAGAAGCCGAGGATCTCGTTCAGCTCGGCGATCCGCGAGGTGTCCCAGCGCTTGTCCGGGTCGGTGGCGGAGGGCGTCAGGAACTCGGCGAACAGGCCTTCCTTGGCCGCGAATTCGAGGAAGTCCGCGTACCAGGTGCGGTCGATGTAGGTGTCGATCAGCGCCTTCTTGCCGCGCGACTCGAACCAGTCCACGGTCGTGCGCAGCAGTCGGCGGGTCGGCTCGTCGAACTGCGCGGGGTCGTAGGTACGCGGGTTGAAGAGCATCGCGGGCTCCCGGGGGTCGAGGGTGGGGAGGGGGTTGAGGGTGGTGGGAAACGTCAGGGGGTGCCGGTACCGGTACCGGTGTCGGTCCCGGCGTCGGCATCGGCGAGGTCGCGCAGGGTGGCGAGCACGTCCTCCAGCCAGGCGAGCGTCATCCGCTCGTACTCGATCCCGCCGCGCAGCACCACGTGCTGGAGGCGCTGTGGGGCATCGAGGGCGTCCGGCGCGGGGAAGTCCCGCTGCTCGCCGTACAGGTAGCGGGCGAGCAGGGCGGCGTGGCCGTCGCGGTGCCGTTCGACCTCGGGGATCAGGGCGGCCGGGTCGTCGAAGGCGACGGCCCGGATCCGGACGGCCAGCTCGTGCCGGACGGTCTCCGGTCCGACGGGCTCGCGCAGCCAGCCGGCCAGCGCGGTTCGGCCGGGCGGGGCCGCCGAGTACACCTTCTTGTCGGGCCGGCCGTCCTGGGCGACCTCCTCGGCGGAGATCCAGCCGTCCGCCTCCATCCGCCGCAGCACCCGGTAGATCTGCTGGTGGGTGGCGGTCCAGAAGCGGCCGATGGACCGGTCGAAGCGCCGGGCCAGTTCGTAGCCGGAGCCGGGCCGTTCCAGCAGCGAGACGAGGATCGCGTGCTCCAGTGCCATGAACGGCATCCTGCTATGCACCGAGTTGCATAGGCAATGGCGGCGCGTGAGGGTGAGACGGAGGTCACCCGTGCGGGGTGGCGGCCGCCGAGGCCGTGCGGCGACTCCGGGGAGCGGGTCGGGGTCGCCGGAGGGGCGGACGTGGCGGCCGCCGAGGCAGGGTAGCTTCCGGGGTGAAAAGGTGCAAAACGGTCGATCGGCGCCAGAATGGTACTGGGCTTGCGCCCTCCATGTTCCAGACCTAGGAGGTGGTATCGGTGTCTACCCAGATTCCGATGGGCATGGAGCACCATCCGGACATCGTCGAACTACGGGAGCACTACGAGCGGCTCACCCTCACCCCGCGCGCCCAGGCCGTCGAGGCCCTGGCCGTGCTCGCCGGCCTGTTCCTGGCGGCCTCGCCATGGATCGTCGGCTTCACCGCCTTCAACACGCTGACCGTCACCTGCCTGATCGTCGGACTCGCGTACTGCGTGCTGATGGCCGGCTACGGCTCGGCGTACGAGCGCACCCACGCGCGGGCCTGGGCAGCCACCCTGCTCGGCGCGTGGACGATCATCTCTCCTTGGGTCGTCTCCGGTGAGGTGGACCGCGGCAAGAACATCGTCACCTGCCTGATCACGGGCTGCGTGATGTTCCTGCTGGGGCTCGCCGCCATCTCGATGGCCACCATGACGTCGAACGGAGCATCGATGCGGCGCGGCCGGGCCGGTCGAGCCAGGGGCTGACGGTCACCGGAAGCCCGACACCCGGGGCGCGGAGCGGCGAGGCCGCCGTCCGCGCCCCGGGCGCGTGCCCGCCCGGTCGGTCCTCCGGCGACCGAGGCCGGGGCCACCGGTCGGGGCTACCGGTCGGGTCCTCCGGTGGCTACGGCCGGGTCATCCGCAGCACGTCCAGCGCCTCGTCGAGCTGCTCGACGGTGAGCCGCCCCTCCTCCACGTACCCGCGCTCCAGCACCACCTGCCGGATCGTCTTCCGCTCGGCCAGCGCCTGCTTGGCGACCTTCGCCGCCTCCTCGTACCCGATGTACCGGTTCAGCGGGGTGACCACCGACGGCGAGGACTCGGCGAACTCGCGGGCCCGCTCGACGTTGGCGGTGAGGCCGTCCACCGCGCGGTCGGCGAGCAGCCGGGCGCTGTTGGCGAGCAGCCGGACCGACTCCAGGACGTTGCGGGCGATCACCGGGAGCATCACGTTGAGCTCGAAGTTGCCGCTCGCCCCGGCGACCGTCACGGTGGCGTCGTTGCCGATCACCTGGGCGGAGACCATCAGTACCACCTCGGGCAGCACCGGGTTCACCTTGCCCGGCATGATCGACGAACCGGGCTGCAGGTCCGGCAGGTTGATCTCCCCGAGCCCGGTGCGCGGGCCGGAGCCCATCCACCGCAGGTCGTTCGCGATCTTCGTGAACCCGACCGCGACGGTGCGCAGTTGGCCGCTCAGCTCGACCAGGCCGTCCCGCGCGCCCTGGGCCTCGAAGTGGTCCCGGGCTTCGGTCAGCGGCAGGTCGGTGGCGCGCGCGACCTCCTCGATCACGGCTGCGGCGAACCCCGGCGGGGTGTTGATGCCGGTCCCCACCGCGGTGCCGCCGAGCGGGAGTTCGGCCACCCGCGGGAGCGTGGCCAGCAGCCGTTCCCGCCCGTGCCGGACCTGCGCCGCGTACCCGCCGAACTCCTGGCCGAGGGTGACGGGCGTGGCGTCCATCAGGTGCGTCCGGCCGGCCTTGACGACCTGGGCGAACTCGGCCGCCTTGCGCTCCAGCGCCTCGGCCAGGTGCTCCAGCGCCGGGATCAGGTCGTGGGTGACGGCGGCGGTGGCGGCGATGTGGATCGAGGAGGGGAACACGTCGTTGGACGACTGACTGGCGTTGACGTGGTCGTTGGGGTGGACCGGCCGGCCCAGCCGCTCGCCGGCCAGGGTGGCGACGACCTCGTTGGTGTTCATGTTGGACGAGGTGCCCGAGCCGGTCTGGAAAACGTCCACCGGGAACTCGGCGTCCCAGCGCCCCCCGGCGACCTCCTCGGCGGCGGCCGCGATCGCCGCGGCGGTCTCCTCGTCCAGCACGCCGAGCCGGGCGTTGACGCGGGCGGCGGCCGCCTTGATCCGGGCCAGCGCGGCGATGTGCGCCCGCTCCAGGCGCTGGCCGGAGACCGGGAAGTTCTCCACCGCCCGCTGTGTCTGCGCCTGCCACTTCGCCGCGGCGGGCACCCGCACCTCGCCCATCGAGTCGTGCTCGATCCGGTACTCCTGCTCGTCGGCCATCGCGCGCCGCACCTCCTGGTCGGCCCGGGCGGGCGCCGTTCGGCCGCCGTCCGGCGGCCCTTGCGGCGTGCGTCCCCGGGCCCTCGCTGTCGGGTCTGGGTCTGGGTTTCGGTCTCGGTCCCGGGGCCCGGGGCGGGGCTCCGGGACCGGTTCCCGCCGCTGGGCCCCAGCGCCGGGGCCGGTGCCGGGTCCGGTCCTGGGTCTCGCTTCCGATCACCACAGCCGCGCGCGGGCCCGGGGTATTTCCGAACCCGCCGGAGCGATCGAGCGGAATCCGGCGGCGGCCGGTGGCGTCCGGCGGGTCCGGAGGGGACCGACCGGGTCCGGCGCGACCCGGCGGGGTCCGGCGGCCTCCGGCGTGGCCCGGCCGGGGGCCTACCGCAGTTCGGCGCGGACGATCTCGCCCGCCGCGTCACCGGCCTGGACGACGAGGGCGCCGTCCGCCGCCCAGACGCCGGAGCCGCCCGAGGTCGTCGCGAACTCGCCGCTGGCGCCCGCGCTGGTGGACAGCACGCCCCAGACGCCGTGCGTGGCGGCCCGCTCGCTCATGTGGCTGTCGCGCCGGGCCAGCTGCGACTCGCTGTCGCCGTACAGGGTGGAGCCGACGTAGGCGTCGATGCCGAGCCCGGCGATCCGCTCGGCGTGCACGGGCTCGGCGACGTCGGCGCAGATGGCGAGACCGAGGCGGAACCCGTCGAGCTCCAGCACGGAGGGCTCCCCGGCCGGGGTGAACCGCTCGACCTCCTGCCCGTGCAGGTGGACCTTCCGGCAGACCACCTCGACGCCCGAGCCGCTCACGGCCAGCGTGCCGATGTACTCGCGCCCGTCCGGGTCGGCCACCGGCGCGCCGACCAGTGCGACGGCACCGGTCCCGGCGCAGGCCGCGACCAGCGGCTCCAGCCGGGGGTCGCCGGGGGCGACGGCGGGCGCGTCCAGGTCGTACCCGGTGAGCGAGAACTCGGGGAACACCACCAGGCGCGTTCCGGCCTCCCGGACGGCGGCGGCGTGCCGTCCGACGTTGAGGGCGACCGTGTCGGGCCGGCCGGCCGGGGCACAGGCGGGCTGGGCGACGGCGACGGTCAGGGGAGCGGGCGCGGGCGCGGACACGGTGGGGCCTCCAGGCGTGATCGGATGCGATCGGACGTGGTCAGGCGTGATCCGGGATGGTGATCACTCTCAACCTATGAGCCCACAGCAGAACGGGGCAACATTCACCTGATCGAGTGAAGATCGCGAGGCGTCGCCGCGTACCCGAACGGTCCGCTCCGTACGCTCGGCCCGAAACCGGGGGAGACATCCGGGTCCCGATCCACCGGGGACCGATCAGCAGGGGGCGGTCATGACGACACCACAGCACGGCGACCACGACGGCCTCGGCGACGATCACGCGGGCGGTCACGATCACACCGGCGGGCAAAGCCGCGTCGGCGATCACAGCCGCGTCGACGATCACGGCCGCGCCGGTGGTGACGGCCCGGGCGGCGCGCCCGGCCTCAGCCGCCGTCGCCTCCTCGGTGCCTCCGCCGCGCTCGCCGCCGCCGCCTGGCTGCTGCGCGGCACCGTCGGACCGGACAGCGCCGAGGCCGCCGCCGTCCCCGCCCCGCCCGAACTGCCCGCCGGCACCGAGATCTACCGGCGCGTCTACCAGAACTGGTCCGGCGAGGTCCGGACCGACCAGCTCTGGACCTGCGCCCCGCGGACCCCGGAGGAGGTCCCCGCCCTCGCCGACTGGGCCCGCGCCCACGGCTGGCGGCTCCGCGCCCAGGGGTACCGGCACACCTGGGCGCCGCTCACGGTCGCCGACGGAACCGCCGAGGCGGCCCGCGTCCTGCTGCTGGACACCACCCGCCACCTCACCGCGATCACCGCCGACTCACCCACCGCCGTCCGGGTCCAGACCGGCGCCACCATGGAGGCCCTGCTCGCCCACCTGGCCGGCCGCGGCCTCGGCCTCACCGCCGTCCCCGCCCCGGGCGAACTCACCGTCGGAGGCGTACTCGCGATCGGCGGCCACGGCACCGCCGTCCCCGCCGCCGGCGAACTCCGGCCGGACGGGCACGGCTACGGTTCGGTCAGCAACCAGGTCACCCGGCTCACCGCCGTCGTCCACGACCCGGCCACCGACCGGTACGCCCTGCGCACCTTCGACCGGTCCGAGGCCGACGGCGCCGCCTTCCTGGTCCACCTCGGCCGGGCGTTCCTCACCGAGGTGGTGCTCCGGGCCGGCGCCGACCGGTCGCTGCGCTGCGTCAGCCGGCTCGACATCCCGGCCACCGAGCTCTTCGCCCGGCCCGGCACATCCGGCCGCCCGCGCACCTTCGCCGAGTTCGTCGAGCGGGACGGCCGCGCCGAGGCCATCTGGTTCGCCTACACCGACCGCCCCTGGCTCAAGACCTGGAGCGTCGCCCCGAGCCGACCGTTCGGCTCCCACGCCGTCGACGGGCCCTACAACTACCCCTTCTCCGACTCGATTCCGGAACCGGTCGCCCGACTGGCCGGCCAACTCGTCAGCGGCACCTGGGGATCGGCCCCGCTCTTCGGCCAACTCCAGTACCTGATCGCCAAAGTCGCACTCACCGGGGACATCACCGAAGTCCTGCTCTCCGGCGGCCTGATCCGCGACCTGCTCACCGGCGAGGTCCTCACCCACCTGCTCGCCGGCGGCCTGCGCTCCGACCTCTGGGGCCCCTCGCGCACGCTGCTCCAGTACGTGCGGCCCACCACCCTGCGGGTCACCGCCAACGGCTACGCGATCCTCGCCCGACGCGCGGACCTCCAGTGGGCGGTGGCCGAATTCGCCGACCGGTACCGCACGTTGCTCGACGCCTACCGGGCGCGCGGCGAGTTCCCGGTGAACGGCGCGGTGGAGATCCGGGTCACCGGACTGGACGACCCCGCCTGGTCCGGTGTGCCCGGCGCCCGCCCGCCACTGCTCTCCGCGCTCCGCCCGCGCCCCGACCGCCCCGAATGGGACACCGCCGTCTGGGTCGACGTACTCGCCTTCCCGGGCACGCCCGGACTGCACCGCTTCGGGCGGGAGCTCGAACAGGCCCTACTGCGCTCCTTCGACGGCACCCGGGCCGGCCTGCGGGTGGAATGGTCCAAGGGCTGGGCCTACACCGAGGACGCGGCCTGGGCCGATCCGGACATGCTCGACCGGATCATCCCCGCGAGCCACCGGGACGGCGGCGGCCCCGGCTGGGACGAGGCGATCGCGGTGCTCGACCGGCACGACCCGCACCGGGTGTTCGGGAACCCCTTCCTCGACCGACTGCTGAAGCCGTGAAGCCGTGAAGCCGTGAAGCCGTGAAGCCGTGAAGCCGTGAAGCCGTGAGGCCGTGAATGCGTGAGGCCGTGAATGCGTGAGGCCGTGAATGCGTGAGGCCGTGAATGCGTGGAGCCGTGACGGCGCGCGGGCGGCGCGGCTCCACGCCGGAGGCCCGGCACCGCGTCAGACGTGCTCCATCACGATCACCGCCAGGGTGCCCGGCTCCAACGCCCGGAACACGTGCGGGGCGTCGCCCGGGTAGCTCACGTAGTCGCCGGGGCCGAGTTCGACCGGGGCCTCGGTCGGTCCGGCCAGGGCCCGTCCGGCTCCCAGCAGTACGTGCTCGACGGTGCCCGGCATGTGCGGGTCGGAGGCCCGGGTCTCGCCCGGCTGGGCGTCGATCCGGTAGATGTCGCGCCGGGCGTTGGGCGGGCAGGAGGCCAGCAGGGTCGCGGCGTAGTCGGCCCGCTCGGAGTGGGTGATCGGGCCCTCGCCGGCCCGGACCACCCGGACCACCGGGCGCGGCGGGTCGACGAGCCGGCTGAACGGCACGTCCAGCGCGACGCCGAGCGCCCAGAGCGTCTCGACGCTGGGGTTGCCCGCGCCGGACTCCAGCTGGGAGAGCGTCGACTTGGCGATTCCCGCGCGCCGGGCCAGTTCGGCCATCGACAGGCCGGTGCGCTCGCGTTCGCGCCGGATGGACGCCGAGATCAGCGCGATCAGCTCCGATCCGGTGCCGGACCCCTGGCCGGACCCCTGGCCGGGTCCCTGACCGGGTCCCCGACCGGATGCGGGGCGACTGACTGAGTCGCCGCCCGAGCCGGCCGGGGGGATTGCCTCGCTGTTGTCACTCATCCGCGTTCGCTCCACAGGTCCAAGCGTTCGCCTTGACGAACGGTAGCCATAGGGTTCACTCTACTGGACATGCGTTCGCTCCTCCGAACCCTAGAACGTGCCACGCTTCGCGACATAGCCCTGGTCTGCCTGGCCGACGCCCTGGTCGGTGCCTCATTCGGTGCGGTCACCGTCTCCGGCGGCCTCCCGCTCTGGGTACCCGTCGCCATGTCGGTGCTCGTCTTCGCCGGCGGCGCCCAGTTCGCCGCCATCGGCGTCGTCCTCTCCGGGGGCGGCGCGCTCGCCGCCGTGGCCACCGGCCTGGTGCTCAACGCGCGCCTCCTGCCCTTCGGCTTCAGCGTCGCCGACGTGCTCGACGGCCCGTGGTGGCGACGGCTGCTGGGCGCGCAGATCCTGACCGACGAGTCCGTGGCCTTCGCCATGCTCCAGCCCGACCGGCGTCGACGCCGCGCCGCGTTCTGGGCCTGCGGCCTCGCCCTGTTCGCCGTCTGGAACGCCTCCGTGCTGGTCGGCGCCGCAGCCGGCGGCATGATCGGCGACACCGACGCGCTCGGGCTCGACGCCGCCTTCCCGGCCGTGCTGCTCGCCCTGGTCCTGCCCTCGCTCACCGACCCCCGGACCCGCGCGGCCGCCCTGGCCGGCGCCGCGGTCGCGGTGGCCGCCACGCCGTTCCTGCCGGCCGGGCTCCCGGTCCTGCTCGCGCTCGTCGGCCTGCTGCTCGCCCGGCGCCCCACCGGCCCGGACGTCACCTCCAGCCCGTCCGCGCCATCCGCTTCACCTGCTCCGGACGCTCCGGACGCGTCGCCGGACGCGCCGTCCGCTCCGTCCGTTCCGTCCGACGCGGCCGGGACGGTGCCTCCCGGAAGCGCCGTGCCTCCCGGAAGCGCCGCGCCGCCCGCCACCGCTGCGCCCGCCGCCCCCGCCGACGACGCCGGAGGTACGGCCGGCCGCGGCCGACCCGCCCCCCTCGCCGAGGAGGTCCACTGATGCCCCTGCTCGCCATCCTGCTGCTGGCGGCCGGTACCTACGCGTTCCGGGTCGCCGGACCCCTGCTCGGCGACCGGCTCACCGTCTCCGACCGGGTGCGCCACCTGCTCGCCGTCGCCGCCGCGGTCCTGCTCGTCGCCCTGGTCGCCACCGGCACCTTCACCCAGGGCCACGGCTTCGCCGGATGGGCCCGCCCGGCCGGGGTCCTGGTGGCCGGCGTCCTCGTGCTGCGCCGCGCGCCGTTCCCGGTCGTGGTGGTGGCGGCCGCCGCGACGACCGCGCTGCTCCGGCTCTGTGGGGTCTCCTGACGCCCCGCGGGCCTCGCGGGTCCGCGCGCCCTCGCCGACCCCGCCGCTCAGCGGGCCCCGTCGGCGGCCCCGTCGGCCAGCCGCCCCTGCTGGATCTCCGGCCGCTTGCTGTCCCACAGCATCTCCCACACCTTGAAGACGCAGTGGTAGTCCCGCATGCTCCCCTTGGAGATCAGCAGGTAGCTGTCACCGTCCCGGAGCAGGGTGCGCTGCCGGCTGTTGAACGGGTGCTGCGGCGTGTACGACGGGACGAGCCGCCGCATTTCGGCGAGGGCCTCCTCGCGGTCGCCCTCGACCTCGGCGAGCACCTTGGTGCCCCAGATCCGGTCGTCGCCGATGCCTTCGGTCTCCTGCACGACCACTGCCCAACGCGCCACGGTCCACCCCTCACTGCTCGTCACGTCGCTTTCGCATCCCGTCCGGCTGCGAAAGCGGTCATCCTAACGAGGCGCGGGCGCCCGCCCCCATGGCCGCCCCCGCGCCCCGGTGCCCGCCCCTACGCCGGCCCCTGTGCCGGCCCCGGCGCCCGTCCCTGCAGCGCCTGCAGTGCCTTGTAGTAGACGGTGGTCGCGTGCGGCGCTCCCGACGGGTCGGTCGCGTAGTCCGGCACCGTGCCGACCCGGGTCCAGCCCGCCGCCTCGTACAGCCGCTCGGCGGGGCTGCCGGTCTCGGTGTCCAGCACCAGCGTCCGGATCCCACGATCCGAGGCCGCCCACTCCAGCGCCTCCAGCAGCGAGCCCGCCAGCCGCCGGCCCCGGTCCGCCCGGTGCACCATCAGCTTGGCCACCTCCGCGCGGTGCCGGCCGTTGGCGGGCGTCGCCGGGCGCAGCTGAACCGTCCCCGCGATCCGCCCGTCCGCGTCACTGCGCGCGGCCCAGAGCAGCAGCCGCCCGGCCTCGACGTCCGGGCCCAGGGCCCGCCACCAGCCGGCCGCCTCGGCGGGGTCGAGCGGGGCGAGGAAGCCGAGCGAGGACCCGCTGTCGACGGTGTCCACCAGGAGTTCGGCCAGCCGCTCCGCCGACTCCCGCAGTTCGTCGGCCGTCAGCTGCCGGATTGTGTACATGCTCACTCCCTCGCCTCCGGCCCCCCGGAGGCAGGACCCGTGCGCAATACTCGCCGGTACCCAACGCTGCGACCGGCACCCGCCGAGACTACAAGGAGCTTCAATGGCGAAGCCGACCAGGATCGACCCCGCCGACCTGCTCGCCGTCGGTGACCTGCTCACCGACGAGGAGCGGCTCATCCGCGACACCGTGCGGAAGTTCGCCGACGAGCGGATCCGCCCGCACGTCGGCGACTGGTTCGAGCGGGGCGTCTTCCCGGCCCGCGAACTCGCCCCCGAACTCGGCGCCCTCGGCGTGCTCGGCATGCACCTCGACGGCTACGGCTGCACCGGTTCCACCGCCACCGCCTACGGGGTCGCGTGCATGGAGCTGGAGGCCGCCGACTCCGGGCTGCGCAGCTTCGTGTCCGTCCAGGGCTCGCTGGCCATGCGCTCCATCCACGCCTTCGGCTCGGAGGAGCAGAAGCAGCGCTGGCTGCCCGGCCTCGCCGCCGGCCGGCTGATCGGCTGCTTCGCCCTCACCGAACCGGACTTCGGCTCCGACCCGGCCAACATGCGGACCAGGGCCCGCCGCAAGGGCGCGGGCGAGAACGCCGACTGGGTGCTCTCCGGATCCAAGATGTGGATCACCAACGGCAGCATCTCCGACGTCGCCGTCGTCTGGGCGCAGACCGAGGACGGCGTCCGCGGCTTCCTGGTCGAACCGGGCATGCCCGGCTTCACCGCCACCGACGTGCACGGCAAGCTCTCGCTGCGGGCCTCCGTCACCAGCGAACTGGCCTTCGACGAGGTCGTGTTGCCCGCCGACGCGGTCCTGCCCGGCGTCAGCGGCCTGCGCGGACCGCTCTCCTCCCTCAACGAGGCCCGCTACGGCATCCTCTGGGGCACCGTCGGCGCGGCCCGCGACTGCTACACCTCCGCCCTCGACTACGCGAAGAGCCGCATCCAGTTCGACCGCCCGATCGCCGGGTTCCAGCTCACCCAGCAGAAGCTCGTGGAGATGATGCTGGAGGTGGAGAAGGCCTACCTGGTCGCCGTGCGGATCGGGCGGCTCAAGGACGAGGGGGCGGCCCGACCGGCGCACATCAGCTTCGGCAAGCTGAACAACGTCCGGGCCGCGCTGGAGATCGCCCGCAGCGCCCGCACCGTGTTCGGCGCGAACGGCATCACCACCGAGTACCCGGTCCTGCGGCACGCCAACAACCTGGAGTCGGTGCTCACTTACGAGGGCACCAGTGAGATCCACACCCTCGTCCTCGGCGAGACCATCACGGGGGAGTCGGCCTACCGCTGACGGCGGCCGGCACCCGAAATCGGTTCGTCCGTCGGGCCGTTCACGGCTACCTTGGCGATCATGAACGGCCCGACGGCGCAGCCCGCCACCGCGACCACGCCCACCACCACCCTCTGGCGCCCCACCGGCCCCCAGGAGTTGGCCCTGGTCGAGGCCGCCGACTGGCGCGCCTGGCCGCCCCGCCTCCCCGACCAGCCGATCTTCTACCCGGTCCTGAACGAGGACTACGCGATCCGCATCGCCCGCGACTGGAACGTCCCCGCGTCCGGGGTCGGCTACGTCACCCGCTTCGAGGTCGAGACCGCCTTCCTCGCCCGCTACCCCGTCCGGCAGGCGGGGGGACGGACCATCCTGGAGCTCTGGGTGCCGGCGGAGGAGCTGCCCGAGTTCAACCGGCACCTCGTCGGCCGCATCGAGGTCGTCCACGAGTTCCGTCCCGGGCGAATCACGGCTGACGGCTGACGGCTGACGGCTGACGGCTGACGGCTGGCAGATGACAGATGACGGCTGACGGATTCTGAAATCCGTCAGCCGCCATCCGTCGGTCCGCCCACCTCGAAGCAGCACCGGACGCCACCCCGACACCCGGCGTTCCCCCAGGAGACACCTGGCAGTCCGGCGGGCCGTGAAACATGACGCGGTCGGTGGCGCCCGCGCGGGTGCGCCCGGCACCCGCACCGCGAAAGGAACGACCCCACCATGTCCGTACCGCCGCCGCCTCGCCCCCGGGTCCTCGTCGTCGGAATCGACGGCGTCCGGTACGACCTGCTGGAGCAGGTCCCGATGCCGAGGCTCGCGGAGGTCGCCGAGGCCGGATTCCTGGCACCCGTCACCGTGGCGGAGACCACGCCCACCATGTCGGGCCCCTGCTGGGCCACCATCGTCACCGGCGTCGAACCCGCCAAGCACGGGGTCTGGGGCAACCACCTGGGCGGCAACCGGCTCGACGTCTTCCCCGACTTCACCACCCGGCTGGCCCGGCAGGACCGCCGCCGCACCTACGTCGCGGCCGGCTGGGACCCGCTGGTCATCGGCGAATCCGGCGGGCCGCTGTTCCGCGCACCCGGCCGGCTCAGCTACGTCGCCCCCGCCGAGGACACCCCCGAGGCCTGGGAGGCCGTCGACGAGGAGGTCACCCGGGAAGCCGTCGACGTGCTGCGCGCGGCCGACCCCGAGGCGTCCTTCGTCTACCTCGGCGCCGTCGACGAGACCGCCCACTTCCTCGGCTGCGGCGAGGAGTACCGCGCGTCGATGCGCACCGCCGACGAACGGCTCGGCCGCCTGCTCGACGCGGTCCGTGCCAGGCCCGGCCACGCCGAAGAGGCGTGGACGGTCATCGTCGTCACCGACCACGGCCACGTCGACACCGGCGGCCACGGCGGCCGCACCCCCGAGGAGCGCACGGCCTGGGTCGCCTGCGCCGGACCGGACATCCCCGCCGCCCCGCCCACCGGCGAGATCCGCCACCCGGACGTCGCCGCCCAGGTGTACGCGGCCCTCGGCCGGCCGATCGACCCGCACTGGACCCTGGACGGCCGCCCGTTCCCCGTGACGCGGCCCGTCCCGGCGCAGTCCTGACGGGACGCCCCGGTACGACGGCCCCGGCGAAGGCGAAGGGTCCGGCAAGCGGGTGGCCCCCGCACCCGGGCGGCCTTGGCCGGGTGCGTCCCGCCCCGGCCTGGGCCAGGCTCGACCAGGGTGAACCCCGAGACCGGACGGCCCCGCGTACGCCTGAAGGTGGAGGGCGTACCCCCCAAGGATGGCGGACGGTCGCGACCTGCTGGTGACGCCCCGACAGTGGCGGGCGGGCCAGGATGGACACAACCGGAACGCCCGGCCCAGGGACAGGGGCGAGGGCCGGGGGGCAGGGCCAGGGCCGGTGACGGTCACGGAGAGCGGTTCGACGAGCGGTACGAGACGAGCGGTACGAGCGGTATGCGGTACCGCGCAGCGGGCCGCACGACAGCAGTGGCGGTGCCGCACGACAGCGGCACCACAACAGGAGAGGGCAGGCGGGCATGAACGGCATCGTGGGCAAGGTCGTACTCGGAGTGGCGGGCACCGGCATGGCCGTGGCCGCCGCGGCCGTGGCGGTCGGACCTCGGGTCGTCGACTGGTACGACGGCCGGCACCAGGAGCAGTCCAGCTACGTCAGCGGCAGCGAGGCCAAGGCGGCCCGCCACTCCGTCCCGGCCTGGCTGCCCGACAACGCCTCGTCCGTCCAGTACCTGATGTCCACCACCGGCGACGACCGCCTCCTGAGCGCCACCCTGCCGGAGGGCCGGCTGCCCGCCGGGTGCACCGCCACCGCGCCCGGCCGGAGCGGCCACCAGGCGCCGGCCACCCTCAAGGCGGGCTGGTTCCCGGAGGGCGTCGTCTCGAAGGTCACCGGCTCCTGCGGCCACTACAACGTCACCCTGACGGGCAACAAGCTCTACGCGTGGCAGGACGGCGCCGCGGTTCAGGCCGCCCTGCGGGCCGAGCGCCTCGCGCACTGACGGGACCGGCCACCGCCGGCCGCCGCGCGCCGCCGGCCGCCGCGTACCGGCGGCCCCGAAGCGGCCGGACGCCCGCCGGCCGGCCCCGACGCCGGCCGGCCCGCGCACCGGAACGAAGGGCTCGTGGTGGGCCACGCGGCGGACCCCGGCTGTCGGGGCACCGGGCCACTGGGGTAGGACGGAGCGAGCACGACTCCCGCGTCCGTTCCGAGAGGAGCCCCATGCCTGGTTCGACCGCCGGCCCCGCCGGTGACACGTCGACCGCCCCCGCAACCCCCACCGACCCCGGAAGCGCAGACGCCCCCGGCCGCGCCACCATCGCCGTCCTCGGCGGCCTGGTCGCCCTCGGCCCCCTCACCACCGACCTCTACCTGCCGGGACTGCCCGCGATCGCCGAGGACCTCGTCGCCGAACCGGCAGCCGTGCAGCTGACCCTCACCTTCTCCATGTTCGGCGTCGCCGCCGGCCAGCTGATCTTCGGACCGCTCAGCGACCGCCTCGGCCGCCGCCCGCCGCTGCTCGCAGGCCTCGTCGTCTACACCATCGCCAGCGTCGTCTGCGTGATCGCCCCCAACCTGCCCGTCCTCATCGCCAGCCGCTTCGTCCAGGGCGCCGCCGGCGCAGCCGGGCTCGTCATCGGCAGAGCCGTGGCCCGCGACCGCTTCGAAGGCGTCGCGATGATCCGCTTCCTCGCCTCGATCACCCTGATATCCGGACTGGCCCCGATCCTCGCCCCGCTCGTCGGCGCCCAGCTGCTCCGCGTCACCTCCTGGCGCGGCACCTTCGGCGCCCTCGCCGTACTCGGTCTGCTGCTCACCCTGATCGCCTTCGCCGCCCTCCGGGAGACCCTCCCTCCCGCCGCCCGCCACGGCGGCGGCCTGATGACGACGCTGCGCACCATGGGCGGACTCCTGCGCCGGCTGCCGTTCCTCGGCCTCGCGCTCACCAGCACCTTCGCCTTCGGCTCGCTGTTCGGCTACATCAGCGGCTCCTCGGTGGTGCTCCAGCAGGTCTACGAGGTGTCCCCGCAGACCTACAGCCTGCTGTTCGGCCTCAACTCGCTGGCGATCGTCGGTGTCACCCAGCTGAACGGCCGCGTCCTCGCGCCCCGCTTCACGGCCGGCACGCTGATGACGGTGGGTCTCGGCACGTCGATCGCTGCGGGGATCTCCCTGTTCCTGGTCACCGCCGTGTGGGACCTCGGGCTGGTCGCCGTCTGCGCCTCGCTCTTCGTGATGATGGGCAGCCTCGGCATCGTCCTCCCGAACTCCGCCGCCCGTGCCCTCAGCCTGGTCCCCCCGCAGGCCGCCGGATCCGCGTCCGCGCTCATCGGCACAGGAACGTTTCTCTGCGGCGCCCTCGTCGCGCCGCTCAGCAGCCTGGGTGGCAAGCCGTCGGCGGTCCTGCTCGCGATCGTCGTGCTCTGCTGCTCGGTGCTGGCCGCCGCCTCCTACGCGGTCCTGTGCCGCCCCGGACGGAAGACCCCGGCCGACGCCCCGGCACCGGCCGCCGCCTAGGTGTTCTGACCCGACAGGTTGGGAACGCGCCCGCCCGGCCCGGCCGTACGTCCCTCGCGGCGAGGCCGGGCGCCCGGCTGCTCCGGGCCCCGCACGTCACACCGTCGGGGCGGCCCGTCCGGGGCGGCCCGCCGGTGTGCGGTGGGCCCGCCGGTCCGCGGAGCGGCGACGGCCGGCGGTCCGTGTCAGCCGACCGTGAAGACCGCGCCGGGCGCCGCGTACTCGACCGGCCCCGGGTAGTGGACGGCGGCCCTGGTGACGGCGTCCGCCGGGGCGATCGCGCGGCCGACGTGGGTGAGTACGAGGCGGGCGGCGCCGGCGGACGCCGCGGTGCCACCCGCCTGTTCGGGGCTGTGGTGTCCTTCGTCCGGCCCCTCGGCCTCGCAGAGCAGCAGGTCGCAGCCGGCGGCGAGCGCCGTCAGCGCGGCGCACGGGGCGGTGTCGCCGGAGTACACCAGCGACGCCCGGCCGGTCTCGGCGCGCAGGGCGAAGGCCGGCATGCCGTGTTCCACGGCGCTGCTGGTGAGGGTGAGCGGTCCGAGCGAGGCCCGGTGGCCGTCCGTGAGTTCCGTGACGGCGAAGGCGGACTCGACCGGGCTGCGGTGCGGGCCGTTGGTGAGGAAGCCGGCCAGTCGGTCGGCGATGCCGGGCGGACCGAGGAGCGGGATCGGCGCGGCGAGTGTGAGGTCGGCGAACAGCGCCCCGTAGTAGGCGGTGAGCAGGTCGGCGCTGTGGTCGGCGTGCAGGTGTGAGATCCAGATCCCGGCGAGCCGGTCCAGCCGGACGTACCGCTGCAACGGCCCGAGGGTCCCGGTGCCGGCGTCCACCCATACGTGCGTGTCGCCGACGGACAGCAGGTAGCCGGAGCACGGGTTGTCGACGGTGGGGTACGGGGTCGCGCTGCCGAGGACGGTGACGGTGAGCGGTGCGGTGGCCATGGCGCGAGTGTAGGACCGGTGGTCAGGGCCCGGCCCTCGGCGGGCAGCTCCGGCAGGAACAGCGTCAGGGGTGCCGCGACGAAAGGTCGCGACACCCCTGACGGGACTTCCGGGAGCAGTGGGGAGACCGGAGCGGCTGACACCGTCTGTCATCCGACAGCTGTCAGCCGTCTCCGGCCTCCCACCGCCCGGTCAGGCGATGGAGAAGTCGTCGCCGAAGACGGTGCCCTGGCCGTACCAGCCGTGCAGGTACACCGTGGCGGTGCCGGAGGCGCCGGTGGTGAACGGGACGGTGAGCTTGGTCCAGCCGCTGGAGCTGGTCCAGGCGGAGCCGGTGGCGCCGCCGCTCACGCCGAGGTAGGCGTAGTTGCCCTGGACCCAACCGGTCAGCGTGTAGGACTTGTTGGGCGCCAGCGTGACGGTCTGCTGGCACTGGCCGGTCTGCGCGGGGCCGGCCACGGCCTGGAGCGCGTAGGAGCCGGAGTGGACCGGGGTGCTCACCACGGAGCCGCCGCTCTGGCAGGTCCACGGGCCGAGGCTGCCGGTCTCCAGGCCGCCGTTGACCAGGCCGCCGGGCGGGGTGACACCGTTGACGGTCAGCGTGTAGGTGCTGGTGTGGGTGCCGGAGGGGGCGGTGCCGGTGACGGTGAGCGGGTAGGTGCCCGGGGTGGTGCCGGCCGTCGTGGTGATGTTGAGCGTGGCGGGGGAGCCGGCGGTGACGCTGCCGGGGGTGGCGGTGGCGGTGACGCCGGTCGGGGCGCCGGTGACGGTGAGGCTGAGGCTCTGCGCCGAACCGGACGTCACGGCGGTGGAGATGCTCGCACTGGTCGAGGAACCGGCCAGCACCGAACCGGAGTTGGGGCTCACGCCGACCGAGAAGTCGTTCGCCGGCGTGGTGTTGCCGGTGAACGCCTTGAAGATCTTGGTGAAGTCCCAGGTGTTCTGGGCGATCCCGGAGCAGTCGTCACGGGCGCCGGCGCCGGGGCAACTGCCGTTGTCGCGCTGGAGCGCCCAGAAGGACAGCGTGTTGATGCCCTTCGAGACGGCCCAGTTGTAGACGGTGGTCGCGTTGGCGAGCGTGAAGGTCTCGGCCGGTCCGAAGTCGTCGACGCCGACCATCTCGGTGACACCGATGGAGCCCCACAGCTGGGCGGGCGTCTTGGTCGGGTACAGCCTGGCCAGCTGGTTGTAGAGGCCGGTCGCCGCGGTCTGGGTGTCGGCGGCCATGTCGTGCTGGGCGTTGTCGTAGTAGTCGAAGGTCATCAGGTTGACGACGTCGATCCGGGCGTTGTTGGTGACCGCGTTCCGCAGCACCGCGAGCCCGCTGGCGGCCAGGCCGCTCGTCGTGGTCGGCAGGGTGTACGAGAACTGGATCTGCCGGCCGTTGGCGGTGGCCCAGTCCTGCACCAGCTTGATCGCCTTGTTGCGGCGGTCGATGCCGGCCGTGTTGTCCAGCGAGTCGACCTCGATGTCGAGGTCGATGCGGCTGATCTCGTACGTGGTGATCAGCTTCTCGTAGGCGGCGGCGATCTGGTTGACATCGGTGCAGCTGTCGGCCAGTTCGGTGCCGGTGGTGTCGGCCGTGTAGCCGCCGAAGGACGGGATGACGTCGCCGCCGTTGGCGCGGATGGCGGCGATGTCGGCGCCGAACGAGGACTGCGCGACCGGCAGCGAGGTGTCACCGTTCCAGTACGGCGTGCAGGAGCCCTTGGTGGCGGTCTGCAGGAACGCCATCGTGAGGTGCTTGGCACCGGACTGGGCGGCCAGCGTGGCGGGGCTCTCGCCGGTCCAGGCCTCGAAGTAGGGGGCGAACACCCGGGTCGGCAGCGGGGTCGCGGCGGCCTCGGCGGAGACCGAAGCGGTCGTCGTCGCGGTGGGGGCCGCTCCCGCGGTCGTCGCCCCGGCGGCGACCAGTCCGGCCGAGGCGGCGAGGGTGACACAGGCCGTCAGGGCGGCCTGAATCGTTCTGCGTAGACGCATTTGTTCTCCAACAGACGTGGTGGGGCAGGACGTTGGTGAAGCGTGCGGAACTTCGCGATGGAACTGCGGAACGGATGGAGCGGTGGGGCTGTGGGGCGTGTGGGGAGCCGTGGGGGGCCGGAATCGCGAACCGTGCGGCGGTGCGGGCATGCGAATCCCCGTGGACACGCGGCACGGACGAATGGCGGTGCGCGGACGCGCGTACGCCGCAGCGGGTCTTGGGGGCGGATCGGAGCAGGGCAGGGCAGTGCCTCAGCCGCCGGTGGTCACACCCCCACAGTGCATCCCGGTCGGATCGACATGCTTATGGTTGGACTAGACCACTCGTCTGTCAAGAGTCCTAACAGTTCGTCAGCAGAGCATGTGCGTCGACCTCGTGGTCGTTCTCGGGTCGGTGGATCCGTTCTCTGCGGGGCGTGATCCAGGGGCGATCGGATGTGCGGCGCGGCCGGAGTCCCGGCTCGGGGGACGGGGGAGGCGGGCCGGGGAGGCCGGCGAGTTCGCGAGGTCGGTGACGGGCCGCCCCACCGGCGTCCCCCGGGGTGGTCACGGCGGTTGCGGCGGTCACGGCTGGGCGGCGCATGCGGCTGCGGTGCGGCCGCCGGATCGGAGCGGAGCAGGGCAGGCCGGCGCAGATCGGGGTGGGTCGGAGCAGGGCAGAGCAGCGCAGGGCGGCGCCTGTGCGCGCGCCCGCATGCGGGTGCCGTGGCCGCGCGCCGGTCGTCGCGCGCGGCCACGGCGGCCCGGCGCTCAGGACACCGGGCCGTCCGGGGGTCCGCCGGACCGGCTCAGGCCGGAGGGCAGAGGGTGGAGCGCAGTGCGTCGAGGATCTTCTCCGCCTTCTCGGCGCCGAAACCCTGCGGATGGTCGGGTGTGGTGAAACGTTGGTTCGCCAGCTCGACCAGCTTGGCCGTGTCCTTGGGGAACTGGTACATCGACTGGCACTGGCTGCGGGCCCTGTCGACGGCCTGCTCGGACTTCCCGCCGACGATCGCCGGGTCGATCGCGTCGAGCGCGGCGACGAGTTGGGCGGAGAGGTCGGCGGCCGGCTTGCTCGGCAGTCCCGCGTCGGTGGGCGGCGCCGGCTTGGGTGTGGCGGGGGCCGGTGCGCCCGGGGATTCGGCGGCGCCGGGGGAGCTCGGGGCGGGAGCGGCGGTCGCACCCGGGGCAGTGGTGCCCGGAGCGGCCGGGGTGGCCGCCGGCGACGACGGTGTGGCGGTGGCGCCCCCGGTCGGGGTTCCGGTCGCGGGTCCGCCGGTGGCCGAGCCGCCGGCGGCGGGTGCGGGAGCGGACGCGGTGGAGTCCGGCGCGGTGGCCGGCGTGGTTTCGGCGGACGCGGTGGGGGAGCCGGTCGCGGAGGCACCGGCCGCGGTGGTGCCGGAGTCCGAGCCGGAACTGGAACACGCGGCGAGGCTCACCGCGGCGAAAGCCGTGAGGGTGGCGGCGAGGAGACGAGTGCGCATGCGGTCACACTGTCATGTCCGCGCCGCTCAGGGGAAGGTCTGCCGGGCCGGAGATCCAGGTCGGCGGCGCGGCGGCGGGGCGGCGCGGCGCGGCGGTCCGACGGTGGCCCGCCGATGGCGCGACGCCCGACGGCGGCCGTGGTCCCTCCCCGCGCGCTGTCGTCCTCGCGCGCCGTCGCGCGCGGGGCCGTCCTCCCGACCGGCCCCGCGCGGCGCGGTGTCAGCCCAGCCCGTTGCTCTTCAGCCAGTCCTTGGCCACCGCCGACGGGTCCTCCTTGTCGACCGCGACCTTCTTCATCAGCGCGAGCAGCCCCGCCGTGTCCAGCTTGGCCGACACCGCGTTGAGCGCGGACGCCGACGTCGCGTCCACCTTCGCCTTGTTGACCAGCGGGGTGACGTTCTGCGCGCCGAACAGGTTCTTCGGGTCGGCGAGCGGGACGAGCTTCAGCTGGGCGATCTTCGGGTCGGTGGAGAAGACGTTGCCGACCTGCACCGAGCCGTCCTTGACGGCGTTCGCGGTGGTCTCGCCGGTCGGCTTCCACTCCTTGAAGGTCAGCCCGTAGACGTCCTTGAGCGGCTGCTCCTGCCGGGACTTGAACTCCGGCGGGCCGCCGATGGTGAGCTCGCCGGCCTTGCCCGCCAGGTCGGCGATGCTCTTGAGGCCGTACTTGTCGGCGGTCTCCTGGCTGACGCTCAGGGTGTCCTTGTCCTCGGCGGGGGAGGAGTCGAGGATCGCCAGCGCGGCCGGCAGCGTCTTCGCGAGCTCGGCGTTGACCGCCTCCTTGGTGGGCTCGGCCGCCTTGCCGCCGAGGTAGGCGAGCAGCGCGCCGTTGTACTCGGGCAGGACGGTCAGGCTGCCGCTCTGCAGCTGCCCGTAGAGCACCTCGCGGCTGCCGATGTTGAACTTCTCCTCGACCTTCACGCCCTTGGCCTTGAGCGCCTGCGAGTAGATCGAGCCGAGCAGCACGTTCTCGGGGAAGTTGGCCGAGCCGACCACCACGGTGCCGCCGGACGCGGTGCCCGATCCGGCGGAGCCGCCGGCCGTCGAGGGTGCGGCGGCCAGCGGGTCGCTGCCGGAGGAGCCGCAGGCGGTGGCGGTGAGGGCGAGCGCGGCCAGGGCGGCGAGGGCGGCGGCCCGGTGGCCGGTTGCTCTGCGCGACACGGGTGTCGACATGGTGATACGGGTCCTTTCGGGATGTGCGTGTCGGGTGTCAGGTACTTCGGGAGTCTGAGAGGGCTGAGAGGTCCGAGTGGTCCGGGAGTCCAGGGAGCTCCGGGACCTCCGGCGGTTCCGGGAGGTCCGCGAGGCCGGGCGGGCGCCGGGAGTCCCGGACGGTTCGTCCGGCCTCGGCAGCCACTGCAGCCTCGGCGGGCGACGCGGCGGGCGGCGCGACGGACGGCGCGACGGACGGGGCGGCCATCACGGTCACGACGGCTGCCGGGAGGAAGCCCGCTGCTGCGCACGCAGGCCGGGCGGCAGCGCGTACCGGGCCAGCAGGGCGAAGAACAGCTGGGCGCCGACGGCGAGCAGCACGACCAGCAGCGCACCGCCCACCGTCATCGCGAAGTCCCGGGTGGCCAGGCCGTCCATGACGTACCGGCCGAGCCCGCCGAGCCCGACGTACGCGGCCACGGTCGCGGTCGCGATGACCTGCACGGTGGCCGTCCGGAAGCCGGCCAGCAGGGCGGGGAGCGCGGACGGCAGGCAGACCTGCCACAGGACCTGCGGGTGCGTCAGCCCGACGCCCCGCGCCGCGTCCCGGACGTCCGGATCGGTGCCGCGCACCCCCTCGACCGCCGCGACCAGCAGCGGCGGGGCGGCCAGCGCGACCAGCGGGAAGAGCACGGCGGTGTCGCCGACCCCGGCCAGCAGTACCGCCAGGGTCACCAGGCCGAGCGTGGGCAGGGCGCGGGCGGCTCCGGCCATCGCGGTCACCACGGTGACGCCCCGTCCGGTGTAGCCGATCAGCAGCCCGAGCGGGACGGCCAGGACCGCGGCGTAGAG
Source organism: Kitasatospora sp. NPDC042419 (assembly GCF_056437345.1). Classification (NCBI taxonomy): domain Bacteria; kingdom Bacillati; phylum Actinomycetota; class Actinomycetes; order Kitasatosporales; family Streptomycetaceae; genus Kitasatospora; species Kitasatospora sp. NPDC042419. The sequence continues at coordinate 166,207 of NZ_JBWKAW010000004.1, forward strand.
CAGTGCCTCGCCGGAGAGCAGCAGGTGTTCGGCGATCCGGTTCGCGATCGAGTTCGGACCGGAGCGGCGGTCCGGGGCGGAGAAGAAGTCTCCCAGCCAGGTGAGCCAGTTCACCGGCCCGCTCCTTTCTCCCGGACGGCCCAGGGGGCGAGCAGGTGGCGGGCTCCGACCAGCAGCAGGTCGACGGCCAGCGCGAGTGCGGCGATCAGCACGATGCCCGCCACGATCGGGGTCGGGAAGGTGCGCTGGAACCCGTCGATGAAGAGGTAGCCGAGCCCGCCGCGGCCGACCAGGGCGCCGACCGAGGCGAGCGAGATGCTGGAGACCGCCGCCACCCGGAGGCCGGCCACCAGGTACGGGACGGAGGCGGGCAGTTCGACGGCGGCCAGGCGGTGCCACGGCCCGTAGCCCATGGCGGTCGCCGCCTGCCGGACCGGGTCCGGGACGGCGCGCAGCCCGTCCACGGTGGTCGGCAGCAGCACGGCGAGCGAGTAGAAGGTGAGCGGGATCATCACGGTCGCCTGGGTGGCCAGGCCCGTGTACGGGATGAGCACCACGAAGACGGCCAGCGAGGGCAGCGCGTAGACGATGTTGAAGACGGCGGCGAGCGGCTGGTAGAGGCGGGGGAAGCGGGCGCAGGCGAGCCCGAGCGGGATCGCCAGCAGCAGGCCGATCAGCACCGGGACGAGCGCGATGACGGCGTGGTCGGCCAGCAGGTCGCCGAGGTAGCCGAGATGGTCGCCGATCCAGTACCAGCGGACGATGGGTTCATCGTCCACCGTCGGCTCCGTCCGCTTCGGGTGCGGCTGCGGGGGCGGCTGCGCGGGTGGCTGCGGGGACGGCGTCCGGCGCAGTCCCGGGTAGGGCCTCGGGCGCCGAGCCGGGCGCGGCCTCGGGCACCGAGCCGGGAACCGACTCGGGCACCGCTCCGGGCGCCGGGCCGGAGGCCTTCGCGGAGCGTACGGCCGCCACCTCCGGAGTCGCGGCGAGTGCGGCCAGGACGGCCTCCCGGTTCGCCGTGCCGGTGGCCCGGCCGTCGGCGTCGAGGGCGACCGCGACCCCGGCGGGGGAGAGCACGGCGGCGTCCAGTGCGCCGCGCAGCGTGTCGGCCTCGGGACGGAACCCGGGTGCCGGGTGCAGGGCGGCGACGGCCGCGTCCCGGTCGATCCAGCCGATCGGCCGGCGCTCGTCGTCCAGTGCCAGTTCCCAGCCGCCGTACCGCAGCCCGTCGCCCACCGGGCGGACGGTGACGGTGCTCGCGGGGCGCAGGCCCAGCCCGCGCAGGCCCCGGTCACGGCCGAGGAACGCGGCGACGTCCTCGTCCGCCGGCGCGGTGAGCAGCGTGTGCGGGTCGGCGAGCTGGGCGATCCTGCCCTGCTCGCGCAGCACCACGACCTGGTCGCCGAGCCGGACGGCCTCCTCGATGTCGTGGGTCACGAAGAGGACGGTCTTGTGCAGCTCGGACTGGAGCCGCAGCAGCTCCTCCTGGAGCCCGGCCCGCACCACCGGGTCGACGGCGCTGAACGGTTCGTCCATGAGCAGCACGGGCGGGTCGGCGGCGAGCGCCCTGGCCACCCCGACCCGCTGCTGCTGGCCGCCGGAGAGCTGGAACGGGTACCGCTTGGCGGTCTCCGGCGCGAGCCCGACGAGGTCGAGCAGTTCGGCCGCCCGGGCGCGGGCCTTCTTCCGGTCCCAGCCGAGCAGGTAGGGCACGGTCGCGACGTTGTCGATCACCCGGCGGTGCGGGAAGAGCCCGGCCTGCTGGATCACGTACCCGATGCCGCGCCGCAGCTTGGCGGGGTCGAGCCGGGCGACGTCGTCACCGTCCAGCAGGACCCGCCCCGAGGTCGGCTCGACCATGCGGTTGACCATGCGCAGCAGGGTCGTCTTCCCGCAGCCGGACGGGCCGACCAGGACGGTCGTCCGGCCGGTGGGTACGTCGAGGTCGAGGCCCTCGACGGCAATGGTGCCGTCGGGGTGGCGCTTGCCCGCGCCGTCGAATCTGATCACGGGGAGTTCCCTCGTCTCGGCGGCCCCCGGTGGCGGCGCCGATGGTGTCGGTCGGTCGATAGGCGGTGGAGAGTGGCGGACGGTCGGGTCGGTGGCGTTTTGTCGACAAACTGCGGCGCGCAAGACGTCATTGTCTGCCCGGGCGTTCCTCCGCCCGCGTGGCTGCCCAGCATCGAACCGGCGGAAACTCTGATCAGCCTATGACCTGATGAACCTCCTGTCCCTGATTTCCCGGGCGCCGCCGAGCGGCGGACGATCCCGCGGCGTCCGCGGCGTCCACGGCGTCCAGGTCTGTGGCGGTGGCGTCCGCGGGGCCGCGGTGCGCAGGGCCGCGGTGCGCGGGGGAGCGGGGCGGGCCCGCACCACCGCACCTGCGGGCCCCGCGCTACCGGCCTGCGGATCAACCGCCCTGACGCGTCGGCAGCCCCGCGGCCGCCCAGCCGACGAAGCCGCCGTCGAGGTCGGTCGCCCGGTGAAGACCCAGTTCCCGCAGCGACGCGGCCGCCAGGCTCGACGCGTACCCCTCCGAGCAGACCACGACCACCGCCACGTCGTAGCCCGCCGCCTCCGGGATCCGGTGACTGCCCGTCGGGTCGAGCCGCCACTCCAGCACGTTGCGCTCGATGATCAGCGAGCCCGGGATCTCTCCCTCGGCCGCCCGCTGCGCCGCCGGCCGGATGTCCACCAGCAGCGCGCCGTCCAGCTGCGCCCGGTGGGCCTCCTCGGCCCCGGGCCGGTGGACCCCTTCGCGGGCTCGTGCCACCAGGTCGTCGATCGTGGTCACCACTGATCCGGTCCTTCCTCGGAGGTGCGGACCAGGCCTCCGGCCCGCAGTTCGTAGTGCGCCATGGAGCTGAGCGGCGGCGAGTACGCGTGCAGGGTGACCGCCGGGCCGGACGCGGTGTTGCGGACGTCGTGCACGTACTCGGGCCCGAACGCGCGGGCGGTTCCGGCCTGGATCCGGCGGATCAGCAGCCCCTGCTCAGGCCCGCCCAGGGACAGCTCCTCCAGCTCGCCCAGCGCGACGGTGAACGCGCCGCGCGAGCCGCCGTGGTCGTGGAACCCGGTGGACTGGCCGGGCAGCCAGCTGATCAGCCAGACCTCGTGGTCGTCGTCGGCGACCAGCCGCCGGTACCAGCGCTCCTCGGTGGAGAGCCGGACGTGGTGGATCCACTGGTCGGGCTGTTCGGCCAGCTCCCGGACGATCGCCCGCAGCGCGTTCGGGGTGAGCGGCGCCCGGGTTTCCTCGGTGACGCCGACGGTGGTCCTGACGGCGGTGCCGTCGATGCTCCCGTCGGCGGCCGGGGCGGTGCCCGTTCCGTCGGCAGTGGCAGTGCCGGTGTCGGTGGCGGATGCGGCGGTGGAGGCAAGCGTGCCGGGGGCGAGGTCCAGGCTCATGTGGGTGTCCTCGGGGAAGGCGGGGAGCTGGGGTGCCGGGTGGCGGCGGTACGGCCGGCCCGGGTGCCGTGTGCCGGCCGACGGAGCGGCCGGCGGCACGGGCACGCCGGGAGGAGGCGCGTCAGGAGTGCGGGTGCGGGTGCGCGGCGCGGGTCCTGGGGGATGTCACAGGGCGGGGCCGGCGGGGAAGAACAGCGTCAACAGGCACAGATGGAACTCGCCTGGCGTCGGAGATCGACGTGCAGGCGGCAGACCAGAGTGGTGCCGGAGTCCATGCGCCGGATCCTTCCCGACGGAACGGGCACGAGTCAAGCGAGCGCCCTCAGGGTTGCGCGCCGCGTCCCTGCTCGGGCGGGGCGGGAGGGACGGTCGGCGGGCCGCCCGCCACCTCGCCGTCCGGCACTCCGGCATCCGGCACTCCGACATTCGGCACTCCGGCATCCGGCGCAGGAGCCGGCCGGGGCACGGAAGCCGACGCAGCCTCCGGTCGGGGCGTCGGCCAGGTCCCGGACCCGTCCGGGGCGGTCCCGTCGGTCCCGGTTCCGGTCCGGGCTCGGGCTTCGGGTCCGGTTCCGGCTCCGGCTCCGAACCCGGCCTCGGCCCCGCCTCCCGGTGAGGTGCGCGCGCCGGACACGGCCGCCTTCACCGCCGGTTCGGCCTGCTCGCCCAGATACCGGCCGAGCGTCTGGTACGCGTCGAACTGCCGGTGGTCGAACCACTGGTCGCTGGTGCTGTCGTTCGGGAAGGCCGCGTCGGCGACCGCGTACGCGTGCAGTTCGTACGGCATGTCGGCGGTGAGGACGGCCTGGGCGACGATCAGTGTGCCCCGCCGGGCGGCCGCCGGACCGGAGCCGGAGCCGGAGCCGGAGCCGGATCCGACGCCGGTACCGGTCCCGGCTCCGCCGTCGGCGCCCCCGGAACCCTCGGCGCTGTCGTCGTCCAGGTCGAGCGGCCACGGGTACTCGATGTCGCCGACCACCACCGCCCGGGCGGAGAGCCGGTCGGCCAGCCGCGCCGCCAGCCCTCGCAGCGGAGGCTGCCCACCGCCCCCGCCACCCCCGCTCCCGGCACTCCCGGCGCTTCCCGGAATGAGCAGTTCGGGCTCGCGCAGCGTGATGGTGATGCCCAGCTCCTCGCGGGCCAGGGTGATCGCCGCCGCCAGCGTGGCGGCGAAGGCCGAGTCGCCGCTGGCGTCGATGCAGACCGCCGTCCGCACGCCGTGCCGCAGCAGCTCGACGAGCCCGAGGTTCTCGTAGTGCCCGCCGTCGGTGGTGAGCAGGAAGCGCGCGTCCATCGGGTACCGGCCGCACGCCTCGCGCAGCTGGTAGGGGAGCCGCCGGACGGCCGGCTGCGGCGCGTACCGCCAGTCCCGGTCGGGCGCCCAGAGCGGGGCGAGTGCCGCCGGATTGGGCAGCCACGTCCCGAGCCGCGCGTTGGTGACGGCGAACAGGCCCTGGTAGCCGCGCGCCTGACGTCCCATCGCGGACGAGAACGCCGCACCCGAGACGGCCATCGCGGACTGCACGGTGAGGTCCCGGGCGATGTGCCGCCGGGTGCGCCGCTCCAGCAGGTCGGTGCGGGCGTAGCCGACGTCCGGTCCGCCCACGTAGTCGGACGAGAAGGTGAACGAAACCGCCCGGCGGCCGGGCGGCGTACGCGAGTTGCCGGAGAGGTTCGCCGCCGCCGCGAAGATCACCTGGGGGAAGCCGGGGTGGCGGGCGCCGTAGTGGCTGAGGCGGGTCTGCTCGCGGAAGAAGTGGTACGGCCGGGCGAGCGCCTCCCCGTTGCCGTCGGGGGCGCCGCTGCCGTCACCACGGGCGCCTCCGCCGGCCTCGTCCCCGGCGCCACCGGGGTGGGCGCCGCGCCCTCCCGTGCCCGCGGCCCCGCCGTCGTGCTCGACCGCGCGGCGCACGGCGAAGGCCGAGGCGAGGCGCCGGCGGTAGAACGGGTGCAGGCCCATCCACGTCTGGTCGAGATTGAGTCCGACGGTGCCGAGGACCAGCGGCAGCAGGACCTGGGCGGCCGTCGGCCAGGCGTGTCCGGTGGCCACCGCCCAGCCGAGTGCGAGCAGGGCGCCGGCGGTGAGCGCGGCCAGCGCCGACCAGAGGACCAGGTACTCGGCGACCCGCCCGGTGAGGCTGCCGCCGATTCGTCGGGTGCCGCGTACCAGGCCGCCGAGCGCCGCCGCCCCCTGCTCGATGGCGTGCCGGCCGTGCCAGAGGATGCCGAGCAGCAGGGCCAGATAGCTGAGCAGCACGGTGAGGCTTATGCCCGCGCCGGTCTGCCGCGCGCCGACGGCGAGCGCCTGTTGCAGCCGGACCGCGCCCCAGGCCAGTCCGGGAACGGCCAGGACGCCGAGTGCGAGGAGCGCCGCCAGGGCGAGCGCGGCCTGCGAGAACCGGCGGAGGACGCGCGGCAGCAGGGTGTTCCAGCCGAGCCAGGAGAAGGTCAGCAGCCAGAGCAGCCAGCCCAGGGCGGCGGCCGTGAGCAGCCCGGCCAGGGCGAGCACGGCGGGCGCGCGGACGGCGAGCGGGCCGAGCCGGGGAGCGCCCCCGGCGCCTCCTGCGCCCCCGGTGTGCAGGCCGACGGCGGCCAGGTCGCTCAGGTCGGTGAGCGGGACGAGGTGGTAGAACCGGCTCAGCCCGAGGCCGAGCACCAGGACGGTCGCGAGCAGCAGTCCGAGCGCGGCGACGAGGCCGCGCAGCAGCGTGCCGAGGGCGACCAGCCACTCGCCCGCGCCGTCCGCCAGGTACTTGGCGTGGCGTCGGAGGTGGTCCTCCTCGGGGGAGCCGGGCTCCAGCACGGTGTCGGCGGTCAGGCCGGAGCGGGCCCGGACCGGGCAGGCGGGTGCGGAGTCGGTGAGCGCCAGCTGCATCGCGCCGACGGTGTAGCCGCCGCCGGAGACGGAGACCAGGTAGCGGGCCTGCTTCAGCCACGGGCGCAGGGCCTGGAGCGCTCCGAGCGTGACGCAGGCCGACCGGATGCCGCCGCCGGAGACGCAGAAGCCGAGCGGGGCGTGCTCGCGGCCGGGCGGTACCCGGGCGGCGTTGCGCCAGCGGGCCTGCCGGGTCAGAGGTCCGTGGGACCGGGGGCCGGGCGGCCACCGCCCGCCCCGCGCCGTCACCACCGGCCAGGGAGGGATCAGCTCCGGTCCGGCGCCGTCCGGTGCGCCCGGGCCGTCGGCGTCCGGTGCGCCCGGCTCGCCCTCGTCCGGTGCGCCCGGGCCGTCGGCGTCCGCCTGGGCCGTTTCCTCCGGCGGCCGCCGCAGCACCCCGCGCACGGCCCGGTGCACGGTGGCGGAGCAGACGACCATGCCGACCGCGCCGGCGGGCAGGAGCAGCAGCCACTTCACTATGGCGAACGCGGCCGCTGCGACGAAGGGGGCGTCACCGCCCGGCGGCGCGAGGCCGCTCCCGCCCGACCCGGCGCCCAGCCCGGCGCCCAGCCCCGCGTCGAGCCCGGCGCCCAGGCCCGCGTCGAGCCCGGCGCCCAGGCCCGCGTCGAGCAGCAGGTCCTCGGCGAGGTCGCAGGCGCCCGCCAGCACGCCCGCGAGGCCGGCGGCGAGCGCGACCAGGCGCCAGTGCGGCCGCGTGAACACGTACCCGCCGAGCAGTCCGGCCGCCGCCAGGGTGACCGCGTAGCCGCAGATCAGCCACAGGTCGGCGTCCAGCGACGCGCGGAAGTCGGCGACCCGGTCGGTGACCACGGCTGCTGCGGCGGCGCGGGAGCCGGCCAGTTGGAGGCGGATGTCCCGGGTGCCCTGGTCGGCCGCCGTCCACCGGACGAAGAGCAGCCACCCGAGTGCGGCCGGCACCGGCACGCCGAGCCCGAGCAGCAGCCCGGCCCACGCCGGCACCGGATGCGACCGTGCGGGGTGTGACCCGGCCGGACGCGACCCGGCCGGACGGGAGCGGGCCGGACGCGAGTGGGCCGGGCCGGGGCGGGCGGGCTGCGAGGACGGCGCCGACGGGCCCGGGCGCGCGGGACGGGAGGACGCGGGGCGCGAGCCCATGAGGCGCCGGCGCACCGGGGACGAAGGCGGAGGGCCTTCCGTCCCCTCGGGTACGGACGTCACGTCCACCTCCCCGCGCACACGTGAATCAGCCGCCCGCCGGAGCCGGTCGCCGACGGTTGCTCACCGTCGGCGACCGCCCGGCGACGGACCGGAGCAGCATCATGGACCCTCTTGCCCGGACCCGCACCACCTCGCGCATGGATTCACCCGAATGAGTAAGGCGAGCGCTCCCGGGGTAGATGACCGTTTCATCCCACCTACGAGACCCCGCGTGTCCGCGTAACAGGATCGCCCCGGGCGCGTTACGTCCGACGTATTGTCAGGCGACCGAGGCCGGGCCTACGGTCGACGCACCAACTTTCTACGCACGTAGACACCGCGCGCGGCCGTGCGGGAACAGGCCGTCGCGCGGAGCCGCACGCAGAGCCGTGTGCGGACCCGTACCTGTCGACCGGCGTGTCGACGCACGGTGAAGCCCGCGGTGAAGCCCGCGGTGAAGCGCGCGGAGAGCAGGCGGGGAAGACGTACGCGCCGACGTACGTGGAGCCCCGAGCGGATCCGCACGCGGAGCCGCAGACATGACCGCAGGCAGAACCGCCCCGTCAACCCTCAGACCGCAGGCCCGACCCCCGGACGGGCCGCGGAGTTGCGGAGGTACCCATGTCGCAGACCGTCCGTGCCGCCCTCGTCCAGACCCGGTGGACCGGCGACCAGGAGAGCATGATCGCCCTCCACGAGCGGTACGCCCGCGAGGCCGCCGCCCAGGGCGCGAAGATCCTCGGATTCCAGGAGGTCTTCAACGCCCCGTACTTCTGTCAGGTCCAGGAACCCGAGCACTACCGCTGGGCCGAGCCCGTCCCCGACGGCCCCACCGTCCGGCGGATGACCGGACTCGCCCGTGAACTCGGCCTCGTCCTCGTCGTCCCCGTCTACGAGGAGGACCAGCCCGGCGTCTACTACAACACCGCCGCCGTGATCGACGCCGACGGCAGCTACCTCGGCAAGTACCGCAAGCACCACATCCCCCAGGTCAAGGGCTTCTGGGAGAAGTACTACTTCAAGCCCGGCAACCTCGGCTGGCCCGTCTTCGACACCGCCGTCGGCAAGGTCGGCGTCTACATCTGCTACGACCGCCACTTCCCCGAGGGCTGGCGCGCCCTGGGACTGGCCGGCGCGCAGATCGTCTACAACCCCTCCGCCACCAGCCGCGGCCTGTCCGCCTACCTCTGGCAGCTCGAACAGCCCGCCGCCGCCGTCGCCAACGAGTACTTCGTCGCCGCCATCAACCGCGTCGGCACCGAGGAGTACGGCGACAACGACTTCTACGGGACCTCCTACTTCGTCGACCCGCGCGGCCGGTTCGTCGGCGAGGTCGCCTCCGACAAGGAGGAGGAACTGGTCGTCCGCGACCTCGACCTGGGCCTCATCGAAGAGGTCCGCCAGCAGTGGGCGTTCTACCGCGACCGCCGCCCCGAGGCGTACGGGCCACTGGCCGAGGCGTGAGGGAGGCGACCACACCATGACCACCCGCACCGTCATCCGCGGCGGCCTCGTCATCACCGCCACCGAGGAACTCCGCGCCGACGTCCTCATCGAGGGCGAGCGCATCGCCGCCCTCGCCGCCACCGGCAGCGAGGCCGCCCTCGCCTGGACCGCCGACACCCTGATCGACGCCGCCGGCCACTACGTCATCCCGGGCGGCGTCGACGCCCACACCCACATGGAACTGCCGTTCGGCGGCACCCACGCCTCCGACACCTTCGAGACCGGCACCCGCGCCGCCGCCTGGGGCGGCACCACGACCATCGTCGACTTCGCCGTCCAGCCCGTCGGCGGCAGCCTCCGCGAAGGACTCGACGCCTGGCACGCCAAGGCCGACGGCAACTGCGCCGTCGACTACGCCTTCCACACCATCGTCTCCGACGTCAACGACGCCGTCCTCAAGGAGATGGACGCCCTCGTCGACTCCGGCGAGTCCACCTCCTTCAAGCTGTTCATGGCCTACCCCGGCGTCTTCTACAGCGACGACGGCCGCATCCTGCGCGCCATGCAGCGCGGCGCCGCCAACGGCGGACTGATCATGATGCACGCCGAGAACGGCATCGCCATCGACGTCCTCGTCGAACAGGCACTCGCCGCCGGCCGCACCGCCCCCCGGTACCACGGCGAGGTCCGCCGCGAACTCCTGGAGGCCGAGGCCACCCACCGCGCCATCAAACTCGCCCAGGTCGCCGGCAGCCCCCTGTACGTCGTCCACGTCTCCGCCGCCTCCGCCCTCGCCGAACTCGCCCGGGCCCGCGACGACGGCCACCCCGTCTTCGGCGAGACCTGCCCCCAGTACCTCTTCCTCTCCACCGACAACCTCGCCGAGGAGGGCGCCGACGGCTTCGAGGGCGCCAAGTACGTGTGCAGCACCCCGCTGCGCCCCCGCGAGCACCAGGCGGCGCTCTGGCGCGGCCTGCGCACCAACGACCTCCAGGTGGTCTCCACCGACCACTGCCCGTTCTGCTACACCGGGCAGAAGGAACTCGGCCGCGGCGACTTCTCGAAGATCCCCAACGGCCTGCCCGGCGTGGAGAACCGGATGGACCTGCTCCACCAGGCGGTGGTCGACGGCCACTTGAGCCGCCGCCGCTGGATCGAGGTCGCCTGCACCACCCCGGCCCGGATGTTCGGCCTGCACCCGCGCAAGGGCACCATCGCCCCGGGCGCCGACGCCGACGTGGTCGTCTACGACCCCAACGCCGTCCAGACGGTCTCCGCCGCCAGCCACCACATGAACGTCGACTACTCGGCGTACGAGGGCCGCACGCTCACCGGCCGGGCCCGCACCGTCCTGTCCCGGGGCACCGTGGTCCTCGACCAGGGCACCTGGCTCGGGCGGGCCGGGCACGGCACCTTCCTGCGCCGGGACACCTGCCGGTACCTGGACTGAGCTCCCGCCCGCCCGAGGCCCGTTCGTTCGAGTCCGTTCGTTCGGGTCCCGTTCGTTCGAGGCCCGTCCGTCCGGGTCCCGTCCGTTCGAGGCCCGGACGGGCGGGGCCCCGGGCGGGGGCCGCTGCCACGGGCGCCCGCCCCCTCCCACGGTCCCGCGTTTCCCCGCTTCCGTGCCCGCCCTTCCCGAATCCCCTCCGGCCCCCGGGTGCCGCCCCTCCCCGCGCCGCCCGGACGCCTCCTCTCCTCACCTTCCTCCCCTCCCGACTCCCGGAGCCCGCCATGGACATCGGCCTCGTCCTCCAGACCGACCCGCCCGCCCGCCTGCTCATCGACCGCATGATCCGCGCCGAGCAGGCCGGCTTCAGCCACGGCTGGACCTTCGACTCCTGCGTCCTGTGGCAGGAACCCTTCGTCATCCACAGCCGCATCCTCGCCGAGACCGGCACGCTCACCGTCGGCCCGATGGTCACCAACCCCTCCACCCGCACCTGGGAGGTCACCGCCTCCCTCTTCGCCACCCTCAACGACATGTACGGCAACCGCACCGTCTGCGGCATCGGCCGCGGCGACTCCGCCATGCGGGTCGCCGGCCGCCGCCCCGCCACCCTCGCCCGGCTCTCCGAAGCCATGCACGCCATCAAGGAGTTGGCCGAGGGACGCACCGTCGAGGTCGACGGCACGGAGATGCACCTGCCCTGGGTCGGCGAAGGCGCCGCCCTGCCTATCTGGATGGGTGCCTACGGGCCCAAGGCGCTCGCCCTGACGGGCCGTCAGGCGGACGGGTTCATCCTCCAACTCGCCGACCCCTACCTCACCGAGTACATGATCAAGGCGGTCCGCCGGTCCGCCGCCGAGGCCGGCCGCGACCCCGATGCGCTCACCGTCTGCGTCGCCGCCCCCGCCTACGTCACCGCCGACGACTCGCCGGCCGCCCTCGCCCACGCCCGCGAACAGTGCCGCTGGTTCGGCGGCATGGTCGGCAACCACGTCGCCGACCTCGTCACCCACTACGGCGAACACTCCGACCTCGTCCCCGAAGCCCTCACCGCCTACATCAAGGACCGCCAGGGCTACGACTACAGCCACCACGGCCGCGCCGGGAACCCCGACACCGCCTTCGTCCCCGACGAGATCGTCGACCGCTTCTGTCTCATCGGCCCGCCCGACGCGCACCTCGCCCGCCTCGAACAGCTCCGCTCCCTCGGCGTCGACCAGTTCGCCGTCTACGCCATGCACGACGCCGTCGAGTCCACCATCGACGCCTACGGCACCCACCTCATCCCGCAACTGCGCGAAGCGAGCCGCCCGTGACCGGGTGACCCGCCCCGCCCGCTGTGCGGCAGCTCCACCGCACCGCCGGCCGGCCCGATCCGGTGTCCCTGCTCGGACCGCCTCCGTGCGGCCACGCCAACCTGTGGCGGCAGCAGATGTTCACGGCTTTCGGCAGCACACGGAACCTCGGGTGCCGGATGTTCATGCGAACGGGTTCTGGCTCAACCCCCGGAGGGCGAGCCAGAACCCGGAATCGTGCGCGTCGCCGACCGGCATTGGAGGAACGCGGCATCGGATACGTCCCTGCCGTGGCCTGCTCGGCCGAAGTGCCCACCGGCGCAGGCGCGTTCCGAGCCGATGCCTTGGTGGGGAAGGCACCGAAACGGGCGCGGCAGAGGCTCCGGGCCGGACGCGGTGCAAAGGGACAGCGGTGCTACGACCGGGCTGTCGTCGACCTCGCCGAAGCGGCACCGGGGCGCCACCAGGCGCGATCACGAGCCGGTCATCACCGGCGGCGAGTCGCCGGTGATGACCGGACATGAAGATCACGACCTGCAGTTGGAGTACCGGACCAACGATGACGCCCCGTCCCGGCTGAGCGGCGGGTTCAGCCGCGGAGGAGTTCGGCGACGTGGGCGTAGGAGTCGTCCGCGTAACCGGCCGCCATGCCCCGGCGCGCGACCTCATGGGCGGCGGAGATCACCGTACTGTCGACGCCCCGGCTGCGCGAGGCGTCGAGGACATGGGACATGATCGCCGCCGCCGAGCGGAGGTTGGAGCCCCCGGCGGGGTAGCTGCCGGTGTCGACCTGCTCGGCGAACGCGTCGATCACGTCGGGCAGGAGCGCGGCGACGCCCTTGGCGTAGGGGGCCAGGTCGGACGCGGTGACGCCCTCGGACCCGGCGAGGGCGAAGGCGTGGACGACGCCGGTCAGTGCCGTCCAGAAGATGTCGAGCAGCGCGACGTCGTGCGCCCCCGCACGGCCCGGGTCCGTGCCCAGGTGCACACAGGTGCCGCCGATGGCCCCGAGGGTGTCCCGGTGGCGTTCGTAGAGGTCCGCCGGGCCGCTGTGGAGGACCAGGGTGGACGGGCCGCCGACGAGGTGCGTCGGAACCATGATCGCGCCGTCGAGGTAGCCGATGCCGTGCGCGTCGGCCCACGCGGCGGTGGCGCGGGCGTCGTCGGGGGTTCCGGCGGTGAGGTTGACCAGGGTCCGGCCCTTGAGTTCGGCGGCGTGCGGGGTGATGACGGCGCGGACGGCTTCGTGGTCCAGCACGCAGATCACCACGAGGTCGCTCGCCGCGATCGCCTCCGCGGCGGTCCCGGCCTCGACGGCGCCGTTCTCCACCAGGCCGTCCGCCCGGCCCGGAGTACGGTTCCAGACGGTTGCGGAATGGCCCGCGGCCAGGAACGCGGAGACCAGGGCCCGGCCCATCGGGCCCAGGCCGAGAACGGTGACGGGGGAAGCAGACATGGGGAACTCCGAGGTCGAGACGGTGACCGATCCGCACACATGCGGGATGGGTGTGGCCGTCGGGGTGTTCGAGGGCAAGTGGAAGTCGTTCGTCATGTGGGCGCTCTCCGAGCGTCCGCGCCGCTTCGGGGAGACCAGGCGGCTGGTCACCGGCATCAGCGAGAAGGTGCTGACCCAGCAGCTCCGGGAGCTCCAGGCCGACGGGATCGTGCACCGGGAGGACTACGACGAGATGCCGCCCCGGGTCGAGTACTCGCTGACCGAACGGGGCCGTCGGCTCTACGAACTGCTGGAACTGCTCTCCGCCTGGGGTCGGGACCACCTGGCCGTGAGGACAGGGGCGGTATCGGACGACGGGCTTGGCGCGCCTCGACAAGACTTCCCGGTCGCCGATTCTTGATCAAGTACGCACCTTCAGGTACGTGCCCACGTCGCCCTCGCAGCCCGGCGTCCGCGACCCCGGGGCGGTACGCCGACGGCCGGCGACGGGGCCCCCGGCCGCTCGCCGGATGCGGGATCCGGTGGGACGGCGGGCGGCGACTCACGATGATCAACGGTGGCCGCACCCGTTTCCGCACCGGCCCGACCGGCAGGACCACGATCTACGGCCGGAGTGTCAAGAGGCCATGACTTCAATCGACATGGGCCTCCCACGGTGTCGGTGACCACGACCGTGCCCCGCCGCGTCACCGGGCTCAGGATCCCGATCCGGAGACGGGGCGAGCCCGAGCACCTCGACCACCCGCGCAGGTCGATCGGCTGCGCTGACGGCAGGGCCCGGCCGTCCGGCTACCGCCGGCGGGAGTCGATGAGACGGTCGACGGCGGTGAGGACCCTGACGGTGCCGTCCTCCGCGTCGAGGGCGGTGGCGAGGGCACGGGCGCAGTTGCGGTGGTGGGCGGTGTCGAGGGTCTGGCGGATGGCGGTGGCCAGACGGGCGGCGGTGAGCTGCGCGAGGGGGACGGGCCCGGCGCTGGTGCCGAGCCGGGTGAGGCGGGCCGCCCAGAACGGGGCGTCGAGCTGCGCCGGGACGGGGACCGTGGGAATGCCGGCGCGGAGCGTGGCGGCGGTGGTGCCGGCGCCCGCGTGGTGGACGGTGGCGGCCATGCGGGGGAACAGCCAGTCGTGCGGGGCGTCCCCGATGGTGAGGACGTCCTCGCTGTCGGCGACGGCGAGGCCGCTCCAGCCGGACTGCAGGACGGCGCGGACCCGGGCGGCACGCAGGGCGGCGAGGACCGTCCGGGCGAGGCCTTCGGGATCGGGCACGACCAGGCTGCCGAAGCCCACGTAGACGGGCGGCGGTCCGGCGGCGAGGAAGTCGAGGAGGCGCTGCGGGGGCCGCCAGTCGGGGTCGGGACGCGGCCACCAGTAGCCGGCGACCTCGATCCCGGGGCGCCAGTCGGCGGGGCGCGGGACGACGACCTGGGAGAAACCGTGCAGGACCGGGTGGGCGTTGCGCGCGTTCGCCACACTCCGTGGCGGAAGGCCGAGTTGACGCCGCAGACCCCGTACGGCCGGGGCGAAGAGGCTGTCGACGGTGGCCTGGACCGCGTGCCCGGCGAGCAGGTTGCCCGCTCGGCCGAGTGACCGGGTGCCGGTGACGGCAGGGGCGAACTCACCGGTGGGGGTGAGGGGTTGGAGGAGGAGGGCGATGGTGGGGATGCCGGCCGCCTCGGCGACCACCTGGCCGAGGGGAGCCGTGGTGCCGGTGGTGAGCAGCAGGTCCGCCCCGGGCGCGGCCGCCGCCGCGATGCCGTCGCCGAGCGCGGGCATGAACGACCTTGCGAGCCGGGTGAGTCGGACGATGCCGAGCGGGCCGGTGCCGGTCCGCAGGAGCTTCTGCCCACGCTCGGAGGCGAGTTCGGTGCGCGGGTCGACCGGCAGCGGACGGAACTCCAGGCCCGCGGACCGGACCGCGTCGGCGAAGGCGGTGTGCGTGGCGACGGCGACCTGGTGGCCGGCCGCGTGCAGCCGGGCGCCCAGCCCGGTGAAAGGGGCGACGTCTCCGCGCGAGCCGGCGGTGGCGATCAGGATGCGCATGGCCGAAGTATCCCGGCGCCGCCGGGCGGTGCGGCCGGTGCCACGCCCGGCGCACCGGAACCACGGGGGCGCACGGGCGCGTCCCTCCGGTCAGTACGGCCGGCGCGGGGCCGGCGTACCGACGTGAGGGCGGGAGGACGCATGAGCTTCGTGGCATGGATCGTGCTGGGCCTGGTGGCCGGAGCCCTGGCCAAGTTGCTGCTGCCGGGCCGGGACCCGGGCGGCCCGGTGGTGACCACCCTGATCGGCGTCGCCGGCTCGTTCGTCGGCGGCTGGATCTCGGCGCGCTTCCTGCACCGGCCGGTGACGGCGCAGTTCTTCGACCTCGCGACCTGGGCGTCGGCGATCGGCGGCGCGCTGGTGCTGCTGATCCTCTACCGGATCTTCTTCGGCCACTCCCGGAACTGACCGCAGGCTTGGCGCCGGTCGGGCCTCGGCGCCGACCGGCGTCGATCCGGCCGGCTCGGCATCGGTGGGCCCGGATCCGGCGGGCCCGGACGGCGGGCTCGGCTTCGGCGGGCCCGGATCCGGGCGGCGTCGATCTGGCCGGCGTCGATCCGGGCGGTGATCGTCCCGGTGGGCCGGGTCCCGGTCCGTCCGGGCGGGCTACCCTGCTGTGATGACGCACAGCGAGTTGATCGTCGACCTGCGGCGCCGGCCGATCGACTCCCTCGACGACTTCTGGGACGCGGTCGCCGCCCCGTGCGGACTGCCGGAGTGGTTCGGCCGGAACCTGGACGCCTGGGCGGACACCATCGGAACCCGCGGGATCTCCGAGGAGATCGACGGTCACGACGTCCTGACCGTCCACGTCGACCGGCGAGGACTCTTCGACGGCAGCCATCGCGAGGCCCGGGCCCTGGCCGCCACCTTCGACGGGGAGCGGAACCGGCTCGTCGTCCACACCTGAGACGCCGGGCTCGCGGGGCGCACGGGGCTCGCGGGACTGACAGGACCGACGGGGCTGACGGGACCGACCCGTTCCCTCCCCGGTGGGCCGGACCGCGCTCCGGGGGCCCTGTCGGACGGTCCCCGTACCCTTGAGCCATGACCCCGGAAGACCTCGCGACCCTTGCGCACCTGCGGCGAGCGCGGGACCTGATCGACCGGGACTACGCCCGCCCGCTGGACGTGCCCACCATGGCCAGGCACGCGCTGATGTCGCCGGCCCACTTCTCGCGCCGGTTCCGGGCGGCCTACGGCGAGACGCCCTACAGCTACCTCATGACCCGCCGGATCGAACGTGCGATGGCGCTGCTGCGCTCGGGCATGAGCGTGACCGACGCCTGCATGGCGGTCGGCTGTACCTCGCTCGGTTCGTTCAGTTCGCGTTTCACCGAGCTGGTGGGCGTCGCCCCGAGCGTGTACCGCGGCCGTGAGCACTCCGCCGTGGCGGTGATGCCCGCCTGCGTGGCGAAGCTCCGCACCCGCCCGAGACGCGACGGAGCGGGTGCCGGACCAGACGTCGAAGCGGGTATCGGACCGGGCGTCGGACCGGTCGGCGAGGCGAGTGGCAGGTCGAGCAGGATTCGAGAAGCGGGCGACCCGGTCGCCGCCTAGCGTTGCTCGCATGGACATCGCACTGAAGTACTGCAACATCACCGTGAACGACCTGAACGACTCGCTCGCGTTCTACCGCGACGCGCTCGGCCTTGAGGTGCGCAACGACGTCGCGTCGGGCGACTTCCGCTGGGTCACCCTCGGCAGCGCCACCCAGCCGGGCCTGGAGATCGTCCTCTCCGAGCCGCACGCCGGCCGTTCCCAGGCGGACGGCGACGCCCTCCAGGCACTGCTGACCAAGGGCGTGCTGCCGATGCTCGTCTTCCGCACCGACGACCTGGACGGCACCTTCGAGAAGGTCCGCGCCTTCGGCGCCGAGGTCCTCCAGGAGCCCATCGACCAGCCCTGGGGCCCGCGCGACTGCGCGTTCCGTGACCCCTCCGGCAACATGGTGCGCATCTCGCAGGGCGAGAAGTAGCACCGGTCACCGGGTCTCCGTAGCGGCGCCGGTACCCGGTCCGGAGACCCGACCCGGCCCCGGCCCGAGGTCGTCACCGGGCCGGGCCCGACCTCGGGTGCGCCCTACGCCTCAGTGCGTCGCCGGTCCCGGAAGCCGGATGTCGGATACCGCGTGCCGGATGCCAGATGTCGGAAGCCGGACGGCGGAGGTCAGGAGTTGGCGGTCAGGCCGCCGAGGATGAGCTTCCAGAGCGCCTCGAACCGCTCCTGGGCCGCCGGGTCGGTCCACTCACCCGCGTACGCCGGGTCGTGGAAGTGCGCGGTCGCCTCGAACACCGCGCGGGCCGTCGAACCGGTGTGGGCGTGCCGGAACTCCCCGGTCGCCACGCCGTCCTGGATGATCTGGCCGATCTGGCCGACCAGCGTCTTCAGATGGGCCTCGACGGTGTGGCTGTTCTCGCCGACCAGCGTCATGTAGGTGGCGAAGAGCTGCGGGTCGTCGAGCGCCTTCTTCCGCTTGGCGGCGAACAGCGTCACCAGCCAGCGGTGCAGGCGCTCGGAGGCCGGGCCGGGCTCGGCGGCGATGAACTGCAGGTCGTGGTGGGCCTGGTCCAGCCAGCGCTGGGTGACGGCCTCGCGCAGCGCCGCCTTGCTCGGGAAGAACCGGTACACGCTGCCGTGGCTCACCCCGAGGGTGCGCGCGACGTCCACGACGGTGGCCTTCGCCGGGCCGAAACGCCTGAGGACGTCCTCCGTCGCGCTCAGGATCTGCTCGGTGGTGAGTGCGCTGTCCGTGGTCACGGGGAGGTACGTCCTTACAGGTGATGCGTCCGCCCGCCTGGCGGGCGGACGGACAGCGGGCTGACGGGTGGTGGCCGACCCATGGGACGACGGTCGGTACGGGTGCGGACGGTCCGTTCCCGGCGGCGTGACGGAGGTCGCGGCGGGTGCCGCTGCTCAGTGCTCGCTGTCGAGATGGGCCATCTGGGCGGCAGCGTACCTGTCCCCGGCCGCCGACCCGGCGGGGACCGCCGCCTCGATGGCCGCGAGGTCCGCCTCGGTGAGGGCCACGTCCAGGGCGCCGAGTGCCTCGGTGAGCCGGTCCCGGCGGCGGGCACCGACCAGCGGGACGACGTCCTCGCCGCGCGAGGCCACCCAGGCGATCGCGATCTGTGCGACGCTCGCGCCCCGATCGGCGGCGACGGCGCGCAGCGCCTCGACGAGCCGGAGGTTGTGGGTCAGGTTGTCGCCCTGGAAGCGCGGGCTGTGGCCGCGGAAGTCGGTGCCGGACAGTTCGCGGTCGTTCTGCCAGTGGCCGCTGAGCAGGCCGCGCGAGAGCACCCCGTACGCGGTGACGCCGATGCCCAGCTCGCGGGCGACGGGCAGGATCTCGGCCTCGACGGAGCGGGAGATCAGCGAGTACTCGATCTGCAGGTCGCTGATCGGGTGGACGGCGGCGGCGCGCCGCAGGGTGTCCGCGCCGACCTCGGACAGGCCGATGTGGCGGACGTAGCCGGCGTTCACCAGGTCGGCGATCGCGCCCACGGTCTCCTCGACGGGAACGGCCGGGTCGAGCCGGGCCGGGCGGTAGATGTCGATGTGGTCGGTGCGCAGGCGGCGCAGGGTGTAGGCGAGGGCGGTCTTGGTGGCCGCGGGGCTGGCGTCGTATCCGAGCCACTGGCCGTCCGGGCCGCGCTGGGCGCCGTACTTCACGCTGATCTGGACGCTCTCGCGGTCGCGGCCGCGCAGCGCTTCGTGGATCAGCAGTTCGTTGTGGCCCATGCCGTAGAAGTCGCCGGTGTCGAGCAGGGTGAGGCCGGCGTCGAGGGCGGCGTGGATGGTGGCGATGCTCTCGGCCTCGTCGGCCGGACCGTAGAGGTCTGACATGCCCATGCAGCCGAGGCCGAGGGTGGAGGTGGTGGGGCCGGTCGCGCCGAGGGCGCGCCGGGGGATCTGGTGGGCGGTGGCGGACATGGGTGCTCCTGGCGGCTTGGAGGGGGTGGGGTGCGCGGCGGGAGGGGGTGCCGGTGAGTTCGACTATGGCATGAAGGCTGACAGATTTCAAAATCTGTCAGCTGTTATCTGTCATCTGATATCTGTCAGTTGTCATTTGTCGGTCACGCACGCCGCCCTCGCTCACCGCCACGGGTCGTCACTCAATGTGCCCGCCGCACGCGCCGCTCCGGTCGCAGTACGGCTGCCCGGCGCTGCTTCCGCAGCCGCACAACATCGCCCGCGTCGTCTCCCGGGCCTCGCCCCCGGCATCCGTGATCCGCAGTCGGCCACGCAGCAGCAGTCGCCCGTCGGCGGTCCGCCGCACCGTCGTGGGCCGTTCCGGCACCTCCACCCCGCCGTCCGCCAGCCGGTAGGTCAACGCCCCGGTCGGACACCGTCGCACCACCTCGGAGATCACGCCCGGCTCGGCGGCGTCCGGCATGATTCACGGGCGCCGAGCCGTGTCGAACACGGACGGCAGCCCGTGCACGCACTCCGCCGCGTGCCTGCAGACCTCCGCGTCGAAGGCCACCGTGATCCCCTCGGCCTGGTAGGCGCGGGCGGGCCGGTGGCGCCCGCCCGGCTCTCCACCACCGCCGCCCATCAGTCGGTCACCCGGCTGCGGTTCTCGTACGCGAGATCGACGTACTCGGGGTGGCGGAGCATCCACCCCTTGATGAACGGGCACGTCGCCAGAACGGCCAGCTCGCGCTTGCGGGCATCGTCCAGCGCGGCCCGGGCCAGCGCACTGCCGACGCCCTGCCCCTCGTAGGCCGGCTCGACCACCGTGTGCGGGTACACCACCAGCTCGTCGCTGCGCAGGTACTCCGCGAATCCGGCCAGGGTGTCACCGGCCCAGGCCTCGAAGCGGCTGTTGCCGTCGGCGTCGCGAACCGTCACGGTCATCGGGGGCTCCTCACTGCTGGACGCGGAGCCGGGGACCGGCCCCGGTCCATCATCGAGCGGGTGCCGCCGCCGCGCTCGCCGTGGTGCCGGTACTCCCGGTGTGCCCGGCCGCCCCACTGCCTCCGCCCGCCGCTGTATCTCCGACCGCTTCTGTACCTCCGCCCGCCTCGGCGCCTCCGATGGCCTCTGTCCCTCCGACTGCCTCTGTGCCCGCCGGTGCCGGCACCCTCGCGGCCCCGACCCCGGCCTCGGCCTCGACTCCGGCCCCGCTCCCGGCCCGGGGCCCGCCCCCGCCACCGCCCGGCGCCCGGAGCAACTGAGCCCGGGCCGGAGGGACGTTCCGCCACACCGTCCGGCTCCCGAGCCCGTACTCCTCCTCGAACCGCCGCAGCAGCCGCGCCACCGCCCGGTGACGCGCCCCGCGCCCCGGCCCCGACGTCACCAGACGCGCCGCCGCCGTCCCCAGGTACCCGAAGTACGTCAGCTCGCCACCCGGCACCAGCAGCCTCAGGTACAGATCGAGGAGGTGCCGGACCTCGGCCGGCTCGAAGTTGGTGAACGGCAAGCCGGAGACGATCACGTCGTACCGCTCATCCGCCGGCCCACCGCCGCCCGCCGCAAGGGACAAGCACTCCGGCAGCTCCTGCACCCGGCACACCGACAGCCGCAGTCCGACCGCCGGACCGCGCCGCGCCAGCACCGGATCCCGTCGCAGCCGCTCCGCGAACCGCGGGTTGGCCTCGACGACGTGCAGCCGGTCGCCCGCCCTCAGCACCCGTGCCAGCCGCCGGGTCACCGCGCCCGTCCCCGCCCCCACCTCCAGTACCGAGATCGGCCGGTCCGGACGGCTGGTCGCCGGGACCGCCAGGGCGCTGACCAGCCCCGCCCCGCTCGGCGCGAGCGCGCCCGTGAGGTGGAACGTACGCAGCGCCTCGGAGAGAAACAGCCACCCGTCGCCTGTGGTCGCCCGCGATCCGGCGGGTACAGGCACGGGTGCGAGCGCGGTGTCGGGGCCGGGGGCAGGGTCAGGAGTGGGGCCCGGGCCGGGGCCGGGGGCGGTGCGGGAAACGGGACCGGAGCCGGAGGCGGGACCGGTACGGAGCTGATCCATCGTCATGCAGCCGAAGCTACGGACGTCCGGGCAGGCGCGAATCCGCCGACGGACAACCCGCACCCCCGACGAAAGTAGAGGGAGCCAATGCCCGGAGGTAGGGGGTCAAGACCCGCTGCACGCCATAGCATCGGCCCCGAAACGTCCCAGGCAGCCGCTCGCGGAGCGGCCGACGGGCGGGCCAAGGCAGCGAGGAGAGGCAAGGGGGGAACCGAGTGACCACGGATCACCCTGCACGCCCACCACACCCACCCCGCCGACCGCACCCCGCCGCGCTCGGCTGGTACGCCCCCGGTCGGCACGCCCTGACCGAGACCCTGCTCCTCCTCGCCGTCCTCGCGCTCGCCGCCGAGGAGACCTTCGTCCAGTGGCACAACACCGGGCTTCCGCTGCGCCCGGTCCGCATCGCCGGAGTCGCCCTCGCCTCGTTCTCGCTCCTCCTGGCACGTCGGCACCCGGTTGCCGCCGCCGTGCTGCCCGCCCTGTCCGGCGGCCTCCTCAACCGGGCCTTCCCCGGGCTGTTCAGCGTCTACCACCTGGCCTCGACGGGCCGCCCCGGTCCCGCGGTCGTGGGAGGGGCCGTCATCGCAGGCCTCAGCGTGGTCCGTGCCGAATCGCTCGTCGACTGGGCCGGCACCGCCGGATCCCAACTGATCGTCGAGGCCGCCGCACTCTCCCTGGGGCTCTGGCTGCACGGCCGTCGCATCCTGATCCGGACCCTGCACGCCAAGGTCGACGCCCTGCGCCGCGAGCGTGAACTCCGGGCGGAGCAGGCCCGGTCCGCCGAACGAGCCCGGATCGCCCGCGAGATGCACGACGTCCTCGCCCACCGGTTGAGCCTCCTCGTGCTGCACGCCGGGGTGCTACGGGACCAGGCCGCCGCCGGGACCGCCGCCGACGACCCGGCGCGCCTCGCCCACCGCCTGGAACTGATCCGCGCGACGGCCGCCCGCTCGCTCGACGACCTGCGCGACGTCCTCGGCGCCCTCCGGGCCGACCCGGCACCGCCCGATCCGGAGCCACCCGCCCCGGAGCTGTCCGGTGCCGACCGGCCGGCCGCCGCCCGGGGCCGGGCCGTGGCCCGCCACCCGCCCTCCGATCCGCCGCCCGACCCTGGCCCGGCCGCCGGCACCGCCCCCACCGGCCTCGTCAGCCTCGCCGCCGCCATCGCCGCTACCGCACCCACCGCGCCCACCGCTCCTTCGTCCGGGGCGGTGCCCGCTCCGGCCCTGCGGAACCTCGCCGAACTCGTCGGCGAGGCCACCGAAGCGGGTCAGGCCGTCGAACTCGCCCTGGCCGGTGACGCGGAGAGCGTCCCGACCACCCACCGCCTCGCCATCCACCGGGTCGTCCAGGAGGCCCTGACCAACGCCCGCAAGTACGCGCACACCGCGCCGGTCACCGTCCACGTCCGCTACGGCGCCCCGGCAACCACCGTCGAGGTGCACAACGGTCCGGGGGAGCACGCCCCCTCCGGAGCCTGCACCGGAGGGGGATACGGTCTGGTCGGGCTCGCCGAACGGATCGGTGCGCTCGGCGGACACCTCGACGCCGGCTCCGACGGTCACGGCGGCTTCCGCCTCGCCGCCCGCCTCCCGACACCTCGCCGGTCACCCGCCCGACCCCCGGCACAGCCGCCCGCCGGGGGATCCGCAAGCCCGCCCGTCCGACCCGCCGTT
This sequence comes from Kitasatospora sp. NPDC042419, assembly GCF_056437345.1. Classification (NCBI taxonomy): domain Bacteria; kingdom Bacillati; phylum Actinomycetota; class Actinomycetes; order Kitasatosporales; family Streptomycetaceae; genus Kitasatospora; species Kitasatospora sp. NPDC042419. The sequence continues at coordinate 189,003 of NZ_JBWKAW010000004.1, forward strand.
CGTCCGCCCGCGCAGCCGCCCGGCCGGGCGGACCACCCCGGGCCCGAGCGGATCCCCCCGAGAGAGGGCACATGATCCGCACCATGGTCGTCGACGACGACGCGCTGGTCCGGCTCGGCCTCGTCGACCTGCTCTCCCAGGACCCCGCGCTCGCCGTGGTCGCCGAGGCAGCCGACGGGTTGCAGGCCGTCGAACTGGCCCGCCGGCAGCGCATCGACGTCGCCCTGATGGACATCCGGATGCCCCGGCTCGACGGCATCGCCGCCACCCGCCGGCTGCGCGAGCTGCCCGACGGCCCACGCGTCATCGCGCTCACCACGTTCGACCTCGACGAGTACGTCTACCAGGCGCTCGCCGCCGGCGCCGACGGCTTCCTGCTCAAGGACACCCCGCCCGCCGACATCGCGCGTGCGGTCCACGTCGTCGCAGGCGGGCAGGGCATGCTCCACCCGGCCGCCGCGCGCCGCCTCATCGACCGCTACCACCGCACCGGCACGCCGCGGGCGGTGGCAGCGCGGGGGCGCCTCGCGAGCCTCACCCCGCGGGAGACCGAGGTGCTGCGCGAACTCGCGCTCGGCCTCTCCAACGCCGAGATCGCCGCCGTCCTCGGGATGCGCGAGAGCACCGTGAAGGCCCACGTCAGCCGCATCCTCACGGCCCTGGGCGTCGGCAACCGAGTCCAGGCGGCGCTGCTCGCCCGTGATGCCGGCGTGGTCGACGACTCCGCCTGAACGACCCGCCTGAAGGATCCACTCACCGCCCTGCTCGCCGATACCGTCCGTCGACCCTCACCCGTCGACCGTCACCCGCCGACCGTCACCGGCCGACCGTCACCGGCCGAGCCACACCCGCCGAGCCACACCCGCCGAGCCGACCTGACGCGTAAGCGGGTGAGCGAGAGAACGGTGCCCGGCGACTGCACCCGAACTCCCGGCCTGACCACTCGTCGCCAGCCCGCCCGGTTACACCTGCTCCGTCCCGCCCTGGAGTGATTCAGTCTGATTCAGCCTGGTTCGTTCCGGCTCGATCTGCTCCGCACACGCAGGCTCCGACCACCGTGGCCCAGTACCGTCGGCCGAGTCGATGTCACCCATCTGGCTTGGAAAAGCCGAGCCTTGGCGTCTTGCGCTGCCGAACCCGGGCGCCGGGTCCATGGTGGAGGTGGGCGCGATCCGGCGACCGCGTCCGCGCGCCGAGCCAGGCCCGCATGCCGTGCGCCGACCGTCGTTCCGCGGCCGGACGTCCGGGGCGAGGCCCGGCCCCGGCACGCTGGGAGCAGGGCCACCTCGCAGGAAACCGAACGGTTCTTCTAGGCTCACATCTCGGCTTCTCTGCGGTGGTGCAGTGTTCTGCGCCCGCCGTAGTCGATGCCGATGTCCACGGGGCCCCGGGACGACCGGGGCCGCCGGATCGAGCGAGGAGGACGTAATGCCAAGCATGCCGCCCAGCCGTTCCAGTGCACTTGGACCAGACGGACCGTCCCGGCGGGACGCCGTTCCCACCGGGCCCGGCCGCCCGGCCCGGTCCGGGCAGCCCGGCTGGTCAGGCCGACCGGTGCGGCCGCTGTATACCGGCGGCGGCCGGGGAGGCGAGCGTTGAGTCCTCGAACCGTCCGGCCGTCCGCCGCATCGACCGTCACCACCGCCACGACCGTCACCACCACCGCGACACCCGCCGCAGCCTCCTCCTCCACTGCTGACCCGGTCGCCGCCGCAGCCGTCACCACGGCCGAGCCGACCAGCGCCGCCACCGCCGCACCCGGCACGGCAAAGCCCGGTACGACCGGAACCGCCACCGCCCGAAGCGCCCTCGCCCCGGCCACCCCCACCTCCGCCGCCGCACCACCCCCCGCAGCGGCCCCCCACACTCCGGCCGTCCCCGACAGCGAGGGCCAAACCGGCCCCACCGCGGCGCTTCCCGGCCTGCCCCAGGCCCTCAGCACCCGGGCCCGCACCCTGGCCGGCGCCGTCCGCCGCCGTTGCGCGGACCTCGCCAGGATCGAGTCGCCCAGCGGCGACGCACCCCGACTCGACGCCCTCGCCGAGGAGTTGGCCGCAGGATTCCGAGCCACCGGTGCGACCGTCCGACGCGAACCCGGCCCGGCCGGCGACCACCTGGTGCTCCAGTGGGAAGGCCGGGACGAGACCCTGCCGCACCTCCTCGTGGTCGGACACCACGACACCGTCTGGCCCGTCGGCACCCTCGCCGACTGGCCCGTCACCGAACAGGACGGCACCCTCAGCGGCCCCGGCGTCGTCGACATGAAGGGCGGACTCGCCATCCTGGAAGGCGCGTTCGCGCTGCTCGCCGACCTCGGCCAGCGCCCGCACCGCACCGTCCGCCTGGTCGTGGTCTCCGACGAGGAGGTCGGCAGCCCCGACGGACGCCGCCTCGTCGAACGCCAACTGCGCGGTGCCGCAGCCGTTCTGGGGCTCGAACCGCCACACCCGGACGGCCGGCTCAAGACCGCCCGCCGCGGCTCGACCCGGGTGCGGCTCACCGTGACCGGGAAGGAGGCACACGCGGGCAACGACGCCGCCGACGGCGTCTCCGCAGTCGACGAACTCGTCGACCAGCTGGTCGCGGTACGCGGCCTCGCCAGCCAGCCCGGTACGGAGCTCAACGCGGGCCGGATCAGCGGCGGCAGCCGCGCCAACGTGGTGGCCGGTCGGGCCGAGGCCGAACTCGGTCTGCGGTTCTCCACCACCGAGGCACAACGCCGCACGCTGGACAACCTCGCCCGGCTCACCGCCCTCCGACCGGGGGCGAAGGTGCGGACGGAGGTGCTGTCCAGCCGTCCGGCGTGGCCGGAGCGGTCGGGCAACCCCCTGCTGCGCCATGTCCGTTCGCTCGCGGCGGTGCTCGGTCAGCAGTTGGACGGCGGGCCGGCGGGCGGAGCGGGTGACACCAACCTGCCGGGCTCGCGCGGGTTGCCGACGCTGGACGGCTTCGGCGCGGTCGGCGGTGGTGCCCACGCGCGGCACGAACACATCCGGATCGACCAGCTGGCGCCGCGGATCGCCCTGCTGGCGGCGCTCCTCGCCGTACCGCTGCCGCGCCTGCGCGACCGTTCCGAAGGGTGAGGGGCGGGCCCCTGACGCTCGGCGCCGTTGCGTGCCTCAGGGTGGCGACTGACGAATGACGGCTGACGGCTGACAGAGATTGAAATCTGTCAGCCGTCAGCTGTTGGTCGCCGGCTGCCGAGCTGCCTGGTGCTACCCGTCACCCGCCTTCGCCGTCATGACGGCCCTCGCGGCCTCGGGCGTTCGTCGTGTCGCCGGCCGTCTCGCCCCCGCCGGCCGCGAGGAGCGGAAAGAGCCTGGTGACCGCCGCCACCGGTCGTGTGCCCGCGTGGGGTGTGCGCTGGCGGTAGGGGGCGAGCAGGGCGCGGACGGCTGCGCCGAGGTCGGCGAGTTCGTCGGCGGTGAGGTGCAGGACGTCGCTGGACGCGTGGTCCCGCTGCCATTCGGCGGGGGCGGCCGACCGGTTGGCGAGCCAGTGTCGGTAGCTGCCGTCCGAGAGATCGCCCGCCGGCTCGGGTGCCAGGCTCCCCGCGGACCGGTCGGTCGGCTCCTCGGCCGATCCGGGCGACATCAGTGAGCCTTCCCAGCGGAGCCGCCACGGGCGCGAGCGGCCGTCGCCGGTGGGCGCTTCCTCGACCAGTCCGTACCGGGCGAGCTGGCGCAGGTGGAACGAGCAGGTGCCCGAGCTCTGGTGGAGCATCTGCGCGGCCTGGTTGGACGTGATGCTGCCCCACTCCGCGATCAGGTCGAGCAGTGCGACGCGGATCGCGTGGTGTGGCAGCGGTCTGGCACTCCGCGGCCGGGCGGAGCCCGGTTCGGAGGTGGGGGCGAGGCCTGGCACGGGCTGGGCTGCCGCAGCCTCGCCGGGCGCGAGATCGGCTGGATTCCTGTCGCTGGTCACTTTGCAAAGATGCTACTTTGCAAAGTGTTTGGCAACTCAGAGGGGTGCCAAGCTGGTCATATTTGGGCATAAGCGCACTGCATTTTCTCTTTGCAAAGTCCAGGACTTTGCAAAGAGTGGGTGCAGTGGGTGGGGTGAGGAGCGGAGGGGTTCGGCGTGGCTCAGCAGGTTCCGGGACAGGTGCGGGTGCAGGGCGAGGTGGTGGCCGCATATCCGGAGGTGCCGCCGGAGGCGCTGCGGGGAGTGGTGCGGCGGATCACCGTCGTCGGGGAGGACGTGCTGCACCGGCGGTGCCGGGCGGTGGCGGAGGAGGAGTTCGGCACGCCGGAGCTGGCACGGCTGATCGACGACATGTTCGCCGCGATGTGGGTGGCGGAGGGAGTCGGGCTCGCCGCGAACCAGATCGGCGTCGACCTCCAGGCCTTCGTGTGGGACTGCTTCGACGAGGACGGCGTCCGCCACGTCGGGCACGTCCTCAACCCGGTGCTCGACGACCTGCCCGCCGGTACGCGGCGGCTGGTCGAGACGGAGGAAGGCTGCCTCTCCGTCCCCGGCCCGTACATGGAGCTGGCCCGCCCGGACTCGGCCGTGGTCCGGGGTCGTGACCTCGACGGACGGCCGCTCGTCGTCGAGGGGCGCGGCTACTTCGCCCGTTGCCTCCAGCACGAGGCCGATCACCTGAACGGCGGCCTCTACATCGACCGGCTCTCCGGTCGGGGCCGCCGTGCCGCGCTGCGCCGGATGGACGAGCGCAAGGAGGAGGTCTTCGCCAAGCGCGCCGCGCGCGCCGAGGAGCTCGCCGGCCTGCGGTAGCCGTTGCGGCGTCGGTGCCAGTCTCGCCGTCGGTGCCGGAGCCTGGGCCTGGACCGGCGCCGACGTCGACCAGGCCGACCCGACCCGCCCTGACCCGGTCCGGCCCCGGTCGGAGCGTGCCGCCGTACTGCCGTGCGCTCCGTTGCGGCCCGCCCGCCGCATTCCCTTGTCAGGCCGCCGTCTCACCGCGCACAATGGTACCGACCGAACGGTCAGTCGGTAGCCCGCGAGTGATCCGGGCAAGCCGCCGACGACACAGGACGAGCGGCACAGGGACAGGCGAGAGGGGACCGCGGTGACAGCAGAGGTGGCCGAGCCGGTCCCCGAGCGGGCGCATCAGCCGCACGGCACGACCCGGACGGACGAGGTCGACAGGACCGACGGGGCCGACCGGGCGGACGAAGCCCACGGGTCCCACGGGGCCCACGGGTCCCACGGGACGGGCCGCGACCAGCAGTCGCCCGAGGAGATCTTCGAGGCGGTCATCGCCGCCGAGCAGCGGATCGAGCCCCGGGACTGGATGCCCGACGCCTACCGGGCCACCCTGATCCGCCAGATCGCCCAGCACGCGCACTCCGAGATCATCGGCATGCAGCCCGAGGGCAACTGGCTGACCCGCGCCCCGTCCCTGCGCCGCAAGGCGATCCTGCTCGCCAAGGCCCAGGACGAGGCCGGCCACGGCCTGTACCTCTACGCCGCCGCCGAGACGCTCGGCGTGGACCGCGCCGAGCTGACCGAGAAGCTGGTCTCCGGCCGCCAGAAGTACTCGTCGATCTTCAACTACCCGACCCTCACCTTCGCCGACGTCGGCGTGATCGGCTGGCTGGTCGACGGGGCCGCGATCTGCAACCAGGTCCCGCTCTGCCGTTGCAGCTACGGCCCGTACGCCCGCGCCATGGTCCGGATCTGCAAGGAGGAGTCGTTCCACCAGCGTCAGGGCTACGAGCTGCTCATGACGCTGATGCGCGGTACCGAGGCGCAGCGCCGGATGGTCCAGGACGCGGTCGACCGCTGGTGGTGGCCGTCGCTGATGATGTTCGGCCCGTCGGACGCCGACTCGCCGAACACCGCCCGTTCGATGGCCTGGCGGATCAAGCGGCACACCAACGACGAGCTGCGTCAGCGCTTCGTCGACATGACCGTCCCGCAGGCCGAGCACCTCGGGGTCACCCTCCCCGACCCCGGGCTGAGCTGGAACGAGGACCGCGGCAGCTGGGACTTCGGCGAGCCGGACTGGTCCGAGCTGACCCGGGTCATCCACGGCCAGGGCCCGTGCAACGCCCAGCGGATGGAACGCCGCCGGGCGGCCCACGAGGACGGCGCGTGGGTGCGCGAGGCGGCCGTCGCCTACGCGGAGAAGCGCCGTGCGGAGAGCCGCGGGCGGACGGAGCCGCTGCCGACCGAGCCGCAGCAGCCGGGGCGGCCCCGGCAGCCGGGGCCCCGGCAGGCGGAAGCGCAGCAAGCGGAGCAGCAAGCGGAACAGGAGAACGGAAAGTGACCGAGTCCAAGGCCGGCTGGCCGCTCTACGAGGTGTTCGTGCGCCCCCGGCGAGGCCTGAACCACGTCCACGTCGGATCGCTGCACGCGTCCGACGACCGGATGGCCCTGCTCGCCGCCCGCGACCTCTACACCCGCCGCAACGAGGGCGTCAGCCTCTGGGTGGTCCGCTCCGACGCGATCACCGCCTCCACCCCGGACGAGCGCGACCCCTTCTTCGCGCCCAGCGGCGACAAGGTCTACCGCCACCCGACCTTCTACGACATCCCCGAGGATGTCCCGCACATCTGACCGGGAGCAGTCGAACCATGACCGACGACCACGTGTACCTGAGTCTCGCCGAGGCGTCCCCCGAGCCCGAGGGCGAGGGCCGCTGGGCCTACGGGACGGGCTTCGCCGACCCGCTGCTCGGGGTGGACACCGCCGTGCCGCCCGGCGTGGACGGCACCGACCTGGCCGCCTACTGCCTGATGCTCGGCGACGACGCGCTCGTGCTCTCCCAGCGGCTGATCGAGTGGTGCACCCGGGCCCCCGAGCTGGAGGAGGAGGTCGCGCTCGCCAACCTCGGCCTCGACCTCCTCGGCCAGGCCCGTCAGCTGCTCACCCGGGCCGGTCAGGCCGACGGTTCCGGGCGCACCGAGGACGACCTGGCGTACTGGCGGGAGGAGTACGAGTTCCGCAACGTCCGCCTGGTCGAGGCGCCGAACGGGGACTTCGCGTACTCGATCGCCCGGCTGCTGCTGTTCGCCACCGCGCGCGGTGCGCTGTACGAGGCGCTGGCCGGCCACCCGGATCCGGTGCTGGCGGCGGTCGCCGCGCGGGGCGTGAAGGAGCTGGCCTACCACCGCGAGTACGCGACCGCCTGGACGCTGCGGCTCGGCGACGGGACGCCGTACTCGGCCGAGCGGATGCAGGCCGGGGTGGACGCGGTCTGGCCGCTGCTGGAGGAACTGCTCACGGCGCACCCCGTCGAACTGCGGGTCGGCGTGGACCCGGCGGTGCTGCGCGAGCCGGTGCTTGCCTCGCTGGCGGGCGTGCTCGCCGAGGCCGGGCTGGCCGTGCCGGACGTGCCGGGGCTGGCGGCGGTCGGCGGCCGCGCCGGCCGGGACGGCGTGCACACCGAGGCGCTGGGCCCGCTGCTGGCCGAGTTCCAGGTGCTGGCCCGGGCGCACCCGGGGGCGACGTGGTGACCACGGCCGGGGCGGTTCGGCGCGGCGGGGCCTGGGAGGTGGCGTCGGCCGTGCCCGATCCGGAGCTGCCCATGCTGACCCTCGCGGACCTGGGCGTGCTGTCCGAGGTCGAGGAGGACGGAGCCGCGGTGACCGCGTGGCTGACCCCGACGTACTCGGGTTGCCCCGCCGTCGCGGAGATGGCCGCCGACGTGGACCGGCGGCTGCGTGCGGCCGGGTTCACGGACGTCAGGGTCCGGTTGCGGCTGGACCCGCCCTGGTCGACGGACCTGATCACCGCCGAAGGCCGGCGCAAGCTCGTCGAGGCGGGTATCGCGCCACCCCGTCCGGGGGGTGCCGCGGCCTCCGGCGCCGGGCCCGGCCTGCTGAGCCTCGGTCCGACCCGTCGTGCGACCGGGCCGGGTGCGGCGGCCGGTACGGATGCCGACTCCGGTCCGGCGCCGGATGCTCCGGCCGGTGCGCGGGCCACCGTCGTCGGGGGCCACGTCGTCGGGGGCCACATCGCCCGGGGCGACGTCGCCCCGGCCACCCCTGTCATCTGCCCGCTCTGCGGCGGCGCCGACACCGAGGAGCTGTCCCGCTTCGGCTCCACCGCCTGCAAGGCGCTGTGGCGCTGCCGCGACTGCCGCGAGCCTTTCGAACGTGTCAAGGAGATCTGAATGGCCGCCGTCCGACCCGCCCGCCGCCCGACCTTCCACCCGTTGCGGATCGCCGGGGTGGAGCGGCTTTGCGAGGACGCCGTCGCGGTGACCTTCGCGGTGCCGGACGGGCTCACGGACGCGTTCGCGTTCCGGCCGGGGCAGACGCTGACACTGCGCCGGGTGGTGGACGGTGTCGACGAGCGCCGCTCGTACTCGATCTGCGCCCCCGTCGGAGGTCCGCTGCGGATCGCCGTCCGCGAGGTGCCCGGCGGGCTGTTCTCCCGCTGGCTGGTGCGCGAGGCGGCGCCGGGGGAGGAGGTCGAGGTGCTGACGCCGTCCGGGCTCTTCAGCCCCGACCTCGCCGAACCGGCCGAGCACGTGCTGCTGGCGGCCGGCTCCGGCATCACACCGATGCTCTCCATCGCCGCCTCCGTGCTGGCCGCCGACCGCACCTCCACCGTCACCCTCCTCTACGGCAACCGGCGCAGCGACACCGTGATGTTCGCCGACGAGCTCGCCGACCTGAAGGACCGCTACCTCGGCCGCTTCCAGCTGGTGCACGTGCTGTCCCGGGAGGCCCGGGACGCCGAACTGCTCAGCGGCCGCCTCGACCCGGAGCGGGTCGAGGCGCTGCTGAAGGCGCTGGTGGACGTGGACGCGGTCGGCCACTGGTGGCTCTGCGGACCCTTCGGGATGGTCGCCGGGGCGAAGGACCTGCTCACCGGGCTGGGCGTGCCGGCCGCACGGGTGCACCAGGAGCTGTTCCACGCCGAGGACGAGCCGGTCGCCGAGCGCGCGGACGACCTGCCGGGCTCGGGAGGTCCGGACGAGGGGGAGCACAGCGAGGTCACCGTCGTCCTGGACGGGCGCGGCAGCACGCTCTCGCTGCCGCGCGACCGGTCGATCCTGGACGGTGCGCAGCGCTCCCGTCCGGACCTGCCGTTCGCCTGCAAGGGCGGGGTCTGTGGGACCTGCCGGGCCCTGGTCACCTGTGGCGAGGTGGAGATGCGGCGCAATTTCGCGCTGGAGGAGAAGGAGCTGGCGGCCGGCTACGTCCTCACCTGCCAGGCCCGGCCGGTGACCGACCGGGTGACGGTCGACTACGACCGCTGACCGCTGACCGCTGACCGCTGACCGCCGACTGCCGACTGCCGGCCGCTGGCCGCCGGCCGTGTCCGGCGTCGGGACGGACCGGCTCGTCCGGCCGGTCACCCCGGCAGCAGTTCGGCCCGGTGCGCCGCGAAGAACTCGGCCAGCGGGACGGGTCGGCGTCCGAGCAGCCGACGGGTGGTGCCGTCGTCGGCGACGTCGAACCAGCCCCGCCGCCGGAACGGGTCGTTCTCGCCCCAGGCCCGCGCGATCGGCCCGGGCACCCCGAGCGCGGTCAGTGCCCCGGCGACCTCCGCGTCGGCCACCTGACGGTGCCGCACCGGTCGGCCGGTCGCCTCGGTGAGCGCGGCGGCGACCTCCGCATCGGTCAGGCCCGGCCCGGTGACGTCCAGGACCGGGCCGGCTCCGCCGCCTCCCGCGCCGCCCCGGCCGTCCGCCGCGGGGGTGACGGCGCCGGTGAGCAGCCGGGCGGCGGCTTCCGCCGTGTCCTCGCGGGTGATGTAGCCGACCTTGCCGTCGGCGGCGCTGCTGGGCAGTTCGCCCGTCGCGACCGCGAGGCGGGCCAGGCCGGACAGCAGCAGCATCTGCGGCCAGACGTTGAAGCGCAGCACGGTGTGTCCGAGCCCGGAGTCGGCGAGCAGCCGCTCGGTCCGGCCGTGGTCGCGTGCTTCGGGGACGGGGTTGCCGGGTTCGGCGGCGCGGACCACCGAGGTGTAGACGACGTGCTCCACCCCGGCGGCGACCGCCGCCCCGATCGCGGCCTCGTGCAGGCGGAACCGTTCCGGTGACCGCGCAGTGCTGATCAGCAGCACCCGCCGGACCCCGGCCAGGGCCGGTTCCAGGGTGGCGGGGTCGGCGAAGTCGGCGGTGCGGGTGAGGACTTCGGGCCACGTCCGGTCTGCGGTCGCAGCCGCCGGATCCCGGGTGAGCGCGACGACCTCGGACCGGTCGGTCAGGCGGAGTGCGGCGGTGAGTGCCAGCCGGCCCAGCCGGCCGGATGCTCCGGATACTGCGATCATGTGAACTCCTCGACTCCGTAGATCTGTTGAGGCGATCATGGATCGAGTGACCGTGCCCTCGAAAGAAGGAACATCCATGTCCACTGGTGCCGGTGCGGGGACTTCCGCCACCCCGGGCGTCACCCCGGGCGTCGCTCGGCCGGCCGCCCTCCCGGGCGCCGTTGCGGTCGCCGTTCCGGTCACCTCGCAGGACCGTGCGGAGTGCCCGGCGACGGCGGTACTGCACCGCATCGGCGACCGCTGGAGTGTCGTGCTGATCAGCATGCTCGCCGAACGGCCCTACGGGTACAACGAGTTGGACCGTGCCGTGGCCGACCTCAGCCGCCGGGTGCTGACTCGTACGCTGCGCACGCTGGAGGCGGAGGGGTACGTGAGCCGCACCGCCCGGTCCGATCAGCCCTACCGGGTCGAGTACGCGCTCACCGCGCTCGGCGAATCGCTGCACACGGTGCTGCGCGACCTCGGCGGGTGGGCCGCGGAGCACCGGGACCGGCTGTCCGCGGGATGACCGCCGACAACCGCCGCCGGTCCTCGGCCCGGCCTCTCGACCGCCGGGCCCCGGCCGCCGGGTACGGAATCCCCGGGTTGCAGGACCGGGGCCGTGGCCCCTTTCGCCGGAAGAGCCGCTACGCCGTCATGTCGCTACGCCGCCTCGCCGCCATGCCCGTTGATCAGCCGGCGACGGTGACCTCGGTCTTGGCACCGGCCTCGGCGCCGGCCCCGGCCGGGTCGCCGAGCAGCTTGACGATGTCGTTGACCGCCGCCCGGCCGGCCCGGTTGGCGCCGATCGTGCTCGCGGACGGGCCGTAGCCGACCAGGTGGACGCGCGGGTCCGCGGTGGCGCGGGTGCCGGTGAGGGCGATGCCTCCGCCGGGGGAGCGCAGCCCCAGCCCGGCGAGGTGGCCGACCTCGGGCCGGAAACCGGTCGCCCACACGATCGCGTCGACGGCGAGTTCCTCCTCGCCCCAGGCGACCCCGTGCTCGGTGAGTCGGTCGAACACCGGGCGGCGGTGCAGCGCCCCCAGCTCCTCGGCCCGCCGGTAGGCGACCGACGGGCCGAGCCCGGTCACGCTCACCACGCTGCGCACCGGCAGTCCCTGGCGGACCCGCTCCTCGACCTTGGCGACCACCGCCCGGCCGTACTCGGGGGTGAACGGTCCCTCGTGGAAGACGGGCGGGGTCCGGGTGACCCAGACCGTCTCGCCGACCGCCGCCACCTCCGACAGCACCTGGATCGCCGACGCCCCGCCGCCGACCACCAGCACCCGCTTGCCGGCGAACTCCTGCGGCCCCCGGTAGTCGGCGTAGTGCAGCTGGCGCCCGGCGAAGTGCCCCGGGTAGTGCGGGAGGAACGGACGGGTCCAGGTGCCGGTGGCGTTGATCAGCGCCCGCGTCGACCAGGTGCCGCTGTCGGTCTCGACCAGCAGCCGGGCGTCCGGGTTCGCGGACTCCGCGCGCACCGCTCGAACGGTCACCGGGCGCACCACCGGGAGCGCGTGCTTGGCCTCGTACGCGGCGAAGTACCCCGGTACGACCTCGCGGGCCGGCGCCTCCGGGTCGGGGTCCGGGAGTTCGAAGTCGGGCAGGTCGTGGAAGCCGTGCACGGTGGCCATCCGCAGCGACGGAGAGCGGTGGGCCCAGGCGCCGCCGGGGGCGGCGTCGGCGTCGAGGACGACGAACCCGCCGTCGGCACCGGCTTCCGGGGCGGCGCCGGCGCCGCCCCGGTAGGGGGCGAAGCCGCGGCGGCGCAGGTGGTAGGCGGCCGACAGGCCTGCCTGGCCGGCGCCCACCACCAGGACGTCGACCCGTCGTATCCCGTCCGATTTGGTTGCACCGTAAACAGTCACGCCCGTGAAACATCGGATGGGCGGGGTGTGTTCCCGGCCCCGCAGGTGTTCGGAGGCACCTCTCGGGCGTCCGCCGGCGCTCGCGCGCGGGCGGTGACGACAGGCGGCCCCCGGCTGCCCCGCAGTCCCAGTCCCAGTCCCAGTCCCAGGCCCAGGCCCGGCGTCCGGCGTCCGGCGTGCGGCGCCGGCGGTCCGGGCCGCACCCGCCGCCCGGACCGCACCCCGGCCCGCAGGGGGCCGCCCCGGCGCCTACGGCACGGCGGGGGAGATCACCACGGCCGTGCCGTAGGCGCAGACCTCGGTGCCCACGTCCGCCGCCTCCGTGACGTCGAAGCGGAACATCAGGACCGCGTTCCCGCCACGTGCCTTGGTCTGCTCGACCAGTCGCTCCATCGCCTCGTTGCGACTCTCGACCAGGGTCTTCGTCAGACCCCGCAGTTCGCCGCCGACCAGCGACTTCAGCGAGGCGCCGATCTGGCTGCCGATGTGCCGGCTGCGCACGGTCAGGCCGAAGACCTCGCCGATCACGTGGTCGACCCGGAAACCGGGGATGTCGTTGGTGGTGACTACCAGTACCTGGGCGTCCGGGTGCTGCCCGCCGCCGTATTCGTCGATGTTCGCCATGGGGCCATCCTGTGGGCGGTCGACCCTCCCGGGACAGAGGCGCGCGGCCGCGACCCGGCGCGAAGGCGGTCCTGTGACGGCGAGAACGCATAGGGTAGCCGGAACAGACCGGTGATCGGAGGCCCGAAAGGCCGTACCGTAGCCCCATGGGCGAGCGAAGCGATCATCCACAGGGGCCGGGCGCGGCGGAGGACTCCGGCGCGCAGGAGATCGAGGCGACGGTGGTGCTGGGCCTGCGGATCACAGACTGGCCCGCGCTGCGGGCCGCGGCGATCGCGGCCGTGGAGGAACTGGACTTCGACGGCATCGATCCGGCCGGGCAGCGCCGTGAGCTGTTGCGGGAGGTGGCCGAGGACGCCAACGCGGCGCTCGGCGCCCTGCTGCACCCGGACCGGCTGGTGGCCGCGATCCCGGGCGTCGAAGCGCTCGGCGGCACGCTGGAGATCAGCGTCACCGAGGACTTCGCACCGGACTTCGCCGAGCTGTTCCCGCTGGAGGGCGACGAGGAGGACGGCGGCGGGTCGTCGGGCGACTGGACCCTCACCCCGCGCACGGCCTGCCTGCTCCACGCCCAGCTGATCGGCCTGGGCGATGCCGCCTACGACGACTTCGACGAGCACGAGGACGAGCCGGTCGTCGACGGCGAGGAGACGGACTGGACGGTCTTCGGGAGGCTGCCGCAGCGCACCTGGCGGCTGCACAGCGGCTGGCGTCGTGCGATGGCCCGCGCCTTCGACGACCTCGCCGACGACCTCGCGCTCGGCGAGTGGCCGCTGCCGCGCTGCCTGGCCGAGGAGATCGCGCTGCGGATGGCCCTGGTCGACGCCCGGACGCTGCTCGGCGCGCAGCCCGAGTCCGTCGCCGACATGATGGGCGACCTGCCGGCCGACCTGTACGACTACGACTGGGACGGCTGCCACGACGAGCTGTTCGGCGTCTACGGGCCGGACGACGGCGACCCGGAGCTGAACGCGGAGCAGCGCGCCGAGCTGCTGCTCGCGGCCACTCACCCCGAGGGCTGGTTCCTGACGTACGAGGACGCGGAGGAGCGCGACCCGCAGCGCGGCTTCCGGCGCTGACCTGACTGGACTGAACTGGACCGGGCCGGGCCGGGCCGGCCTGGCCCGAGGTGGCCCGGCCGGGGTGGCGATGGCCGGCGGGGTGCGGCGGGTGCGGCGGGTACGGGTACGGCGAGCCGGGTGGGGTGGGCGGCGGCTAGGCTGCGTCCATGTCCGATCCATCCGGTATGTCAGACGGTGTGTCGACGGTCGCGGCCCCGGCGGTCGGGGCGGCGGCCGCCGAGGACCCCGTACTGGCGCGGCTCGCGCTCGGCCTCGAAGGCGTCGAGGCGGCGCAGCGCGGGCGGACGGCGCCGGCGCGGGAGAGTTTCGAGCGGCTCTGGACGGCGCTCGGTGAGCGCGGCGACGTGTTCCACCGCTGTGTGGTCGCCCACTACCTGGCCGACCTGCAGGACGACCCGCGTGCGGAGCTGGAGTGGGACCGCCGGGCGCTGGCGGCCGCCGACTCGTTGACCGTCGAGCGCGCGCAGACCTACGAGGCCGCGCTCCAGGTGCGGGCGTTCTACCCGTCGCTCCACCTCAACCTGGCCTCCGACCACCTCAAGCTGGGCGAGCCTGACCAGGCGCGCGAGCAGTTGGAACGCGCCGTGCGTAGCCTGGACGCGCTTCCCGAGGACGTGTACAGCGCCGGCATCCGGGCGGCGGTGGACGAGCTGCGGCAGCGCCTGCGCTGAAGGGTCGCGGTGCGGGCACCGCCGTGATCGCCGCGCCCCGGGGGCTGGCATGCTGGTCCGGTGACTTCTCCGTTCGACGCCCCCGTTCCCGACCCGACGCCCGAGGACCGCGACGCCCGGCCGCAGTACGTGCTGCCGCTGGTGGTCCGGCTTGAGAAGGCCGCGCCGCCCGGGCGGACCGACGCGCTGGAGACTTCGGCGCGTGCCGTCCTGACCCTGTTGAGCGACCGGCGGGTCACCGAGGCGGGCGGCGAGTGGGCGGAGCTGGTCGAGGCCTGGGAGGACGCGCGGATCCGCAAGGTGGTCCGGCGGGCGCGGGGCGGCGAGTGGCGCCGGGCGGGCGAGCTGCCCGGGATCACCGTGGCCGGCCGGGAGGCGGAGGTGCGGGTGTTCCCGCCGGTTCCGCTCGACGGCTGGCCCAAGGAGCTCGCCAAGCTGCAGGTGTCCGGCACCGAGCTGGAGGAGAGCGGCCCGGTCGGCGCCCCGGCGCCCGGGGTGCCGGTGCTCTGGCTCAACCCGGAGCTGGAGATGAGTGCGGGCAAGACCATGGCCCAGACCGGCCACGCGGCCCAGCTCGCCTGGTGGCGACTGGACGATGCGCAGCGCAAGGAGTGGGCCGAGTCCGGTTTCGCGCTCGCCGTCCGTACGGCCGCGCCGGAGGCCTGGGGCGAGTTGGTGGCGAGCGGCCTGCCGCTGGTGCAGGACGCGGGCTTCACGGAGATCGCCCCGGGCAGCTGCACCGTCGTGGCGGACCACCCGGCGCTTCGCGGGTGAGGGTCCCGTGGGGGACGGGCCGCGGCCTTCCGGCGAGTGACAACTGACGACGACAGCTGGCAGATAGCAGATGGCAGATGGCAGCTGACGGATGACGGATTTCAGATCCTGTCATCCGTCAGCTGCTTTTCGTCACCGGCCGTTCGGCGGGCGGCCAGCCGCTCCGTGTGGCAGGCGAGCTCGGTCAGCTTCCACGTCCAACCGGTCCCGTTCCGTGTGAGCCGGGCCCGGGTGCCGTCCGCGGGTGTGGCGAGCGAGGGGTATCCGCTCTCCGTCATGCGCAGCCGGGTGTGGTTCCCCGGCTCCCGGGTCAGGGTGAACTCGACCAGGGTTTCGCTGCTCGCCCTCGGCTCCGTTCCGGCCGCCGTCCGGGACCAGCGGAAGGAGAACCGGCCCGGCTGCTCCACCAGTTCGATCCGGGCCGGCAGGAGGCCGTGCACCCCGTGGCCGAGGACCATCCGCCCGCCGGGCCGGAGGTCGATCTCGGCGGGCCCGTCGGCGCCGAACCAGGCGCCCAGGAACTCCGCCTGGGTGAGTACTGCCCAGACCCGTTCGCGCGGTGCGGCGATGACGATCTCACGCTGGATGCTGCCGGTGACCATGCCGTGAACCTCCCCGATGCGTTGCTAGGGGTTGTCTGACCATTCCCGCCGCGCGCACGACGCCGGGCGTCTCGCCTGGACGCACCGCCGAATCGTCCAAGTACGTCCAGTACGAGGAGGCTCCGGCGGCACGCCCGGCCGGGCGCCCGACGCCGCGCGCTGATGCGACGCGAATTGCCGGACAACCCCTAGCTAGAGGGTTGCACGCCCGTGGCGTCATGTGCAACTCCAGAGTTGCACATGGTGGGCGGTGGGGCAGCGGGTGGTGGTGGGCACGCCGGAGCCGTGTCAGGCCTCGTACCGGCGGAGCGAGCGCAGGCCGCCGTACGCCGCCGCCGTGGCCCAGCCGGCCATGATCAGCAGACCGGTCCAGTGCCCGTACACGACCTGCGGGTCGTCGGCGTAGTGCAGCGCGTACTGGCCCGCGCGGTCCGGCAGGAACTGGACGGCGTGGCGGACGACCGGCACGCCGGACATCAGCGGTGAGAGCAGGAAGACGGTCGGCACCAGCAGGCCCATCGCCGCCGTGAGATTGCGCAGCATGGCGGTCAGGCCGAGGCAGAACACCACCAGCAGCACCGGGTAGACCACTCCGGCCGCGGCGCTGCGGACGAGTCCGGGGCCGTCCCAGCCGCCGCCGGGCGCGAACGCGGCGTAGGCGGCGAAGGAACCGCCGGACCCGAGCAGGCCGACGCCGAGGCCGACGGCGGCGCCGAGGGTGAGTTTGGCGGCGTAGAGGCGGCGGCGGTGCGGGACGGCGGTGAGCGAGACGCCGATCATGCGGGTGTTGAACTCCTGCCCGATCAGCAGGACGCCGAAGCAGACCAGTGCGGCCTGGCCGAAGTTGAGGCCGTAGTGGATGCCGACGCCCGGATCCTCGGTGAGGCTGGCGTCCTTCCCGCCGAGGGCCGCGGCGACGGCGGCGCCGAGTCCGACGGTGAGCAGCAGCGCGACGAGCGGGGTGATCCAGAGCGAGCGGAGGGTGGTGAGCTTGATCCGTTCGGCGCGGAGCACGGCGGTCGGCGGGACGGTGCCCGGCAGGACGGGGGCCGACGGGGTGGCGGGGGTGGCCGGGGTGGCGAGGGCGCTCATGCCGCCACCGCCCGGTACTCGACGCTGTCGGCGGTCATCCGCATGAAGGCCTCCTCCAGAGAGTCCTGCTGGACCGCGATCTCGTACAGCACGACGCCGTTGGCGGCGGCGAACGCGGCGATCCGCTCGGGCGCCGCGCCGCTGACCTCCCAGGCGCCGCCGTCCACCGGCTCGGCACTGACCCCGGCACTGACTCCGGCACTGACCCCGGTGCTGGCCTCGGCACCGGCTCCGGCACCGGCCCCCGCACCGGCTCCCGTGCCGGCCCCTGTACCGGCCTCGGCACCGGCCTCCGCGCCGGCCACGCGGGTGGCGTCGGCGAGGCGGGCGGCGAGGCCGGGGCCGCGCAGCAGGGCGTCCAGCTTGGCGGGGTCGACCGCCCGTACCCGGATCCGGGTACGGCCGTGGCGCTCGATGAACGCGGACGTCGCGGAGTCCGCCAGCAGCCGGCCCCGGCCGATCACCACCAGGTGGTCGGCGGTCAGCGCCATCTCGGTCATCAGGTGCGAGGAGACCAGCACCGCGCGGCCCTCGGCGGCGAGGTCACGCAGCAGCGTGCGGATCCACCGGATGCCCTCAGGGTCGAGTCCGTTCACCGGCTCGTCGAGCATCAGCACCGGCGGGTCGCCGAGCAGGGCGGCGGCGACGCCGAGGCGCTGGCGCATGCCGAGCGAGAAGCCGCGGATCCGCCGGCCCGCCGCGTCGGCGAGTCCGACCTGGGCGAGCACCTCGTCGACCCGGCGGTCCGGCAGGCCGTTGCCGGCGGCGAGCCAGCGCAGATGACCGCGCGCCGTACGGCCCCCGTGCAGGGCCTGGGCGTCGAGCAGCGCGCCGACCTGCCGCAGCGGGCCGTCCAGCTCGGCGTACGGGCGGCCGTTGACCAGCGCCCGGCCGGCGGTCGGCCGGGCCAGGCCGAGGATCAGCCGCATGGTGGTGCTCTTGCCGGCGCCGTTGGGCCCGAGGAACCCGGTCACCACCCCGGGCCGTACCTCGAAGTCGAGGCTGTCCACCACCCGTGCCCCGCCGTACTCCTTGGTGAGGCCCTCAACCTTGATCACGGCCGCCCTCCCTCTCTCCGTCGCTCTCCGCGGACTGCCGGCGGCCCGTTTCCGCGGGCCGTCGCTCCGACTGCCTCCATGGGACCGCGGCGGACCCCGGCGGCGGATCCCGCCCGGGAGGGGATTCGCCTCCCTCTCGGGAGGGAGGTGGCCCACGTCGCTGACCTGGCAGGATGGCGCAATGCCCCGAATACTCGCGCCCCTGCTGAGCGCCGTCACCTACGCGCGCTGGCTGCACCTGGTGATCGGGTTCATCTTCTCCGGCGTCGTTCTGATGGTCTATCCGGGCGTCTCCGGGCCGAGCCTGGCCCAGATCCTGGTGCGCGCCGTCCCGACGGACGCGGCGCTGCTCGTCCTGGCCGCCCTGGTGCCCGCGATGCGCCGGGCGGAAGGCGTGCAGGCGCGGCTGCTGCTCGTCCCCGACCGCGAACCGGACATCGCCACCGAGCCCGCCGGCACCTGGGCCGACCGGCGGCGGACGGCGGCCTGGCTGATCGGCCGGACCGCCCTCGGGACGGCCGTCGGCATCCTGTCCGTGCTGGTGCCGATCGCCGCGGTCGACCTGCTGACCAGCCCGGCGCCCAAGTTGCAGGGCCTCCGACTCCCGGTCCCGGACGGGCCGTCCTGGTACCCGCTGCTGGCGCCGGTGCTGCTGTTCGGCCTCGGGTGGCTGATCGTCTGGGCCGGTAGGCTCCAACTCGCCATGGCGACGCGACTGTTGGGGCCTTCCCCGGCCGAGCGCCTGGCCGCCGCCGAGCTGCGCGCCGAACGCCTGCTGGAGCGGAACCTGTTGGCCCGGGAGCTGCACGACTCCATCGGCCACGCCCTGACGGTGACGGTCCTTCAGGCCGGGGCGGCGCGCGAGGTCGGCGACCCGGTGTTCGTCGCCAAGGCGCTCGAAGTCATCGAGGAGACCGGCCGGCAGGCGATGGACGACCTGGAGCGGACCCTCGTGCTGCTCCGCGACGCCCGGGAGGACGGGGAGGGAGGGTCCACCGCAGGCGGGGGATCCCACGGGCCCCACGGGGCCCGAGGGCCGGGAGGGCCCGGTGACGGTGGCGGCGCCGGAGGCGGCCGGGGCGATGCGCGGGAACGGCCCGGGATCGAGCAGTTGCCCGCCCTGTTCGACACCGCGCGGGCGGCCGGCAGCCCGGTCGAGGCCTGGATCGACGCGCCGGTGGCGAAGCTCCCGGGGGTGCTCTCCCGCGAGGGCTACCGGATCGTCCAGGAGGGCGTCACCAACGCCCTCAAGTACGCGCCCGGCGAACCGATCAGCATCCGGATCGTCGTCCGGGACGGCCGGCTGGAGCTGCGCTGCGCCAACGCCCTCCGGACGGCCGGCGGGACGGCGGCCGTTCCGTCACCACGCCGGGGCGGCAAGGGACTCCGGGGCATCACGGAACGGGCCGTGCTGCTCGGCGGCGAGGCCTCGGCGGGTCCGGAGTCCGGGGAGTGGGTGCTGGCCGTTCGGGTACCCCTACGCTTGGGCGCGTGACGATCGACATTCTGCTGGCGGACGACGAGGAACTGGTCCGCGCCGGACTGCGCGCCGTGCTGGAGGCGCAGGGCGACCTGCGGGTCGTCGGCGAGGCGGCCGACGGTTCCGAGGCGCTCGCGCTGGCCCGCCGCCTGCGTCCGCACGTCGTGCTGATGGACGTCCGGATGCCCGGCGTCGACGGGCTCACCGCCACCCGCGAGCTGGTCCGCGACGGGACCGCCCCCGGCGGGTACGCGCCGAAGATCCTCGTCGTCACCACCTTCGAGATCGACGACTACGTCTACCAGGCCCTGCGCGCCGGGGCCGACGGCTTCCTGCTCAAGCGCACCCGGCCGGCCGAGATCGCCCAGGCGGTCAGGCTGGTCGCGGCCGGCGAGTCACTGCTCTTCCCCGCCCAGATCCGCCGTCTCGCCGCCGGCCAGGGCAACCGGGAGGCGCGCGAGGCGATGGCCCGCGCCGCCCTGACCGAGCGCGAGGCCGAGGTGTTGCGCCTGGTGGCCCGCGGCCTCACCAACGGGGAGATCGCCGAGCAGCTGTTCCTCGGCGTGCAGACGGTGAAGACCCACGTCAGCAGTGTGCTGGCGAAGCTCGGCGCCCGGGACCGCACCCAGGCGGTGATCGCCGCGTACGAGTCGGGCTTCGTGGCACCCACCGAGTAGCGCGCGGGGGCGTCAGGCAGTGGGGCCGCCGGCGGGCCCGGATGCCGAGCGGCTGGTCGGTCGGTCGAGCGGGAACGGGGAGCGGGGCCGGTCAGGCCGGGTACGCGTGCGTCTGGGCGGCCTTGACCGCGGCCCAGACCGTCGCCCCGGGGGCGAGGCCGAGTTCCGCCACCGCGGCCGGGGTCAGATCCGCGGCCATCGGGACGGCCCCTGACAGATCGGCCCGGACCTGGTCGCCGTGCAGGTCCAGACCGTCGACCGTCAGCTCCCAGACATTGCGCGCGCTGCCCTCGGGCCGCTCGCGGTGCAGCGTCACGGCGGACGGCGGGAAGGCCACGAAGGCCGGACCGGACAGCTCCTCGGTGGTGGCCAGCGCGGTGCCGTCCGCCAGCGAGACCCGACGGCCCTCGGCCGTGCCCTGGTACAGGTTGAGGCCGACCAGCCGGGCGATGTAGTCGGTGCGCGGCCGCCGGGCGATCTCCGCGGGACTGCCGGACTGCACCTCGCGCCCGTCCTCGATCACCACCAGCCGGTCGGCCAGCACCATCGCGTCCAGCGGGTCGTGCGTCACCAGGACCGCGACCGCCTCGAACTCGGCCAGGTGGCGCCGGAGCTGCGTCCGGACGTCGAGCCGGGTGCGGGCGTCCAGGGCGGCCAGCGGCTCGTCCAGGAGCAGCAGCCGCGGGCGCACGGCCAGCGCGCGGGCGAGCGCGACCCGCTGCGCCTGGCCGCCGGAGAGCCGGCCCGGACGGGCCGCGGCGTGCTCGGCCAGGCCCAGCCGCTGCAGCCAGCCGGCGGCCTCGGCACGCGCCTCGCGCTTGGGCCGGCCCTGGCAGCGCGGGCCGAAGGCGACGTTGTCGAGGGCGCTGAGGTGCGGAAACAGCAGGTAGTCCTGGAAGACCACGCCGACCGGGCGTTCCTCGGCCGGGGTGTGCAGCCGCCGGGCCGGGTCCTCCAGGACGCGGCCGTCCAGCCTCAGGTGGCCGTCGGTGAGCGGGAGCAGGCCGGCCAGCGCGCGCAGGGCGGTGGACTTTCCGGCGCCGTTCGGCCCGAGCAGGGCGACCACCTCGCCGGGGGCGGCGGCCAGTGCGAGGTCCAGGGTGAAGGCGGCGCGGTCCACCCGCAGGCGGGCGTCGAGGCCGACGGCGGCGTCGGCGGAGGCGCCGACGCCGCCGTCGGGAGCGGTGGAACCGGCGGGCGCGGGCGCGGGCGCTGGCGCGGGCACCGAGCGCGGGCCCGGGCCGGAGCCGGGGGCCGGGGTGGTGGGGTCGGTGGCGGGTGTCATCGGCGGGGCGCTCCAGGGGTGCGGCCGGGGGAGGGGACCGGGGCGGGGCGGCGGGCGGCGGGCGTGGTCACGGTGTGGACATCCAGCGCTCGCGCAGACCGGCCAGCACGGCCACCGACACCACCAGCAGCACCAGCGACAACGCGATCGCCGCCTCCGGATCGGACTCCATCGCGAGGTAGACGGCGAGCGGCATGGTCTGGGTCCGACCCGGGAAGTTGCCCGCGAAGGTGATCGTCGCGCCGAACTCGCCGAGCGCCCGGGCCCAGGCCAGCACCGCACCGGCGCCGATCCCGGGGGCGATCAGCGGCAGCGTCACCCGGCGGAACGTGGTCAGCCGGGAGGCGCCCAGGGTCGCGGCGGCCTCCTCGTAGCGCGGGTCGGCGGCCCGCAGCGCGCCCTCGACGCTGATCACCAGGAACGGCATCGCGACGAACGCCTCGGCGATCACCACACCGGTGGTGGTGAACGGCAGGGTGACGCCGAAGGCCGAGTCCAGCCACGAGCCGACGATGCCGCGCCGGCCGAGGACCAGGAGCAGTGCCACGCCGCCGACCACCGGTGGCAGCACCAGCGGCAGCGTGACCAGGGCCCGGATCAGCCGCCGGCCCGGCAGCTCGGTCCGTGCCAGCAGCCAGGCCAGCGGAACCCCCAGCACCAGTGACACCCCCGTGGCCGCCGTCGCGCACACGAGGGAGAGGCGAAGCGCCTCCCACACCTGCGGGCTGGTGAGCTGCTCCGACAGCGAGCTCCACGGCGCCCGGACCAGCAGCCCGACCAGCGGGAGCACCAGGAACGCCAGGCCGAGCAGCGCCGGGAGCAGCAGCGTGAACGGGACGCGGCGGGACCTCCGCCGGCGGCGCGGGCGGGCCCAGGGCGAGCCGGGGCCCCGGTCCGGCGCGTCGCCGGCGGACCGGTCGGCGGACGACGGACCGGGGCCGTCCCCGGTGGCCGGGCGGGTGGTGCGGCGGATCACGGCGCCTGGAAGCCCGCCGCGGTGAGCACCTGCTGCGCCTCGGGCGACTCGACGTAGGCGACGAAGGCGGCGGCACCGTCCTTGTTCGGAGCCTTGGCGAGGGGGGCGATCGGGTAGTCGTTCACGGCCTTGGCGGCCTCGGGGAATTCCACGCCGTCGATCTTCGCAGCATCGGCCTTCACATCGGTGCGGTACACCAGCGACGCGTCGACCTCGCCGAGTTCGACCTTGGTCAGCGCGCCCTTGACGTCCTGCTCCAGGGTGACCGGGGTGAGGTTGA
This sequence comes from Kitasatospora sp. NPDC042419, assembly GCF_056437345.1. Taxonomy (NCBI): domain Bacteria; kingdom Bacillati; phylum Actinomycetota; class Actinomycetes; order Kitasatosporales; family Streptomycetaceae; genus Kitasatospora; species Kitasatospora sp. NPDC042419. Next base: position 211,645 of record NZ_JBWKAW010000004.1, read on the forward strand.
CGTTGCCGGCCTTGAGCGCGGTCAGGGCGGCGGCGCCGCAGGGCACCTCCTTCGCGCAGAGCGCGACCTTCACGCCGGGGGCCGCGAGGTCGGCCAGGCCCGCGATGTGCTTGGGGTTGCCCTTGGGGACGGCGATGGCGAGCGTGTTCCTGACGAAGGTCCTGGGCGTGCCGACGGCGCCGCCCGCGTCGGTGACGGTCTTCATGGTGGCCGGGCTGGCGGCGGCGAAGACGTCGGCGGGGGCACCGGAGTTGATGCTCGCGGCGAGGGCGGAGCTGCCGGCGAAGTTGAAGGTGACCTTGGCGCCCGGGTTGGCGGCCTCGAACTTCTTGCCGAGCTCGGTGAAGCTCTCCTTGAGCGAGGCCGCGGCGAAGACGGTGACGGTGCCGGAGGCCTTCGGCGCCCCGGCGCCGCTGCTGCCGGCCGAGGCCGAGGCACCGGTGCCCGTGGCGGTGCTGCCCGCGTTCTTGGCGCCGTTGTCGTCGGTGCCGTCGCTGCTGCAGGCGGCGGTCCCGAGGCCGAGGACGAGGGCCGCCGCGGCGGCGATGGCGAGTCTGCGGGTGTTCATTCCCTTGCTTCCCCTCCTGGCGCGCCGGAAGGGGCGCGGGGCCTTCACCGCAGGTGCGGCGATTTCGGTGATTATAGTGCCGCAATTGCGTGTCAAGAGCCGTCTGTTTCATCGCACAGGCGAGGGTGGCGGTATGCGGTGGGACCGCTGTCGGAAGACGCAAACCCCTGCCGTCCGGCGTGTGGCGGCGTGTGGCGGGCGCGTGTGGCGGGCGCGTGTGGTGGGCGGAGTGTGTGCGGCACGGGGGCGCGCCGGGGAGGCCGTGCGCGTGCTCGCCGAGGGATCGAAAACCCTTCGCGCGCGGGCGGTCCGAGAGGTCAGAGTGACTCCCGTCCGTACGTCGTACGGCGAGCCGGCCGTCCGGCCGAGCCCAGGGAAGGAGTACGTCCATGTCCACGCTGCGAGTCACCGTCGAGCGACTGACCATCCTCGACCATCCGAACGCCGACGCCCTCGAACTCGCCCAGGTCGGCCTCTACCGAGCGGTGGTGGCCAAGGGGGCGTACCGCACCGGCGACCACGCGGTCTACATCCCGGAGCAGGCGGTGCTGCCCGCCCCGCTGATCGAGGAGCTGGGACTGACCGGTCGACTGGCCGGCGGCAACGCCGACCGGGTCAAGGCGGTCCGGCTGCGCGGCGAGCTGTCCCAGGGCATCGTCTGCCGGCCCGGCGCCCTCGCCGGCACCGACCTGGCGGCCGCCGCCGACAGCGGCGAGGACTTCGCCGAGCTGCTGGGCGTCACCAAGTGGCAACCGCCGATCCCGACGTCGATGGCGGGCGACGTGGTCCGGGCCCCGGACCTGCTGCCGTGGGTGGACATCGAGAACCTCAAGCGCTTCCCGGGCGTCTTCACGCCCGGCGAGCCCGTCGTCCTGACCGAGAAGCTGCACGGCAGTTGCTGCCTGGTCACCTACCACGCCGCCACCGGCGAGGTGCAGGTGTCCTCCAAGGGGATCGGGGCCCAGGGGCTCGCGCTGGTCGAGGACGACCGCAACCTGTACTGGCGGGCGGTGCGGGCGCACGGCATCCCGGCCGTCGCCGCGCGGCTGGCCGAGCGGCTCGGAGCCGAGCGGGTCGGCGTCTTCGGAGAGGTCTACGGCGCGGGCGTGCAGGACCTCACCTACGGCGAGTCCGGCCGCACCGCGCTCCCCGGCTACGCGGCGTTCGACGTCTCGGTCGCGGTGGACGGAGGACTGTCCTGGCTGTCGGCGGCCGAACTGCTGGACGGGGAGCTGCCGGTGGTCCCGGAGCTGTGGCGGGGTCCGTTCGAGGCCGGGACGGTCCTGGCGTTGGCCCAGGGGCGGGAGACGGTCTCGGGGCGGCAACTGCACGTGCGCGAAGGCGTGGTGGTCCGGCCGGTGACCGAGCGGTACAGCCCGGTGGTGGGCGGGCGGGCGATCGCCAAGGTGGTCGGCGACGCCTACCTGACCCGCAAGGGCGGCACCGAGTACGAGTAGCGCCGGACGGCTGCGGAGGCTGGACGCCGGACGGATTTCGGATGGCAGCTGACGGATTCTGTCGGTCCGAACGACCCCATCGCCCCCACTGCCCCGGCGCGGGGAGGGGGCGGCTCGATCTGTGACGGGGCAGGGGACCGCCCCATTCGAGCACAGCGCTTGCGCACTGTGGGCTGCTTTTCATATCTACGCCAGGCCATTTCCCGGCCCCCGATAGCGTCCCACGCACCCCAGGCCGGAAGCGCACGTGCGGATGGCATATGACAGGCGGTCGGCTCCCCAGCCGGCCGCCTGTCCGCCACCCGCCCGGAGTCCGCCCGGCCCGGGGTGCCCGGGCGCAGCGTCGAACGCCCCGGGCCCGACCGGTCGACCGGAGGTCCCATGGGCACCGTGAACCACCTCGGCTCCGGCTGGCTGATGCCCGCGCTGTCGTACGTCATGGCGTGCGCCGGCGCCGCGTTCGGCCTGTGCTGCACCGGGCGCGCGCTCTCCGCGCCCGGGGCCTCCCGCCGGAACCGGGTGTGCACCGCAGCCGCCTCGACCGGCTCCGGCATCTGGACGATGCATTTCGTGGCGATGGTCGGCTTCGACGCCGACGGCCCCCACCTTCGGTACGGCGTCCCGCTCACCGCGCTCGGCCTGCTGGTGGCCGTGCTGGCGACGGGCCTCGGGCTGGTCGTCGTCGTGTACGGCCGCCGCCGCGTCCTCGCCCTGCCGGCCGGCGGTCTCACCATCGGCCTCGGCGTCGCGGCCGTGCACCACCTCGGCACGGCCGCCGTGCGGCCGCACGGCGGACTGTGGTGCGACGCCGGGACGTCGGCGCTCTCGGTGCTGATCTCCGCCGCCGCAGCCGGTGCGGCGCTCTGGGCCGCCGTCGCCGTCCGCACCGTCTGGGCGGCCGTCGCCGCCGCACTGGTCATGGGCCTCGCGGTGGGCTTCGTGCACGACATCTGCACGGCCGCCGTCCACGTCCCGCTCGAACCGGCCCGATCCGGGTCGGGGGGAGCCGCGCCGATGGACTTCGTCCTCCCGCTGGCCGTCGGGCTCGGATCCTTCCTGTTCCTCACCGCGGCCTTCGTCGCGCTCTCTCCGGCCGCCCGGGAGCCCGCGGCCGGTCGGGCGGCCGGGGAGCTGACCATCGAGGAGCCGGCCATCGGGGAGTCGGCCATCGTGGAGCCGGCGGCCGCACCGGCTCGACCGCGGCCCGGCCGGCACCGCCGTGCGGCCTGAACCCGCCCGCCCTGCAAGGGTCGTGGCCCCGGAGGCCGCCCTCGAACCGTCCGGATCGCGCCGGCCCGGCACGGGGGTGGGGCGCCGCCCTTCCGGTGCGGCGCCCCACGTCGTCACGTGCGCGGACCGGTCAGCCGCGCGACTGGAACACGATCCGGGTCCAGCTGGAGCCCGGGCAGTTGCCCCAGACCGCCCACGGCTCGGGCCGGGCGCCGATCCAGAGGCCGGTGCTCGACGTGCCGTTGGCGCAGTACGTGATGGTGCGCAGCTCGCCGGAGTAGATCCGGCAGTTGCCCTCCCAGCGCCAGCCGTAGTCGGCGGTGATGACGCAGCGGTAGGAGGCGGTGATCGCGGCGGGCGACGCGACGCCCGAGCCGGCCGTGATGGACTGGTCGGCGGCGCGGGCCCGCTCGGCGGCCGGGGCGGAGGCGGCCGGCCGGGCGGCGGCCGGGAGGGTGGTGGCGCCGAGCACGCCGACGGCGGCGACGGCCGCCATCCCGAGCTTGGCGATGTTCCGGGCGATACGACCTGTCATGGCGTTCTCTCCTCGCTCGTGGGGTGTGGCCCCGTCCGGGAGGCGGGGGGAAATCCAATTCCCTTGCGCCGCCCGATCGGTGACGTATTGCACACGAATGACTGCGAACGGTGGGGTGACGAACTATGATGTGATGTGCGTCACAAGCCGGGTGGTCGGCGTCCGTCGACTGGGCTTTCGGGTGCCGATTTCCGAGGGGAGCGGCATGGATTTCTCGTCAGGCTGTCCAGGTGGGCGGGATCCGGACTCCGGCTCCGGGGCCGACTCGGCCGATTTCAACCGGGTGTTCACGGAATTGCTGCCGAGGCTCCATCGGGCAGCCGTTCAGCTGACCGGAAATCCGTTCGGCGCGGGGGATGTCGTCCACGACGCCTATGTGCGAATAGCCCGCCGCCCGGACCGGTTCCTCGGCCACCCGCAGCCGTACGCCTATGCGTTCACCACGATGGTCAACATCCTGCGCGACGAGTGGCGGCGCGACCGCCGCCGCATGCTCCTGCCGGAGGTCGGCGACGGTGCGGGCAGCGGGGCCGGCCGGGTCGACCCGTCGTGCGGCGGCGTGGGGGAGCTGCAGGCGCACTGGGAGGTGGTCAGGCTGCTGGGCTGCCTGACGGCGAAGCAGGCGCGGGCGGTGCTGCTGGTCGACCTCGACGGGTACGGCCTGGAGGAGGCCGCCCGGCTGCTCGGGGTGCACCGGTCCACCCTGGCGGTCACCCGGCGGCGGGCCCTGGTCCGGCTGCGGGCCGTGCTCGAACGGGAGCGCGAAGCGGGGGAGGGGGTGCCGGTGGTCCCGCCGCCGCCTCGGCGGTCGGAGCCGCCGTCGGACTCGCGGCCGGACTTGCGGCCGGACCCGCCGCCGGAGTCGTGGGGCTGTGCTGAAGGCGGGGTCCCGCCCGGGCCCGACGCACCGAACTGACGGCAAGTCAGCTCGTCCGCCGCCTCGGCCCGTACGCTGAAAATCGTGATCACGTACGAGGAGCATCGGCTCCGCTCCCTGGCCGATGACGGCCGCTGGACCGAACTGCTGGGCGCCTACCGGCAGGCCCGGGCCGCCGCCGTCGCGCTCGACGGCTGTCCCGGCTACGGCCGGCACGACGGCCTCGACCGTCGCGCCGGCTTCGATGGCTTCGACGGCTCCGATGGCGGCACTGACGGCGGTGACGGCCACGCCGAGTGGGGCGGGCACGGCGTCCACGGTGTCCACGGCCTTCGCGGCCCCCGGGGCGGCATCGGCGGCGGGCCCGTTCTCGACGCCGCCGCCCGGGCCCGGGCCGCCGCCGCGACCGCGCCCCTCGGCCACCTGATCGCCTACGCCGCACCGCCCGAGGTGGCGGCCCGGCTGTTCGACGCGGACGGCGGTCCGGGGACCGCCGCAGGGGTGCGCGACCACGACGCCGGGCCGCTCTGGGAGGTGCTGGCGACCCGGCACTCCTGGCGGAGGCTGGCCCCGCTGCTCGGCCCGGCGGCGGTGCGGCGGCTGGTCGCGCAGACCCGGGTGCTGCTCGGTGAGGACCTCTCCTACGGCGCCGAGCCGGACCAGGAGGGCGTTCCCCTGCTCCTGGAGTCATGGGAGTCGGCGGGCTGGGGCGAAGGGGTGAGGGTCAGGGAGTACCTGCCCGGCGGCGGCTCGCGCAGCGCGCTGCTGACCCTGCCCGCCAGCCGGGAGGGCCTCGGCCCGGTCGAGCTCCCCGAGCCGGGGACGCGGCTGCCGGGGCAGCGGGCCACCCGGGCGCTGGCCGAGCTGGCGGGCTGGGCGGTGACGGTCTGCGTCCGGGGCTCCGCGCCGTGCGCTGCTGCGCAACTGGCGCCGGGGCGGCGGGTGACCGGCGGGTACCTGCCGTTCGCGCTCGCCTGCCCGGCACTGGTCCAGGCGGGCGTCGCGGACCGGGAGCACGGTGCGGCCCACGGGCGGTTGGCGCTCTGGCGGGTGCTGGCCGCGATGACGGGGGCGGAGCGGCCGGACCGTTCGGAGGTCAACGCGCTGGTGGCGCGGATGCGGTGCTTCACCTGGGACGATCCGGCGGACCGGCTGCGGCACCTGCACCTCGCGCTGGAGGATCCGGCGACCGGCCTGAGCTGGGCGGTCAGCGGCTCCGAGGAGATCTGAGCAGCGGCAGCGGCAGCGTCGGTGCCGGCTCCGTCCCCGGCAGCGGCGGTGGCGGTTGTTCGGGTGAGGGGAGGGCGCCGGCCCGGGGCGGGCGGGCAGGCGGGACCCCCGGCCCGGCGCCGTTCCGGGGGGTTGGGCGGGGCGCCGGGTCGGGGGAGTCTCAAGGGGGCGGCGGGGCCGGGGTCAGGCGGCCGCCGCGCTCGGGGTGCCGCCGTGCGGCGCCGGGACCGGCTCGGGCGAGGCACCCGGCACGGGAGCCGCACCCGGTCCCGCGGCGCCCGCCGCGTCCGGGTCGCCGGCGGGGCCGGCGTGGGTGTCGACCAGCGTCCGCTCGTCGAACGGCACCGCACCCGTCAGCACCTGTCGGGCCCGCTCGCGGTCGAACTCGCCGGTCCACTGCCCGACCAGGACGGTGGCGACGGCGTTGCCCGCGAAGTTGGTGAGCGCGCGGGCCTCGGACATGAACCGGTCGATGCCGACGATCAGCCCGACCCCGTCCACCAGCGCCGGCTTGTGGGACTGCAGCCCGCCGGCGAGCGTGGCCAGTCCGGCGCCGGTGACTCCGGCCGCGCCCTTGCTGGCGATCACCATGAAGACCAGCAGGGACAGCTGCTCGCCCACCGACATGGGCTTGTCCAGCGCCTCGGAGATGAAGATCGAGGCCATGGTGAGGTAGATCGCGGTGCCGTCCAGGTTGAAGCTGTAGCCGGTCGGGACGGTGATGCCGACCACCGGGCGGCTGACGCCCAGGTGCTCCATCTTGGCGATCAGCCGGGGCAGCGCGCTCTCCGAGGAGGAGGTGGAGAGGATCAGGAGGAACTCGCGGCCAAGGTAGCGCAGCAGCGTGAAGATGTTGACGCCGGCGACCAGCCGCAGCAGCGTGCCGAGCACCACGACCACGAACAGGGCGCAGGTCGCGTAGAAGCCGACCATGATGACGGCGAGGCTCTTCAGCGCGGCCGTGCCGGTGGCGCCGACCACTGCCGCCATCGCCCCGAAGGCGCCGATCGGCGCCACCCACATGATCATCGACATGACCCGGAACACCAGTCGCTGCACGTGTTCCACACCGCGCAGCACGGGCGCGCCCGCCGGGCCCATCGCCTGGAGCGCGAAGCCGGCCAGCAGGGCGACCAGCAGGGTCTGCAGCACCTTGCCCTCGGTGAGGGCGGAGAGCATGGTGGTCGGGATCATCCCGAGCAGGAACTCGGTGGTGGACTGTGCGCCTCCGGCGGCGGCCTGGGCGTGGCCGGACTTGGCGAGCGCGCTGGTCAGGTGGAGGCCGCCGCCGGGCTCCAGGAGGTTGCCGACCAGCAGTCCGATGGCGAGCGCGACGGTCGACATGGCGAGGAAGTAGCCGAGCGCGAGGCCGCCGACCTTGCCGACCTTGGCGGCCTTGGTGACCGAGCCGATGCCCAGCACGATGGTGCAGAAGATGACCGGGCTGATCATCATCTTGATCAGGTTGACGAAGCCCGTTCCGATCGGCTTCAACTCCACGGCGAAGCCGGGCGCGGCCAGTCCGACCACGACGCCCGCGACCACCGCGACGATCACGGCGATGTAGAGGACGTGGGTGCGGTCCTTCCGTCTGACGGCCCCGGCCTGCGGCCCTGCTCCGGTGATCGACATCTGCGGCTCCTTTGCCCAGCTGTGCCCTGCGGTCCTGGCGGCCCCGGGTGGTGGGCCGCTCCGACTATGGGGCGCGGGGTGACGGGGGTCACGTTTGCGTTCATAGAGTTCACGCGTTCGCGTTCGCGCTCGGGGTCGCTGTCGCAGGGGGCGGCGGCCGCCGGTCCCGCAGCGGTCGGGCGCGGGCCTGGCTGCCGCCGGTCGGGCCGCCGCGGGCCGTGGTGCACACTGGCAGGCATGTCCGCGCGTACCCTCCCCTCGCCGCGCCGGCTGGTGCGCAGCCTGGCCGGACAGCTCTTCGTCGTCCAGGTCGTCATCGTCGCCGCCGTGGTGGCGGGCGGGGCCGTGCTCGCCTACCTGTTCACCGCCGACCGGACCGAGGACGCGGCCCGCCGGCAGGTCACCGCCGTCGCCCGCGCCGTCGCCGACTCGCCGGCGGTCCTGGCCGCCGTCTCCGACCCCGATCCGACCGCCGTCCTGCAGCCGTACGCGGAGCAGGTGCGCGTCGACACCGGGGTCTCCTTCATCACCGTGATGGACACGTCCGGCGTCCGCTGGACGCACCCCCTCCCCGAGCAGATCGGCCGGACGTTCCTCGGTCACATCGACTGGGCACTCGCCGGGGAGACCCGCAGCGAGACCTACACCGGCACGCTCGGGCCGTCGGTGCGGGTGGTCACGCCGGTGCTGGACGAGCGGCACCGGGTGGTCGCGCTGGTGAGCGCGGGCATCACCGTGCAGTCCATCTCGGCCCAGCTGCGCGGCCCGCTGCTCGCCCTGGTCGGTGTCGCGGTGGCCGCGCTGGCGGTCGGCGGGTTCGGCACCTACCTCGCCAACTCCCGTCTGCGGCGGCATACTCACGGGATGGGTCCGGCCGAGCTCAGCCACCTCTACGAGTACCACCAGGCGACCCTGCACGCGGTGCGCGAGGGGCTGGTGCTGCTCGACCACCGTCACCGGGTGGTGCTCTGCAACGACGCGGCCCGTGAACTCCTCGGCCTGGCGGGAGATCTGGACGGCCGGCCGATCGGGGAGCTGGGCCTGCCGGAGGTGCTGGTCGCCGCCGTGCTGGGGCCGGATCCGGTCCGGGACGAGGTCCACCTCACCGCCGAACGGGTCGTGGTGCTCAACACCTCCACCATCGGGACCGGCCTCGGCCGGGTCCTCGCCCTCCGTGACCACACCGAACTCCAGGCGCTGAGCGGCGAGTTGGACTCGGCGCGCGGGTTCGCCGAAGCGCTCGGCGCACAGGCGCACGAGGCCGCGAACCGGCTGCACGCCGTCGTCTCGCTGATCGAACTGGGCCGCCACCGTGAGGCGGTGGAGTTCGCCACCGCCGAACTCGCCCTGGCCCAGCGGCTCACGGACCGGGTCGTCGCAGCCGTCGGCGAACCGGTCCTGGCCGCCCTGCTGCTCGGCAAGGCCGCCCAGGCCGCCGAACGGGGCGTGGAGTTGACGCTCACCGCGGACAGTTCGATCGACGACGGAGTGCTGCCGCCGGGGCTGCCCGCCCGTGACCTGATCACCGTGCTCGGCAACCTGGTCGACAACGCCGTCGACGCGGCGATCGCCGGTGCGGCCGGGAGCCCGGACGCGCCCGAGGTCACCGTGACCGCGCGGATCGACGGCGACCACCTCCTCCTGCGGGTCGCCGACACCGGCGCCGGCATCGACCCGGCGGTTGTGGACGACGTGTTCCGGCGCGGCTGGAGCACCAAGCAGGACGGCCGCGGGCACGGACTCGGGCTCGCCCTGGTCGCCCAGGCGGCCCGGCGCAACGGCGGCAGCGTCGAGGTCGGGCGGGACCGCGGGGCCGTGCTCACCGTCCGGCTCCCGCTTGCCCGGGCGCCCCGGCCGCGCGAGGCGGTGGCGCCGTGAACCCGCCGCCGATGACGCCCCCGGGCGGAGCGACGGGTGGGCCGACGGGCGGACCGGCGGGCGGATTCCCGGACGGGCCCCCGGACCGGGCCGCCGGCGGGGAGTCGAACCGCCCGCCGAACGGCTCCGCGCGCCGACCGGAGATCACCGTCCTGGTGGTCGAGGACGACCCGGTGGCCGCCGCCGCCCACGCCCTCTACGTCGGGCGCGAGCCCGGCTTCCGGGCCGTCGGCACCGTCCACGGCTGCGCCGACGCGCTGCGCTTCCTGGACCGCGCCCGCGCCGCCGGCACACCCGTGGACCTGACCCTGCTGGACCTCTACCTGCCCGACGGGCACGGCCTGCAGCTCTGCGGCACCCTGCGCGCGGCCGGGCACACCACCGACGTCATCGCCGTCACCTCCGCCCGCGACCTCGCGATGGTCCGCCAGGCGGTGTCCGCCGGGGTCGTCCAGTACCTGCTGAAACCGTTCGGCGCCGCCGCCCTGCACGACCGTCTGGAGCGCTACGCCCGCTACCGCGACACCCTCGCCCGGACCGGCGAGGCCACCGGACAGGACGAGGTGGACCAGGCCCTCGCCCTGCTCCGCACCCCCGAACGCACGGCCCTCCCCAAGGGGTTGAGCGCACCCACGCTCAACACCGTCGCCACCGTCCTGCGTGAGGCCCGCGCGGGCCTCTCCGCCGGCGCGGCCGGCACCGCCGCCGGCGTCTCCCGGATCACGGCCCGCCGCTACCTGGAGCACCTCGTCGACACCGGCCTCGCCGTCCGCGAACCCCAGTACGGCACCGTCGGCCGCCCGGAGCTCTGCTACCGCTGGACGGGCGGGGGAGGGGAGGGGGTCAGGCCGGGATGAGCATGACCCGCTTGTCGCAGAGCTTGGCCATGTCGTCGATGTCGCTGGTGATCAACCTGACCGGGCCGGCCTGCGCCATCGCCGTGGCGGCGACCACGGCGTCGATCGCGTACTTGTGACCGTGCAGCCCCGCCGTTCTGAGCAGTGCCATGGCACGCTGGGTCACCGGCCGGGTCACTTCCTCCACGGCGAGTCGCGATACGACGAAGTCCCAGCGGGGTTGCGGTTGGTGTGGGTTCATGGCCTCGATCAGCGTGAGTGTGCTGACGACCACTCTGGCGCCGTGGCTCTTGGCGTGATCGATGCGGGCCAGCATGAGCGGGTCCTCGGCCACCGCGAGCGACAGGCCCTGGCTGTCCAGGACGAGTGCCCCCGGCGTCAGCTTGCCAGCGACTCCTGGACTTCCTGTTCGGCGAGCCACAGCGCATACCTCCGCTCCGCTTCCTCGGCTTCACGGGCGGCTTGCGCGCGGGCGGTGTCGGGGATCGGGCCGTTGCGGCGGACGTGGTCGTCCACCAACTCGGCGAGGTGATCGCGCTCTATGGCCCGTCTGACGGCGGCGGTGACGTAGGCGCTGAACGATCCCTTCCCGACGCGGGCGCGGACCTCGTCGGCCACGTCCTCGGGCATCGACACGCTGTACTTCTTCACCGGGCGTGAGGCCGGTGCGGCATCCATCGGCTCGGACATGCGGCCAGGTTACCACCGGCGGTGGCAACTCCGGGTTGACCGCGCCACTCGGACGAGTGCTCGGGGCTGCGGTCGAGTCCGGCGCTTCCGGCGCGTCCGGGTTTCGCCCGGGGCGGGCCCGTAACCTCTTGGCGGCATTGGTCGTTGGGGTGTTGGGCGGTCGGTGGTCGCGGGGATCCTTGTCACCGGTTCGGGTGGTTCCGGCGGCCCCGGGGCGTGGCGGAGGCGGTCGCCGTTCTAAAGTTAGGCTTACCTAACTTCCTGGGAGTCCGCCTTGACGCTCGCCGCCGAGCCCGCCACCGGTCCGACCGTCCCCCTGCCCGCCGCTCCTCCCGCCCCCACTCCCGGCGCCGCCGTCCTGCGCCGCCAGCGGGTCCGCGAGTCCGCCGCCCGCACCTACGCGCGGTCGTTCCCGATCGTCCCGGTGCGCGCCAACGGCATGACCGTCGAGGGCGCGGACGGCCGCCGCTACCTGGACTGCCTCTCCGGCGCCGGCACCCTCGCCCTCGGCCACAACCACCCCGTGGTGCTGGAGGCGATCCGCCGCACCCTGGACAGCGGCGCCCCCCTGCACCTGCTCGACATCGCCACCGCCGAAAAGGACGACTTCACCACCGCCCTGTTCGAGAGCCTGCCGCCCGGATTCGCCGACGGCGCACGGGTGCACTTCTGCGGACCCGCCGGGACCGACGCCGTCGAGGCCGCGCTCAAACTGATGCAGACCGCGACCGGCCGGTCCGGCGCCCTCGCCTTCACAGGCGCCTACCACGGCATGACCGCCGGCGCGCTCGCGCTCACCGGCAACGTCGCCGTCAAGGAGCCGCTCCCCGGCGGCGGCGAGGTCGTCCGGCTGCCCTACCCCTACGGCTACCGCTGCCCGTTCGGGGTCGGCGGCGAGGCCGGCGCCGACCTGTCGGCCACCTACGTCGAGCGCCTGCTCGACGACCCCTCCGGCGGGGTGGTCCAGCCGGCCGCCATGATCCTGGAGGCCGTGCAGGGCGAGGGCGGCGTCGTCCCCGCCCCCGACGACTGGCTGCGCGCGATGCGCCGGATCACCGCCGAGCGCCGCATCCCGCTGATCGTCGACGAAGTCCAGACCGGCGTCGGCCGGACCGGCGCGATGTGGGCCGTCGAACACAGCGGGATCGTCCCGGACGCGATGGTGCTCTCCAAGGCGATCGGCGGCAGCCTGCCACTGGCCGTCGTCGTCTACCGCGAGGAGTACGACGGCTGGCGGCCCGGCGCCCACACCGGCACCTTCCGCGGCAACACGCTCGCCATGGCGGCCGGCGCGGCCACCCTGCGGCACGTCGCCGCCCACGGCCTCGTGGAACGGGCCGCCACCGTCGGCGCGCGGATGGTCGAGCGGCTGCGCGCGCTCGCCGGGGAGCTTCCGGTGATCGGCGACGTCCGCGGACGCGGGCTGATGATCGGCGTCGAACTGGTCGACCCCGCCGCCGCACCGGACGCCTGCGGCGCACGCCCGGCCGCGCCCGAGCTGGCGGTCCGGGTCCGCGAGGCCTGCCTGGCGCGCGGGCTGATCGTCGAACTCGGCGGGCGGCACGACGCGGTGCTGCGCCTGCTGCCGCCGCTCACCATCACCGACGAGCAGGTGGCGGCCGTGCTGGACCGGCTCGCGGACGCCATCGCGGCGGCGTCCGCGCCGACGTCCGCGCCGGCTACGGGTGCGGGCACGGGTGCGGGGTCGCGCGCGGCGGGGTCCGCGTGAACGGGGTCGGAGCGGGGGCCGGGAACGGCGCCGGAGTCGGGTCCGGAGTCGGGTCCGGGACGGGGCACGGGGCGGGGAACGGCGCCGGGAACGGTGCGGACGGCGGGCCCGTCCCGGCCCCCGCGCCGGTCGACGCCCTGGCCGGTGGCGTCGGCGGTCCGGCCGCGCTCGGCCCGTTGCTGGCCACCGTCCTGGACGCGCTGGAGACCGGCGCCACCCGGCGCGGAGGACCGCTGCCCGCCGGCCGCCCCGCCGACGTCACCGCCCGGGTCGCCGCCGCACTCGCCGCCGCACCCGGCCCGGACGCGCTCGCCCGCCTCACCGAACTGCTCGCCCACGGCGCCGCCGACCCCGCCGACCCGTTCTGCGCCGCGCACCTGCACTGCCCGCCGCTCGCCGTGGCCGCCGCCGCCGACCTCGCCGTCAGCGCGCTCAACCCCTCCCAGGACTCCTGGGACCAGGCGCCCGCCGCGACCGCGCTGGAGACCGCGCTGCTCGCCGAACTCGCCGCCCTCGTCGGCTACGACCCGGCCCACGCGGCCGGGGTGCTCACCTCCGGCGGCACCGAGTCCAACCTGATGGGCCTGATGCTCGCCCGCGACCAGCGACTCGACGGCATCGTCGAGCTGGACGGCCTCCCGGTCGGCGCCAACCCCCGGATCTTCGCCTCCCGGGCCGCGCACTTCTCCGTCCAGCGTGCCGCCGCCCTGCTCGGCCTCGGCGAACGCGCCGTCGTGCCCGTCCCGGTCGACCGGGAACTGCGGATGGACCCGGCCGCACTGGAACACGCCCTGGCCACGGCGAGTTGGGCCGGTCACACCCCGGTCGCCGTGGTCGCCACCGCCGGCACCACCGACACCGGCGCCGTCGACCCGCTGCCCGCGCTCGCCGACCTCGCCGCGCGCTACGGGGCCTGGCTGCACGTCGACGCCGCGTACGGCGGCGGCGCGCTCCTCTCCGACCGGCTGGCCCCGCTCCTCGACGGCATCGCCCGTGCCGACTCCGTCTCGCTGGACTGGCACAAGCTCGGCTGGCAGCCCGCCGCCGCCGGGGTCTTCCTGGTCCGCCGCGCCGAGACGTACGTCTCGCTCGCCCGCCGGGCCGAGTACCTCAACCCGGCCGACGACGAACAGGCGGGCTACCCGAGCCTGTTGGGGCAGTCGCTGCGCACCACCCGGCGGGCCGACGCCTTCAAACTGGCCGTCACCCTGCGCACCCTCGGACGGGCGGGGCTCGGCCGCCTGGTCGACGCCTGCCACGACCTCGCGCAGGCCGCCGCCGCGGCCGTCCGGGCCGATCCCGAACTGGAGCTGCACGCCGAACCCGTCCTCACCGCACTGTTGTTCCGCTACCGTCCGCCGGGCGCGGGCGCGGGCGGGCCGGCGGGGGCCGGGCACGCGGACCCGGCAGATCCGGCAGATCCGGCCGACCCGACGGACCCGGTGGACCCCGCGCAGTCGGAGGCGCTCGACCGGGTGAACGCCGAACTGCGCCGGCTGCTGCTGCGGGAGGGGCGGGCCGTCGTCGGGCGGACCGAACTGCCCGGCGAGGGCCCCGGGCGGGTCCGGCTGAAGCTGACGCTGCTCAACCCGCACACCACGCCCGACGAGGTGACCGCCCTGCTGCGCGAGGTCGTCCTGGCCGGCCGGGAGGTGTGGGGCGGGTGACCGCAGGGGGCGTGGTCCGGGGCGGACGGTTCCGGTCGGACGGCCCCGGTCAGAGGGTTCCGGTCAGACGGCTCCGGTGGGCGTGGGCTTGGCGACGTCGAGCCGGTAGTCCACCGACGTGCTGAACGCGCCCGACCCGCCCCGGAAGCTCAGTTCGTGGCTGCCGGCGGAGAGCGGCTCCAGCCGCACCCAGAGACCGCACGACCAGGTGTGGAAGTGGTCCTCGACTCCGGTGAAGGGGTTGCCGTCGCGGGTGAACAGGTCGATCGGTGTCGCGCCGAGCACCTCGGGCTTCAGGGCCTTGCCGTCCAGGGTCGCGCTTCCCTGCGCCGCGTCCATGAACTCCAGGCAGTCGGACGCCTCGCCGAAGAGGTTCACGATCGGGAACACCACCGGGAGCCCGAGCGGGACGGCGCACGTGCGCCGGGCCGGGCCGCCCTGGGTGCCGGCCAGGCGCCAGATGTCCTCGTCCTGCCCCTGGGCGCACAGGCGGCCGTCCTGGTCGGTGACCGGGTTGCGGGCCTCGGTGGTCGAGGCGGCCCAGTTCCACCAGCGCCCCTGGAGCTCGGCCGAGGTGAGCTCGCCCACCGCGACGGGGGTGGCCTCCGGGTACGGCTCCTCCTCCAGGGAGGGGGAGGGCGAAGCCGCCCCGGTGACGGCCGGGTCGGGGGTCTGCGCGCCGGTGCACGCGGTGGTCACGGCGAGGGCGCCGACGAGCAGCGCGACCAGTCGTCTCGGGTACATGATCGAAAGTCTAGGAGGGGCCCGGTGGCCCCGTCTCCCGGGTTTTCAGCGGCCGAGGAGGATGTCCCGGGTGCGTTCCCAGGTGGCGGGGTCCGCGGCGACGAGGAGGCCGTCCTCGCAGCCGGGGGCCTCGGGGCGGTAGGGGGTGCCGTCCAGGCGGGCGGACACGCCGCCGGCCTCGGTGACCAGGAGGGAGCCGGGGGCGTGGTCCCAGGGCAGGGTCCGCCAGTAGAGGATGAAGTCCGTCGCGCCGTCGGCGATGTCCGGGTACTCGATGCCGGCGGCGTGGCGGCCCGGGGTGACCTCGCCGAAGGCGCTGGTGTTGGCCTCGACCAGGCGGCGGCGGTCGGGGTCGAGGAAGCGGCTCTTCACCGAGCCGCGCCACTTGGCGGGGTCGGCGGTGGCGGGGGTGCGGGTGAGGCGGTGGCCGTCGCGCCACGCGCCGGAGCCGAGTTCGGCGGTGTAGGAGGTCGCGGTGGCGGGCTGCCGGATCCAGGCGGCGACGGTCCGGCCCGCGCGGACCAGGGAGACCATCACGGCGTACTCGGGGCGTCCGGCGATGAAGTTCGACGTGCCGTCGACCGGATCGACGAGCCACGCGGCGGGCTCCGAGTGCAGGGCGTGGGCGAGTGCGGGATCGGCCGCGACGGCCTCCTCGCCGACCACCGGGAGGGGCAGCAGTTCGCGCAGCCGCCGGGCGATGACCACCTCGGCCTCGCGGTCGGCTATGGTCACCACCTCGCCGGGGGCCTTCTCCATCACCTCTCCGGCGGCCAGCGCCCGGAACCGGGGCTCCACCACCTCGGCCGAAGCCTCGGCGATGATCTCCGCCACCTTGTCCATCAGCACGTGCCCGCTCCCTTCACCGGCTACCACTTTCGCACGTCAGTGCGGTGGAGGCCCGCGCCCGCCCCCGGTGGGAGCGGGCTGACGGCTTTCGGATGACAGATTCTGATATCTGTCATCCGAAAGTCGCCGGCTGGAATCCGTCAGTCGTCAGCTGTCGGTCACCGGCCGTCACCCCAGGTGGTGGAAGCCCGGGCGCGGGTGCATCAGGAAGTCGTGGTGGGAGATGTTCCAGGCGTAGGCCCCGGCCATGGCGAAGAGCACCCGGTCTCCCGCCCGGAGGCCGGCCGCGGCCGGGGCGGCGTGGGCGAGGACGTCCTTCGGGGTGCAGAGCTGGCCGGCCAGGGTGGCGCGGCCTCCCGTCACGACGGGGCGCGGCCAGGCGTGCGGCCAGGTGTCGACCGGCAGGACGGCGAACGGCTGGTCGTGGCCCCGGGTGGCCGGGGTGCGCAGGTGGTGGGTGCCGCCGCGGACGAGGACGAAGTCCTCGCCGTGGCTCCGCTTCACGTCCAGCACCTCGGTGGCGTACCAGCCGCAGTACGCGGTGAGCGCCCGGCCGGGCTCGATCCGCAGCGTCAGCCCCGGATGCCGGTCGAGCAGCTTGCCGAGGCCCTCGCCGAACGCCGTCCAGTCGAAGCGGGCGGCCGGGTCCGCGTAGTCGACGGCCATGCCTCCGCCGACGTTGACCTCGTCCAGCCCGAACGCGTGCCGCTCCGCCAGTCGGGCCGACCAGCCGACGATCTGGCCGGCGAGCGCCAGCTGTTCCGCCGCCGCCAGCCCGCTGGCCAGGTGGGCGTGCACACCGCGCAGCCGCAGGCGCCTCCGTACCGGGCCCAGGGGGCCGAGCGGGTCGGTGAGCAGCCGGACGCAGGCCTCGACGCGGCCCGGGTCCAGGCCGAACGGCGTGGGCCGGCCGCCCATCGCCAGTGCCACCGAGTCCAGCGCCCCGGCCCCGACCGGCAGGTTGACCCGCAGCAGCACGTCCACCGCCGCGTCCGGCCGGTCGGCGAGGACGGCGGCCAGCCGGTGCAGTTCCTGCTCGCTCTCGACGTGCCAGCGGTGCACGCCCGCGTCGACGGCGGCCGCGATCTCGGCGGGCGTCTTGCCCGGACCGCCGAAGGCCAGCGGGGCGTCCGGCACCGAGGCCCGGACGTGCGCCAACTCGCCGCCGCTGGAGACCTCGTAGCCGCCCACGGCGGCGCGCAGCGCGGTCAGCACAGGTCCGTCCGGGTTGGCCTTGGCGGCGTAGTACAGCTCGACCCGCTCGGGCAGCGCGGCCCGGACGGCGGCGGCGTGCGACCGCAGTGCCGCCAGGTCGTAGACGTAGCAGGGGAGTTGCTCCGGGGAGAGGTCGGCGACGTGGCGGCGGACCGGCTCGGTGGCGGCTACCGGGGTGGTCATCGGGGTCATCGGATCCTTCCGGCGGGGACGGGTGGGGCCTGGACGGGGTGCGGGACGCGGGCCGCCTCCGCGAGGACGGAGCGGGCCAGCGGTGAGGGCAGCCGGACGTACCCGGCCTCGCGGTCGCGCTTGCGCTCCCAGCGGGTGAGCAGGTTGGCCTTGGCCGGCAGCGGCACGCCGGCCAGCAGCGCCCGCAGCCGGGGCGGGTCGCTGTGGGCGGCGGCGTACTCCTCCAGGACGCGGCGGACCGCCTCCCAGAGCGCGCCCTCGGTCGCCGGGTGCAGGTCGGCGATCGCGGCGAGCAGTTCGGCGATGTGGTTGACGAGCAGGCAGTAGACCACCCGGTCCCAGCCGTGTTCGGCGTCGTACGCCAGCGGCCGGGCCACCTCGGGCGGCAGGGCGTCGAGCAGGGCGGCGTGCCGGTCGGGGACGAGCTTGGTTCCCTCCAGGTCCCGGAAGAGCACCTGGGCGGGGAAGCCGGACGGGTCCACGCCGATCAGCACGTTCTGCAGGTGCGGTTCGAGCACCACGCCGTGGTCGAAGTAGGCGGCGAGCACCGGCGGGACGAGCAGCCGGAGGTAGGCGGTCCACCAGTCGAGCGCCCGGCCCGCCGCGGTGCTGCCGGCGGTGCCGTTCGGGCCGTGCGGGCCGTTCGTGCGGTCCGGGTCGTTCGTGCCGTCCGCGCTGTCCGCGCTGTCCGCGCCGTCCGTGTCGGCGAGCAGCCGGGAGACGTGGGCGGAGCTGGTCGGGTACTCGTCGGCGACGGCGGCGGCCAGCAGCGGGGTGACGCCGGGGCGCAGCACGTCGGCGAACCCCTCGCGGACGATCAGGCCGAATCCCTCGTACAGCGCCCGGTCGGGCCGGCCGTCGGCGCCGGGCAGGGCGAGGGTGCGGAACGCCGGTTCGCGGAGCATCGCCGCGTCCGGGAAGCGCGCGGTGAGGTCGGCCAGGACCGGGGCCAGCAGCCGGGTCAGGGTCACCGCGCCGGCGAGCTCGTAGGCGGCGTTCTTGCGCAGGCAGTTGGTGATCCGGACGTTGAGGCTGAACTTGAGGAACGCGCCCGCGCCGTACAGGGTCCGGACGGACGCGGTGGCGGCGAACGGCGTGCCGCCGGGGCCGAGGTCCAGGACGTCCCCGCGGTCCAGGGCGCCGCGCAGCAGGGGGTGGTCCTCGATGAGCTGGTACTGCCAGGGGTGGGCGGGCAGCAGCCGGTAGCCGGCGGGTGCGGGGGCGAGTCCGTCCAGCAGGCGGGTGGCGTCCGGGTCGGCGGAGGACTCGGCCACCAGCTCGTGCCGGACGGCGAGGTGGCGCAGCCGGAACGCGGCCCGGGTCTCCGGTGCGTACGCGCGCCAGTCGCCGCGTTCGGCGGAGCGGGACTTGGGCGCCGGGTGGAAGCGGTGTCCGAGGAGCAGCGCCTGCTCGGATTCGAGGTAGCGGTCCGGGCCCGGTTCCGGGCGGTCGGCGAGGGCCGTCCGGACGGTCCGGTGGCTGGAGGTCAGTTGGGGGAGGAACTCGTCGTTGACGGTTCCGGTCCGCAGTTCGAGTTCGCCCTGGACGTAGCGGGCGAGCTCGTGCCAGTTCAACTCTGCCCATCCGTCCGTCCGTTCCTCCTCGACCGGGCCGCTGAACCGGTGTGCGCCGAGCAGGGAGGTGCGGCGCAGTGCGATCCGGAGCTGGGCGCCGCGCCGGGGCAGGCGGATCAGCAGGCGGCCGCCGGTGACGGCCGTCTGGTGCTCGGGTGCGGAGACCTCGCGCAGCAGGCAGTTGAGCAGGGTGTGGGTCACTGCGTGGTCGGCGGTGGGCAGTTCGTGGGTCATGGGCGACTCCAACGGTGGCGGAGGGGGAGGTCGGGTGCGGCGTCCGCGGTGTCCGCGGCGGCGACCGGCGCTGTGGCGGCGCGGGCGGCCCCGGTGCGGTCGTCGGGGCCGCCCGCGGGAACGCCGTGGTGCCGGTGGGGCGGCCGGCGGAGGGGACCGGTGTGCGGCGCCGGCGTCGGCCTCGGCATGCGCTGGGGCTCGGGCCGGGGTCCGGGCGGAGGTCCGGGCCGCGGCTTCGACGGCGGCGGGGGAGGGCCGGCGACGGCCGGCGGCAGGACGACCATCAGCACATACTGCCGGTGCGGGTGGACCGGAGGCGAGGGCTTGGCGGCCGTGGCCGTGGCCGTCATCGGCCGACGCCCGGTGCGGTGGTGGCCTGCGGTGACGGCAGCAGGTAGTTGGGGCCGGTCGTGTAGTGCTTGTTGATGTCGGCGGCGCCCGAGCGCTGCTTGCTGAGCAGGGTGCCGGCGGTGACCATCGCCTTGACCGGCAGCCGGTCGGTGTCCAGCAGGGCGGCGCGCAGTGGTTCGCCGGCGGGCCCGAGCCGGTCGACGGCTTCGGTCATCCGCCGGCGCAACAGGCCCAGCAGGGAGTCCAGTTCGGATCGGCCGTGGGCGGCGAGCCCGAAGGCCAGGGCGCCGGTGCAGAGGTGGCCGGTGATGGTGGCGAACAGGTCGGTGAGCGGGCGGTCGTCGGTGCCGAGGATCCGGGCGTCGTCGAACTCCGCCACGGCCGGGGCGGGTCCGCCGAGGGCGGCGGTGAGCCGGGCGGTGTGGAGGCGCGGGCCGTCGTCGTCCTTGTAGAGCAGTCGCAGGTCGCCGTGCTCGTCGAGGACGAGTGAGGTGTTCTGCTGGTGTGATTCGAGGGCGATGCCGTACCCGAAGAGGGTGGTCTGCCAGTCGAGCAGCAGTTCCAGCAGCGCGTCGTAGAGGGCGACGGGGTCGCCGCCGAAGAACCGGTCGGCGAGACGGTCGACGACGAGCGGTCCGCGAGGGTCGGGGCGGTCGGAGCGGTCGGAGCGGTCGGGGTGTCCGGGGTGCCCGGGGCGGTCGGTGTGGCCGGGGCGGCCCGGCGAGGGGGCCAGCAGCGCGGCGAGCGGCACGGTGACGGACCGCTCCAGGCCTGCCGGGTAGCGGCGGAGGAGGACGGCGAGCAGCTCGTGTCCCGCGTGTGCCCAGGTCTGTTCGTCGGCGTGCAGGATCCGCCCGGCGAACCGCGGCTCGCGGGCCAGCACGGCCTCGACCAGTTGCTGGCCGGCCGCACCGTCGCGGAGCGTGCCGGGCTTGATGGTCCGGCGGTTGAGCCGGCCGAGGGTGGCGGTGGCGAGCGGGAGCTTGAGGTGGTGGGAGGGGTCGTCGGCGACGGCGACGGTCCGCATCGAGAGGGTGGGGACGACGGTCAGGTAGGGCCGGTCGGCCAGGACGGCGTGCTCCGCCAGGCCGGTGGCGCGCAGCGCCTCGTCGAGGTGCGCGCCGACGGTGAGCGGGTGGACCGGGACGGTCTCCCAGGCCTGGTCGCCGCCGGGCAGCGCGAGGCCGAGCCAGCTCGGGGTGGGCCACCAGCTGGGGAGCGGGCGGTCGCCGTTCCGGGTGAGCGTGCCGGCCGGGAGGGCCAGCCAGCGGAGCTCGAAGGCCGGGTGGAACTCGGGTGCGTAGGCTCGAAGCCGCTCCTCGTCGAGACCGGACCGGCCGCGCGCGGTCGGGTAGACGGGGTGGTCGAGGTAGGCGGCGAGAGTGTCGAGGCCGAGGGCGGCGGCGGGCCCGGTCCAGTGGGCCGGGTCGGCGCCGTACAGGTCGGTGAGCGTGCTGTGGACCTCGTCCCGGACCCGCTCGTGCAGCTCCATGGTGGCGAGGGTCTGCCGGCACTCCTCGGCGAAGGCGTCCCAGCCGGGCCGGTCCTCGTCCTCGGCGAGCGGGGCGAGTGACGCCAGTATGCCCATGACGCCCGTGACCTGACGGTCCGACAGTTCGATCGACGGGAGCCTGGCCGCGTACTCGCTCTGGAAGCCCTCGGGGGCGACCGGTACGGCGAGCGCCCGTTCGGCGGTCACCAGCCACGGGCCGTCGGCCCGTTCCTCCACCACTGCGCGGGTGCGCAGCCCGAGCACGTCCTCGCGCAGCAGGGTGGACAGGACGCGGAGCGCGAGCCGGTCGGAGGCGGAGGTGTTCACGGGGTGATCTCCCAACGGTTTTCGGCGATGAACCGGGCCACGGCGGCGTCCACGGCGGCCTGGTCGGGGCCGACCGCCCAGACCACGCCCAGGTAGTCCCGGTTGGTGCGGTAGTGCTCGTGCCGTTCGCCGACCGCGCGCAGCGGCCGGTAGGCGAGCCGGACGCCGTCGCGCTGCTCGTCGTGCGGGGCGGGGGCGGCGGCGAGGGTCCCGGCTCGGTCGGCACGGACCGGCTCGTTGCGGCCGCGCAGCGCGCGGGCGGCGCACCGTTCGCCGAGGTCGGCGGGGAGTTCGCGGCCGAGGTGGACGGCGAGGACGTGCTCGAACAGCGGGATGCCGAGGAGCTCGGCGAGCATGAGGTCGCACTGGTCGCCTATGGCGCGGTAGTTGACCTCGATGATCCGGGCGCGGCCGTCCGGCTGGACGACGAACTCGGTGTGGCAGGCGCCGAGTCCGACGCCGATCGCGTCGAGCTGGGCGAGCACCTGGCCGACCACGGCGGGCGGGTGCTCGGGGACGAACTCCAGCATCTCCTCGATGAAGTGCGGAGGCGGGGAGACCCTGGTCCGGAATCCGCCGAGGACGTGCCGCCGCCGCCCGTCGCCGAGTGTCTCCAGCGTGTACAGCGGCCCGTCCAGGAACTCCTCGACGACCAGGGCCTCGCCCTCCCTCCGGTGCTGGATCTCCCGGCAGCGCTGCACGAGTTCCGCCGCGTCGGCGACCAGTGAGACGTCCTCGCTGGCGACGCCCTCACGCGGCTTGACGACGACCGGGAAGGTGAGGTCCGACTCCCCCAGCACGGAGGGGTCCTGGCCCGGCGGGAGTTCGACGGAGCGGACGGTGTCCAGGCCGGAGGCGGTCAGGTGGCGGCGCAGCTGGCCCTTGTTCTTGGCCCGCAGGGTGGCCTTCCAGTCCTTGGCGGGCAGCCCGAAGTACTCGGCGGCGAGGGCGGTCTGGGTCTGCAGGTGGTCGCTGTTGCTGAACACGGCGAACGCCGTGCCCGGTGTCCCGGTCCGGTCGGACGGTGCTCCGGCGCCCCGGTCGTACGCCGGGTCGGCGCGGTCGGACGGTGCGGCGGCGGCGGGCGGAGCCGGTGGTGCGGCCGCTCCGGTGGTCCGGTGCCGGTCGATCACTCCGATGACCTCACGGAAGTCCCGGACCTCGCACTCGACCACCTCGGGGGCGTACGGGAGGGCGGCGTAGGCGTCCCGGTGCGGTCCGGCGTGGTCGGTGAGCACGGTGACGTCGAGTCCGAGCCGGGCGGCGGCCGGGAGGAAGCCCTGGGTGACCGAGTCGGTGGGGTTGAGGGCGAGCAGGTAGAGCCGCATGTCGGCGCGGGCTCCTCTCGGTGCAATGGCTGGCGTGGGGGTTGTGTGGGGCGAGGGCGGAAGCGGGGTCGAGCGGGGCAGGGAGGGGCGGTCAGGGGGCGGTGCGGGCGATCGTGGGCGGCAGGGGGCGGGCACCGCATGGCCTACCCCTCACGGGGGCGCGATTCTCGGGCGTGCGGTGCCACCGGGGGCGCTGCGTCGGCCCTGCGCGACCGCCTGCACGGGCGCACGCCGAGGTCCGTGACCCGGGTGGGCCCGACGACCCGGGTGGGCCCGACGACCCGGGTGGGCCCGACGACCCGGGTGGGTCCGACCGATCGGCTGAGGCGGGTGGTCCCGATGGTGTCCGCCGCGCCGGTGCGGCCGGGGCGCATCGTGCGGGAGGCCGCGACGAGGGGCCGGGAGCCGGGGGTCGGCGGCCTGTCCGGTGCCTCGAAGCCCCGGACGCTCCCGGCGGCGCACGGCGCACTGGCCCTGCCGGGTCGGGGTGCTCCGGACCACGTTCTGCTCGCTCCGGCCGGTCACGGCGTCAGGTGGCCCGACGCGAGGACCCTGGCGCCGGCGGCACCGACCGGCGGGAGCGGTGGCCGGGCCGCCGAGGGGCGGGGCGTCGCCGCGGCTGCGCGGGCCGGCGGATCGATGGTCAGCACGGAGTCAAATATTAGGTTAGGCAAGCCTAACAGCGTCAAATCCAGGCCGGATTGGGCCGTACCGGGGACAGCGGGGCAGGCGTGGCGCGAACCGGCCGCCGAGTGCCTATAAGGTGAGCCTCACCTAATACGATCTCGGGAGTGCCGATGATCTCCTCGGGCCCGCCCGTGCCCGCCGCCGTCCGCGCGGCGAACCCCCTGGACGCCGACTACCGGCTGCTGATGGACCTCTGCCCCGTGCTCCGGGTCCGGCTGCTCGCGGACGACGAACCCGCGCCGTCCCGCGTCCAGGGCTGGTACTCCGCTGCCGAGCTCGCGAGCGAACCGGAGGCATTGACGGAGGCGCTGGCCGGCGAGGCGGCCCGGATCGCGCCGGTGGCCGCCGGGTACGGCACCGCCCCGCGCCCCCACGTCGTCGCTTCCCGGCTGCTGCACCACTACCTCTGGTCGGTCTCGGTGCTGATCGCCGGGCCCTGGCACCTGGCCCGGCGCGTGCCGCTGATCGGCAGCTCGGACCTCTGGATGCACGCCCCCACCGGTGATCTCGCGCTCCGCCCGCGCGCCCACGTCACCCTGTCGGGTGAGGACGAACTCCGCGCCGAGCTGCGTGCCGCTGTGGTCACCCACGTCGAACCGCTGCTCACCGCCTTCGCCGCACCCACCCGGCGCGGCACCCGGGCACTGTGGGGCATGGTCACCGACGACCTCGCCTCGGCGATCTGGTACCTCGGGCGGATGCTCGACGCCGCGTACCCGGCCGGAGCCGCCGACGCGCCGGAGGTTGCCCGGGCGACCGCCACCGTGGAGGCCGTGCGCGGGGGAGCCGTCCCCAGGGCCGGCGACCTCCGGGCGGCCGCCGCCGCGGGGGCTGCCGGTGTGACGGCTTCGGCGGAGGACGCGGAGGACGTGGAGGGCGTTCTCGGCGGGGATGCCGTCGTCGTGGCGGAGGCGGTGGTGGCGGAGGCCGCCGCGCACCCCGCCGCCCACGAGGCCGTCGCCGCCCACGAGGCCGCCGCCGTCGCCGCAGCGGGGGCCGTCCTCCCCGGGCGCACCGAACCGCTCCCCGGGTCCGCCGACTTCCGCCTCCTGCGCGGCGAGGACGGGCGCTCCCACCACACCCGGACCAGGCTCGGCTGCTGCCTCTACTACGCGATCCAGCCCGGCAACGCGTGCATCACCTGCCCGCGCACGGACGACGAGGAGCGGCTGCGCAGGCTCTGACGGCGCATCAGCGACCCGGTGTGACGCGGCCGGCGGACGGACGGGAGCGGGGTGCCCGGCGGGGCCGGAGAGTTGCCCGGTACGCTCGGTCTCCATGATCGACTCCACCACTCACGTCCGCATCGCCCGCCCCTCCAGGGACCTCGCCGCCGCCGAGCGCTTCTACGTCGAGGGGCTCGGCCTCGCCGTCCTGTGGCGCACCACCGAGCGCGTCCCCGGCGAACACGACCTCCTCATGGTCGGTCCCTCCGGCGGTGGTTGGCACTTCGAACTCACCCACGACCCCGAGAACCCCCTGGAGCCGACCCCCACCGTCGACGACCTCTTCGTCGTCTACCTGGGCGCGCCCGTGGACCCCGCGCTCCTCGACCGCCTGCAGGCCGTCGGCGGCACCCGCGTCCCCGCGCACAACCCGTACTGGGACGAGTTCGGCGTCACCGTCACCGACCCGGACGGCTACCACCTCGTCCTCTGCACCCGCAACTGGGCGTCCTGAGCCCCGCGTGCCCGTAGCCCCGGCCACGGGTGCGGTCTGCGAGGATGAGGCGGTGCTCATCGTCATCGGAGGACTGCCCGCCACCGGCAAGACCACCCTGGCCCGGGCCCTGGCCCGCCGGACCGGTGCCGTCCACCTGCGGGTCGACACCATCGAGCAGGCCATCCGCCGTGTGGGGCCCGTGGATTCACCGCTCGGACCGGCGGGCTACGCTGTCGCCTACGCGCTCGCGGAGGACCACCTGCGCCAGGGACTCACCGTCGTCGGCGAGTCCGTCAACCCGCTCGCGGTCACGCGCGACGCCTGGCGGGACACCGCCCTCCGGGCCGGAGTTCCGTTCCTGGAAGCGGAGATCATCTGCTCCGACCCGGCCGAGCACCGCCGCCGGGCCGAGCACCGCACCGTCGACATACCCGACCTGGCCCTGCCCGACTGGGCGGAGATCACGGCCCGCGAGTACGAGCCGTGGCACCGCGACCGCCTGGTCGTCGACACCGCGGGCCGCCGAACGGGAAGTTGCGTGGACGAGCTGTGCCGGGCCGTCGACACCCTGCGGGCCGAACACCCGAGAACCGAGGAGAACAGAGCGACATGACGACGACCGCCGTGCACGGCAGCTCCGTGGACGTCCCGACCGCCGACGGCGTCGCCGACGCCTATCTGGCCCACCCCGGGGACGGGCAGGCCCATCCGGGCGTCCTGCTGTACATGAACGCCTTCGGACTGCGCCCGGTGCTGGAGGCGATGGCGGACCGGATCGCCGCCGAGGGGTACACCGTGCTGGTGCCCAACGTGTTCTACCGGCACGGTCGCGCGCCGCTCGTCGAGCTGCCCGCGCCGCCCGCGCTGATCAGCACGCGCACCGACCCGACGCTCTTCGAGCGGCTCGGCCCGATGATGGACTCGCTCACCGCCGAGCTCGCGGCCCGTGATGCCGACGCGTACCTGCAGTGGCTGTCCGACTCCCCGTCGGTGAAGGACGGGCCGGTCGGCATCACCGGCTACTGCCTGGGCGCGAAGCTCGCGTTGCAGACCGCCGCCTCCCACCCGGAGCGGGTGGCCGCGGCGGCCGGGTTCCACGGCGGCCTGCTCGCCACCGTGGAACCGGACAGTCCGCACCTGCTCGCCGAACGGGTCCGTGCAGAGCTGTACTTCGGCCACGCCGACCAGGACCCCTCGATGCCGGCCGAGCAGATCGACCGGCTCGCGAAGGCCCTCGCCGACGCCGGTGTCCGCCACACCTGCGACGTCTACGAGGGAGCGCCGCACGGCTTCACCCAGGCCGACACCGCCTCCTACCACCCGGAGGCCGACGCCCGGCACTGGACGGCGCTGTTCGCGCTGCTGAAGCGCTCGATCTGACCGTTCTTCGAGACGTCAGGACGCCGGGAGGTCAGGACGCCGGGAGGTCAGGACGCCGGGAGGTGCGGGCGTCGGAAGGTCAGGAGGCGGGACGCCGGGGAGCTTCGGGGTATCCCGCCATCCGGCCATCCGGCCATCCGGCCATCAGGGCACGGTTCGTAGGGATTTCGGCGCCACGATGCGTCAAGGTGCGAGCTCGGCCAGCCGCTTGAGGTCGTCTCCGACGGACTCGCGCTCCTCCGCCGGGAGTTCGTCGGCCACCGCCCCGGCCCGCGCGGCGAAGGCGGCCGCCGCCGCGGTGTCGGACATCCGGTGGGCGAGATCCGCGCGCAGCGCGAGCAGGCGGAACAGCACGGTGGGCTCGGGCCGTTCGCCCTCCGCGTCCAGTGCCCGGTCCAGTACCCGTGCGGCGGCGGTCAGGTCCTCCTTGGAGTCGGCGAGCAGCGCCGCGTGGTGCAGCGCCTTGGCGAACGGTTCGCCGGGGGCGGCGCGGTGGCTCTGGTCGTCGTCGATCGGCTGTCCGATCCGCAGGCAGTTGCCGCCCGGATCGGTCAGCAGGAACTGCCGGACGCCGTGCGAGGTGTCGCCGACCGCGCCGATCCGCGGCAGACCCCGGGTCGGCACCCGGCCGTACGCGGACTTGAGGCCCGCCCGGAAGGCGGCGTGCAGCCCGTCCACGTCGTCGGTGCGGATCAGGCAGGTGCTGTAGGAGGCGGTGGGGTCGTACTGCTTCATGCCGAAGAAGTGCAGCTGGATGCCGCCGCGTAGGACGACGGCGTAGGGGTTGGGGCTCTTCTGGTGGAAGGTCACCTCGAAGCCCAGGGCGGTGTAGAACTCCAGGACGGGCTGGAGGGTTTGGCAGGGCAGAATGGGAACTGTCGTCTCGGCCATGCCGGCGGACTCTACGCGGCGGGGGCTCCGGGCGCACATGTCGGTCGGCGACGGCGGGAAGGCAACGAGCGCTTCCCCGGCGGGCGTTAAGCGACCGGGAGCCGCTTGGCCATCACGTACTCCCTGGTGACGCCGTCGGGGAGCAGGCCGCCCGGTTCGCCGGTGGCGGCGAAGCCGTTGCGCCGGTACAGGGCGAGGGCGGCCTCGTTACCCGGGACGAGGGCGAGCCGCAGTGACGTGGACCCCGTGCGCCGCGCCCACCGTTCGACCGCCGCGATCAGGCGGTCCCCGACCCCGTGCCCCCGGGCCTCGGGTCCGACCCAGACCGACCGCAGCTCGCTCACCCCGCCGGCCGAACCGGCCGAACCGGCCTCACCGTCCGGCCCGGGCAGGCCGCACGCCAGTCCGACCGGCCGGCCGTCCTCCGGCACGGCCACCACGTGCACGGCGTCCGGGCGCGCGAACCGCGCCCGCCACCGCTCCTCTTCGCCGAGGTGCCAGTCCGCCCGCCGGACCCGGAAGGCGTGCGGCGCGTCGCCGAGTGCGGCGAGCCGGGCGTCGCGCCAGAGCGGCCAGTCGGCGGGGTCGGCGGGGGTGAGGATGCGGAGTTCGGTCATGGTTGCAGTCTGCCCGGGGAGGAGGTTCGTTCACCGGCCCGGCCGAGCGGTGCCGCTGTCGCCCGGACGTTTCGCCAGGTGGTGCCGAACTGTCGCTTTCGCCAGCTAAGTTGGCGAGGGCAGGTGTCCGATGGTTCGGCCGGGGCCCGGCAACGGGCTCGGCCGGGGGCGGTGGGGGGAGACCGGTGTGGAGCGTGCGCGACGCAGGTGGGCGATACGGGTCACGGCGTCCCTCGGCGGGTTGATCTCTCTCGGGGCGACGCTCTTCGCGGTCTGGCTGCTGCCCGGCCAGCGGATGGTGGCCACCCTCGGCATCGGTCCCGTCGACGGCGTGGTGACCGTCGACAGGTGCTTCGAGGCCTCGGACTTCGAGGGGAACGACGACGGCGTGGCCTGCAACGGCACGTTCGCACCGGTCGACCGCCCCGACGCCCGGCGGAAGATCCAGCTGCGCGACGCCACGGGCCTCCACCCCGCGGGCCGCCGGGTGGAGGTGCGGGTGGTCGGCGGCGACGCGTTCGAGGAGTCGGCGAGCGCCACCGTCGAGTACGGCGTGTTCGCCGGCATCTTCCTCGCGCTGGGCGGCGCGGGGGCGGGCTGGTGCCTCGACACGGCCCGGCGGGGCGAGACGGGTTCGGACGGATGGATGGTCGTCGCCTTCATCGGCCCGGTCGCCGCCGTCGTTCTCGGGATCCCCCTCATGCTCCTGGTCGCCCTGCTGGGCATGCTGTTCTGACGGGCGGGCCGCCGCCCTCCCGGCCGGGGGCCCCGGGAAGCGTGTCGGACGGGGCCGT
This sequence comes from Kitasatospora sp. NPDC042419, assembly GCF_056437345.1. NCBI lineage: Bacteria > Bacillati > Actinomycetota > Actinomycetes > Kitasatosporales > Streptomycetaceae > Kitasatospora > Kitasatospora sp. NPDC042419. The sequence continues at coordinate 240,332 of NZ_JBWKAW010000004.1, forward strand.
CCCGGCACCCGCCGGACCTGTCGGTGGCTCCTGAGAGGATCGCCTCCATGACCGAGCCGACCTTCGACTGGAGCTCCTTCCTCACCCGCTGGAGTGAGGAGTGGGCCGACGTGCCCGCCGACCCGGCCGAGCGTCGGCCGGGTGACGACGACCTCGTGCGGACGCGCCGGCTAGGCTTCGACCCGGCCCCCGAGGAGCGGATCGCGGTCACGGAGGCGGAGCTGGGCTGCACCCTTCCGCCGTCGTACCGCGAGTTCCTGGCCGTCAGCGACGGGTGGCGGCACGCCGGCGGGTTCGTCTACCGCCTCGCCGGCACCGACGACGCGCGGTGGCACCTCGACGGCTTCGGACTCGGCGAGTACTGGGACGAGGACGGGCTGGCGGGGATGTGGGAGCGGGCCCTCCAACTGGACGTCGAATCCGACGTGACGCTGGTCCTGCTCGACCCGGGGGACCAGGACGCGGACGGCGAGTGGGCGGTGTACTGCCACAGTTCGTGGCGGGGGACGCCGCCGGAGCGGTACGGCTCGTTCCGGGCGTTCATGGAGGCGATGCACCGGGAGTTCCACCAGCTCGCGGTCGGCAGGCACGGCGAGGCGTTCCGCAACGCCACCACCCGCGCCCAGGACGCGAGGGTGGAGACCGCCCGGCTGGACGCGGCGGCCGGGGCCCACGAGCGGGCGGGGGCGGCGCTGGCGGAGGCCGTCGGCTTCGGCAGGCCGCGCGCCGCCGGTCTGTACGACCAACTGCGCCGCCTCCGGGGAGAGCGGCACCGCGGGACGTACGGCGCGCTGCCGCACGATCCCCGGCTCCTCGGTGAGATGGCGGCGGTGCTCGCGGCCGACCACGTGGCCGAGGGCCGTGACGACTCGACCTGGGGGCACCGGGTCGGGATCCACTCCGGGGACCTTCGCGCCGAAGCCGACGAGGTGCTCCGGCAGGTGAGGGAGCGCACCTTCCGCTACACCGCGTCCGGTCCGTTCGGCGCGGCCGTCGAACGGGCGCGGGAGCAGGCGCGCTGGGGCGGGACGGAGGCCGCCTGGCGGACGCTGCTCGCGGCGCTGCCGCAGTGGACGCCGCTCGCGCCGGACCACCTCGCGCCGCTCGGCCTGCTCGCCGACCCGCTGCTCGGACCGCTGCTCACCCCGGAACGGGGACGCGAGCTGCTGGCGACCCCGCGGGGTGGCGGCGTGGACGCGCCTCGGCCGGCGGGGGAGTGGGCAACGGCGGAGGGGCCGGCGGCGGAGACCGACGGGCTCGCCTGGCTGGCGTCGGGGCCGAGGTTCGACGGCCGGCCCGAGCCCTACCGTTTCGTCCTGGTCGAGGGCGTCACGCCGGACGCGCTGCCCGCCCTCCTGGCCGGGGCGGGCGCCGAGCTCGGTCCGCCGACGAGCCGCTGGGACCCCGTCGTCCACCGGCCGCCGGGCGACAGGTCCGTGCCGGTCGCCGATCGGGCCACCGCCGCCGTCGGCCGCGCGGGTGCCGGCGCGTCCCCTTGGAGCTTCGCCTTCGACCTGTGGCCGTCGTGGGTCGGCACGCACCACTTCGCCTCCCCCGCAGCGGCCGTCTCGGGCCGGACGGGCGGGCGCGCGGTGGCGGTCCGGGTCGACCCCGAGGACGGGTTCTTCCACCTCTCGGTGGCCGAGCGCGGCGAGGAGCGCTACGGCTTCACCGTCCGCCGGCCGGACGCCGGCCGCACCGCCTACGGTCCGGACGCCGTCCGCACCGTCCGCACCGGCCGGGAGACGGTACCGGCCGCCCTCGACCCGGACCGGCACTTCGGCCCCGCCGCCCACGGGCGACAGGGTGAGCGCGACGTCCTCGCCGAACTCGCCGCCGAGTTCGGCGTGAGTCTGCCCCGGTTCGCGCTCGCCGAGGGCCGGCTGCACACCTTCGCCAACCCGTCCTGGACCGCCCCGCCACCGGACGGGGCCTACATCACGGTGGAGTTCCTCGACCCCCGGCCGTCGGAGGCACGCTGACGCCGCCGCTCCTCCCACTCGGCACGGAGCATGCCGAACAGCAGCCGGTCGTACCGGGCGCCGTCCAGCAGCACCGCGTCCCGGCGCCGCCCCTCCTCCTGGAAGCCGAGGCGGGTGAACGCCCGGGCGGCGCGCTCGTTGCCGCTCCAGGTGTCCAGCTCCATCCGGTGCAACGGGAACGCGCCGAACAGGTGGTCCACCAGCAGCCCGAGGGCCTCCGACCCGTATCCGCGGCCCCAGAACTCCTGCTCGCCGATGGCGACCCCGACCTCGACGACCCCCTCGTACGGGTCGAGCGCCCGGTAGTCGACGAGGCCGATGACGCGACCACCAGCCGTCTCCTCGACGGTGAACATGGCGGTCTCGCGAGGGTCGAGCCGCAGGATCCGGCCGAAGCGCTCCGCCAGTGCCTCGGCGGTGGTCGGCCCGAAGCGCGGGTCGCCGGCCGCCGCCCAGCGCACCACCTCCGGGTCGTTGCGCCACCGGAGCTGGTGCTCCGCGTCCTCTGCACGCAGTGCGCGCAGCCTCACTGCCTTACCTTCGATCATGAACGGATGGTAGGCCCGGTCCCGGTCCCGGTCACTGCGTTTCCGGACCGTACGCCGGCAGGCGGGGTGTGCCGGCGTCCTGGCCGGCTGGGCCGCGGGGCCGGGCCCGCGAGATGCTCAGCCGGTCCGGTCCGGTCCGGCCCGGCCCGTTCGGTGGGCCGACCGAGGCCGGTCAGCCGGCGAGGTTCCGGCGGATCTGGTCGAGGACCAGGCCCGCGCCGGTGTAGCCGATGCCGAGCATCCAGAGGTTGTCGTCCACCTCGTAGACCTTGCCGTTGCGCACCGCGTCGAGGCCGCTCCAGAGCGAGCCCGTGACGATCTTCGCGTGGTCGGACTTCGCGCGGTCCCCGTAGACGGAGAAGAAGATGACGTCGGCCGCGGCCTGGTCGACCTGTTCGGGGCTGATCTCGATCGAGAAGCCGGGCTTGTCCTGGTTGGCGGGCCGGCCGACACCGAGGTCCTTGAACAGCGAGCCCACGAAGGTGTCGTTGAGGTAGAGCCGGGTGGGGGCGCCGGCCAGGAAGCGCGCCATCTCGACCTTGAGCGCGGCCGCCTTCTCCGCGCCGCCGAGTGCGGTGACCAGCTCGCGCACCTTCGCCCGGTACGCCTCCTCCGCGGCGGCGGCCTCCGACTGCCTGCCCAGCGCCTCGGCGTGCAGCCGGACGTTCTCCTTCCAGGCGGGGCCGGTGGTCTTGCTCAGGACGGTCGGTGCGATCTTGGACAGCTCGTCGTACCGCTTGTCGTCGCGGACCTGGTTGCTCAGGATGAGGTCGGGGCGCAGCGCGACGATGGCCTCCAGGTTGGGGGCGCCGATGGTGCCGACGGTCCTGACCCCGGCCAGGCGGTCGGCGGGCAGGTAGGCGGAGAGCGGGGCGCCGACGGCGGCCGTGGTGGCGCCGACCGGCGTGAGGCCGAGGGTGACCGCCGAGTCGAGGGCGTCGGTGTCCAGCACGACCACGCGGGCGGCGCGGGCCGGGACGGTGCTCTCCCCACGCGCGTGCCGGACGACCCTGGGTGCGCCGGACGGCGAACCCGGTCCGCTCGACCCGCTCGGCCGGTTCGACTCGCCGGACCCGCCGGACCCACTCGACCCGCCGGACCCGCAGGCGGCGAGCGCGAGCCCGGAGGCGAGGGTGAACAGGGTGCGGCGGGTGAGGGTGCGAGCGGCGGCATCGGGCATCGGGCGACTCCGTTCCGGCAGGCGGCGAGGCGCCCCATCCCTGCCCGGGGAGGCCGACCGTTACGCCTCGCGCGACGGTGCCGGCGGCCGACGGCCGACGCACAGCGGCCGACGGACAACAGCTGACAGCTGACAGATCTCGACACCTGTCATCCGCCGTTTGCCAGCTGTCAGTCGTCCTCCCGCTGCTCCAGCCGCTGGCGCAGCAGCACGTCGTACTCGGCTTGCACCCGCCGGTCCATCGCGAGCGCGAACTGGGCGTCCGTGACCGTTCGGGCGAGCGGTCGGACCCGGAGTATCTGTTCGGTCAGCCGGGCCGCCTCGCCCGGCGGCAGCGGGGCATCCTCGGTGAGCGCGCCCAGGAACTGCTCGCGGACCAGTGCGGTGAAGATCTCGGCGATCGCGGTCACGTGCTCCTGGGTCCGCCGACTGGCCTCCAGGACGACGGAGAGCGGCACGCCCTCCGCGACCAGCGCCGTCGTGGCGTCCATCAGCCGCCGGCTGACGTGCGTGATCCCGTCCTCCTCGACGGTGACGAAGCCCTGGGCGACGGACTCGGCGGTGTTCTCCTCGGTGAGCTGGTCGCCGAAGGCCGCCTTCAACTCCTCCCAGTCCAGGTGCACCGGCGCCTCGTCCGACCAGGGGGCGACGATCGCCGCCTCCAGGCCGATCAGCTCGGCCACGTCCCGCCCGCTCTCCCCGGCGCCGATCAGTTCGGCGATGCCGCCCAGGGTGTGGCCGCGCTCCAGCAGCTCGGCGATCATGCGCAGCCGCGCCAGGTGGGCCTCGCCGTACCAGGCGATCCGCCCCTCCCGGCGCGGTGGCTGGAGCAGCTTCCGTTCGCGGTAGAAACGCAGGGTGCGGGTGGTGATGCCGGCGGCATTGGCCAGTTCCTCCACCCGGAACTCGCGTTGTCTGTCCTCGGCGGTTGCGCTGACCTTGTCCACGGCGATCAGCATAGGACGGGCGGTCGCCGAACCGGAGTGGTCGCGCTTCTTCCATCGGCTGTCAGCAAGGGCTACCCTGCCAATCGTGCCAGTGATTGCTGGCGCGGTTGGGCTCGATCGGCGTTCAAGGTTCGCGTGGCACGATCGGCGCGAACGGCGCCCCGCCGAGCAGTGGCAGCACGCACCCTCACGGCCCCCACCCCCAGGAGGACGCCGCATGGCATCCAGCAGCAAGCGCCCCCGCCCCGGCGCTACCGACGAAGCCGCCCCGGTCGAGGAGCCCCACGTCCCCCACGTCCGGGTCGCCGTCATCGGCTCCGGCTTCGGGGGCCTCGGTGCCGGCGTCCGGCTGCGCCGTGCCGGCATCACCGACTTCGTCATCCTGGAACGTGCCGACTCGGTCGGCGGCACCTGGCGCGACAACAGCTACCCCGGTTGCGCCTGCGACGTGCCGTCCCACCTCTACTCCTTCTCCTTCGCCCCCAACCCCGAATGGCCGCGCAGCTTCTCCGGCCAGCCGGACATCCGCGCGTACCTGGAGAAGGTCACCGACGTCTTCGGCATCCGCCCGCACCTGCGCTTCAACACCGAAGTCACCGAGGCGCGTTGGGATGCCGAGCAGTTCCTCTGGCGGATCGCCACCACGGCCGGCCGGTGGACCGCCGACGCCGTCGTCGCCGCCGCCGGTCCGCTCGCCGACCCGCAGATCCCCGATCTGCCCGGTCTGGACACCTTCCCCGGCAAGGTCTTCCACTCCTCCCGCTGGGACCACGACTACCGACTCTCCGGCCGACGCGTCGCGATGGTCGGCACCGGCGCCTCCGCCGCCCAGATCATCCCCGCGATCCAGCCGCAGGTGGGAAGCCTGACGGTCTTTCAGCGCACCCCGGCCTGGGTCCTGCCCCGGCGTGACCGCGAGATCACCGAGCTGGAGAAGCGGCTGCACGCCCGGCTGCCGCTCACCGCGAAGCTCCGGCGCGGCGCGCTCTTCGCCCTCCGCGAGATCCAGGTCGACGCCTTCGTCCGGCGGCCCGGCCTGCTCAAGGTGGTCCAGCGGCTCGCCGAACGGCACATCGCCGACGGCGTCGCCGACCCGGCCCTGCGCGCCAGGCTCACGCCCGACTACCGGATCGGCTGCAAGCGGATCCTGCTCAGCAACACCTACTACCCGGCGCTCGCCGCCGCCAACACCGAGGTGGTCTCCTCGGGCCTGAGCGAGGTGCGCGGGTCCACCCTGGTCGCGGCGGACGGCAGCGAGCACGAGGTCGACGCCATCGTCTTCGGCACCGGCTTCCACGTCACCGACATCCCCGTCGCCGCCCGGGTGTTCGGGGTGAACGGCACCAGCCTGGCCGAGGAGTGGAAGGACGGGGCGCAGGCGCTGCGCGGCTCCACCGTCCACGGCTTCCCGAACCTGTTCTTCGTCATCGGCCCCAACACCGGCCTCGGCAACAGCTCGATGATCCTGATGATCGAGTCCCAGCTCAACTACCTGGTCGACGCGTTGACCGCGCTCGGCTCGGTCGGCGCCGCCGCCATGCAGCCCACCGCCCGGGCACAGCGCCGCTGGAACCTCGAACTCCAGCACCGGATGGACCGCACCGTGTGGACCACCGGCGGCTGCCGCAGCTGGTACCTGGACCGGAACGGCACGAACACCGTGCTCTGGCCCGGATCCACCAGCTCCTTCCGCCGCGCCACCCGCCGGGTCGACCTGACCGAGTACGAGCTGATCCTGCGCCGGGCCGGCGCCGCCGGCACGACCACCACCGAGGCCGAGGAGGTCCTGGTATGAGCCGCCCGACGATTCCCGCCGACTGCCTGCTGCCCGTCCCCACCGAGGAGTCGGAGGTCCGCTCCGCCGACGGCACCCGGCTGCACGTCGAGGTGTACGGACAGCCCGGTGCGCCGACGATCGTGCTCGCGCACGGCTGGACCTGCTCCACCCGCTTCTGGGCCCCCGTGATCCACCGCTTGGCCGACCGGTACCGGGTGGTCGCCTACGACCAGCGCGGCCACGGGCGCAGCGAGGTCCCGCCCAGCCGGGTCCGCTACTCCACCCGCGCGCTCGCCGAGGACCTCTCCGCCGTGCTCGCCGGGACCGTCCCGGAGGGTGAGCGGGCCGTCCTGGCCGGCCACAGCATGGGCGGCATGACCATCATGGCCGCCGCGGGCCGGCCGGAGGTCGCCGGACGGACGGCCGCCGCCGTCCTGATCTCCACCGGCCCGTCCGACCTGGTCGCCGAACTGCGCGTCGTACCGGACGTGGTGCGTTCCCCGGGGCTGCGGCGCTTCCTGCACCGCCGGATCCTGCGGTCCCGGCTGCCGCTGGGGCCGGTCGGCCCGGTCAGCCGGGCGGCTCTCAAGTACGGGACGATGGGCGCCGGTTCGCCCGTCGAGCGGGCCGAGGTGACCGCCCGGATCGTGCACGCGTGCCCGACCGCGGTCCGGGCCAACTGGGCCCTGGTGCTGGACCGGCTGGACGTCCGCGCCGGGCTGGCCCGGCTCGCCGTGCCGACGGCGGTCGTCGTGGGCACCGACGACCGGCTCACCCCGCCGGTGCACGCGCACCGGATCGTCGCCGCGCTGGCCGATCCGCAGGGGTTGCTCCTGCTGCCCGGTGTCGGCCACATGGCGCCGCTCGAACAGCCTGCCGAGGTGGCCGCCGAGATCGACCGGCTCGCCGCGGCCCACCTGCCCGGCACGGCCGTGCCCGCGCCCGCCACCACTTTCGCGGAGTCCGCGCCCGCGCCCGCCGCCGCTGCCGCTGCCGCTGTCGTGGAGTCCGCCACCGCTGCCGCGGAGTCCGCGTCCGCCACCGGTACCGCCAGCCCCGAGAGGACCGCCGTCGCATGACCGCCACCCCGCCGCTCTCCGCCCAGGTCGCCGTCGTCACCGGAGCCGCCCGCGGCGTGGGCGCCTCCCTCGCCCGCAACCTTGCCCGGCGCGGCGCCAAGGTCGCCCTGGTCGGCCTGGAGCCCGCCGAACTCAAGGCCGTCGCCGCGCAGTGCGGGCCCGCCGCCACCGCCTGGGGGGCCGACGTCACCGACGTGGAGGCGCTCACCGAGGTCGCCGGCAGGATCAAGGAGCACTACGGCCGGATCGACACGGTCGTCGCCAATGCCGGCATCGCCATCGGCGGCCCGCTGCTGGACAGCGACCACCGGGCGTTCAGCCGGGTCATCGAGGTGAACCTGCTCGGCAGCGTGGCCACCGCCCGGGCCTTCCTCCCCGCGCTCGCCGAGAGCCGCGGCTACCTGCTGCAGATCGCCTCGCTGGCCGCGCTCACCCCGGCGCCGCTGATGAGCGCGTACTGCGCGAGCAAGTCCGGTGTCGAGGCCTTCGCCCACGCGATCCGCGCCGAGGTCGCCCACCAGGGCGTCAAGGTCGGTGTCGGCTACCTGAGTTGGACCGACACGGACATGGTGCGCGGCGCCGACGAGGACACCGTCCTCAAGCAGATGCGGGACCGTCTGCCGTGGCCGGCCAACAAGACCTATCCGCTGGAGCCGGCCGTGGACCGCCTGGTCGCGGGCATCGCCCGGCGTTCGGCCCACGTCTACGCGCAGGCGTGGCTCCGCGGCATGCAGCCGGTCCGCTGGATGCTGCCGTCCCTGATCGCGGCGGTCGGTTCGCGGGACGTCGCCCGTCTCGCCCCGCAGCTCGCGGCCACCGCCGCCTCCCGTCTGCGCCCCGTCGGCGCGGGCGGGGCGGCCGACACGGCGGCCGGCTCCGAGCGGCACTGACCCCCACCCTCCCGGTCGGCCCCGGCCCCACCTCGCGGGGCCGGCCGGGCCGCGGCCCGGCCGCCGAGTGTCCTTCGAGTGTCCGCCCGTACGCCGGCTACGCCCCGACCACTCCCCGACGGCTCTCCGGGGTGTCTCAACCCGTCGGTTCGGCCAGCTCCTTCAGGATGTCGTAGGCCGTCTGGACGAAGCGCCCGTCGAGTGACGGGCCGGTGTTGGTGAGGGCGGCGACCGCCGTCGCGGTCCGGGGGCAGAATCCGACGAGGGCGGTGAACCCGCGGGTGGCGCCGGAGTGGAAGAGGAGGTCGCGGCCGTCCGCGGTCCTTCGCCGGTTCCAGACCAGGCCGAGCTGGTCGGCCGAGCGCGGCAGCCGCAGCCGTGGACGCTGGACGTCCCGCAGGGCGCGGCCCAACTCGCCGTCGTCCGGGGCCAGGTGGGCGCTCAGGTAGTGCAACAGGTCGGCGCCGCTGGCCCGGACCGCGCCGGCGCCGGGGAGGCCGGGGATGCGCCAGGGGGGGAGCGGGTGACCGCGCCGGTGGCCGGTCGCGCGGTGCGGGGCGTCGGGGGAGCAGGTGGTGGCGCGCAGGCCGAGCGGGCGGCAGAGGCGGTCGGCGAGCAGTTCGGCGTACCCGGTGCGGCCGGTCTCGGCGAGCAGCCGACCGAGCAGGCCGACCCCGTAGTTCGAGTAGCCGAACCGCTCACCGGGCCGCTGGCGCACGGTGGTTCGGGCCAGGCCCGCACGGAGCCGCCGTTCGTCGTAACCGGCGTACGGGTTGCTGGTCCAGGCGGGGAGCGCGGTCGTGAGCAGTCCGGGCGGGAGCCTGGGCAGGCCGGAGGTGTGGGTGGCCAGGTGCAGCAGCCGGACCGGAGCGCCGCGCCGGACGTCGGGTGGCTGCCAGCCCGGTGGGAGGTGCCGCTCCAGCGGGTCGTCCAGGGCGAGTTCGCCGCGCTCGGCCATCACGGCGAGCATCAGTGCGGTGAACGTCTTGGTGACCGAGCCGAGTTCGAAGACGGTGTCGGGTGTGCAGGGCTCCCCGTCGAGGGAGGTCCGGCCGTGGCAGTGGACGGCGGTCCGGTCGCCGCGCGCCACGGCCAGGGTCACGGCGGTGGCGTACGGCGCCGCGGCCCGGACGAGCCGGGCCGCCTGCTCCGCACCCGGACCGTCGAGGACGTCCGGGGCTTCCGTGTCGCCCGTGTCGCCCGTGTCGCCCGTGTCGCCCAGGGCGTCCGGGGCGCCCGGGGCGTCCGTGCAGTCCGTGCTGTCCCCGCCGGCCCCGCCGCCCGCGGCGCCCCGCCCGGCGGACGCCCGCCGGGCATCCGCGGGCGGGTCGTTCCGTGCGGCGTCCGGGCCGGTGCGCGCGACGTCCGGGCCGGTCATCGCGCTCAGGCCGCGACCGCGGCGCCGCCGAGGGCGCGCGACAGCGTGACGGTCCCGGCCACCACCGCGACGACGGCGGTGTGCTCGTGGTCGCGGAAGGCCTGCTCGGGGTCGTCCGAGACGGGTTCGGAGTTGTCGCGCGGGATCAGCCCGTCCTCGCGCTGGACGGCGGCGAGCGCCTCCCAGCCCTGCGCCCCGGTGACCGGTTCGCCGATGCAGGAGTCGACCACCAGCAGCTCCCCGACGAGGTCCCACTGGCCGACCTCCAGCCAGATGTCGACCCAGACGGGCAGCCAGGCGCGGACGTAGTCGCGCATCGGCTCGGGCAGGTTCTCGGGCCTGGCGCCCCAGTCGGTGATGTGGAAGACGGTGTGGGTGATGTCGTAGCCGGTCATCCAGTCGACCGCCCACGGCTCGGGGGTGGCGCCGAGCCAGGTCCCGGCGGCGAGCGCGGCCCAGTCGTCGGGCTGGTTGCGCAGGCCCACCACGCGGCGCGCGTTGGCGACGGCGAGCCGCCGGCTGGGCAGGATCTCGGCGACCTGGACGGCCCGCAGTTTGGCGAGCGACTCCAGCAGTTCGTCCATCGGGGGGTGCCGGTAGCCGGCCCGCGCGAAGTGGACGTACGTCTCCAGCGGATCGGTCATCACCAGGTGGCGCAACTGCCGTTCGTACAGCAGGTTCCCGTCCCGGAGCTGGGTCCAGCCGAAGTCCAGCAGCTCGCGGGCGATCCGGGCGTCGTGCGGGCCGGTGACGCCGTCGCGCAGGACGAGTGAAGCAGCCAGCGCGCATTCGCCGAGGGGCTTGTAGGCGTTGTTGGGGTCGGCGAGGTCGATGGTGATGTTGTCGGAGAGCTTGCCGAAACCGATCTCGTGGGAGGCGTGCAGCCAGGCCATCGCACGCGAGCCGATCTGCTGCGCGGTGGCCAGGATCTGATGCTCGGTCATGTCAGGGCTCCGCTCAGCATGGCGTCCGCGATGGCGAGTTCGAGCGCGGTGCGGGCGCTGCCGTCACCGACGACCTGGATCCGCTCCAGCACGGGGGCGATCTCAAGCGGTACCGGCCGGCCGTCGGCGGCGGCCCAGGCGAGCCAGCGGGTCAGCCGCGCGGCGACCCGGTGGTCGCGCCGGAGCATCGAGCGGACGGCGCCGCGGGCCAGCGCGAGGGTGTTCTCGCGGGCGGCGTCGTGGACGGGGCCGTCGAGCTCCGGGAGGGCGAGCGCCGAGAGCTGGGCCATCCGGACCGACCAGGCCTGCCAGGTGTGCGGTTCGAGCCGCGGGACGCGGTCCGGCTGCGGCGGGGCCAGGTCCACGCCGGCGCCGGGGAGGAGGGCGAGGTCGTCGGTGGACGTGAGCGCCCGGCTCAGCAGGACGCCGGCCGCCCAGTCCCGCCAGGCGGTGACGACGGCGGTTGCGTCGGGGCCGAGTCCGTCCGGGCCTGGGTCGTCCTGGCCCCGGTCGTTCCGGCTCTGACCGTCCCGGCTCTGGTCGCCCCGGTCGCCCCGGACGTTTCCGTCGGGGCCGAGCCGGTCGGGTCCTGCGGGGAGTGCGGCGGGCGGGAAGGCGAGGAGGGCCTCGGCCAGGAGTAGAACCGCCTGTTCGTCGGGGGCGGCCGAGCCGAGCAGCCGCGGGGCGAGCAGGTCGGGCCCGAGTACCCGGGCGGCGGCGAGGACCGGGCGCGGCGCGGTGCCGGCGTTGGGGGCGGAGTCGGAATCGGCGAGCGCGACCGCACCCTCGACACCCCGGAGGGCGTCGAGGGTGCGGCCCGCCAGCCGCTCGACCGCTGCGGCGTACTCGTCGCGTAGCGAGAGATCGGCGGTTGGCATGGTTGCGTGATTCTCCTTGAGGGGGTGTCGCGGTGTCTCAGGGCGCTGGCGGGCCCGTGCGACGGCGGTGCGTCCCCGTGCGGGTGGCGCGTCCGCGTGTCGGCGGTTCCGCCGGGCCCGGGCTCATGGCCTGCGACCCCGGCCCGTCACTTCGCGGCTCCGGCCGGGCCGGTGAGCCGTGGGGCCGCGAGACTCCGCGCGTGGCCCGAACCGGACGGCTCCGGCTACCGGGTCTTCTCCTTGGGCTGCTTCGGGGACAGCAGGAGCGCGAGTCCCACCAGCAGCAGCGCAGCGGCTTCCGGACGGTACGTGGGCGCGTCGCTGACGACAGCCTCGTCCTCCACCATCAGCGCACCGAGTGCGTCGAGTTCGGCCCGGGTCGCGAGCGGAGCCGGGGCCCTTCCGGTCAGGTGCTGAGCAAGCATCAGGTGTGCCTCCTCATCGGATCTTCACCGCCTGGTCCGGCGATGCCCCCTCGACAGACGATACGAGCGCGAACCATTGGGCGCCACCGCAGTACGCTCCGTGACGACCGTCCGGACGGGGTCACCCTCGCGCCCCGCCGCAGTACCGCCGGATACCCGCGAGTAGGTACGGTCGGGTCCATGACCACCACTGCCTTGATCACCGGCGCGACCGCCGGCATCGGAGCCGCGTTCGCCCGTCGGCTCGCCCGGAGCGGCTACCAACTCGTCCTGGTGGCCCGGGACACCGAGCGGCTGGAGCGTTCCGCCGCCGACCTGACGGCGAGGTTCGGCGTCGCGACGGAGGTGCTCACCGCCGACCTCGCGACCGACGACGGCATCGCGGCCGTCGAGGCCCGGCTCGCCGACGCCGCCCGCCCGGTGGACCTCCTGGTGAACAACGCCGGCTTCGGGAACAGGGGGGCGTTCTCGACCGTGCCGCTCCAGGACGAACTGGACATGCTGAAGGTGCACATCGAGGCGATCCTGCGGCTGACCACGGCCGCCCTGCCCGGGATGCGCGAGCGCGGGCGCGGCGCCGTCGTCAACGTCGCCTCGGTGGCGGCGTTCCTCCCGCGCGGCACGTACGGGGCGAGCAAGGCGTGGGTGGTGAGCTTCACCCAGGGGGTGATGCGGGACCTCGGCGGCACCGGTGTGCGGATGATGGCGCTCTGCCCCGGCTTCACCCGGACCGAGTTCCACGAGCGGGCCGGCATGGGCACCGGGAACATCCCGGCCTGGGGCTGGCTCTCCGCCGAGCGGGTCGTCGACGAGGCCATGCGCGACCTGGCGCGGGGGCGGTCGCTCTCGGTGCCGAGCAAGCGGTACAAGCTCGCTGTCGCGATCGCCCGGGTGCTGCCCTCCGGAAAGCTCGGCGGGGTCTCCTCCAAGGCGGCGCGCACGTACCGCACCACCTGAGCGGAGGTCGGGTGTTCGGGCGTTCGGGCGGCGGGGCGTTCGAGTGTTCCGGCGGTAGGGCGGTAGGGCGGTCGTGGTGGTCGCGAGGGTCGCGACACCGGCAGAGTGGAGATACTCTCACTATTAGCTTTGCTAACTATGAGCCTCTCTCGTTATGCTGGCGACCGCCCGACCGCCCACCCGCCGTCGGCGCGCGCCCCGTGCGCCGCGCCCGCGCGGCAGCCGACCCAGGGAGGACCGCCCGTGCGCCCCGAAGGCACCCAGTGGACCCCGCCCGCCCGCGCCGAGGGCGAACCGCGCCCGCCGACCCAGTGGCGCCGCATCCTCGCCCTGTTCCGCCCGTACTCCGGCCGCCTCACCACCGTGGGACTGCTGGTGGCCGCCTCGGCGGTGGTCTCGGTCACCACGCCCTTCCTGCTCCGCGCCGTCCTGGACACCGCCATCCCGCAGGGCCGCACCGGGCTGCTCACCCTGCTCGCGCTCGGCATGGTCGCCACCGCCGTCGTCAACAGCATCTTCAACGTGCTGCAGACGCTCATCTCCACCACCGTCGGCCAACGCGTCATGCACGACCTGCGGACCGCCGTCTACAGCCACCTCCAGCGGATGTCGCTGGCCTTCTTCACCCGCACCCGCACCGGGGAGGTGCAGTCCCGGATCGCCAACGACATCGGCGGCATGCAGTCCACGGTGACCTCCACCGCCACCTCCCTGGTCTCCAACTTCACCGCCGTGATCGCCTCGGTGGTCGCCATGGTGGTGCTGGACTGGCGGCTGACCGTGGTCTCCCTGGTGCTGCTGCCGCTGTTCGTCTGGATCAGCCGCCGGGTCGGCCAGGAGCGCAAGAAGATCACCGGCGACCGGCAGAAGCAGCTGGCCGCGATGAGTTCGGCGGTCCAGGAGTCGCTCTCGGTCAGCGGCATCCTGCTCGGCCGCACCATGGGCCGCTCCGACTCGCTCTCCCGTGAGTTCACCGCCCAGTCCGACCGGCTGGCCGACCTGGAGGTCCGCGCCTCGATGGCGGGCCGCTGGCGGATGAACACCATCCAGATCGTGATGGCGGCCATGCCCGCGCTGATCTACTGGGCGGCCGGGCTGGCGGCGGCCGGCGGTGCGCCGATCGTCTCGGTCGGCACCCTGGTCGCCTTCGTCTCGCTCCAGCAGGGCCTGTTCCGTCCGACCATCAGCCTGCTCTCCACCGGCGTCCAGGTACAGACCTCGCTCGCGCTGTTCCAGCGGATCTTCGAGTACCTCGACCTGCAGGTGGAGATAGCCGACCCCGAACGGCCGGTCACCCTGGAGACGATCCGCGGCGAGGTCCGCTTCGAGGGCGTCGAATTCCGCTACGACCCGGAGCAGGAGCGGCCCACACTGGCCGGCGTCGAGCTGAAGGTCCCGGCCGGCAGCTCGCTCGCCGTGGTCGGCGAGACCGGCTCCGGCAAGACCACCCTCAGCTACCTCGTGCCCCGGCTCTACGACGTCACCGGCGGCCGGGTCACCATCGACGGCGTCGACGTCCGCGAGCTCTCCTTCGACACCCTGGCCCGTGCGGTCGGCGTGGTGTCCCAGGAGACCTACCTCTTCCACGCCTCCGTCGCCGACAACCTGCGCTTCGCCAAGCCGGACGCCACCGACGAGGAACTGGCCGCCGCGGCGAGGGCCGCGCAGATCCACGACACCATCGCCGCGCTGCCGGACGGCTTCGACACCCTCGTCGGCGAGCGCGGCTACCGCTTCTCGGGCGGCGAGAAGCAGCGGCTCGCCCTGGCGCGCACCATCCTGCGCAACCCGCCCGTGCTGATCCTCGACGAGGCCACCAGTGCCCTCGACAACAGCACCGAGCGGGCGGTCCAGCAGGCCATCGACACCCTGGCTGCGGGCCGCACCACGATCACCATCGCCCACCGCCTCTCCACCGTCCGCGCGGCCGACCAGATCGCCGTCCTCGACCACGGGGAGGTCGCCGAGCTGGGCACCCACGACGAACTCCTGGAGGCGGACGGCCGCTACGCCGCGTTGCTCCGCCGCGAGGTCCCGGGGGCGGCCCTCGCGGAGGACCCGACCGCCGGGTGGGCTTCCGGCCGGGCCCCGGTGCCCGGGCGGGCGCCGGGCCAGATGTCCGGCCGGCCGTCCGACCCGGCGTCCGGCCAGGCAGTGGCGGCAGGCCCGGGCCGGGCCGCGGCCACCGCTGTCGGCCGGGCCTGACCCGTACACCGTTCCACCGGCGGCGGGCTCGACCGACGCCCTCCCGGCGTGTGCGGCGCCCCCGGGGCGGTCCGGGCACCCGGGATGCCGTCGGACGCCGGCCGGACGCGCGTCAGGCTCCGGGCATGCCGCGGGGCGGCCACCGGTGGGTGGCCGCCCCGCGGTTCGGCGTTCGGCGTTCGACGCCTCGCGTGCCTTGCCCCTTGCCCGGGGCGTCGGGCCCGGCCGCCCGGCTCAGGCCGCCTTGGGGATCTCGTTGTAGGTCTCCACGAACTCCTGGCCGGAGAGCTGCTGGATCGCCGCCATCACCTCGTCGGTGACCTGCCTGCGGGCCTTGAGCGAGCGGGCCTGGCCGTGCAGCGCGTCGAAGTGCAGCGGCTCCCCGAAGCGGACCGTCACCTTCCGGACCCGCGGGACCCGCTTGCCGATCGGCAGGATCTGCTCCGGCCCCTCCAGCGCCACCGGTACCACCGGGACGCCGGCGGTGAGGGCCAGCCAGGCCACGCCGGTCTTGCCGCGGTAGAGGCGGCCGTCCAGCGAGCGGGTGCCCTCCGGGTAGATGCCGAAGGCCTTGCCGTCCTCCAGGATCTCCAGCGCCGACTCCAGCGAGGCCTGGGCCGACCGGTAGGTGCCGCGCTCGACGGGCACCGCGCCGATCGCCTCGAAGAAGCCCTTGGAGAGGGCGCCCTTGAGCCCGGTGCCGGTGAAGTACTCGGCCTTGGCCAGGAAGTGCACCCGGCGCGGCGCGGTCAGCGGGATCACCACGCTGTCGATGAAGGAGAGGTGATTGCTGGCCAGGATCACACCGCCCTTGCGCGGCACGTTCTCCAGGCCCTCGATGGTGGGCCGCCAGATCCCCCGGGCGAGCGGTTTCAGCACCAGCCTGGTGGCGAGATCGAGCATGGTCCCTCCCTGGACGAGCATGCCCGAGAGGTGCCCGGGCCTGAGGTACTGCGAGCGGCGGTCGGTCCCCCGGCCGGGCCGGGATCAGACCCGCAGACTACGACACCCACCCCGGAGCCCGTCCACTCCCGCCAGCCGTGGCGCTCGCCACGGCCGGGTAGGGTACGGCCGTCGGAAACGCACATCAGCAGGTCTTCTGGATCGGCGTATCTGCAGATCAATGGATCAGCGGATCGGCGGCTCGGGCGATCGGCAGTTCATCAGTCCTCAGGAGGGGCCCCCATGGCAGACGTCGACACCATCCGCGCGGCGTTCGACAAGTACGACGTGAACGGCAACGGCCGGATCACCGCCACCGAGTACGCCAAGGTCGCGCGCGAGCTCGGCGACCTGACCACCTCGATCGCCGTGGCCGAGGCCGTCATCAAGCAGATGGACACCAACCACGACGGCGAGCTGACCTTCGACGAGTTCCTGGCCGCGCGCCAGGGCTGAGGCCGCTCGGGCGGGGCTCCGGATCGTTTTCCGGGGCCCCGCCTGCCGCTTCCCGCCCCTGCCGCCCGCTCCTCGCCGCCCGGCCCGCCCGCAGTCCGCTCACGACCGGCTCGGGACCCGCCACGACGCCGGGCTGTCGCGATGTCGCGATGTCGCGATGTCGCGGTTCCGCACCGCCGCCGGCCCCGGCTCAGCCGGTGGTCGGGAACACCCGGCGGACCACCCGCTCCGCCGCCCCGCCGTCGTCCCACGGGCAGAACCGCTTCCGGAACGCGGCCCGGGCCTCCGGCTCCGGATCCCCGGCCAGCAGCGCCGCCGCCAGTCCGTCCGGGTCCGTGGTCAGCGCGCCCGGCGGCTGCTCGAACAGGTCGAAGTAGACGCCGCGGTCCCGCTTGTACTCCTCCCAGTCCGGCGCGAAGATCACGACCGGCCGGTCCAGCACGGCGTAGTCGAACATCATCGACGAGTAGTCCGTCACCAGGACGTCCGCCGCCAGGTACAGGTCCTCCACGGTCGGGTGCGCCGACACGTCCAGGATCTCCGCCGCGCCTTCCTCCGCCGCCAGGTCGCCCGGGCCGCCGGTGTGGAAGTAGTGGGTGCGCACCAGCAGCGTGAAGTCCGGTCCGAGCCGCCGTGCCAGCTCGCGCACGTCCAGCAGCGGCACGTAGCCGCCGCGCGCCTCGCGGTGGGTGGGCGCGTACAGCACGGCGGTCCGCCCCGGCGCCAGCCCGAAGCGCTCGCGCATCGCCGCCACCTCGGCCGGCGCGGCGACGGCCAGCCGGTCGTTGCGCGGGTAGCCGGTGTCGAGCATCTCGTACCGGCCGGGGAAGGCCCGGGCGAAGTGCTCGCTGGTGTGCGGGTTGGAGGAGACCAGGAAGTCCCAGCGGTCCACGGCCTCCTGGAGCCGGTCGAAGTCCATCCCGTCGGCGGCCACCGGGTGGTCCCTGAGGTCCATGCCCATCGCCTTCAACGGCGTGCCGTGCTGGGTCTGCACGTGCACCGTCCCGGGCCGCTTCGCCATCGTGCGCGGGAAGTTGACGTTGTTCACGAAGTACTTGGCCGTTGCCATGGCCTTCAGGTACGCGGGCGTGTTGACGATCACGTACGGGACACCGGCCGGCAGGGTCGCCGCCTGCGTGCGGTTCTCCACCACCCAGACCCCGCGGATCCCGGGCGCCAGCTCCTTCGCCTTCTCGTAGATCGCGGCCGGGCTGCACGCGTAGCCCCGGTGCCAGTACGCGGCGTACACCGCCAGGTGCTGGTCCAGGGGCAGCCGGCGGAACGCGTTGTACGCGGTGAACCGGGCGCCGCTGCGCACCCCCTTCTTCAGGGCGGGCGCCACTGCCCGGGCACCGCGGCCGAGTTCGCGCGGCAGCCGGCCGGTGCGGCGCAGTTCGGCGTACGCGCGCCGGGCGCCGCGCGCCGCGAGCCGGTACTGCACGCCGCGCACGCCGCCGGGGAACCGGTAGCCGGCCGGGCGGTGGCGGGCGAAGTGCCCGGCGATCCGGCGGAAGAACTCGGGGCGCATCCCGACCGGCACCAGCCCCGGGGTGTCGTACACGGTGAGCGCCTGCTGGACGGTCCGTTCGAAGACCAGGGTGCGCAGCGCCTCGGGGACGGGCGGGCCCGGCCTGGTCCCCGGAGCCCGGTCGAGGAAGGCGAAGATCGCGTCGTACTGGGCGAACGCGTCGGCGTGCCGGGGGGAGGCGGTGCTGGTGATCGCACCGGCGCGGCCGCGCCGGTAGAAGTAGCAGGGGCGGTCGAGGTAGCGCAGCCGCCCGGCGGCGAGCAGCGCCGGGTAGGTGACCGAGATGTCCTCGTAGTAGCCGCGGCCGAAGGAGACCCCGAGGCCGGCCAGGAACTCGCGCCGGAACACCTTGTTCCAGACCGACATCACGGTCTTGAACAGCGCGGGGTGCTCGGCCAGCGTGCACCCGGCCACCAGGGGCGAGCCGGTCAGCACGTGCCGCCAGGGGTTGGGCTCGGTCCCGCCGTCGGGGTAGACGTGGGTGAAGTCGGTGAGCAGGACGTCGGCGGGGGCCTCGCCCCGGCGCTCGCGGTCCAGTTCGTCCGTGAGCTCGTCGAGGAGGGCGGTGACGGTGCCCTCGGGCACCCAGTCGTCGCTGTCGACGAACCAGACGTAGGTGCCGCGGACCTCGGGGAGGGCGGCGGTGCGGGCGCCGCCGAGGCCCTGGTTCTCGGCGAGGTGGAGCACGCGCAGCCGGGAGTCGCGGGCCGCGTACTCGTCCAGGATCGCGCCGCAGCCGTCGGGCGAGCGGTCGTCGACCGCGATCACCTCGAAGCGGGACTCGGAGGTGGGGGTGTCCGCCAGGAGGGAGTCGAGGCAGCGCGGCAGGAAGCGCTCCACCCCGTGGACCGGAAGCACGATGCTGAGGAGAACTGGCACGCTGGCCGAGTCTACCGAGCACCTGGCGCGCACCTGCCGGACGGGGGCGGGCGGAGCGACCGGATGCGGGTGGGGCGGCCGGTGCGGCGGGCAGCGGGGGTGGCGGGGGCGGCGGCCGGTACGGAGGGTGGCCGGTGCGCAGGACGGCCGTGGCGGCGGGCGGGTAGACGGGGACCGGCAGTGCCGGGGCTCCCCGGAGCCGCCGGTGCCGGACCCCGTGCGGGGCGGCACCGGCAGCCTGGTGGCGGCCCGGCCGACCCTCTACGGCCGGCCGCCGGTCCGGGCAGCACCCGAGCCTGGCCGCCGCAGCGTCGAGGCGGCCTGGCAGTGGCTCGGGAGAGCCGGAATCTTCATCAGTCGAACGGGCTCGCGGGAGTGGATCCCGCCTGCGCGGTCGTTAAGAGATATTGCTTGGAGCCACCCTTCGCGTCAATCCCTCGTCCGCGTTCACTTCTTAAACGGATAGTCGTACCGAAACCACCGCTGGACAGGGGCCGCCCGAGCATCCGCCCGGCGGCTACGGGAGGTGAGGGGCCGGTGACTCCGTGCGCCCGGCGCGCATCGCCGGGGCGGGCGCCGGGCGCGTAACCCCGAGGCCCCGATGACGTACGGCCGGTCGTGCACCATCATTGATGCCTAGTCGTGACCGGACGAGCGGCCCCTGGTGCAGTGTCAGTTGACGCCGCACGATACGGTGGCAGCACACCAGGACGGTTGCGCGAAGGCCGTCTCTCACGGATAGTCTTCGCCTCACGGCCCTGGCGCCTCGTAGGGGTGGGAAACTGATGGAACAGATGCAAGTCCGGACTCGGCCCCGCGTGCCGGCGATCCAGTGCGGTGTCGGTGCGACCGGCCGCCGGATCGAGCGTCACCTGGCTGTGCTCGGCGCGCCCGCACTCCCGGCGGTGGACACCGCCGAGGCGCTCGGGTTGATAAGGGAGCTGACGCCGCGCGGCGCCAGTGCCCCGACCGCGCCGCCGCGCCGCCACACGCGGGTCAAGCTGCTGGCGCCGCTGCGCCGGCTGCGACGGGGCCTCTTCGGCGGGCGCGGCTGAGGGCCACCCGGCCCCGGGGTGCTCGCCACCCCTCGCACCCACCAGCACCGGCCCGGCGGATCCTCACAGGACCGTCGGGTCTTCGTCGTGCCCACCCGCAGGCACCGGGCCGGGGCCGGTAGCCGGCCCGCCAGAGGTCTGAACCTCTCAGCCTACGCCGACTTGCCACGCCGGCACGGAGAGTCGGCGAGGCTGGCCGCCGCGCCCCCGGGCGTGGGCCAGGATGACGGCATGGCGGACCACACCCACTCCACGACCTTCCGGACCACGACCTTCGAGATCACCACCGGCAGCCACGAGGTCGCACTCGACATCACCGACCGCTGCGCCCGGTTCCTCAACGACCACGCCGCCGGACGCGACGGCCTGCTCAACGTGTTCGTGCCGCACGCCACGGCAGGCATCGCCGTGCTGGAGACCGGTTCGGGCAGCGACGACGACTTCCTGGCGACGCTGCGCGAGCTGCTCCCGGCCGACGACCGCTGGCGCCACCGGCACGGCAGCCCCGGCCACGGCCGCGACCACGTCGTCCCCGGTCTGGTCGCGCCGCACGCCACCCTGCCGGTGCTGGACGGGCAACTGGCCCTGGGTGTCTGGCAGTCCGTGGTCCTGATCGACACCAACGGCGACAATCCCCGGCGGACGGTCCGGCTCTCCTTCCTCGGCTGAGGGAGCCGGGACCGGGACCGGGGGCGACGAGCTCGGGAGGCAGCAGGCGGGGGAGTCGGAGGGTCGGCGGCCGGAGAGCGGCCGAGGGGCCGGTGAGGGGTCGCCGGTCGGGAGCTACGGCCCTGGCCTCGGGCCGGGGAGCCGGGACCACCGGAGACGCGTCGCGGCCCGGCCGGTCGCTCCCTAGTCGTCGGCCCCGGCGGGGCAGGCGACGGCGGCGGCCACGGCGGCGAGGTACCGCTCTATCGCCAGGTACTGGCAGAGCACCGCGACCGGGCGGCCGAGTCGTGCGTACCAGGCGGCGAGCCGGGAGAAGGCGGTCACCTCGAACCAGACCTCGCCCGCCGCGTCCATGGACACCAGGAAGGCCTCCTCGCCGCACTCCGGGTGGCCGGGCAGCGTCCCGTAGGCGAACCCGATCCGGCCCGGCTCGTCGACGGTCCACACCACCCGGCACGGGATCACCACCCGGGGGCGGCGCGTGCCGGGCAGGCTGAGGCGCAGCAGGACGGTTGCCCCCGGTTCGGCGGGCGCGTACGGGTGGACGGCGAAGCCCGTGCCCAACTGGCTGCCCCAGCCCAGCACGTACCGTCCGGCCCGTTCCAGCACCTCGGGCCCGTGTCCGAGGTGGATGCGTCGCCGCAGGTGGGAGTACCCGTCGGGCAGTCGGGAATCCCGTGTCGCGCCGACCTCCGGGTAGCTGGGCGCGGCAGCGCGGGCTGCCAGCAGCCGTCGGTGCAGGGCGGAGGAGGCGGGGGCGTCGGGCATGCGGCCCACCGTATCTGCCCGCCCCGGCGCGGCAGACGGGCCCTCCCCGGAGGCCGCTCCGCCCGGCGCGGTCGTTCGGCGGGTGCGTCCGTGCCCGGGGGCTCAGGTCGGGAGTCCTCCTCCTGCCCGGCCGCACCCGGCCTGCCTCTCGGGGCCGGTCTCTCGGGGCCGGTCTCGCGGGGTCTGCTTTGTCGGGTCTGCCTCTTCGGGCCGTCCTTCCGGGCGCCTTGCGGCGGGGCCGGGGTGCGGAGTAGGAAGGCGGCATGAGCGAAGCGGTCACGAACGACGGGGACGCCCGGGGCACCGAGAGCGTCGGAGGCGCCGGGGACATCGGGGGCACCGAGGTCTGCGCCCTCGCCCCGAGCGGTGCCGAGGCGGCGCTGGTGCACGATCCGGCCCTGACCGGACCGCGCGCGGACTGCGTCCTGTGCGGCGAGCCGACCGAGCTGCCCGCCGACCACCCGGGCGCCACGCTCTGCCCCGTCTGCACCTGGCAGCAGGCCCAGCGGATCGCCTGCTCCGGCTGACCGCCGGGCGGCCCTCGGTTGCCCGGCTCCCCGTTGCGCGCCTCTCCGTTGCGCGGCTCCCCGGCGCCTGGTTTCCCGTTGTCCGGTTCTCAGCTTCCCGGTTCTCCGCTTCCCCGGGCTCCCCTTCCGGGGTCTCCGCGCGCTTCCCCTCCCCGGCCCGGGAGTCTCAGGCGTCCTCCCTCCCCGCAAGGGCCAGCGTGGAGCCGTGCCGGCCCTTGCGGACCAGCAGCTGGGCCGGGATCCGGCTCCGCAGGTCGGCGACGTGGCTGACGATGCCGACGGCGCGGTCCCGCTCGCGCAGACCGTCGAGGACGTCCATCACCTCCTCCAGGGTGTGTTCGTCGAGGCTGCCGAAGCCCTCGTCGATGAAGAGGGTGTCCAGCGGCATTCCGCCGGCTTCGTCGGTGACCACGTCGGCCAGGCCGAGGGCCAGTGCGAGCGAGGCGAAGAAGCTCTCGCCGCCGGAGAGCGTCGAGGTGTCGCGCTCCGTGCCGGTCCAGGCGTCCACCACCCGGAGCGCCAGCCCCGAGCGCTTGTTGCCGGTGCCCCGGTCGTCGCTGTGGACCAGGGTGTAGCGACCGCCGGACATCCTGACCAGGCGGTCGCTCGCCGCCGCGGCCACCTGCTCCAGCCGGGCCGCCAGGACGTAGGACTCCATCCGCATCCGCAGCCGGTTCTCGGTGGAGGTGCCGGCCGCGAGCGCGGCCAGCCGGTTGATCCGGCCGTACCTCGCCAGCGCCGGGGCGAGCGAGCCGGCCAGCTCGGTGAGCTGCCGCCCGATCCCGGCGAGCGCGTCACAGCGGGCGCGCGCCGCGTCCCGGGCGGCGTGCGCCCCGCGCAGGCGGTCGGTGGCGGCGTGGAGCCGCGCCTCGGTGCCGGGCAGGTCCGCCGGCGGGCAGGCTGCCGCCGAGGCCAGCTCCGGCTCGGCGAGCCGCCGCTCCGCCGCGGCCAGCTCCGCGCGGTGGCGTTCGAGGCGCAGCTCCAGCCGCTCGCGCTCCTCCCGGCGCAGCAGGACGGCGGTGGCCTCCTCCGGGGTCGGGAACCCGGCGGCCACGGCGGCCCGGGTCAGCTCGTCCTCCGCCTCCTTCAGCCGGTCCGCCGCCTCCGAGCCGGTCCGGGCGGCGCCCGCCAGCGCGGACACGGCGGAGGCGAGGCGGGTCAGGGCCGCTGCGCGGGCGGCGACCGACGGCGCGCCGCCCCGGGCCGCCGCCACCCGGCCGCCCAGCTCCTCGCGTTCGGCGCGGAGGGTGCGGACCCGGGCGGTGACCGCGGCGCTCCGCTCACGGGCGTCGCCGAGTGCGGCGAGCCGGGCCGCCTGCTCCCGGGTGGTCTGCTCGATCCGCCGCCCGACCGCGCCGAGCCCCTCCGCGACCCGTACCGCCGCGCGGTGCTCCCGGTCCAGCACGCCGAGCGCCTCGGACAGGGCGTCGGTGCTCTCCTCCCCGGCCGCCCCGGCGGCGGCCGCGTGGCGCACCTGGAGGCCGGCGAGCTCGCGTTCGGCGGTGTCGGCGGCCTGCTCGGCGGCCGCCTGGGCCGCCTGAGCGCGTTCCTCGTCCACCGCGCCGACCTGTTCACCGGACGGCCGGGCGGGTGCCGGGTGCTCGGCGGAGCCGCAGACCCGGCAGGGCGTGCCGGCCCGCAGCTGCGCGGCGAGTTCGGCGGCCATGCCGGTGAGCCGGAGCTCGCGGAGGTCCTGGCTGCGCCTCCGGGCGTCCAGCGCATCGGAGCGCAGCGTGAGCGCCCGCGGCCGGGCCCGGTCGATGTCCCGTTGCAGCGCGTCCCGGCCGCGCGCGGCGGTCAGGCGGGCCGTCAGCTCGCCGCGCCGGACGTCCAGCTGCTCGACGCGGGCGGCCGCGTCCCGGGCGGCGGACTGCTCCTCCTGGAGGGCGGCGAACCGGGCGTCGAATCCGGCCAGCCAGTCGGCAGCCTCCTCGGCGAGGTCCTCGGCGCGCTGCCGGTCGGCGGCCAGTGACGCCTGTGCGGCGTCCAGCTCGGCGCAGCGCCGCTCGTCCACCCCGGCCGCCTCCAGCCGGACCAGCTCGGCGCGCAGCCGGCGTTCGGCCTCGGCCAGCTCCTCCGCCTCGGCGTGCGCGAGCGCGCGGCCCTCGCCGTCCGGGCCGCCCGCCCCGGCCAGCGCCGTGCGGCGCCGGTGCTCCTCCTCGCGGGCCGCCCGGTGGGCGTCGGCGGCGGCGTCCCGCAGGTGCAGGACCGACTCGACCCCGAGCGCCGCCTGCGCCGCGGCCAGCCTGCGGTGGTCGGCCGCCCGGGCCGGCCCGTCCTCGGCGAGCCGGACGGCCTCGGCCGCCGCCTGCCGGTGGCGCTGCTGCCGGTCGGCCAGCTGTTCGGCGCCGGTCCGCGCCTGCCGGGCCTCCCGGTGGGCCTCCTCCGCGCCGGAGAGCGCGGCATCGGCCACGGCGAGCTGTTCGGCCGCGCCGCCGCGCAGCACGGCGGCCCAGCCGAGCACGCCGGTGGTCAGCTCGGTGCCGGCCTGCAGGCCGGCGGCCGCGCCGGGTTCGTCCTCGGCGGGCACCCAGCCCCCGGCGGGCTCGGCGCCGGGGCCGGCCGCCTGCTCGGCCTTGCTGGCCAAGTCCCGCAGTCGGCGGCGCCCGGCCTGGACGGCCGCCTCCTGCACCCGCCGCTGCTCGGCCAGCCAGGACTCCACGGACTGGAACCGCTCGGTGTCGAACAGCCGGCGCAGCAGCTTGCCGCGCTCCTCCGAGTCGGCCCTGAGGAACCGCGCGAAGTCGCCCTGCGGCAGCAGCACCACCTGGCAGAACTGGTCCCGGCTCATCCCGATCAGCCGGTGGATCTCCTCGCCGGCCTCCTGGTGCGACTTGCTGACCGCCCGCCAGCCCGGTCCGCCGCTGCCGTCGCCGGCGCTGTCGCCCGCGTTCCCGGTGCCGCCGCTCCCGGTGCCCCCGGCTGCGTCGCCGACGCCCCCGGCAACGTCGCCGCCGTCCGCCGACCACTCGCGGAGCAGGGTCTGGGCGCGCTCGACCGTCGTGCCCTTGCCGACCTTCTTCGGCCGCAGCTGCTCGGGCAGGCGGGTGATCTCCAGCCGCCGCCCGCCGAGCGTCAGCTCCAGCCGGACCGAGGTCAGCCGCTTCGGATCGGCGTGGTCGCTGCGCAGCCGGTTGGCCCGGCGGGTGCCGGGCACCTCGCCGTAGAGGGCGTAGCAGACGGCGTCCAGCACGCTGCTCTTGCCCGCGCCGGTGGCCCCGCGCAGCAGGAACAGCCCGCCGGCGGCGAGCGCGTCGAAGTCGACCGTCTCGGTGCCCGCGAACGGGCCGAACGCGGTCACGGTCAACCGGTGCAGTCTCATCGGGGCAGCTCCGCCTTCCGGTCGGCGGTCTCCCGGACGCGCTCGAAGCCCTCGCGCAGCCAGCCCAGCTCGTCGGCGTCCGGGTCGGCGCCGGGGCGGACGTGCCGCAGGAAGCCCTCGGCGATCTCCAGGTCCGTCCGCCCGGTGACCCGGGCCGCGTACGACGGGGAGGCGTCGGACGTCGTCTCCTCGGGTTCGAAGAGCAACTGGAGGGTGTGCGGGAAGCGCCGCCGCAGCCGCTCCATCGGCTCGGCCGGACGGCTCGGGTCGGTGAGGGTCGCCTGCACCCAGGAGCCCTCGGCCGCGGTGTGCCGCTCGTCGGTCAGCAGTTCGTCGAGCCGGCCGCGCAGCCGGGCCAGCGGCCGGGGCTGCGGGCAGTCGACCCGCTCGGCGGCGACCGAGCCGTCCGCCGCGAGGTCGACCAGCCACATCGTCTTGCGGTGGTCGGCCTCGGAGAAGGAGTAGGCGAGCGGGGAGCCGCTGTAGCGCAGGTGCGGGGCGAGCGTCTGGCATCCGTGCAGATGGCCGAGGGCGGCGTAGTGCACGCCGTCGAAGACGGACGCGGGTACGGCCGCGACGCCGCCGACCGCGATGTCCCGCTCGCTGTCGCTGGGCTCGCCGCCGGTCACGAAGGCGTGCGCCAGGACCACCGCCCGGGTGCCCGCCGGGCGCCCCGCGAGGTCGGCCCTGACCTGGTCCATCGCGGCGCCGAGCACCGCCGCGTGGCCGCCGCGCGCCAGACCGAAGCGCTCGCGGACCAGCGTCGGCTCCAGGTACGGCAGCCCGTAGACGGCGACCGGTCCGTGCTCGTCCGCGAGCAGCACGGGGGCGGCGCACTCGCCCGGGTCGGTCCGCAGGTGGACGCCGGCCCGGCCGATCAGGCCGGCACCGACGCCCAGCCGGCGGGCCGAGTCGTGGTTGCCGCTGATGAAGACCGTCGGCACGCCCAGGTCGGCCAGCCGGTGCAGCACGTCGTCGAACAGGGCGACCGCCTCCAGGCCGGGCAGCGCCCGGTCGTACACGTCGCCGGCGACCAGCACGGCGTCCACGCGTTCGGACCGGACCACCGCCACCAGGTGGTCCAGGAACGCGCGCTGGGCGTCGTGCAGGCTCTCCCGGTGGAACGAGCGCCCGAGATGCCAGTCGGAGGTATGCAGCAGTCGCATGGTCCCCGACCATAACGGGCGTCACTGACAACGCGGTCCGGAACGGCGGCGGAGGCCCGTCCGTCGGGGCCCGTCCCGGCGCCGGTCCGGTTGCTCTCGGTCGATTGTCAGTGACGGTGTGTATGTTCGCGGTCGTCGGCAGCCCCACGGCTCCGGGGCGGTCCGGTTCGGTGGGGCAGGCACCGGCGCGCACGACGACCGGCACGACGACCCGACCGAAGCCACGACCGAAGCCACGACCGAAGCCACGACCTAAGCCATGACCGAAGTCACGACCGAAGTCACAGCCACGAGCACGACCGAACGGAAGGACACGACCATGACCGGGCAGTTCCGCCTCCTCGACCTCCTCGACCTCTCGGGCCTCTCGGACCTCCACCACCGCGCCGGCCGGGGCCGCGGCCCGGCCGCCCCGGTGGGCTCCGGCTCCGACCCCGGCTCCGCCGTCCGCCGGGCGGCGCACTCGCGGGCGTCCGGACCGGCCCGGCGCCGCCCCGGACCGGGCGGCCCGGTCCGGGGCGCTGCGGACGGCCCGCCGGGAGGGCGGCCCCCGGGCGGTGGGGCGAGCGGCCCCGGCTCGCCCGGGCGGTCCGGGCCCGGTGCCCGGGAGCGGCGCCGGGGGCGTCCGCGCGGTGCGCCGCCGCCCCAGCCGGTGGCGCTCGCGCTGGTCGTCCGGGCCGCCGACTTCGTCGACCTGGCCCGGCACGGCCTCTTCGGCGAGCTGGCCTTCCGGGCCTACCTGCGGCGGACGGCGGTCCAGCTCCGGGCGCTGCACGGGCAGGGGTTGGAGGTGCACCTCCGGGTGCTCGACCCGGCCGACTACGAGGACTACTGCGCCGCGCTCGGCTTCGACCCGGCGGACGCGGCGGCGCGGGTCGCGTACGCGGCCGACCCCGAGCTGGCCGGGGAGCCGTTCGTCTACGCGGGCCAGCGGCTGCTCACGCTGCTGCCCGAGCTGGCCGACGACCACCGGGCCAGGGTGCGGATCTCCGTCGCCATGGCCGCACTGCTGACGGCTGTCGGCGAGGGGCCGCCGGGGGAGCGGCGGCTGGTGGCGGTGATGCGGTACGCCGTCGGCGTCTGTCTCGCGCTGGCCGAGGGCGCGGGCGAGGGCGCCCACCTGCTGACGCTCCGCTGCCACGGTCCCGAGGACGGTGAGGAGCTCGCCACGGCAGTGGACCTCAGGGTGGAGCGCGGGCGGCTCCTCGCCGGTGGGCGGGACACCGAGGCGTTCTGCGTGACGCTGGCGGCGGGCGTGGCCGCGGGCGGCGCGGGTGCCGTGGTCCTGCACGGTGATCCGGCGGTGCCCGGAGGCCAGACGGTGCGCGGCTGGGCGCTCGGCGGGGGGCGGCTGCGGCCGATGACCGTCCGGGAGGTGCTCGACTCGCTCGCCGACGACGTCGGGCGGGGCATGCCCTTCCCGCCCGCCGCCGTCCCGCTGCCGGGTTTCCCGCTCCCGGAGGCGCCGCCGGGCGGCCCGGGCCCCTCCGGCGGCCCCTCCGGCGGCCCCTCTGCCGGCCCCGCCGGCGGGCCGTTCGCCGGCCCGTCGCCGGAGGGTGCGGACCCGTCCGCCGGTCGCCCGCCGGGCGGCCCGGGTGCACCCGGCGGGGAGTCGGCCGGCGACCGTCCCGGGGAGGGTGGTGAGCCCATGGGCTGAGCTGCCCTTTCAGCCCTGCGCGTCCACCAAGCGGCGCTGGGGACTGTTCATCGACCGCCTGTTCGGGGAAGATTTCGGGGAAGATCAACAGCGGGAACGGCCGGTGCCCCACGCCGTCGTTCCCGCCGCTCAGCCCCGAACCGCGCGCACTGCGGGTCCCCCCGCGCACCGTCGGTCCGGCGAGCCCGACACCGAAAGGGGGGACGCATGAGCCGGATCGAGTTCAGCGCGGAGATCGCCGAGCTGCTCGGGAAGGTGCGCCGGCGTCCCACCGCGGGCTGGCCGTGGCGGCCCGGCGAGCGGGTGCCCGCGGGCCTCCCGGTCAAGCAGTCGTGGGGGTGGCTGTTCACCCCCGACGGCCGGGTGCTGACCCTGGTCAACCCGAAGGACGGCATCGTCTCCCTCCCCGGCGGCTCCCTGGAGCCGGAGGACGCCGGCGACCCGGGCGCCGCGCTGGCCCGCGAGGCGGCCGAGGAGGCCCAGGCGCTGATCGGCACGCCGCACTACCTGGGCTACCTCTACGACCGGGTCGGTTCGGCCAACAACGGGCACGAGTGCGCCCGGGTCCGGATGGCCGCCGCACTCCGGGCGGTCGGCCCCAGTGCGCCGGATCCCGCCTCGGGGCGGCACTACCGGCGGCTCCTGGTCGCGCCCGGACTCGCGGTCGAGCTGCTCGGCTGGGGTGCGCCCGGCCTGCGCCAGGCCCGTGCGGCGGTGGCGAGCGCCGTGCGGTGGCTGGGCGTGCCGGCGGCCGCCAACGAGGCCATCGAGGAGCTTCCGACCGAGGGCTGCGAGGTGTTCCCCGGCGCGGCGCCGGCCGTCCCGGGGGCGCCGCGCACCGACAACGGGCCGGACCGTAGGGTGGCGGACTGACCGTCCGTCGGAGCGGACGGTGCCGCGGCGGACGGCATCGCCGCGGCCGACGGCGGAGCGGGGGAGTGTGCAGGTGACGGTGCCGCACCCGGGCGGGTTGTTCCACCACGTGGAGCTCTGGACGGACGACCTCGCCGTGGCCGAGTCGCAGTGGGGTCCGGTGCTGCTCGCGCTCGGGTGCGAGCCCTTCCAGCACTGGCCGAGCGGGCGCAGCTGGCGGCTCGGTGGGGCGTACCTGGTGATCGAGCAGTCCCCGGCCCTGCTGCCGGGCGGTCACGAGCGGCTGCGGGCCGGTCTCAACCACCTCGCCGTGCACGGTACGCGCGAGGCGGTGGGCGCCGCGCTCGCGGCAGGCTGGACGGTGCGGGTGGACACCGGCGAGGCCACCCATCTGATCGACCGCCAGGGGTTCGAACTGGAGATCGTCCACGGAGGCGAGCCGGCCTGACGGGGCCGCCGCTGTGCCCCGCTGCGGCCGTGGCCGTAGTCGTCGCCGTCGTCACCTTCACTGTCGCCCCGGGGTGTTGTCCCGCCGTCCCCCGAACGGGTTGTCCGTCGCACCGGCGTGCACGCCGCACTTTCGGTCGCCCGCAGGGCAGTTCACTCCTCCGTTGTCAGACAGACCGTCAATTGTCTTGGCATGAGCGCTTCCCGTGTTACCTACCGCCTGGTATCAAATTGTGTGACGCACGTCACTCCCAGGAGGTGTCATGCTACGTCCTGCCCGTGCCATGTCCGTCGCCACCCTCGCGGCGCTCCTTTCCCTGACCACCCTCTTCACGGCTTCCTCGGCCCACGCCGCCGGCGTCAACTACGTCGCGCTCGGCGACTCGTACGCGTCCGGCCTCGGGGCCGGCAGCTACACCGGCGAGAGCGGAAGCTGCAAGCGGAGCACCAACGCGTACCCGTACCTCTGGAAGAACGCGCACGCGCCGTCGTCCTTCGCCTTCGTGGCCTGCTCGGGCGCCAGAACCGGCGACGTGCTCAACAACCAGCTCTCGGCACTGAACTCCGGCACCACGCTGGTCAGCATCAGCGTCGGTGGCAACGACGCGGGCTTCGCCAGCACCATGCAGACCTGCGTGCTGGACTCCGAGAGCGCCTGCCTCAACGCCGTCGCCACCGCGAAGAACTACGCCACCACGACCCTGCCCGGCAAGCTCGACCAGGTGTACGCGGCCATCCACGCCAAGGCGCCCAACGCCCGGGTGGTCGTGCTGGGCTACCCCCACCTCTACAAGGTCGGCGGCAGCTGCATCTTCGGCATCGGCGACACCAAGCGGGCCGCCATCAACAGCGCCGCCGACGTGCTCGACGAGGTGCTCGCCAAGCGCGCCGCCAACGCGGGCTTCGCCTTCGGCGACGTTCGTTCCGTCTTCCGGGAGCACGAGATCTGCGGCTCCGGCACCACCTGGCTGAACAGCACCACCCTGCCGATCGAGGAGAGCTACCACCCGAAGGCCTCCGGCCACTCGGGGGGCTTCCTGCCGGTCTTCTCCGCCCAGGCCTGACCGGTCGGACCGGCTCGCGGGGTGCGCCCGCCGCCCGCCGCCCCCACGGGGCGGGGGCGGCGGGCGCACCGCTCACCGTCCCGGCGGGAAGGGGATCTGTGCGAGCACCGGCAGCAGCTCCCGTTCCTCGTAGGCGAGGTGGGACTCCAGCTCGGCGGACATCCGGGCCAGCTCGGCCCGGAACCGCTCCGGTTCGGCCGAACCGATGTCGGACACCAGCGCCACCAGCTCGTCCTTGAGCGCGGCCACCGTCCGGTGCTCCTCGGCCAGCCGGTCGAGCACCTCCCGCAGATGCGGGTGGCTGCGGGCCAGGGCAGGGAAGACGCCTCGGTCCTCCCCGGTGTGGTGGACGGTCAGTCCCTGGCAGAACGCCAGGCAGTGCTGACGGATCTGCAGCCCGAGCGCCGCCGAGGCGCGCCCGCCGTCCGCCGCCGGGCCGCCGTCCGCCGCCGGGCCGCCGTCCGCCGCCGGGCCGCCGTCGGCCGCCGGCCGGCCCGCGAAGTGTGCGTCGGTCTCGGCCCGTACGTGCCGCAGCTGGGCGCGCAGCCAGTTGTGCACCTCCAGCAGCTTGTCGGCGAGGTTCGCCACCTCGTGGGGCCCGGTCTCGGCCGCTTCGCTGTCGGGCCGCTCCAGCACGACGACCGGGAGCACCCGGTCGGTGTGCGCCTGGTAGTCGCCGTACCCGGGGGCCGCCCGCACCACGGCCTCGAACAGCCGGTCCCGCCGCGCGCCCTCGCTGGGCACGGCGACGGCGTCGAACTCCTCGGTGCCGAGCTCCACCCCGACGACCGGGTTGGCGAGCAGGTTGCGGTACCACTGCGGGTGCTCGGGCGCCCCGGCCGCCGAGGCGACGACCAGGAGCAGGCCCTCCGCCCGCACGTACCCGAGCGGCACCGTGTGCTCCCGGCCGGTGGTGGCGCCGGTGGTGGTCAGGAGGAGCAGGTCGCCGCCCTCGAAAGGGCCGCCGACGCGGCCGCCGTTGGACCGGAACTCCGCGATCACCGCTCGGTTGAACGAGTCGAATGCGGAGGCGGAGTCGGACGGGCTCGACGCACCGGCCGGAGTGGATGAATCGGCCGGAGCGGACGCACCGGCCGGAGCGGACGAATCGGATGAGCTGGATGAATCGGACGAGTTGAAAGAGCTGGCAGACACGGACATACGCCTGTGGATTCTCCGAACATGGGGAGTGAAGGCCACAGCGGCACACCGGTTCCGGCGCGGCAGGCGACAGGACGAAGCGAGCGCGCGGGCAACCGCCGCGGCCGCTTGCGTCAGATCA
Organism: Kitasatospora sp. NPDC042419; assembly: GCF_056437345.1. Lineage (NCBI taxonomy): Bacteria > Bacillati > Actinomycetota > Actinomycetes > Kitasatosporales > Streptomycetaceae > Kitasatospora > Kitasatospora sp. NPDC042419. Next base: position 272,157 of record NZ_JBWKAW010000004.1, read on the forward strand.
GGGGAGCGGAGTGAGAACTCATCGCGCATCGTCCCTCGGTGAAAGGTGCTCGCTCGGTCGCCGGCCGGCCCACATCTCTTTGGCCGGCGCCACGCTGCACCTGATCATTAGAGCCAGCGGGTCCGCAGTCTGTCAACGAGCAGGATCACGACGGGTCCCGGCCCGGCCCCCGCCCGGCCCCGGCCCGACGCCGACGGGGCACCGATGCCCGCCCGGCCACCTCGCCGCGTCGTCGCCGCATCGTCACCGCGCCGTCACCGGGCCGTCACCGGGCCATCGCCGGGCCACCCGGGAGGCGAGCGGAAACGGCGGGGCCGCCGCCGGTCCCCCCGGGATCGGCGGCGGCCCCGCCTGGAGGAAGGCCTCAGCGCAGGTAGGAGGTCAGGCCGGCGGGCTTCAGGCCGGCGGCCTCGGCGGCGGCCAGGGCGCGCTGGAGGTCCGTGGCCAGGGTGTCGGTCCAGTGCAGCAGCACGACGTCGCCGGGCGACAGCGTGCCTTCGTGCCAGACGTTGGAGGCGCCCCAGCTGAAGTCGGCGTCGGCGGTCAGCACGTGGCGGAAGCCGCAGTTGGCGGCCGCCTGCAGGGTGACGGCGTTCCAGGCGAAGTACGGCGGGCGGAACACGGTCGGCGTGGTGCCGAAGGTCCTGGTCAGGGCGTCCCGGGCGTCGCAGATCTCCACCTGCTGCTCGGCGAGCGAGAGCGTGCTGAGGTCCGTGTGCGAGACGCTGTGGTTCTGGATGGACGAACCGGGGGCGGCGGTGACCCGCTGGAAGAAGCCCGGGTCGGCGGCGGCCGGCATCGGCAGCGGGAAGGCGGTGATCGGCAGCTTGTGGTCGGTGATGAACTGCTCGGCCTCGGGGGTGCGCTGCCAGCCGTCGTCGACGGTGAAGAAGACCACCCGGTCGCTGGTCGGCACGGAGCCCGCGCCGGTCGCGGGTGCGGGCAGGGGGCCGTCCACCTGGACGTCGTCGACGGCGAACGGGCCCTGCTGGTACCAGCCGTGGACGTAGAGGCGGACGGTGCTCGCGGTCGGCCCGGTGGTGAAGCGGGTGGTCAGCCGCTGCCAGCCGCCGTTGGTGTTCTCCGTCCAGGAGGGGGCGGTCGGGCGGTCGGTGCCGGTGGCGCCGAGGAAGACGTACTTCCCGCGGACCCAGGCGGAGGCGGTGTAGGTGGTGTTGGGCTGGACGGAGACCGTCTGCACGCACTCGCCGGTGGAGTCGTCGCCGGCCGGGGTGACCCCGAGGGCGGACGTCCCCGAGTGCGGGGCCGCGGTGGTGAGGGCGGCCTCGGCCGGGCCGCCGGTGCAGCGCCAGCCGGGCACGCTGCCCCACTCGGCGAGCGAGGAGGCGGGGATCTCGAACCCGGGGTTGGTGGCCAGGTTGACGCCGGCAGCGGCGGCGGCAGCAGCAGCGGCGGCGGCGGGAGCGGGGGCGTTCGGGGCGTCCGCCGACGCGGGCACGGCGAAGCCGGCGACCAGCAGCGCCGCCGAGGCGGCCAGCGCGGAGAGGCGCGCGGTGACCCGCGAGCCGGTGCGCCCGGGGACGGGCGAGGCGCTCGGGCGGGGCGGGACGCCCGCCGCGGGGCGGGACGGGCGGCGCGCGGACAGGCGCGAGGACATGGACACGTGGCGACTCCTGCGTGGGGGACGCGCCCGTGGGGAGGGCGCGAGGAGAAACGGGTTGGGGCGCTCCCCGAGGGGCGGGAGCCGTTGGCGTGCCGCACTCAGACCGAGGCAAAACAATGGACTGGACCACTCGGATCGTCAAGGGAACGGCCGGTGAAACACGCGCTGTCCGCCGGGCGGCAAAAGGGACAAGACGATCCGTCAGGGGACGTACAGCTCCTCGATGTCCTGCGCGTAGTACTCCGTGATCGCCGCCCGCCGCAGCTTCAGCGAGGGCGTCATCAGCCCCTGGTCCTGCCCGAACTCGCGCGGCAGCAGCCGGAACGCGCGGATCGACTCGGCCCGCGAGACGGCCGTGTTGGCCGCCGCCACCGCCCGCTGGATCTCGGCGTGCAGATCCGCGTCCGAGAGCACCGCCCACGGGTCCAGCTGTTCGCGCCCGTGCGACTTCAGCCAGTGCGCCAGCGCCGCCGGGTCGAGCGTGATCAGCGCGGCCACGTACGGGCGGTCGTCCCCGACCACCAGGCACTGGGAGACCAGCGGGTGTGCCTGCACCCGGTTCTCCAGGGCGGCGGGGGCGAGGTTCTTGCCGCTGCTGGTGACGATCAGGTCCTTCTTGCGGCCGGTGATCGTCAGGTAGCCGTCCTCGTCGAGGGTGCCGAGGTCGCCGGTGCCGAACCAGCCGTCGTACAGCGACTCGGCGGTGCAGCGCGGATGGTTGAGGTAGCCGCCGAACACGCCGGGGCCGCGCACCCACACCTCGCCGTCGTCGGCGATCGCCACGGTGGCGCCCGGGACCGGGCGGCCGACCGTGCCCGCCTTCGGGCGGCCGGCCGGGTTGGCGGTGACCGCCGCGGAGGTCTCGGTCAGCCCGTAGCCCTCGTACAACTGGAAGCCGATCCCCGTGAAGAAGAGGCCGACCTCGCGGTCGAGCGTCGACCCGCCGCACATCATCCCGCGGACCCGGCCGCCGAGCACCGCGCGCAGCCGCTGGTAGACCGTCCGCTCGTAGGCCAGGTGGCGCAGCCGCAGACCGGTGCCCGGGCCCGGCCCCCGGCCGAAGGCGCGCTGCTCCCGGGCGGTCGCCCAGTCGACCGCCACCTGGCGGGCCTGCTCGAAGAGTTCCCCGCGCCCGGCCTCCTCGGCCGCCCGGCGCGCCTGCTGGAACACCTTGTCCAGGACGTACGGGACGACGTGCAGGAAGGTCGGGCGGTACGAGGCGAGCGCGGGCAGCAGGAAGTCGGTGGAGACCTCGGGGACGTGGCCGATCCGGAACCCGCCGCGGACCGCCGCGATCTGCACCATCCGCCCGTACACGTGCGCCAGCGGGAGGAACAGCAGGGTGGAGGCCTGGCCGCCGCCGGTGTCCGCGAAGATGTCGCCCCAGCCGTCGAGCAGGGCGTCGGCCGCAGAGGCCAGGCCGGCGTGCGTGATCAGGCAGCCCTTGGGGCGGCCGGTGGTGCCCGAGGTGTAGACGACGGTGGCGATGTTCTCCCCGGTGACACCGAGCCGCTGGCGGTGGACCAGCGAGTCCGGCACGCCGCGCCCGTCCTCGACGATCGAGGTGACGCAGTCCCGGTCGAGCTGCCAGATGCCGGTCAGCTCGGGTAACGCGTCGCAGACCGCCCCCACGGTCATCGCGTGGTCCTCGTTCTCGACCAGGCAGGCGACCGCCTGGGTCTCGGCGAGGATCCAGCGGACCTGCTCCGGGGCGGCGGTCGGGTAGATCGGGACGGGGATCGCGCCGACCGACCAGAGCGCGTAGTCGAACAGCGTCCACTCGTAGCGGGTGCGGGACATCAGGGCGACCCGGTCGCCGTAGCGCACGCCGCGGGTGAGCAGGCCCTTGGCGAGGGCCAGCACCTCGTCGCGGAAGGCCGCAGCGGTCACCTCGTGCCACTCGCTCCCGGGGGCGCCGCGCGTCCCGTCGGAGCGGCGGGCCAACTGGACCAGGCCGGGCGAGCGTTCGGCGGTGTCGTACAGCGAGTCCGCCAGTCCGCCGGTGACCGGCGGTCCGGCCGGGGCGGGGGTGGTGAACTCGCGCACGATCCCCCCGATCACCCCGATCCCTCCTGCAGGTGGAGCGAAACTATCGGATAGCTCCCCGACTGCCCAGGGTTGTGACCGTGACGCGACGAGATCGGCACCGGCCCACGGGGGGAGTGCCGGGGAGGGGCGGGCGCGGAGCCTCGGCAATGCGGTGGGATACGGGATCTTGGGAACGATCCGGACACGATCCGGGCGGGTGCGGGAAGAGGACGGGTTCGACCCTCGAACGAGTGGTCAGAGCGTAGTAGGCTCTCGCAGACCTCGGGCCCCGGGCCTCTCCGGCCGGGCCCGAATCCGTACCGATCCGTACCCGACCGACACTTGGTCCATACCACTTATCGTCCACGCCCTGTTTCCGCCCGCCCCGTTTCCCCCGGCCCCGCTCCCCGGCCCGCTCGACCCGCTCCCGCCCAGCCCGGCTCCCAAGCCCGGAGCCCAGGCCCGGACCCCCGCCCGGACACCCGTCCGGGCAGCCCCGCCCCCGCACCCCGTCCGCGCCTGGCACTTCCCGACCGAGGACTCCATGCGTCTGCGCAGCAGCTCGATCCGCGCGAAGATCATCGCGCTGCTCCTGGTGCCCATCGTGGCCCTCACCGCCCTCTGGGTGTACGCGACGCTCGCCACCACCGGCGACGTCTGGAGCCGGTTGGAGATCAGTAGTACGTACGAGAAGTTCGGTGCCCCGGTCGACCGGTACGCACACGATCTCCAGGACGAGCGCCGGGCCGCCGTCAAGCGGCTGGCCGACCCCGCCTCGCGGGCCGGCCGGGACGCCTTCGAACAGGCCCAGGCCGCCACCGACCGGAGCCTCGCCGTACTGCGGCAGCTGAAGGAGGGCAGCGACGGCGGCCGGCTCGACGAGGCGCAGCGCGGCCGCTTCCTGCAGGTCCTCGCCGCCGCCGACCAACTCGCCCCGCTGCGCTCCCAGATCAACCGCGGGGCGCTCAACTGGGAGTTCACACTCGGCCAGTACAGCGACCTGGTCAAGCCGACCTTCGGCTTCCGGTCCGCCTTCGTCGCCCGCCAGAGCGGCCAACTCCCGCGCCAGGGGACGCTCCTGATCGAGCTGGTACGCGCCCGCGAGTACCTCGCCCAGGAGGACGCGGCGATGGAGGGGCTGCGCACGTCGACCGGCCGGCCCACCGCCGAGCAGTACCAGGTGGCCCTCGACGCCCTGCACAACCAGCAGGCGCTGTTCACCGTCTACATCGCCGAGCTCGACCCGGTCGACCAGGCCGACTACATCGCGCTGCGCGGCGGCGAGGCCTGGGCCGCGCTGGCCCGGGCCGAGGCCGACTTCGTCGGCGCGGGCGGCCCGGAACGGGTGGTGCAGGCGATCAACGGCGACGACTGGCGGGAGACCGCGGACCGTGCGCTGGGCGACCTCGCGGCGATCAACGCCCGGCTCTCCGGCACGATCGGCGACCGCGAGCACTCCTACGCCATCGGGCTGCTCTGGCGCGGCGGCATCGCCGGTCTGATCGGCCTGGTCGCCGTGGTGCTGTCGGTGCTCATCTCCTACCGGATCGGCCGCGGCCTGGCCCGCGAGCTGATCGGCCTGCGGAACGCGGCCAACGAACTCGCCGGCACCCGCCTGCCCTCGGTGATGCTCCGGCTGCGCAAGGGCGAGGCCGTGGACGTCGCGGCCGAGGCGCCCGAGCTGCAGTTCGGCCCCGCCGAGATCGGCCAGGTCGGGCGGGCGATCAACGCCGTGCAGCGGGCCGCCGTCGAGGCCGCCGTCGAGCAGGCCGAGCTGCGCCGCGGGGTCTCGGCGGTCTTCGTCAACCTGGCCCGCCGCAGCCAGGTGCTGCTGCACCGCCAGCTGACGCTGCTGGACACGATGGAGCGGCGCACCGAGGACCCGGCGGAGCTGGAGGACCTGTTCAAGGTCGACCACCTCACCACCCGCATGCGCCGGCACGCCGAGGGCCTGATCATCCTGGCCGGCGGCTCGCCGGGCCGGGCCTGGCGCAAGCCGGTGCGGATGGTGGACGTGGTCCGTGCCGCGGTCGGCGAGGTCGAGGACTACGCGCGGGTGACCGTCCGGCCGTTCCCGGGGACGGGGCTGCTCGGCAGCGCGGTCGCGGACGTCACCCACCTGGTCGCCGAGCTGGTCGAGAACGCGGCAGTGTTCTCCCCGCCGAGCACCCAGGTCACCGTCCAGGGCGAGGTGGTGGCGCACGGCTTCGCGCTGGAGATCGACGACCGCGGGCTCGGGCTGAGCGAGTCGGCGCTCGCCGAGACCAACGAACGCCTCGCGGTGGAGCAGGAGTTCGACCTCGCGGACACCGACCGGCTCGGGCTGTTCGTGGTCAGCCGGCTGGCCCGGAGGCACGGCATCCGGGTCCACCTGCGGCCCTCGCCGTACGGGGGGACCACGGCGGTGGTGCTGATCCCGCGCGAACTGCTGGCCGAGGCACCGGACGGACTGGCCGAGCCGCCGCCGGCCACCGCCACGGCCGCCGCCGCGGCTACGGCCGCGGGCCCGGTCGGGCCGTCCGGCGGGCGGCGTCCCGTGGCGGGGCGGCGCGGGCAGCGGGACCTCGTCGCGGTGCCCCCGCTCGGCGCGGACGGCCGGGACGGCGGTCCGTACGGCTCCGGTGCCGAGGGTGCCGGTGTCGACGGCTCCGGTACCGGCGGCCCGGCCCTCGTCAACGGCCAGGGCGGACGGCACCGGGGCGCCGGCGGACCACGCCCCTCGGCGCCCGAACCTGCCCGGACGCCGGGCGGGCTGCCGCGCCGTGCCAGGGGCAGCGGCGGGCCCGTCCTGGTACCGGCTCCCCCCGGTGAGCCCACCGGGGCGGGCACCGGACGCCACCGCCGGGAGGACGCGTCCGCGTCCGCACCCGAGACCGTGCAGATCGGCGGGACACCGGCCGGCGGGACGCCCTCCGGCGGAGCACCTCTCGCCGGGGTGCCCCTCGCGGGGGTGCCCCTCGGCGGGATGCCTCTCGGCGGGATGCCCCTCGACGAGATGCCTCTCGACAGGGCGGGGGCCGAGGCGGGCGCGCTCCCGCGGGCCGCCGCGACCCCACGGGGCGTCACGACCACAGGAGCCGCCGGAGCCGCCGGAGCTGCCGGAGCCGGCGGAGCCGCAGGAGGCGCCGGGGCTCCCGCGCAGGGTGCCCTGCCGCGCCGGATCCGGCAGGCGAACCTCGCCCCGCAGTTGCGGGACCGCGCCACCGCCCAGCAGGGCGGGCGTCCCGACGGCGACGCCGACCCCGCTCGCGAGCGCTCGCCCGAGGAGGCCCGGGCCACCTTCGCCTCCTTCCAGCGGGGGTTCACCCGGGGCCGGCGCGACGGCACCCCGTCCGCGGCACCGCGCCCGGCGTCGTCCGACGGCGCCGGGACCGGGTTCGGGTCAGGGTCCGCAGCCGCCCCCGCGCCCGCGTCCGTCTGGCAGCCGCCGAACCCGGACCGCCGCGCGATCTCCCCGGCACCCGCTCCGGCGGCGCTGCCCGGCCCCGCCACCGGCGAACCGGCGCCGCTGGCCCGCCGCGCGCCCGTCCCGCCGCCGACCCGGATCGCCCCGGCTCGGCCCCCGCTCGCGGAACCGAGCGCACCCACCGGTCCGTTGACCGACGGACCGGCCGCACGCACCGCACCACCCGCAGGACCAGCACGACCCGCGCGATCCGCTTCATCCGTGCCACCCTCTGCACCCGCACGACCCGTTCCACCCGTACGACCCGTACGACCCGCACCATCTGTACGACCCGCATCACCCGCTCCAGCGGAAGGAACAGATTCATGACCATGTCGACGCAGTCGTCCGGAGACCTCAACTGGCTCCTGGACGACCTGGTAGGGCGCGTCGCGGCCCTGCGGCACGCGGTGATCCTCTCCAGCGACGGGCTGGCCACCGGCGCCTCCCGCGACCTCGACCGCGAGGACGCCGAGCACCTGGCCGCCGTCGCGGCCGGCTTCCACAGCCTGGCGAAGGGCGCCGGCGGGCACTTCAAGGTCGGCGGCGTCCGCCAGACCATGGTCGAGCTGGACGAGGCCTTCCTGTTCATCACCGCGGCCGGCGACGGCAGCTGCCTGGCGGTGCTGAGCGAGGCCGAGGCGGACATCGGCCAGATCGCCTACGAGATGGCCCTGCTGGTCAAGCGGGTCGGTGAGCACCTGGCCGCCGAGCCGCGCGCCGACGTGGCCCCGCCGGTGAGATGAGCGGCCCGATGGCGGAGGAGGAGTCGAGGCGCGTGCCGGACGGTCCGGACGCGGACGGTCGGACCACGGGTGACCGGAGCGCGGGCGACCGGACCGGAGGCGACCGGGCCGCGGGTGATCCGGCCGCCGATGCCCGGGCCGCGGACGGCCCGGAACCGGCCGGTTCGGATGCGGACGAGTCCGAGCTCGACCTGTTCCGGCCGCGCACCCCGGTCGACGACCGCTGGTTCGACGACGACGCCGGCCCGGTGGTGCGGCTCTACTCGATGACCCGCGGCCGGACCAGGCCGGTCGAGGACGGCCTGTTCGACCTGATCTCGCTGATCACCGCCGCCGACCCCGCGCCGGCCGCGGGGGCGGTGCCCGCGCACGTGCTCGACCCGGAGCACCAGACCATCCTGGCCTGGTGCCGCCGGGAGCCGCTCTCCGTGGCCGAACTGGGCTCCTACACCGATCTGCCGGTCAGTGTGGTGCGCGTCCTGCTCGGCGACCTCTACGACGCCGAACTGATCAGCGTCACCCGACCCGTTCCGCTCGCCGAGCTGCCGGACGAGCGCCTGTTGCGAGACGTGATCAATGGACTCCGTGCGCTCTGACCTCCCCGCGACCGCCGCCTCCGCTCCCACCGCCGCCGGTCCCGCCGCCACCGCCCCGGCCGACGGTTCCGCCGCCGACCCGCGTTGGCGGGGCGGTCCGGCGGTCGCGGTGAAGATCCTCGTCGCGGGCGGCTTCGGCGCGGGCAAGACCACCCTCGTCGGCTCGGTGAGCGAGATCCGTCCGCTGCGCACCGAGGAGGAGCTGAGCGAACTGGGCCGCCCGGTGGACGACACCGCCGGGGTGGAGACCAAGCGCACCACCACGGTGGCGATGGATTTCGGCCGGATCGACCTGCGGCCCGGGCTCGCGCTCTACCTGTTCGGCACGCCCGGCCAGGACCGGTTCTGGTTCGTCTGGGACGAGCTGGCCCGGGGCGCGCTCGGTGCGGTCGTGCTAGCCGACACCCGCCGGCTGGCCGACTGCTTCCCGTCGGTGGACTTCTTCGAGCAGCGCGGCATCCCCTTCCTGGTCGCGGTGAACTGCTTCGAGGGCAGCGAGGTGTTCGCCCCGGAGGAGGTCCGGGACGCGCTCGACCTGGACCCGGACATCCCCGTGGTGCTCTGCGACGCCCGTCTCAGGGAGGACGGCAAGGAGATCCTGGTCGCGCTGGTCGAGCACGCCGCCGGCCGCCGCCGGACCGCCCCGGCCAGGGGCTGACACGCGGGCCTGACCGGCTCCTGACCCGGGGCCTGACCGGCTCCTGACCCGGGGCCCGACCGGCTCCTGATCTGCGCCCGAACCGGCTCCTGATCTGCGCCCGAACCGGGGCCCGACCTGTGCCCGAACCGGGGCCGACCTGTGCCTGACCTGGGGTCGGCGTCGGGCCGGCGTGGCCTGACGGGGGTTCGTCCGGCCCGCCCCGAGGAAGCCCCGTCTCATTCCGGTGTTCACATGTCGGACGATCTTGGCTCAGTAGGTTGCCTTGACCGGCCCGGCGTGGAAGGCTCTGTCGACGAAGGCCGTCCGGCCCCTTGCCGGAATGCCTCCACATGCGGTGAACGCATCGCGTACAGCGCAGCGCAGCACGGGTCGTGCGGGCGCACCGTGACCAGAGGGGGAGGGCAGTGCCGTGAGCGTCGAGCAGCGATGCACCGCAGTCGCGCCCGCCCCGGCCCCGGTCACTCCGGCGCTGACCGTCCGGCGGTACATCGACCACGCGTTGATCTGCAGCGCCTGCTGTCGGTGACCCTGCCACCCCTCGCCGTACCCGTCACCGTCCTCCCGAGGAACCTCCCGGTCCGCGCGCCCCGCCAGGGTCCGCCCCGGCGGCTTCCTTCCGGCGGAGCCTGACGGTCCATCAATTCGTCGACCAGGCAGTACCGGACGTCCCTCCGGTGGGCCGCCGTCAACCTGCCCGCTTCGCGGAGAGCACCAGTGAACCTCGCCTGCCCCACCTCCCCTCCGGCCGCCACCACCACGACCGCCCGCCCGGGCGGGGCGGCCCGGACGGCGCGGTGCAACGGTCCGTTCACATGGTTGAATGGGCGCATGAACCACGTCGTGGACAGCAGCAGAGGTCGTCACCTCGACCTTGAGCCGTTCTGGCCGTCCCGGCAGCCGCACCTGTTCGACCAGACGTGTCCGGGGTCGCCCAGCGCGTCCCGGCTCTCCCTCCGCTGACCCAAGGTCAGTTCTCGGCAGCACGCCCGGTCGACGCGCAGACGACTCCACCCCGTCCGTCACGCGCGAAATGAGCGGCATCATGTCTTCTTCCTCCACGGCCACCCTTCCCCTCCCCGCCGCGACCCCGCACCTGCGCGCGGTCCGCTCCGTCCCCTCGACCGGCGAACGATGGCACGGCGGGCCGGTTCCGCCGCGTCCGTCGGCCGCCCAGTCCGCCGCCTCGGTGCCGTCGTCGGCCCCGCTCCCGCCGTACGCGGCGGGCGTGCCGCAGGCCGGGCAGGTCCCGGCGGCGCCGCAGGCGCTGCTCGCGGCGCTGCCCGAGGGCGCGGCGGTCGTCGCGGCGCTGCCGCACGGCACGCTGCCGCAGGCGCTGCTGGCCCAGTACGGCGCGCAGTTCGGTGCCGCCGGGCACCCGATGGTCGGGTACCTGGTGCTGGTGCCGGCCGAGAGCGCGTCGGCCACCGGTGCGGTCCCGGGCGCGGTTCCCGTCGCGACCGTCCCCGCGCCCGCCTCCCAGGCGGCGGCTCCCCCGGTCGCCGGCATCGGACCCGTCGGTTCGGCTCCGGTCGGCACCGCGTCCGCCCCCGTCCGTCCGGTCCGCCCCGCCGGGCGCGGCATCAGTGTGGACGTGGAGCGGCGCAACGCCTACGTCGACGGGCGGCTGCTCGACCTCACCTACCTGGAGTTCGAGCTGCTGGCCCACCTGACCGAGCACCCGCAGCGCGTCCACACCCGTGACCACCTGGTCTCCGCCGTCTGGGGCTACGGCCACGTCGGTGACGGCCGGACGGTGGACGTGCACGTCGCCCGGCTGCGCCGCAAGCTCGGCGTCGCCTACCGCGACAGCATCGTGACGGTCCGTCGGGTCGGTTACAAGTACACCCCGGTGGCGTGAACCGCCGCTGAGATCCGCCGGCTCCTGTCGAGTCCGACCGTGCGGGCCGGGCGTTCAGTCGAACGCCCGGCCCGCACGCGTGCCTTGACGGGGCGTCAGGCCCGCTGGTCCGGCGGCAGCAGCAGGACGGCCAGCGCGCCGGCGCAGGACCGCGCGTGTCCGAGGAACCAGTCCAGCCGGTCGTCGGTGAGGTGCGCGGGCGTCGAGCGGACGGCCAGCGCGAACCGGGCCTGCCCGGAGCCGTCCAGCACCGGTACGGCCACCGTGCGCACCCCGGTCGCCGACTCGCCGTCGTTGAGCGAGTACCCGGCCGTCCGGACCTTCGCCAACTCCTCGTCCAGCCGCTCCGGTTCGGTGATGGTCCGATCGGTGAACGGCGGCAGCGGTCCGAGCGCCGTCACTCCCGCCTCGCCGGGACGCGGCCAGGCCAGCAGTACCTTGCCCAGTGCCGTCGAGTGGAGCGGGCGGCGCAGTCCCAGTCCGGTGTCCGGGCGGACGGACGCGCCGACCAGGATCACCGCGTGCGGGCCGCTGCGGATCGCCAGGTCGGCGGTGGCCCCGGTGCGCCGGGAGAGCAGTTCCAGCTCGGGTGCGGCGAGGTGCAGGCCCCGCTGGTGGAAGGAGAGTTGGCCGAGCTCGGCGACGGCGGGTCCGAGCCGGTAGCGGGCCGTCTGCTCGTCCTGCTCCAGGAACCCGGCGCTGACCAGCGTGCGGGCGAGCCGGTGCGCCGTCGAGACCGACAGGTCCATCCGGCGGGCCAGGTCCGAGGCGCTCAGGTCGGGGCCGTTGTCGTGGAAGCAGTGCAGCAGTCCGAGGGCCCGCTGGACGGCTTGGGCGCCGGCCGGCGGGCTCTGGACGGCGGTGGCGGCCTCGGCCATGGCACCTCTCGTTCTGTCCGGCGCTCCGGCCGGTTCACCGGAGTCGCTCCCAGACTATGGCAGCGTGTGCTGCGGGATTGTGTCAACAGCGTTGCAATGGGATGCCGTTCATGAACAAGTGATCCCACGATGTGGCAAAGACTTGCCTCGTGCTCCCTCGCCGTGGAACGCTCGGCGCAGCGCACCGGACGAGCCCCGCCCACCGCGCCGGACCGCAGGAAGGAGCAGCGCCGTGACGACCCACCGGTGCCCCGCCTCCTGCGCCTGTTGTCGCTGACGCGCCGTCCGCGCCGAACACCCACACCCCCGCCGCCGCAAGGCCGGTGCGCGCCCGTGCCGCGCGCCGCCGCACCCGCGCGCACCCAGTCGCAGAGGAACCCGCCACCGTGCCCAGCCACGCCAGCAGTACTGCCGCCTCGGCCCCCGCGGCCGACGCCGATGCTCCGCCGACCCTCTGGTTCACTCGCTGCCCCGTCCCCACCGCCACCGGTATCGCCGCCGACCAGGGCCGGTTCGCCCGGGAGTTCGCCGCCGACGGGATCGCCGTCCGCTCGCTCCAGGACGCGCCGCCGGAGGTGGCCGCCGACCACCACTACACCCACGCCCTCACCGGCCTGTTCCGCGAGGGCGGGAACGTGCCGGCGCTCTGGGCCCGGTCGCGGGGCGAGCGGACCAGGCTGATCGGGCTCACCTGGATCGAGGAGCGGCAGGCCGTCCTGGTCCGGGCCGGAAGCGGGATCGGCTCGCCGGAGCAACTGCGCGGCCGACGTCTCGCCGTCCCACGTCATGGGATCGGGATCGATTTCTGGCGGGCGATGGCCCTCGCCGGCCTGCACGGTGCGCTTTCGCTCGCCGGACTCACCCTGGACGACGCCGAGTTGGTGGACGTCCCGGCCGGGCCGGAGGGCGGGCAGTGGGCCGCGGAGCTCGCCGCGCTGCGGGACGGCGCCGTGGACGCGGTGTACGTGAAGGGCGCGCTCGCCGTGGAGGCGGCCCGGCGCTTCGGCGCGGAGGTAGCCGTCGAGCTGGACGAGGCACCGGACCGCCGCGCCCGGGTCAACAACGGCACGCCCCGGCCGATCACCGTCCACCAGAGCCTGCTCGACGAGCACCCGGATCTGGTCGCCCGCTTCCTCTCGGTGCTGCTGGAAGCGGCCGACTGGGCCGCCGAGCACCCCGTCGAGGTGGCCCGGATCCTGCAGACGGAGACCGGCGCGGGGGAGGAGGGCGTCGCCGGAGCGTACGCGCCGGGCAGCCACCGCACCCTGCACCTCGACCTCTCCGAGGAGCGGCTCGACCTGTTGGAGCAGCAGGAGCGATTCCTCCGAGGCCACGGATTCCTGGAGGCCGCAGTGGACGTCCGGGCCTGGGCCGACCCCGAGCCGCTCCGCGCCGCCCGTGCTCTGCTCCTCGCCCGCCGCAGCCAGGGAGAGGCCGGGCGTCAGCGGACGAATGACAGCTGACGGCTGGCAGATGACAGCTCTCAGATCCTGATATCTGTCATCTGCGATCTGTCACTTGCCAGCCGTCGGCTCTCCTCCGTCGCCCGTCGCCCGTCGCCCGTCGCCTGCCGCCCGTCGTCCGTTCCCCGTCCGCCGACCGTCCGCCAGCCCCGCTCTCCTCAGGAGTCGACCCCCGTGAACCCCTCCCGCCTCGCGCTCGCCGCCACCGCACTGCTCGCCACCACCGCCCTGGCCGCCTGCGGCTCGTCCGCCGACGGAGCCAAGGCCTCCGCCGACGGCGGAGGCAAGGCCGAGGTGGTGCTCCGTGTTCCCGACCCGGGCAACAACGGCTTCCTCGCCCTCGGGAAGAAGGACGGCTCGCTCGACAAGGCCCTGGCCGCCGTCCACGCCAAGGTCGCCTGGACGGGGAGCGCCGGGCCGTTCGCCCCCGCGGCCCAGGCGCTCTCCGCCGACCAGCTCGACGTCGCCCAGGGCTCGATCACCTCCGCCGTCGCCGCGCTCGGCCAGAAGCCGGGCTTCAAGCTGTTCGCGCAGACCGCTCCGGACGGGGTCGGCGAGGGCATCCTGGTGAAGAACGACTCCCCGATCAAGACCGTGCAGGACCTGGTCGGGAAGAAGGTCGCGGTCAGCCAGGGCGGCACCAGCGAGTACCTCCTGCTGAAGGCGCTGGAGAAGAACAACGTCCCGACCGACAAGGTCGAGCGGGTGTACCTGCGCGCCGACCAGACCGCGGGCGTCTTCAACTCCGGCCAGGTGGACGCCTGGGCCACCTGGAACACCTTCTCCACCCCGTCGATCGCCAACTCCGGCTCGCACTTCCTGGTAAACGGCAAGGAGGTCGGATCCGACAACTACGCGGTCTGGGCCGTCCGCAACGGCTTCGCCGAGAAGCACCCCGAGGTCGTCAAGGCCTTCTACGCCTACCTGCACGAGAACGGCCTCAAGGAGAAGGCCGACCCGGCCGCCTACCTCAACGTCTTCACGGACTCCGGCCCGACCGCCGTCACGCCCGCCGAGAAGGACGTCGCGGTCAACGTCAGCAAGCAGGGCGCCACCGCGGACGTCATCGGCGACGCCGACATCACCCGGTTCGGCACCGTCGCGACGTTCTTCGCCGACCAGAAGGTCACCAAGCAGCTGGTCGACGTCAAGCCCTACCTGATCGACATCAGCAAGTTCGCGGACGGCGCCAAGTGACCGGCAGCACCGACACGTTGACCGACACGTTGACCAGCGCGGGGCCCGGTGCCGCCGCCGGCCCCGGCGGTGCCGCCGACCGCCGCCCCGACGACGGCACCGCCGCCGCCCGGGCGGCCGGTCTGGTGGAGCCGCGCACCCGCCTCCAGGCTCCGCGTCCGAGAGCCCTCGCCCTGATCCTGCGTACGCTGGGGCCGCTCGCCCTGCTCGGCGGCTGGGCCCTGGCCTCCGCCACAGGGGCCCTGACCCAGGACGTGCTCGCCTCGCCCGCCCAGGTCGCCGAGGCGGTCGGCGAGCTCTGGGGCAACGGCCAACTCGCCGACGCGCTCACCGTCTCACTCACCAGGGCCGGCCTCGGACTGCTCTTCGGCGCCACCGTCGGTCTGGTGCTCGGCGTCGTCACCGGATTCTTCCGGCTCGGCGAGGAACTGCTGGACTCGGCCGTCCAGGTCCTGCGCACCGTGCCCTTCCTCGCCCTGGTGCCGCTGTTCATGGTCTGGTTCGGCATCACCGAGACCGCCAAGGTGGCACTGATCGGGGTCGCCACCAGCTTCCCGATGTACGTGTCGACGTCCGGCGGGGTGCGCAACAGCGACCGCAAGCTGATCGAGGCGATGCGCAGCTTCGGTCTCGGCCGCTGGGCGATCGTGCGCACCGTCGTCCTGCCCGGGGCGCTGCCGTCGCTCCTCTCCGGGCTGAGGCTCTCCATGACGCTCAGCGTGATCGCGCTGATCGCCGCGGAGGAGATCAACTCGACCGAGGGCATCGGCTATCTGATGGCCCAGGCGCAGAACTACTCCCGGACCGACATCCTCGCCGTCTGCATCCTGATCTACGGGCTGCTCGGCCTCACCGCCGACGGTGTCGTCCGCGTCCTGGAACGATTCCTGATGCCCTGGCGCAAGGCCACCCAAGGAGCCGGCCGATGACCACCCAGACCACCCAGACCACCCAGACCTCCCGGACCGTGCAGGCCACGCAGACCGCCCGGGCCACCGCGCCCGCGCCCGACGAGACCCCCGCCGTCCACCTCCGCGGCCTGCGCCGGGTGTTCGGCACCCGGGCCGTGCTGGACGGTGTCGACCTCGACATCGCCCGCGGTGAGTTCGTCGCCCTGCTCGGAGCCAGCGGCACCGGCAAGACCACGCTGCTGCGCATCCTCGGCGCCCTGGACCGCGCCGACGCCGGGACGGTGCTCGTCCCGCCCGTCCGGACGGTGGTCTTCCAGGAGCCCCGGTTGGTCCCGTCCAAGCGGGTGCTCGCCAACGTCACCGTCGGCCTGCCGCGTGGCGCCGCCACCCGGGAGACCGGCCTGAAGGCGCTCGCCGAGGTCGGCCTGGACCAGCACGCCGAGGCCTGGCCGGCCACCCTCTCCGGCGGCGAGGCACAGCGGGTAGCACTCGCCCGTGCACTGGTCCGCGAGCCGCAACTCCTGCTGCTGGACGAGCCGTTCGCCGCCCTGGACGCGCTCACCCGGCTGCGGATGCAGGACTTGGTGGGCGACCTCGTCCGCCGCCACCGGCCCGCCGTCCTGCTGGTCACCCACGACGTGGACGAGGCCGTCCGGCTGGCCGACCGGGTCGCGGTGCTCCGGGACGGCAGGCTCGTCCGTGACGAACGCGTCGCCGTGGAGCACCCGCGCGACCCGGCCGACCCGGCCTTCGCCGAGCTGCGGCGCGGCCTGCTCGCCGACCTCGGCGTGCACTGAACCGTCGCCGCCCCGCCACCTCCGCCACCACCGGCCGGTCGACCGTGCCGGCAGACCACACCGAACAGCCCGCCGAGCAGCCCACCGAGCAGCCCGCCGACGAGCCCACCGAGCAACCCGCCGAGCAGCCCACCGACGAGCCCACCGAGCCACCCCGCCGCCACACCGAACCGCCCCGCCGCCGCACCGAACCCCCGCCCGCACCACAGGAGCTGATCCCCATGGCCATCACCCTCGGCGTCCACGCCAGCAACCCCTCGCTCTACTACCTCGCCCGACTGGACTACCTGGACGAGGAGTTGGCCCCCCTCGGCGAGACCGGCGCGTTCCACCACTACGCCGACGGCACCCGCACCGGGGCCCTGCTCGCCGACGGCACCATCGACTTCGGCGGGACCGGCTCCACCCCGCCCGTCACCGCCCAGGCGGCCGGCCACGACCTGGTGTACGCGGCGGTCTCCGCGCCCCGCCCTGACCACGGCGCGCTGCTGGTGCGCGCCGACGGGCCGGTGCGCACCGTCGCGGACCTCCGGGGCGGCACCGTCGTCCTCGGCATCGGCTCCTGGCAGACCCACCTGCTCGCCAAGGCCCTGCACGCCGAGGGCCTGTCCTACGCGACCGACGTCACCCCGGTCCGCCCGGCCGCGGGCGAGGACCAGGCGCGCCGACTGCGCGACGGCGAGATCGCCGGCTGGATCGCCCAGGGCGCCGAACTGGCCGCCGCCCGCCGCACCGGAGAGTTCCGCGAGCTGATCCGCACCGGGGACGTCATCACCGACCGCTCGGTGTTCTTCACCCGCCGGGACTTCGCCACCGACCGCCCCGAGGTGGTCGCCGCGATCGGCGCCGCGCTGCGCCGCGCGGACGCCTGGGTGGCCGCCCACCTGCCGGAGGCCGCCGCGATCGCCGCCGGGGACCTCGGCGGCAGCGCCGAGGACTGGGAGGCGGCGCTGGCGGTGCTGCCGTGGCGACTTGAGCCCGCCACCGCGGGGTTCGTCGCCGAGCAGCAGGAGGCGGCCGACATCTTCCACGGCGTCGGCTTCATCGACCGCGCGGTGACCGTCGCCGACGCCCACCTCCCCGCGCTGGAGGCCCCGGTGGCCGCCGCGATCGCCAAGGCGGTCTGACCGATGGCCTCCGAAGTCCTCTGGTACATCATCCCGCGCGAGGGCCACTACCCGTGGGAGCCGGCCGGCCGCCGCCCGGTCGACCTCCGCTACCTCCAGCAACTCGCTGGCAGCGTCGAGCGGTTGGGATACACCGGCGCGCTGCTGGCGACCGACCTCTACGACGTCTGGGACCTCGGCAACGCGCTGGCCGCCGCGACCACCCCGGCGTTCAAGCCGCTGCTCGCCGTCCACCCGGGGCTGATCTCGCCGACCCTGCTGGCCAAGATGGCGCTCAGCTTCGACCACCTGCACGGCGGCCGGCTTCGGTTCAACGTGGTCAACGGCTCGACCGGGCAGCTGCGCGAGTACGGCCTGAACGTCGAGCACGACGACCGGTACCGGCTCAGCGCCGAGTACTGGTCGATCGTCAAGCGGCTCACCTCCGGCGAGGTCTTCGACCACAAGGGCGAGTTCTACGACCTGACGAACGCCGGCGCGAGCCTGCGCGAACTCACCCCGGTCCAGCCGGGCGGCATCCCGCTCTGGTTCGGCGGCAGTTCGGCGGCCGGCATCGAGATGGCTGCCCAGCACGTGGACGTCTACCTGACCTGGGGCGAACCGCCGCACCTGCTCAAGGAGAAGCTCGACCTGGTCCGCGAACGCGCCGCCGCGCACGGGCGGACACTGCGGATCGGGCTGCGGCTGCACCTGATCGTCCGCGACACCGAGGACGAGGCCTGGGCCGCCGCCGACCGCCTGCTCGACGTCACCGGCGAGGCCACCTACGCCCGCCAGCTCGGCGGCGCCCGGGGCGAGGACGGGGTCGGCTGGCAGCGGCAGTTCCGCCAGCACGGCGGCAAGGTCCCCGCGCGGGCACGGGAGTTGGAGGTATACCCCAACCTCTGGCCGGGGATGAGCCTGTTCCGTCCCGGCCCGGGGACGGCGGTCGTCGGCTCGACGGCCCAGGTGGTCGAGCGGCTCCAGGAGTTCGAGTCGCTCGGGGTGGACACCTTCATCCTCTCCGGCAACCCGCTGCTGGAGGAGGCCCACCGGGTCGCCGAGACGGTGCTACCCGCCTTGGGCGTCAACCGGCGGTAGCGTTCCCGGCAGGAAGGTCCCGGGCAGGAGCGGGAACGGCACGGGCGAGGTCAGCGCCAACTGCCGGGCGAAACGGGCGATGGCCCTGAGCAGATAGGTCCGCACTGCGGCTCCCGGGGGTCTCGACGGACGCGTACGGACGGCCCAACGACCGCGCCGCCCGGTCGGTCACGCACCAGTGACCGACCGGGCGGCGCGCGCCGGCCGAAACCCGCCGGGGGCGGCCGCCGGGGCCTGCCCGACCCGGCTCAGCTGCTCAGCGGCTCAGCTGCTCAGCGTGTCGATCTCCGCCAGCTCCTCGGCCGTCAGCGGACCGCCCGCCAGCGCGTCGATGTTCTGGTCCAACTGGGCCACGCTGCTGGCCCCGATGATGACCGAGACCACGCGCGGATCCCGCAGCACCCACGACAGGGCCAGCTGCGCCAGGGTCTGGCCGCGCCGCTCCGCCAGCTTGTCCAGCGCCCGCAGCTGCTCCAGCTTTCGGTCGGTCAGCGCCTCCTCCTTGAGGAAGTGCCCGACCGACATCCGCGAACCGGACGGCACCTCGCCGGAGAGGTAGCGGTCCGTCAGGAGCCCCTGGGCGAGGGGGGAGTAGGCGATCAGACTGGTCTGGGTGTCGCCGACCGCGTCCAGCACCCCGTCCTCCACGTACCGGTTGAGGATCGAGTACGCGCACTGGTTCATCAGCACCGGGGTGCCCAGCTCGCGCAGGATCGCCACCGCCTCCCGGTGCTGCTCCGCCGGGTAGTTGGAGATGCTGGCGTACAGCGCCCTGCCCGACCGGACCGCCGAGTCCAGCGCCCCCATCGTCTCTTCCAGCGGGGTGTCCGGGTCGTAGCGGTGCGAGTAGAAGACGTCCACGTAGTCGAGGCCCATCCGGCCCAGCGACTGGTCCAGGCTGGCCAGCAGGTACTTGCGGCTGCCGCCCTCGCCGTACGGGCCGGGCCACATGTCGTAGCCCGCCTTGGAGGCGATGAACAGCTCGTCCCGGTACGGGCGGAAGTCCTGCGCGAACAGGTGGCCGAAGTTGCGCTCGGCGCTGCCGTACGGCGGGCCGTAGTTGTTCGCCAGGTCGAAGTGGGTGATGCCCCGGTCGAAGGCCCGGCGCAGCACCGCCCGCTGGACGTCGAGTGGCTGGGTGTCACCGAAGTTGTGCCACAGGCCCAGGGAGACGGCCGGCAGCAGCACCCCGCTGCGGCCGGCCCGGCGGTAGGTCATCGAGGCGTAGCGGTCATCCGTGGCGAGGTAGCTCATGCGGGACATCCTGCCAGGTCGGTGCCGCTCGGCCGAGGGACTTGCCGAGCCCGTGCCGCCATCGGCCCGACGACCCTTGCCGCGCCCCGGGCCGGTGCATATGCTCGCGGTGGATCGTGTGTGTGCGAGGCGAGGAGGGGGAGCCGGATGTCCGTCCCGACAGTCCTCCTGCGCTGTTGTCGCCCCCGCAGCACCTCGCGCTGATCCGGCCGGAGTTCCGGCTCCCGCGCGATCCCGCCCCCGGTGCTGCCCCGGCGTGAGCGACCGACCCTGGGGTGCCGCTCGGCCGGGCCGCCGCGCCGGCCACCCGCCCTCGTCGAGCCGAACCCGGCCGCCGTCCGGACCCGTTGGCCCCACCGGCGGCGACGCACCGGGCGCAGGCTCCCCGGCTCCCCGGCCCCCTGGCTCCTCGGCGCCGGCCCTCGATCCCGGACAGCCCGACAGCCGGACAGGCCGAGGATCAGGACAGCCGGAGCTCCGGACCTTCCGGGCCGACTCGACGAGCACCCACCGAGCGCCAACAAGGAGACCGCCGTGCGGTTCACCGTCTCGTCCCTCGTGTCCAACGGACCCGACCCCGTCACCGGCGTGCAGCGCACCCCGTACGAGAAGCTGCACAACGTCATCGACCAGGCCGTCACCGCCGAGCAACTCGGCTACGACGGCTACGGGGTGGGGGAGCGGCACGGCGAGCCGTTCCTCTCCCCGGCGCCGCCCGTGCTGCTGAGCGCCGTCGCCGCCCGCACCTCGACCATCCGGCTGTTCACCACGGTGACGGTGCTCTCCATCCTCGACCCGGTCCGGGTCGCGGAGGACTACGCCCTGGTCGACCAGCTCTCCGGCGGCCGGCTCGAACTGATCATCGGCAAGGGCAACGACCCGCGCCACTTCGACCTGTTCGGCCTGCCGGAGGAGCGGCAGTGGGACGCGCTGGCCGAGAACTACGGGCTGCTGCGCAGGCTCTGGCGGGAGGAGAAGGTCAGCTGGGAGGGCACCACCCGGCCGGCACTGAAGGAGGTCACCACCTGGCCGCGGCCCCACCAGGACCCGATCCCGGTCTGGCACGGCAGCGCGACCAGCACCCGGTCCACCGACCTCGCCGCCCGCTACGGCGACCCGCTGTTCTCCGCCAACTCCTTCCACCCGCTGGCCAAGTACAAGGCGCTGGTCGACGACTACCGCGAACGCTGGGAGCACTACGGCCGCGCCCCCGAGGACGTCAGGGTCGGTACCGGCTTCGGCGGGCTGTTCGTCGCCAGGCGCTCGCAGGACGCGGTGGAGGGCTTCCGCCCCTACTGGGACGCGCTGTTCGCCTCGGCGGCGGGCCGGCACAACAACTCCCCGTTCGAGTCGCTGGAGGACGCGCTGGAGCGGGGTTCGGCTCTGGTCGGCAGCCCGCAGCAGGTGATCGAGAAGATCCACCGCTACCACGAGGCCTTCGGCAACGAGGTGGTCGGGATCGGCGTGGACGCGCTCACCGAGGAGGTCCAGCACGAGCAGCTGGAACTGTTCGCGAGCGAGGTCGCCCCGGTGATCCGGCGTGAGCTGCCGTCCGGTCGGCCGTGACTCCCGGCCGCCCAGGCCGCTCCGCACCCGCCCGTGCCCGCCCACACCTGCCCACGCCGTTCCGCACCCGCCCGTGTCCGCCCGTCGTGATGGTGACGCACCGTGACACCGGTGGCGGTGAAAGGTGACGTGCGCCACCGTCCCGCGGTGAATGCCGCGTGGTGTTCCGGGGGACGACGATCACGCAGGGTCGTGGACCGCCGGGGGGCGGCCCACGGCCCTCCGTGCGCCCGAAGTCGCAGCCCGGGCCGCTCGCCAGGCTTCTGTACCTACTGGTATGTACATCTGTACCTATCGGTATGTACAGTGATCCGCATGGCAACCCAGGACCGCCTCATCGAGAGCACCCAGGAACTCCTCTGGGAGCGCGGCTACGTCGGAACCAGCCCCAAGGCCATCCAGCAGCACGCCGGTGTCGGCCAGGGCAGTATGTACCACCACTTCGACGGCAAGCCCGACCTCGCCGCCGCCGCCCTGCGCCGCAGCGCCGAGCAGATGCGCGCCGTCGCCGAGGCCGACCTGGCCGGCCCCGGCACCGCCTACGAGCGCATCGCCGCCTACCTGCACCGCGAGCGCGACGTGCTGCGCGGCTGCCGGATCGGCCGGATGGCCCAGGACCCGGAGGTGGTCGCCGACCCGCGGCTGCGCGCTCCCGTCGAGGAGACCTTCACCTGGCTGCGCGGCCGGATCGCCGAGGTCGTCGCCGAGGGGCAGGCGGCCGGTGAACTCCACTCCGCCGCCGATCCGGCCGACACCGCCGCCGCCGTGGTCGCCGTGGTCCAGGGCGGCTACGTGCTCGCCCGCGCCGCCGAGAGCGCCGAACCGTTCGAACGCGCGGTGCGCGGCGCCCTCGCGCTGCTCGCCGCCCACCGGGCCGGGTGACCGGAGCCGCCGACCCGGCCGCCCGACCCGCAGTCGCACCACCCGGCCGACCCCAGGGAGTCCGCCCGTGCACGCCATGCAGTACGAGATCACCCTCCCCGCCGACTACGACATGACGATCGTCCACCGGCGGATCGCCACCAAGGGCCACCTGCTCGACGGCCACCCGGGCCTCGGGCTCAAGGCCTACCTGGTCCGCGAGCGCGGCCTCGACGGATCATCCGTCAACCAGTACGCGCCGTTCTACCTCTGGCGCACCCCCGAAGGCATGAACGGCTTCCTCTGGGGACCGGGCTTCCGGGGGCTGAGTGCCGACTTCGGCCGCCCCGCCGTCCGGCACTGGCTCGGCGCGGGCCTGCGCCGCGGCACCGCACCCGGCACTCCCACACCCGGCACTCCCGTCGCCGCCACCAGGCGACTCGACCGCCTGCCCGAGGGCGCCGACCCGGCCGAGGCCGTCGAACGGGCGCTCGCCGAACTGCCCGCCCACCCCGACCTGCACACGGCCGCCGTCGCCGTCGACCCGGCCCGCTGGGAACTGCTGCGCATCGCGCTCTGGCACCGCGCAGCCCCCGAGGGCGAGCCCGGCACCCGGTACCGCGTGCACCACCTGTCCAGCCCCGAACTCGACCGGCTGCCCGTCGGCCGCCACTGGTGAAAGGACCGCCCCACCCGATGGCCCCCGCCGATCACACCCCTGGACACCCCGACCCCACCGGCCTCGCCCCGGCCGCGCTCGACCGCGCCGCCGGCTACGCCCTGCTCGACCGGCTCGCCGATCCGCAGACCAGGGCCGGCACCCTCGGCGCGCTCGACGAACTCGCGCCCGGCTTCCCCGACTGGATCGTCACCGCGCTGTTCGGCGGCACCTACCAGCGGCCGGGCCTCTCCCTGCGTGACCGCCAGGTGGCCAACCTGGCCGCCCTCACCGCGCTCGGCGGAGTGGAGCCGCAGCTGGCCGACCACGTCCGCAACAGTCTGCGGATCGGGATGACCAGGGCGGAGGTCACCGAGGTGCTGGTCCACCTCGCGCCCTACGTCGGCGTCCCCAAGGCCCTGGCCGGACTGCGCGTCGCGGCCGCGACCTTCGCCGAAGCGGACGCCGGCACCGGCGCGGACGCCGGCGCGGGCGCGGGCACGAACGCGGACGCCGGCACAGGCTCGGGCGCGAATGCGGGCACGAACGCGGACACGGGCCCTCGCGCCGGAGCCGAGGCGTCGTGAGTACCGCCCGTCCCTCGGTCCGCACCGTCCTCGGCGACGTCGACCCCGCCGACCTCGGCGTCTGCGACGCGCACGACCACCTCTTCCTGCGCAGCCCCCGGCTGCCCGGCGAGGAGCTCGACGACCCGCTCGCCGCCGGATCGGTGCTGAGCGCCTTCGCGGCGGCCGGCGGCCGGTCGCTGGTCCAGTGGACCCCGTACGGCATGGGGCGGCGGGCCGACGCGCTCGCCGGTCTCTCCCGGGCGGCCGGCGTGCACCTGGTCGCGGCGACCGGGCTCCACCAGGCCGTCCACTACGACCCGGTGGAGCTGGAGCGGCGCTACGACGGGCTCGCCGGTCTCTTCACCGCCGAGCTCACCACCGGGCTGCGGGGCGCGCCCGAGGGGGTACGGGCCGGGCTGATCAAGGTGGCGGGTGACTACCACGGCCTCGAACCGCACACCCGCCGTGTCATGGCGGCCGCCGCCGAGGCGCACCACGCCACCGGTGCGCCGATCGCCGTCCACCACGAACTCGGCACCGCCGGGCCCGATGTCCTCGACCTGCTCTGCGGCCGCCACGGTGTCGAGCCGCGACGGGTGATCCTCGGCCACCTCAACCGCCTTCCCGACCTGCGGCTGCACCGCGACCTCGCCGCATCCGGCGCCTACCTGGCCCTGGACGGTCCTTCCCGCGCCAACCACGCGACCGACCACCACCTCTTCGACACCGTCGCCGCGCTGGTCGAGGCCGGTCGTGCCGACCAGGTGCTCCTGGGCGGTGACACCACCACCAGGTCCGCCCGCCACACCCCCGGCCCGGCCCACCTGCTCACCGCTCTCGCCCCACGGCTCTCCCGCGAGTTCGGCCGGGACCTCCCGGACCGGCTTCTCGTCGCCAACCCGGCACGCGCCTTCGCCGCCGAGTGGCGGCGGCCGGACTGACAGGTCGACGGACCTTCGGACCGACGGACTGCCGGACCGCCGGCCGTCCGAGGGTCGTCCGCTCCGCCCGTCCCGTCTCCTCAGTCCGTCCCGGCTGCCGCCGAGGCCGCGCGCGCTCCGGCGGTGATCCACCCCTCCACCCGCTCGGTGGCGGTGATCGCGCCGAACGCGAGCACCCGGGTCAGTGCCCCGTCCCTCTCCCTGCCCCCGCTCCCGCCCCCGGTCGAACGGCCGCTGCCGCTCGGGGCACCGTCCGCGGCGTGCCAGGCGGCCACGTCGCCGTCGGTGATCCGGTACGGGGCCAGCGCCGCCAGCAGCGCCAGCCGCCCGCCGGGGCGCTCATCCGGCGGGACGTCGGCGAGCGCCGGCCCCGCCGGGTCGCCGCCGAGCGGCGGGTGCCCGCCCTCCCAGGCCGCCACGGCGTCGAGTACGGCCGCACGGGCGTCCGGGCCCAGCAGGTCGCCACCGGCCGAGGCGGCGGTCAGCAGCGCACGGTAGGCCCGGCCGACCGGCCCCTCCCCGGCCCACGCGGGTGCGGGCCGGTCCGGAGCGGGCCCGCCGGGGGCGGAAGGGGCGGCGGCGAGAACGGCGAGACCGGCGCCCGGTTCGGGCCTGCGGCGGGCGGCTCGGCCGACGGCCAGTGCGGCGGCCCGCCGCACGTACGCGGAACGGCGTACCGCGCTGGGCAGCAGGGCGTCCTCGTCCAGCAGCGAGGTGACCATCCGGTTGACGAAGTGGGTGACGAGGGCCGTCCCGAGGAACTCGGCCGCGTGCTCGGCGGGGAAGGGCGGTGCGGTGAGGGCCCGGTCGCCGGGTGAGCGCGTGGCGCCGGCCCAGGTGAGCAGGGCGGCCCGCTCCCGGTCGTCGGGGGTCCGGCCGGCTCGGGCGGCCTCGGCGAGCGCGTGCTCCCCGGCGCCGTGGACCAGCAGTGCGTGCGCCTCGGTGCAGAACGGGCAGCGGTTGGCCCGCGAGACGGCGCTCGCGACGGCCTCCTTGTCGGCGCGTGCGGCGGCACCGACGATCTCCGCCTCCCGCAGCAGTGCCCAGGTGGCGGCGAGGATCTCGGGGGCGGGGGAGAGGCTCATCAGGGGGCCGTCGTCGAGCAGGAAGTCGGTCTCCATCTGCGCGTAGACGGCGGCGACCAGGCCGGTGGCGGACTTCGGGCGGACGGGGGCGGTGTGGCGGTAGGGCCTGGACATGCGTGGTCCCTTCCTGGTGCTCTTCGCGGTGAAGCGCGAGGCCATATCGCAACCGCGTGTTGCGATAGCCTGAGCGTGCCACTCTCGCCCGCCCTAACGCAACCAGGAGTTGCAATGTCGTCCGACTCCGCCGCTGACCCCGCCGCCGACTCATCCGCCGACTCCGCCGCCGGCCGCGCGGCCGACCCCGCCGCTGCTGTCCGTCGCCGCCCGACCGTGGGGCGGGGGGCGAAGGTGCGGTCCGCCGTCCTGACGGCGGCGCTCGCCGAACTGGCCGACGTCGGCTACACCGCGCTCACCATGGACGGGGTCGCCCAGCGGGCGGGCGTCCACAAGACGACGGTCTACCGCCGCTGGAAGGACCGGGACGCGCTGATCGTCGACGCCCTGACCGGGCAGATCGCGGGGGACATCCCGATCCCGGACACCGGCTCGGTCGACGGCGACCTGCGCGCCCTCGCCCGGGGTCTCGCCGCCTGGCTGAGCGCCCCGGCCGGGGCCGCCGTGCTCGCGGTGATGCTGGCGGACGCGGTCCGGGCGCCGGAGGTCGCCGAGGTGCGGGCGCGGATCTTCGGGGACCGCCTGCGGCGGGCCGAGCCGGTGGTCGTGCGGGCCGTCGGGCGCGGTGAGCTGCCGCCCGGCATCGACCCGTCCGAGGTGATCAAGAACCTCGCCGCACCCCTCTACTTCCGGGTGCTGATCGCGGGCGAGGCGGTGGACGACCGCGTCGCCGACCGCGCCGCCGCGGCCGTTCTGGCCGCCGCCCGCCACGGCGCTCTGGACTGAGCGGGCGCGCGGCCGGGTGCCCCCGCCTCCGCGATGAGTGGGGCCGCCTCTGTGCGCGCGTCAGCTGACGGTCACCCAGGCGGAGGGGTCCGCGCGTCCCTTTCGGGTGCCCTCTCCCCGCGGCGCCACTCGCGTTCACCCCTCCCGTGCCCGCGCGGGGTTCCCGCGCCCCGGCCCGCGCCCTCGCCCGCACTCCGGCCCGCGCCCCGGCCCCGGCGCGGGCGGCCGGCCCGTGCCCCCGACCCGCGCGCACGGCGCGTCTCCTCCCACAGGCCGAGACGACTACCGCTGGTCGGCGGGTCCGGGGCCCCGCCGCGGACCGCTAGGGTGGGTGGTCGCGCCCCGGTGACGACCCCGTTGTGGACGGGGAACCAGGGCGGCCCTCCCGGGTGTCCTTCCCCCGGGGGCGGGGGAGTACGAGGCGTGGGAGCAAACAAGACATGGGTCTGACGAGCCACAAGGTGCTGGCGCTGACCGTCCTGATCGCCGTTGCGGTGATGGCCGGGACGGTCTGGCTGTGGCCGAGACTGTCGAAGCGGACCTGGCAGGCGGTGCTCGGCCGGATCGGCGCGCTGCTCGCGACCCAGCTCACCGTGCTCGCCGCGCTGGGCCTGGTGGCCAACAACTACTTCGCCTTCTACAGCAGTTGGGACGACCTGCTGGGGACCGGCGACAGCGGTCCGGTGGTCATCCACAACAAGGCGGACGCATCCGGCCGACTGCGCGTCGAGACCATCGGGCACGCCGAGGTGAAGGGCGGCGGGGCGCTCGGCCGCGATCCCAAGCAGTCCGGCGAGATCCGCGAGGTCCGCATCGACGGTGCCACCACCCGGCTCTCCACCGAGGGCTACGTCTACCTGCCGCCGCAGTACTTCCAGCCGGAGTTCGCGGAGAAGCAGTTCCCGGCACTGATCGTCAGCACCGGCTTCCCCGGCATCGCCAAGAACCTGGTGACCCGGCTGAACTACCCGGGCGCGGCGCTCAAGCTGCTCCAGGAGGGCCGGATGCAGCCGACCGTGCTGGTGCTGGTGCGCCCCTCGCCCGCGCTGCCGCAGGACACCGAGTGCGAGGACATCCCGGGCGGTGCCCAGTCCGAGTCGTACTTCACCAAGGACGTGCCGTCGGCGATCCAGGCGACCTACCGGGTCTCCGCCGACCCGCAGGCGTGGGCGTTCATGGGCAACTCGACGGGCGGGTACTGCGCGCTCAAGCTGGCCATGCGCCACCCGGAGGTCTTCCCGACCGCCGTCTCGCTCTCCGGCTACTACCAGGCCGCCGAGGACCCGACCACCGGGGACCTCTTCAAGGGCAGCGAGCAGCGGCGCAACGAGGCCGACCTGATGTGGCGGCTGAAGAACCTGCCGCAGCCCAAGGTCGCCGTGCTGCTGGCCGGCACCAAGGAGGGGGACGGCAACTACCGGCGCGAGACGGAGGCCTTCGTGGCCGCGACGCGCAGCCCGATGAAGGTCTCCTACAGCATGCTGGAGACCGGCGGCCACAACTTCGAGACCTGGAGCAAGCTGCTCCCGTCCTCGCTGGAGTGGATCTCCCAGCACCTCGTGGTGCCCGGCCGGCCGTCCGGTCAGGTGCCCGGCCAGCCGGTCTGACCGGGTCTCCCCGGCCCACCGGTCTCCCGGGCCCGCCGGTCGGCAGTGCGGACGGCGGGCCCGGCCGGGAAGCCCCGGGCGGCGGGCCTCAGGCCACCGACTGCAGCGTGCCGGTGTGCAGCTCGCCGACCCGGCCGCCCTCGCCCTCGTACGTCCAGAACGCACGGACCGTCATCCGGCCGAGGTCCATGACGTGGCTGACGGTGATGCCGCTCTGCTCGGTCCAGCTGACGAAGTACAGCTGCGGTCCGACCTCGGCGACGTGCAGGGCGACGTCCTCCCACTGGCCGGCCGACTCACCGAGGCCCTCCCAGCGCAGCCGCTTGCCGTCGGCCGAGTAGGCGTTGCGGAAGGCCGCGCCGTTGTCGACCTGGAACAGGAAGGTGCGGCCGGCGAAGCCGGGCAGGGGCGCGGTCATGGTGGGGCTGGTCCTCGTCTCGAATGCGGTTCTCGGCGTGGTCCGGACGGCGCCGGCACGGGTTGGATCTCCAACCTATCCGACTGCCCCGTCTTTCGCGGCGTAGTCGGGCACCCGGCCACACACCGGCGGACCGGGCCCCGCGCCGGACCAGCGGCGCCGTGCCGTGCCGTGCCGTGCCGTCCCGCCCCATCCCGTTCCGCCCCGTCTCGTGCCGTCCCGTGCGGTGGCGTCGGTACGGAACCCACCAGGGCGCCGTCCGCCACCGCGCGCTCGCCGCGGGTGGGCCACCGGCACATGGGAACCCGGCACGCCCGCCCGTACGGTGTGCACGCTCCGGCCCACCGGGACGTGGGCCGCCCCCCACCGGGAGCCGCCGATGATCACCACCGCACGCGTCACCACCGCACGCGTCGCCGTCACACGCGTCGCCGTCACACGCTTCACCGCCGCGAGATCCGCCGCCCTCGCCACCGTCCTGGCCCTCGCCGCCCTCCTCCTGTCCGTCCCGGCACAGGCCGCCCCCGCCGCCCACACGCCCACCGCCGGACCGGCCGTCGCCCCCGCCACCGCGGCCCTCGCCCTGGAGGCGACCCACCCCGCACCCGGCAACGGCTGGGCCAAGGTCGAGCGCTACCTCGACACCACCCCGGGCATCCCCGCCGAGCAGTACCCGCCCGGCGGCCGGGGCGACCAGGACGGAGCCCGCCTCACCTACTTCGGCGGGGTCCGCCAGCCCTTCGCCGGCCGCTTCCTGCTCTACTCCGCCGCCGGCTGGGACACCGGAACCAGGGCGACCCCGGTCCTGCTCGTCCACGGCGTCAACGACAACGCCGACCGCGCCTGGGCCGATCCCGGAGAGTCCGGCGGCTGCGGCGCCCCCGCCTGCCCGGGCACCGGACTGGCCCAGTACCTCGCCGCGACCGGCCACCGCGTCTTCGCGGTCGGCTTCGCCCACAAGCAGGGCGACAACCTCCTGCAGGCGCAGGCCGTCGGCGACGCGATCGCGCTCGTCCGGGCCCGGCTCGGCGTGCCGCAGGTGGACGTCGTCGCGTGGAGCAAGGGCGAGGCCGCGGCCCGCGCGTACGTCTCGTCGGTGCGCCCGGCCTGGGGACGGGCGTACGCGGGTGACGTCCGCCGCCTGGTCACGCTCGGCGGGCCGCACGGCGGCCTCGACTACGTCTACGCGCACGGCTGGGCCTTCTCCCTCGCCACCTGGCCGGCCTGCGGCGGCACGGCCAACGCGCCGTCCCCGCACCTGTTCATGACCTGCTACGGGACGTACACCGCCCAGCCCTGCCTCGGGGTGCTGCCGAGCGGCGGGTACGACTGCTACCCGGGGCAGCGCCAGCTGCTCGCGCGCTGGGACGGCCGGTACGGGGTGGACGGCAGCGCGCAGGACTGGTGGACCACCTACTACGGAGGCCAGGGCTTCTACACCTCGGGCCAGGGCATCCAGGCCGCGATCGACGCGGGCTCGCTGATCGCGCCGCTCCAGCGGGCCGGGATCCCGGCGGCGGTCCGGACCTTCCTGCTGGCCGGCGGCTCGGCGGACATCCCGGGCGTGCTCAACGAGAACCGGGGGCCGAGCGACGGGATCGTCTTCACCGCGAGCGCGCTGGACACCACCGGGATCGGCACCGTCGGCGGCACCCGGCTGCTGTCCGGCCTCAACCACCTGGAGCTGGCCTGGGCACCCGAGGCGATGGGACAGGTGGCCGCCTGGCTCGACCAGCTGCCCTGAGGGGCCCGGGCGGCCCGGGCGCCTTCGCGGGCGCCCGCCCCGCCCGACGCCCGCGGCCTTCCCGACGCCCGTGGCCTTCCCGGCGCCTGCGCGCCCGCCCGCTCCGCCCGGCGCGCCCGCCCGCTCCGCCCGGCCGCCCCGCACCCGGGCACGGAGGGGCGCGCCGGGGCCGGAACGCTCCGCCGACGGGCGCGAGCCGGGCCGCTCGCCCAACTGATCAACTCCGCAGGCACGTTGATCATCCGCGCCGCCCGGTCTGTGAGCTGCGCGACAACCGCCCGTACGGAGTTGTCCGGTCCCCGACGGCCTGCCTAGCCTGCAGGGGCGTCCGCTGTCGCGGACTCCCGCCGTCGGGACGCCGAGTCCTGTCCACCCGCCGGTCGGCACCCGAGCACCACAGCGGACGGGAGCGGGGGACCCAAGGTCAGTGCCCCGGTCCGTGCGCCCCCGCGCCCCGGACCGCGGCTAGGGGTGAAGCCGCTCCACAGGCGGCCGGGCAACCTCAGCCCGAACCCGACAGCTCACCTCGCAGGCGTCGCAGAGGACCCAACCATGCCCACTGCCTCCCAGCAGCCTGCCCGGCGCCGCGCGCCCCGCCACGCCCGCCCCTCCCACCGGGGCCGCACCGCAGCCATAGCCGCCACCGGAGCGCTCGCCGTCACCGGCGCCGGTCTGCTCGGTGTCCCGGCCATTACCGGTGCCCAGGCCGCCACCGCGCCCGCCGCGGCCGCGCCCACCGTCACCCAGGACAGCCTCACCCCGGCCGCCATGGTCGCCGGCAAGGCCTCGGCCGCGTCACTCAGCGTCCACTCCTCGGCCTGCTTCACCGCCAAGACCGTCGGGGTCGGCATCCGCGACGCGGCCGGCCGCAACCTCGACTTCCCCGGCAGCGCGAGCAACGCGCAGATCTGCCCGAGCGGCCTGTCGATCACCACCGGCGCGCGCACCCTGGCGGCCGGCACCTACACCCAGTTCGGCTTCTGGCAGGACCTCGGCGGCGCCTGGCACAACCTGCCCTCCCGCCAGCTGGTGGTCTCCACCACCGCCACCCCGACCCCCACCCCGGCGCCGACGACGTCCCCCACCACGAGCCCGACGACGAGCCCCACCACGAACCCGACGACGCCCGCCACCGGTGCCCCCGTCGCGGGCAAGAAGCTGACCTGGTCCGACGAGTTCAGCGGCCCGATCGCCTACGGCTCCCGCTGGACCGGCGACCGGAGCAGCGCCTACCACTACGGCAACCACAACCCGGACGACAACAAGCTCGACTGGCTCAACAAGAACAACGTCAGCGTCTCGGGCGGCGCCGCCACCTTCACCGCCAAGCCGGGCGCCAACAAGCTGGAGAACGGCAAGCAGTCCTGGGACACCGGGCTGCTCACCACCGAGTACTCCAGCGAGGGCTTCCAGGTGAAGACCGGCGACTACGCCGAGACCCGGGTCAAGCTCCCCGCCGGCACCGGCGCCTGGCCGGCGCTCTGGACCTGGAAGAACGGCAACGGGGAGATCGACACCTTCGAGTACCACCCCGACAACCCGAACCTGCTGGAGCTGACCAACCACGTCAAGCCGGGCCACCTGTACTACACGGACGCCAAGGCGATCTCGAAGGACGGCTGGGTCACCATCGGCACCCACTACGGGGCCACCTCCGTCGACTGGTACGTCAACGGGGTCAAGGTCTTCTCGGACGGCAAGGGCGTCGGCACCAACTGGTCCGCGTACCTGATCCTCAACCTGTCCCTGAGCGCGGGGCAGTACCACCCCGCGCCCCAGGGCACCGCGCCGATCACCTTCGCCGCGGACTACGTCCGGGTCTACCGCTAGGACGCACCCGGCGGACGACACTTTGCAAAGTGACACTTTGCAAAGGCGTCCGGACGGAACCCGGAATACGTGGAGACCGCCGGCCCCGTCAGGAGCCGGTGGTCTCCACGACCCGGGTCGTGAACGGCTGCCGGTTGTTGGCCTCGTTCCGGTCGTCGTCGCTGCGCACCGCGACGTAGCCGCCCTCCAGGTCCCCGAGGGGCACGGTGGTGGCGAGCCGGACGGGGATCAGGGCGGTCGCGCTGTGGAACACGTCGAGCCCGGCCGGGAAGGTGCAGCGCACCCGGTGGCCGTTCTGGAACTCGTAGCAGTTCTCCGGGAAGAACGGGCCCTCGGCCGTCACCCCCTCCGGGAGGGTGACCACCACGGTGAACGTGGAGGCCGTCCGCTCCGGGCCTCCGTTGCCGATGAAGGCGTGCACCGTGGTGGTGCCGCCCGGCGCCACGGCATCCGGGTCCAGCCGGACCACCTCCAGGTCCGAGTCGGAGGGCGCGGGCACCGCGGGCGCAGCCGCCGCGTTCTCCTTGCCCGGGTCGGTGTCCGCCGCCGGGTCGGTGTCCGGACACGCCCACGCCGGTCCGGCGGCCAGCGCCAC
The DNA here is from genome assembly GCF_056437345.1 of Kitasatospora sp. NPDC042419. Taxonomy (NCBI): domain Bacteria; kingdom Bacillati; phylum Actinomycetota; class Actinomycetes; order Kitasatosporales; family Streptomycetaceae; genus Kitasatospora; species Kitasatospora sp. NPDC042419. The sequence continues at coordinate 304,596 of NZ_JBWKAW010000004.1, forward strand.
CAGCGCGGTCCCCGCCGTCAGCGACCTTCCGAGGAAACTCCGTACGGACCCTCTGCGCGACATCGCCGCTCACCCTGCCTCTGCGTTCGTGCGCCCGCGCCGTCGCGGGCACGTCCCGACCCAGAGTGACCGACCCGTCCGCCCCTGCCGGGCCAACCCGCCTTCGGGTCGCCCGAGCGGGCGAACGCGAGTACGGAAAGTCGGCGTTACCGACTTCCTGCGCGGGAAACCTCCGACCGCGCCTCCGACAGTGCCCCGGGCGGCGCCTCCGCGGTCCCTCCGCCGGTGCCTCCGGCCGTCGCCGCCGACGGCACTGCTCAGGGGGCCAGGACCTGCCCGAGCCGGGCCGCGATCCCGTGCATCACCGGCACCAGCGAGGCCGCGCCGGCCTGTTCCTCCAGCGCCCGGACCCGGGCCTCCGGGCCGGAGACCGACAGCGCCGTCGGCGTGGGCGCGCCGGGCACCGCGAGCGCGATGCAGCGCACCCCGATCTCCTGCTCCTGGTCGTCCACCACGTAGCCGCGCTCGCGCGCCTCGGCGAGCTGGCGGAGCAGCTCCTGCGGGTCGGTCACGGTGTGCGGGGTGTGGGCGGGCAGCGGGTTGGGGCCCAGTACGGCGCGCGCCTCCTCCTCGGGAAGCTGCGCCAGCAGCGCCTTGCCGACCCCGGTGCAGTGCGGCTGCACCCGGCGGCCGACCTCGGTGAACATCCGCATCGAGCGCCGTGACTGCACCTGCCCGACGTACACCACCTCGCCGCCCTCCAGCACGGCCAGGTTGGCGGTCTCGCCGGTGGCCTCCATCAGCTCGGCCAGGTAGGGGCGGGCCCAGCTGCCGAGCAGTCGCCCGGCGGTCTCGCCGAGCCGGATCAGCCGCGGGCCGAGGGTGTAGCGGCGCGCCGTGTCCTGGCGGACATAGCCCTGCTGCACGAGGGTACGAACCAGGCGGTGGATGGTCGGCATGGGCAGGCCGGAGGAGGAGGAGAGTTCGCTGAGCGTGGCCACCCCGCCCGCGTCGGCCAGCGCCTCCAGCAGCTGGAAGGCGCGCTCGACGGACTGCACGCCGCCGCCGGTGCGCTCCGGGGTCGGTGCCCGGTCGGGTGCTCTGTCGGACGCGGTGTCGGACGCGCTGTCGGAGGTCGGGGCCACCGGCGTTCCCTTCGCTGTCGGGGGAGGAGTACAGTCCCAGCGATCTCCTCAACAAACCGTTGAAATTCTGTATCGCGGAAACTAGTCTCCACCTTACAGAATCAAGCCCTCCGTTTGCTGGGGTTCGGATCAACTGTCGACCGACCGCCTCAAGGATCAACTGTCTTAGGAGTGTCCTGCTCATGGCTACAGATCAGGGACCCGGCGCCCCCTCCGCCGCTCCGGTCGTCACTGTCGCCGGTCCGCGCGTCCACCGGGCCGAGGAGGTGCTCACTCCGGAGGCGGTCGCCTTCGTCGTCGGCCTGCACCGCGCGTTCGAGGGGCGCCGCCGCGAGCTGCTCGCCCGCCGCCGCGCCCGCCGTGCCGAGATCGCCCGCACCGGCACCCTGGACTTCCTCCCGGAGACGGCCGCCGTCCGCGCCGGCGACTGGCGGGTCGCCGAGGCGCCCCGGGCGCTCCAGGACCGGCGGGTCGAGATCACCGGCCCCACCGACCGCAAGATGGTGATCAACGCACTCAACTCCGGTGCCCGGGTCTGGCTCGCCGACTTCGAGGACGCCACCTCCCCGACCTGGGAGAACGTCGTCAGCGGCCAGATCAACCTGATCGACGCCTTCGAGGGCAGGATCGACTTCACCTCCGCCGCAGGCAAGGCCTACGCGCTCAGGCCCGCCGCCGAACTGGCCACCGTCGTGGTCCGCCCGCGCGGCTGGCACCTGGACGAGAACCACCTGCTGGTCGACGGCGAACCGGTGGCCGGCGCCTTCCTCGACTTCGGCCTCTACTTCTTCCACAACGCCGGCCGGCTGCTCGCCCGCGGCGCCGAGGACCCGAACTCCGGCCCGTACTTCTACCTCCCGAAGACCGAGAGCCACCTGGAGGCGCGGCTCTGGAACGACGTCTTCACCCACGCGCAGGCCGAACTCGGCATTCCGCACGGCACCGTCCGCGCCACCGTGCTGATCGAGACCATCACCGCCGCGTTCGAGATGGACGAGATCCTCTACGAGCTGCGCGAGCACGCCGCCGGGCTCAACGCGGGCCGCTGGGACTACCTGTTCTCCATCGTCAAGAACTTCCGCGACGCGGGCGAGCACTACATCCTGCCGGACCGCAACAGCGTGACCATGGCCTCGCCGTTCATGGCCGCCTACACCCGGCTGCTCGTCCGGACCTGCCACCGGCGCGGTGCCCATGCGATCGGCGGCATGGCCGCGTTCATCCCCAGCCGCAGGGACCCGGAGGTCAACGCGGCCGCCCTGGTGAAGGTCACGGCCGACAAGGAGCGCGAGGCGGGCCACGGATTCGACGGCTCCTGGGTCGCCCACCCGGACCTCGTCCCGGTCGCCCGCGCCTGCTTCGACGCCGTCCTCGGCGAGCGCCCGCACCAGAAGGAGAACCCCGGCCCGGTCGAGCCGGTCACCGCCGCGGATCTGCTCGACATCGCGGGCGCCGGCGGCAGCTGCACCCGTGCCGGGCTGCACAACGCGGTTCAGGTCGGCATCCGCTACATCGAGGCCTGGCTCCGCGGCCTGGGCGCGGTCGCCATCTTCGACATGATGGAGGACGCCGCGACCGCGGAGATCTCCCGCTCGCAGATCTGGCAGTGGATCCACAACGACGTCGTCCTCGCCGACACCGGGGAGAAGGCCACCGCCGACCTCGTGCGTCGTCTGGTGGCCGAGGAGCTGGCCGGGCTCCGGTCCGAACTGGGCGACGAGGCCTACGCCGCCGGACGCTGGCGCGAGGCCGCGCAGCTCTTCGAACAGGTCGCCCTGGCCGAGGAGTTCGCGGACTTCCTGACCCTCCCCGCGCTTCCCCTGCTGGGCTGACCCCCAACCTATCCGCCGCAACCCCCGCCGCCCTCTGCCGTGTTGGAGCAGAGGGCGGCTCCTTTTCCGCCGTCCCGTACGGTGCGCCGCACGCGGGGACGCCGCCGCCCCGGACCCTCGCCGTGGGTCCGGGGCGGCGGTCCGCCGGGACCCCCGAGGGGGTGTCCGGCGGAGTCCGGGTGACGCACCGTCCCTGGGCGGCCCGGAGTTCGAAGGGGACGAGCTCATGCGGAGGAAGACGAGGAAGACGAGGAGGACGAGCAGGAGGAGGGGGCGGGTCAGACGGGGCGGGCGGCGAGCTCCCGGGCGGCGCGGGCACAGGCCTGCGCGATGCGGTCCTCGTTCACCGTCGTCAACTGCCCCTTCTCGACCACCGCGTTGCCGTTGACGAAGAGCACCGCCAGCGGCGGCAGGGCGCCGAGGGTCAGGGCGGCGACCGGGTCGGCGATCGAGGAGTGCATGACGCCGTCGAGCTTCCAGAGCGCGAGGTCGGCGAGCTTGCCGGCCTCGACCGAGCCGATCTCGTTCTGCCGGCCGAGCACCCGGGCGCCGCCCATGGTGCCCAGGCGCAGCGCCTGGCGGGCGGTGAGCGCCTTCGGGGAGCCGTGCAGGCGGTTGATCAGCAGCGCGTTGCGCAGCTCGGTGCCCAGCTCGCCGGACTCGTTGGAGGCCGTGCCGTCGACGCCGAGGCCGACCGGTACGCCGGCCCTCAGCATGTCGGGGACGCGGGCGATGCCGGCGCCGAGCCGGGCGTTCGAGGAGGGGCAGTGGGCGACGCCGGTGCCGGTCTCGGCGAACTTGGCGATGTCGGAGTCGTTCATGTGGACGCTGTGCGCCATCCAGACGTCCTCGCCGAGCCAGCCGACCGACTCGAAGTAGTCGGTCGGGCCCATCCCGAACAGCTGCTTGCAGAACGCCTCCTCCTCGGCCGTCTCGGAGCCGTGGGTGTGCAGGCGGACGCCCTTGCGGCGGGCCAGGACGGCGGACTCGCGCAGCAGTTCGGTGGAGACCGAGAACGGCGAGCAGGGCGCGAGGGCGATCTGCAGCATGGAGTCGGAGGAGGCGTCGTGGTACCGGTCCACGGCCTCCTCGGAGGCGGTCAGGATGGCGTCGAGCTCCTCGACGGCGTGGTCCGGGGGCAGGCCGCCGTCCTTCTTGCCGCGGTCCATCGAGCCGCGCAGGGCGGTGAACCGCAGGCCCAGTTCGCGGACGGCCTCGATCTCGGCGCCGAGGATGTCGCCGCCGTCCTTCGGGAAGACGTAGTGGTGGTCGGCGGCGGTGCTGCAGCCGGACTTGAGCAGTGCGGCGGCGGAGCCCTGGGCGGCGGCGTGGACGAGCCGGTCGTCGATCCGGGCCCAGGTGGGGTAGAGGGCGACGAGCCAGTCGAAGAGGATGTCGTCCTGGGCGAGGCCGCGGGTGATCCACTGGTAGAAGTGGTGGTGGGTGTTGACCAGGCCGGGGGTGACGAGGTGGCCCTCGGCGTTGATCCGGCGCACCACGTCGTCCAGCCACTGCGGGGCGGGGCCTTCGCCGACCGACTCGATCCGGTTGCCGAGGACGACCACGTGGCCGCGGGTGTACTCGGTGTCGTGGGCGTCGACGGTGGCGATCGCGGCGTTCTCGATGACGATCCGCTGGTCGGCGGGCGGGGGCTGGACTGCCATGGTGTGACTCCAAGGGGGAAGGCCGGGCGGGCACGGGGCGCATGCCCGCCCGGTGGGTCAGGACGGTGTCGCCGTCGGCGCCGTCGCGTCGGGCGGTGCGTCGGCGGCGGACCGGCGGGCGGCGCCGAGGTGGTGGAAGAGCAGGTTGAGCAGGACGGCCGCGACGCAGCCGGCCGAGATCCCGGAGTGCAGCAGGGTGCGGGCGGCCTCCGGGAACGCGTCGTAGAAGGTCGGCGCGGCGATCGGGACGATGCCGACGCCGAGCGAGACGGACACCAGGACGGTGTTGGCACCGGACTCCATGCCGGCCTCCGCGAGGGTGCGGATGCCGCTGGCCGCCACCGTGCCGAAGAGCACGATCCCGGCGCCGCCCAGGACGGGCTGCGGCACCAGGGACACGACCGAGCCGAGCACCGGGAAGAGCCCGAGCAGGATCAGGATGCCGCCGCCGGCCGCGACCACGTAGCGGCTGCGGATCCGGGTCAGCGCCACGAGCCCGATGTTCTGGGCGAAGGCGCTGGCGGCGAAGCCGTTGAAGACCGGGCTGAGCGCGGTGGCCAGTCCGTCGGCCCGCAGGCCGGCGGCCAGCACCTTCTCGTCGGCCTCGCGGTCGACGATCCGGCCGAGCGCGAGCATGTCGGCGGTGGACTCGGTCATCGAGACCACCATGACGATGCAGAGCGAGGCGATCGCGGCCGCGTCGAACACGGGCGCGCCGAAGTGGAACGGGGAGGGCAGGGCGAAGACCTTCGCGTCCTGGACCGCGTCGAAGTCCGCCAGGCCCAGCGGGAAGGCGAGCAGGGTGCCGATCGCCAGTCCGACGAGCAGGGAGAGCTGCTGCCAGAAGCCGCGCAGCAGCCGGTTGCAGAGCACCACCGCGACGAGGGTGGTCGCGGCGAGGCCGATGGCCCGTACGGAGCCGTAGCCGGGCGCGTCCGGCGAACCGCCGCGCGCCCAGTTGACGGCCACCGGGAGCAGGGACACCCCGATGAGGGTGATCACGGTGCCCTGGACGACCGGTGGGAAGAACCTGATCAGCTTGCAGAAGTACGGCGCCGCGAGGAGGCACAGGACCCCCGCGACGATCACCGCGCCGAAGATCACCGGGAGGGCGTCCTCCGGCCCGTGCTCCTTGGCGATGGCGATCATGGGGGCGACGCCGGCGAACGAGACGCCGTTCACGAACGGCAGCCGCGCGCCGATCCGCCAGAAGCCGAGGGTCTGGAGCAGCGTGGCCAGCCCGGCGGTGAACAGGCTGGCCGATATGAGCAGGGCGAGCTCGGCGGGGGAGAGGCCCACGCCGGCGCCGACGATGAGCGGGGGAGCAACGACTCCCGCGTACATCGCGGCGACGTGCTGCAGTCCGGTGGTGACGAGCTTCACCGGGGGGAGCAGCTGGTCCACGGGGTGGACCTCCGGGCGTGTCCCCGGGTGCGCCGCGGGCCGTGTCCCCGGGTGCGCCGCCGGTTCTCGCTCCGGCCCGGACGGACCGGCGGGGAGGCCGTGAGGCGTACCGTTCGGACCGGAAGATCTTGCAGGGGTGGAACCGCCGTCGGTGTTGCCGGTGTTGCTGGGTGCCATGTCGAGCCCCTCTTGTGCCCGTGGCTCCCGGCGCGCCCGTGGCGCTGGAGAGCGGTCGATCACGCGGTGGCCGGGGGCGGGACGGCGGAGCAAGGGTCCCTCGGCCGGACTCTCCAGCTCCCCGGGCCGGCCGCCGCGAGGGTGGGCACGGTCTCCGGTGGGTGGGGGTGGAGGAAACGGGTGGAGCGGGTGGGGGAGGTCAGGCGACCGGGATGACCGGGGTGACGCCCTCGCGGTGCACGGTGCCCTCGATCAGGCCGTACATCCGGTCGGCGGCGTAGTAGACCTCGTTCTCGTTCTTCAGGCCGAAGGGTTCCAGGTCGACCAGGAAGTGGTGCTTGTTGGGCAGTTCGAGGCGGACCTCGTCCACCTCGGCCCGGTTGTTGAGGACCCGGGTGCCCATCGCGTGCAGGGTCTGCTGCAGCGAGTAGGAGTAGGTCTCGGCGAAGGCCTCCAGCAGGTGCCGCCGCACGTGGGTGTAGGAGCGGTTCCAGTTGGGCTGCGCCTCGTCGTCGCGGCCGGTGAAGCCGTACTTCCACCGGGCGGTGACCTGGGTGGCCAGGATGCGGTCGTAGGCTTCCTGGAGCGTCGTGTAGCGGTCCTTGATGTAGCCCCAGAACTCCGAGTTGGTGGAGTTCAGCACGACCAGGTCCTTGAGTCCGGAGATCACCTGGACGGACTCGCCGTCGTAGACGATCTCGGTGGTGCGGGTCTCCTGGCCGTTGCGTACGAAGGAGTGGCCGACCTCCTCGGAGCCGATGAACCGGGCGCTGCTGTCGGGCGTGCGGATCCGGTCCCAGGCGTACTCCTCGATCCGGATCCGGGCGCGGTGGACCGGCTCGGTGCTGTCGACGAAGTGTCGGGCCAGGGTGATGCCGAAGGCCTCGGCCGACTCGATCCCGTACTCCTTGGCGAAGGCGTACACGGTGTTCTTGGTGGTGTCGGTGGGCAGGCAGTTGGCGTTCGACCCGGTGAGGTGGACGTCCTCGAACTCGCCGGAGAGGGCGACCGAGACGTTCAGGTCCTTGATCTCGTGGCGGGTGGAGTCGCGGTAGACCCGGACGATGCGGTTCTCCGCCTTGCCGTACTGGTTCTGGCCGAGCACGTGGGCCATGGCATGGCTCCCATATCAATCGAGCGGTCTAGCTTCCGCGGTAGACCGAGTATCCGAACGGGTTCAGCAGCAACGGCACGTGGTAGTGGTGCTGCGCGGGCGCGACCGTGAAGACGATCGAGACCTCGGGGAAGAACGGCTGCTCGGCCGACTTCCGCGCGTGGTACGCGGCGGTGTCGAAGAGCAGCCGGACGACCGAGCCCGCCTCCACGGCCGGCAGGTCCCTGGCCCGGCCGTCGGAGTCCGTGGCGGAGGTGCCGAGCACCTGCCAGCCACCCTCGGTGTGCAGTGCGAGCTCGACCGGGACGCCCTCGGCCGGGCGGCCGAGGCTGGTGTCGAGCACGTGGGTGGAGATGCCAGTCATGGGTGAAGTGACCTTACTGATGGCAGTGGTGATCCTGCGTCAGTGATACCTGACGATATGTCAGTTGTCGTCGAGCAGGCGGTTGATGCGTATGTCGTTGATCTTGCGCAGCTCTCCCCGGACGATCTCGGCCTCGGTGGCGGGGTCGTTGGAGTGGCGCTCGCGCAGGGCGGCGAGCATCCCGGCCGCGGTGCGGCCGGTCGCGCAGATCAGGAACACGTGGCCGAACTTGGCCTCGTAGGCGGCGTTGGCCCGGTGCAGTTCGTCGAGCAGGGCGTCGTCCGCCCCGCGGACACCGGCCTGCTCGCGCTCGGAGGTGGCGTCGCCCGGTCTGGGCGTGCCGATCCGGGCGTGGCCGGCCATCGCCTCGTGCAGGTCCGCGGTGGAGAGCGTGGCCATGGCCTCGGCGTTGGCGTCGAGCAGGGCCTGGCGGTCGGTCCACGGGCGGGCCGCGGCGACCGCCTCGGCCCAGCCGGGGCTGGCGCAGACGTCCAGCAGGATCTCCCTCAGCTCGGCGGCGTCGGCCGCCGCGAGGGCTTCAAGGGCGTGGGGGTGGTTGGTCACGGGTGGACCTCCTGGGGAGTGGTGCCACCCGCACAAGCTAGATCGGCGGGATCGGGCCGTCAACAGTTTGTTGAACGCTTGGTGGTTACGTTTCGCGACGGCCCTGGTCGCGGGGTGTCTCGTGTGTGATGCGACAAGTGTGCCCCGCCGGGGGCCGGGTCAGACTGGCCCGGTCGGCGGGGCACATGCGTGCACGCGGGCTCAGCCGGACTTCGAACCGTCCTGGCGGTTGAGGTAGTTGTACACGGTGAAACGGCTGACGCCGAGCGCTGTGGCAACCGTCTCGACGCCGTGTCGGACGGTGAAGGCGCCGCGCTCCTCCAGTAGGGCGACGACGCGCTGCTTCTCCCAGCGGTCCAGCTCGGCCAGCGGCCGGCCGTCGAACTGGCGGGTCATCTCGGCCAGCAGGCGGTCCAGCGCGCTGCTCAGGTGGGGCAGCCGGACGGCCAGGGCCGGGGCGCCCTCCCACTCCAGGACGACGTCCTCGGGCTTCGCCTCGCCCAGCGGCAGGGGCGTCGCGCCGACCGCGTCCAGCAACGGCTTCATCGCCGCCGCGAGCGGGTGCTCCACGTGCTCGGTCACGGCGTACCGCCCTCCTCGGGCGCGCCGGTGCCGGTCTCGCCGAGCACGCTGACCTGGACCGATATCCGGGTCGCGCCGGCGTCCAGGCTCTCCCGGAGCAGTCGGGTCACGGCGGCCAGGACCTGGTCGGCCTCGCCCTCCGCTCCGGTGCCGAACGGGCCGACCGTGACGGCCAGGCCGGTCTCGTCGACCGCCCGCCGGGCCGCCGCGGCGTGCTCCGGGAACGTGTCCAGTTCGAACGGTTCTGTCGTGAACTCCACCATCAATCGCACCCGCTCACTGTAGCGAGCGGGCGGCGGGGTGGTCAGTGGCCGGTTCGGACCGCTCCGGCTGGGCCCGGTCTTGGTGGGCTCGCCCGGAGCGGGCTGCTCCGGGCTGCTCCGGGGGCGGTCGCCCGGCGAGGGTGCTTCAACAATTTGTTGCAGATGCCTTGACAGTCGTTCGAGGCGGCGGACATGCTTCCACCAGACAGAATCCCTCTTCCGTATCGTGGAAGTTGCGGATGACGGAAGAGAGATACGAGGTGATGGACGTGACCGCCGCTTCCCGGCACAGCTTCACGGTCAACCTGTCGATCCTGTTCGGCGAGCTCCCGCTGCTGGAGCGCCCCGCCGCGGCCGCGGCCGCCGGCTTCACCGCCGCCGAGCTGTGGTGGCCGTTCGGCGAGGAGCACAGCCCGGCCGAGGCCGAGCTGGACGCGCTCCGCAAGGCCTTCACCGACGCCGGCGTGCGGCTCACCGGTCTCAACTTCCTCGACGACCTCGGTGTGGGAGCGCGCGGCACCGTCTCGGTGCCGTCCGAGAAGGAGCGGTTCCGGGCCAACGTCCCGGTCGCCACCGCGCTCGCCGCCTCGCTCGGCACCCCGGCGCTCAACGCCCTCTACGGCAACCGGGTCGCCGGGGCGGACCCGGCCGAACAGGACGCCCTCGCACTGGAGAACCTCGCCCTCGCGGCCCGGGCCGCCCACGGGATCGGCGCGGTCCTGCTGGTCGAGGCGCTGAACCGGCCGGAGTCGCCGGACTACCCGCTGGTCACCGCCGCCGCGGCGGTCGAGGTGGTCGACAAGGTCAACGCCGTCACCGGCCTGGGCAACGCGAAGTTCCTCTGCGACCTCTACCACCTGGCCCGCAACGGCGAGGACCCGGCCGCCGTCATCGACGCGTACGCCGACCGGATCGGCCACGTGCAGATCGCGGACACCCCGGGCCGCAACGAGCCCGGCACCGGCGGGCTGGACTTCGAGGACCTCTTCGCCCGGCTCGCCGCCGCGGGCTACACCGGCCGGATCGGCCTTGAGTACCGCCCGTCCACCGGCGTCAGCGCCGACAGCTTCGGGTGGCTCCCGCGCGAGCACCGCGCCGCCTGAGGCCCGTGCGCCCCGCGGCCACCCACCCCACCCTCCACGCCCCACGCACAGACAGAAGGAACGACGCGATGAGCCGCAAGATCGCCTTCATCGGCCTCGGCATCATGGGCAGCCCGATGGCCGCCAACCTGGTCAGGGCCGGCCACCACGTCACCGGCTACAACCTCACCCGGCCGCAGATCGACGCCCTGGTCGCGGCCGGCGGCCACGGCGCCACCAGCATCGCGGACGCGGTGAAGGACGCCGAGGTCGTGATCACCATGGTCCCGGCCGACCCGCACGTCGAACAGGCCGTCCTCGGCGAGGGCGGCGTCCTGGAGAACGTCCGGCCCGGCACGCTCGTCATCGACATGTCGAGCATCACCCCGCAGACCTCGATCAAGGTCGAGGCCGCCGCCAAGGAGAAGGGCGTCCGCACCCTGGACGCCCCGGTCTCCGGCGGTGAGGCGGGGGCGGTCGAGGCCGTGCTGTCGATCATGGTCGGCGGCGCCGCCGACGACTTCGCCGAGGCCAAGCCGCTGTTCGACGTGCTCGGGACCACGGTCGTCCACGTCGGCCCGGCCGGCGCCGGCCAGACCGTCAAGGCCGCCAACCAGCTGATCGTCGCCGTCAACATCCAGGTCCTGGCCGAGGCCGTGGTCTTCCTGGAGAACGCCGGCGTCGACCTCGGCGCAGCGCTGGACGTGCTCGGCGGCGGGCTGGCCGGTTCGACCGTGCTGAACCGCAAGAAGGCCAACATGCTGGACCGCGAGTTCGCCCCGGGCTTCCGGATCGACCTGCACCACAAGGACATGGGCATCGTCACCGACGCCGCCCGGGCCGTCGGCGCCGCCCTGCCGGTCGGCGCGGTCGTCGCCCAGCTGGTCGCCTCCGCCCGCGCCAACGGCGACGGCTCCCTCGACCACTCGGCGCTGCTGCGCGGCGTCGAGCGGCTCTCCGGCCGCGAGGTGAAGTAGCCCCCGCGGCCTCCCGACTCCTCCCGGTGGCGTGTACCTATCCGGTCGTGCCCGCGCCACCGGGAGGCCGACCGGCCACCGGCGGCGCCGCGCCCGCGCCGCCGCCGGGGCGCCGCCCAGCCCGACCGGTGGGCGGGCCGGGGCTCATCCGCCCGCCCGCCGGTCGACCGGACGGCGACGCGCGCACCCTCCGGGGGCACTTCGGTCGTGCCACGGGGCGCGTCGCCCGGCTCCCTCCCTCGCCGAGGGGAGCCCCTCGTCGCGTCGGAAGCGGGACGAGGGGAACGGCGGGGAGGGAGCCGCCCCGGGTCCGCCGGGGCCCATGCTTGACGAACCATCGCCAGACCAGCCCGGAAGTGAGGCCCACGCCATGCCCGCCACCCCCCACCAGGGCCATGTGGTCGTAGCTCCCGACAAGTTCAAGGGCACCCTGGAGGCCGCCGAGGCCGCCGCCCGGATCGCCGCCGGCATCCGCCGCGCCGCCCCCGGCACCGAGGTCCGCGAACTGCCCGTCGCCGACGGCGGGGAGGGCACCCTGGCCGCCGCGCTCGCGGCCGGCTTCGCCCGCGTCCCCGCCAAGGTGGCCGGACCCACCGGCCTGCCGGTCGACGCCGCGCTCGCGGTCCGGGGCTCCACCGCCGTGGTCGAGCTGGCCCAGGCCTCCGGGCTGGCCCGCCTCCCCGGCGGCCGGACGGCCCCGCTCGCGGCCGGGTCCTACGGGGTCGGCCAGCTGATCGGCCGGGCCGTCGGCCTCGGCGCGAAGCGGATCGTGCTCGGCCTCGGCGGAAGCGCCTCCACCGACGGCGGCGCGGGCATGGTCCAGGCGCTCGGGGTCTCGCTGCTGGACGGCGACGGCGCCGAACTGCCGCCCGGCGGCGCTGCGTTGCGCCGCCTGCGCCGGATCGACCTGGGCTCCCTGGCCGACGCGCTGGCCGGCGTCGAGATCGTGGTCGCCTGCGACGTCGACAACCCGCTCCTCGGCCCGCGCGGCGCGGCCGCCGTCTACGGCCCGCAGAAGGGCGCGAGCGGCGAGGACCTGCCGGTCCTGGAGGAAGGTCTGACCCGGTTCGCCGACGTGGTCGGCGCGGCGGTCGGCCGCGAGGTGCGCGACGCCCCCGGCGCGGGGGCCGCGGGCGGGGTCGGCTTCGCGGCCCTCGCCCTGCTGGGCGCCACCATGCGACCCGGCATCGAGCTCCTGCTCGACCTGCTGGGTTTCGACGAGGCCGTGCGTGGGGCACGCCTCGTCGTCACCGGCGAGGGCTGCCTGGACGCGCAGACGCTCCACGGCAAGGCTCCCGCCGGAGTCGCGGCGGCGGCCGCCCGGGCGGGGGTTCGGGTGGCCGCCGTGGCGGGACGGGTCGAACTGTCCGAACGGGAGTGGCGGTCCGCGGGCTTCGCCGCCGCGTACGCGCTCGGCGAGCTGGGCGAGCACCCGGGGGAGGGCCTGACCAGGGCGGGAGAGCTGGCCGAGGTCGCGGGGGAGCGGATCGCGGCGGACTTCCTCCGCCGGTGACCGTACCGGGGGCCGTGCCGGGAGCCGGTGCCGGTCCTCGTGGTTTCCTCCATTGACGTTTTGTTGAAGGCGGGCCTAGGCTCCGGGCCATCCTTCGACGTACCCCACCCCTCAACCAGGTTTCGGAGGTCCCCCATGCCCATCAGCGAGACCGCGGTGATCCGCTCCCTCCGGGTGGTCCTGCCGGACGGCGAGCGTCCCGCGGACGTGCTGGTCCGGGACGGGAGGATCCGGCAGATCGCCGCGCACGGCTCCCTCCTCGCCGGCGACCGCGCGCTCACCGACCTCGGCGGCACCGCCCTGCTGCCCGGACTGGTCGACACCCACGTGCACGTCAACGAGCCCGGCCGCACCGAGTGGGAGGGCTTCGCCACCGCCACCCGGGCGGCCGCCGCCGGCGGCGTCACCACCATCGTCGACATGCCGCTCAACTCGGTGCCGCCCACCACCACCCCGGCCGGACTGGAGGCCAAGCGGAAGGCCGCCGAGGGCCAGGCCTGGGTCGACCTCGGCTTCTGGGGCGGAGCCGTCCCCGGCAACCTCGCCGACCTCGAACCCCTGCACCGCGCAGGAGTGTTCGGCTTCAAGTCCTTCCTCGCACCGAGCGGCGTCGACGAGTTCCCGCACGTCGAGCAGGCCGACCTGGAAGCCGCGCTGGCGGAACAGGCCCGGCTCGGCGCGCTCGCCATCATCCACGCCGAGGACCCCGCCGTCCTGGCCGCCGCACCGCAGCAACCCGGCGTCCACTACCGGGACTTCCTCGCCTCACGCCCCGCCGGCGCGGAGACCGCCGCCGTCGCCCGGCTGCTCGACACCGCCCGGCGCACCGGCGCCCGGGTGCACGTCCTGCACGTCTCCTCGGCCGCCGTGCTGCCGCTGCTCCGGCAGGCCCGCGCGGACGGCGTCGAGGTCACCGCCGAGACCTGCCCGCACTACCTGACCCTCGCCGCCGAGCAGGTGCCGGACGGCGGGACGGCCTTCAAGTGCTGTCCGCCGATCCGCGACGAGGCCAACCGCGACGCGCTCTGGGAGGCCCTGGCGGCAAGGGAGTTCGCCGCCGTCGTCTCCGACCACTCGCCGTCCACCCCCGATCTCAAGCTGCTGCCCGAACACGGCGGCAGCGGGGACTTCGCGGCCGCCTGGGGCGGCATCGCCTCGCTCCAGCTCGGCCTGCCCGCGGTCTGGACCGAGGCCCGCCGGCGCGGCCACACCCTCGCCGACGTGGTCCGCTGGATGTCCGCCGGCCCGGCCGGGCTGGTCGGCCTCGCCGGGACGAAGGGCGCCATCGCGGTCGGCCACGACGCCGACCTGGTCGCCTTCGACCCCGACGGCGCCTTCGCCGTCCACGCCGCCGAACTGCACCACCGCAACCCGGTCACCCCGTACGCGGGCCGGACGCTCACCGGCGCCGTCCGCACCACCTGGCTGCGCGGCCGGATCGTCGACGTCGCCGGCGAGCCCTTCGGCGTCCAGCTCACCCGCCCGCAGGCCGTCCACGCCCAGCCCGCCCGTCCGACCACCGGCCCCGAGGAGTCGCAGTGACCACCGCCCCCGCCCCGAGCGCCCCGTTCACCGAACTGGTCGACCTGGCCTCGCGCCGGCTCGGCGCCGGCGTCGTCGCCACCAACGAGGACACCTTCGCCGACGCCGAGAACCTGCTGGTCGCCGCGCCCGCCGCGTTCCGCCCGCACACCTTCGGCCACAAGGGCCAGATCATGGACGGCTGGGAGTCCCGCCGCCGCCGGGGCGCGGGCGCCGAGCAGCCGCACCCCACCGACGAGGACCACGACTGGGCGGTCGTCCGGCTCGGCGCCGCCGGGGTGATCCGCGGACTCGTCGTCGACACCGCGCACTTCACCGGCAACTACCCGGAGAGCGCCTCCGTCGAAGCCGCCTCGATACCCGGCCACCCCTCGCCCGCCGAGGTGGCGGCCGCCGAGTGGGTGGAGATCCTTCCGCGCACCCCGCTGCTGGGCGACACCGCCCACGAGTTCGAGGTGCGCAGCGCCACCCGCTTCACCCACGTCCGGCTCAACATCTTCCCGGACGGCGGCGTCGCCCGGCTCCGCGTCCACGGTGAGGTGCTGCCCGACCCGCGCGAGCTGGACGGCCTCACCTTCGACCTGGCGGCCCAGGAGTACGGCGGCGTCGCCGAGGCCGCCTCCGACCGCTACTTCTCCTCCCCGCACAACCTGAACGCTCCCGGCCGCGCCACCGTCATGGGCGAGGGCTGGGAGACCCGGCGTCGGCGCGACAAGGCCAACGACTGGGTGCGGATCGCCCTGGCCGGGGGCGGCGAGGTCCTGGCCGCCGAGGTGGACACCACCCACTTCGTCGCCAACGCCCCCGGCTGGGCCGACCTGGTCGGCTACGACGCCTCCGTCGGCGGTGACCCCGCCGGCGACCCGGACGGCTGGTTCGCGCTGCTGCCGCGCACCCGCCTCCAGCCCGACACCCGGCACCGCTTCCGACTGACCGCCGACCGTCCGGTGACCCATGTGCGGATCAACGTGTACCCCGACGGCGGCCTCGCCCGCCTGCGCCTCACCGGCCGCCTCACCGAGGCCGGCCGGGCCGCCCTCGCACTGCGCTGGTTCGACGCCCTCCCGGCCGCCGAGGCCGCCGCCGCGCTCACCGGGGCCGGCCTCACCGCCGCCGAGGCCGCCGAACTCGCCGCGGCCCGCCCGCTGGCCGACCCGGTCGCCGCCCGCGCCGCCGTGGCCGCGCTCGGCCCGGCCGACGGCCCCGACGGCGAGCACTCCTCCCGCCGCCGCTCGGCCGCCTGGCGCCTGCTCGGCCTCTGAACCGGCAGCGCCCCGGCGGCATCCGGGGCGGCGTCACATCCCTCTCCGTGCACCACCCTTATCGACACCAGAAGGACCCGTCATGCCCAAGACCCTGACCACGGAGTCCGGCGCCCCGGTCGCCGACAACCAGAACTCGGCCTCGGCCGGCGCCTACGGCCCGCTGCTGATCCAGGACCAGCAACTGCTGGAGAAGCTGGCCCGGTTCAACCGCGAGCGGATCCCGGAGCGCGTCGTGCACGCCCGTGGCTCCGGCGCGTACGGCTACTTCGAGGTCACCGACGAGGTCTCGCCGTACACCCGGGCCGCCTTCCTCGCCGAGGTCGGCAAGCGCACCGAGGTGTTCCTCCGCTTCTCCACCGTCGCGGGCAACCTCGGCTCCAACGACGCGGTCCGCGACCCGCGCGGCTTCGCGGTCAAGTTCTACACCGAGGAGGGGAACTACGACCTCGTCGGCAACAACACCCCGGTCTTCTTCATCAAGGACCCGCTGAAGTTCCCGGACTTCATCCACTCGCAGAAGCGCGACCCGTACACCGGTGTCCAGGAGGCCGACAACGTCTGGGACTTCTGGGCCCACTCGCCGGCCTCGACGCACCAGATCACCTGGCTGTTCGGCGACCGCGGCATCCCCGCGTCCTACCGCCACATGAACGGCTACGGCTCGCACACCTACCAGTGGGTCAACGAGCAGGGCGAGGCCCACTGGGTGAAGTACCACTTCAAGACCAACCAGGGCATCCGCTCGCTGGACGCCGGCCAGGCCGCCGAGGCGGTCGGCGGCGACGCAGACAGCCACCAGCGCGACCTCCACCAGGCCATCGAGCGCGGCGTGTTCCCGTCCTGGACGCTGTACGTCCAGCTGATGCCGGTCGCCGAGGCCGCCGACTACCGGTTCAACCCCTTCGACCTCACCAAGGTCTGGCCGCACGCCGACTACCCGCTGGTCAAGGTCGGCCGCCTGGTCCTCAACCGCAACCCCGAGAACGTCTTCTCCGAGGTCGAGCAGTCCGCGTTCTCCCCGAACAACTTCGTGCCCGGCATCGGCCCGTCCCCGGACAGGATGCTGCAGGGCCGCCTGTTCGCCTACGCCGACGCCCAGCGCTACCGGCTCGGCGTGAACCACACCCAGCTGCCGGTCAACGCCCCGCGCGCCACCGAGGCCGCCAACTACGGCCGGGACGGCCTGCACGCGCTCAACCCGGCCGGCCGCGCCAGGAACTACGAGCCCAACTCCTACGACGGCCCGGCCCAGACCGACGCCGCGCTCGCCGCGCCGACCGAGCTGAACGGCTGGACCGGCACCCACACCACCCCCGCCCACACCAAGGACGACGACTTCTTCCAGGCGGGCGAGCTCTACCGGCTGATGTCGGAGGGCGAGAAGGCCCGCCTGATCGACAACCTGGCCGGCTTCCTGGCCCAGGTCTCCCGCGACGACGTCGTCGAGAGGAACCTCGCCCACTTCCACGCCGCCGACGAGGAGTACGGCGCCCGCCTGGAAGCCGCGGTCGGCAGGCTCCGGGCCGGCGACGAGGGCTGAGCCCGCGACGAGGGCTGAGCCCGCGAACCACCCTCACCGGCCGCCGGGGCCCGCACCCCGGCGCCGCCCCCCGACCGGGCCGTTCCCTCCGGCAGTGAGGGAGCGGCCCGGTGCCCGTTCGCGGTCCGGCGGCCCGGAGCGGCTTCCGGTCGTCCGGCACTGAACGGACCGTCAGTACTCCGCGGGCGGACGGGCGGCCGGGCGGACGGGTGGGGCGGGACGGCACCGGCGGGGCATATGCCCGTCAAGTACTTCACCGCACCTGCACGAAAATCCGCAGAGGGGAGGATGACTGTGTCCGGCGGTGGATAGGCTGGACACCACCCGCCGGTAGCACCTGCGGGGGGACATCGGAAGGGGACGACATGTCGACACCAGCCCCCGGTCGCCACGCCGCGCCGGCCCAGGGCCTGCCCGGTCCGTTCACCTCCCTGCAGCATGCCCTCAGACTGCTGGAGGCGGTCGACCGGCACCCGGGCGGGGCGACCCTGGTCACGCTCGCCCGGGAGACGTCCCTCGGACTGCCGACGGTCCGCCGGCTCGCCGAGATCCTGGAGATCGAGGGCTACCTCCAGTGCCAGGACGGCGGTTGGGTGCTCGGCGGCACCTTCGCGCTGCTCGGCCAGCAGAACCGGGAGCAGCTGGTCCGGGCCCGGCTGGACCGCAAACTCGCCGAGCTGAGAGACGAGTTGGGTGCGGCGGTGTACTTCACCCGCTACCACGACGGCGAGTTGTCGGTGGAGGCGGTCTCGGCGGCCGACCACGCGCCGGCGGTGCAGGAGTGGGTGGACTTCCGGGCCACCGCGCACGCCAGTGCGATCGGCAAGTGCCTGCTCAGCCAGCTCGACCACGACGCCCGCCGCGACCACCTCTCCCGGCACCCGGTGGCCCGGCTGACCTCCCGGACGGTCACCGACGCCGACCAGCTGATGCACCGTCTGGAGCGCCAGCCGGCCACCGTTCCGGTGCTGGACATCCAGGAGTACGCGCTCGGCACGGTCTGCGCCGCCGTCCCGGTCACGGCCGGCAGCACCGTCGGCTGCCTCGCCACCTCGATGCCGGTGGACAACGTGCACCGGCTGAAGGCGGCCGCCGAGCTGCTCGCCGTCCGGGCCGCGCCGCTGATGCTGGCCATGGCGGTCTGACGCTCCGGCCAGGCTCACGGGACCCCGTCGCATCCGGCGGGGTCCTCGCGTTTTCCGGGGAGTTCCGCGCCGTCGCGCGCCGGGTGTTCCACCGGACCCGTCGCGGTGCGCATCACTTATTAGACTCGATGTCGATAAGAGGTGTCGAACCCCTTGTGGCGCGCACTACCCGCGAGTACGTTTTGCCGAGTCGAGCCGCCACCCGCAGGTCAGGAGGGCCCTCCCATGCCCAGCTCCACCCCCGTCCCCGCCCTCGCCGCGCCGGCCGTCCGCGTGCACGAGAGCCTCGTCCTGGAGCCCCGCGACGTCCGCTTCGACTGGGCCGGACTGCCCCTGCACTGGATCCCCGACGAGCCGATGGCCACCCACGTCATCAACGTCCTGCACCTCCTCCTCCCCGAGGGCGAACGCTGGTTCGTCAAGGTGTTCAAGGAGGCGCTGCCGCTGATCCGGGACGAGCAACTGCGGGACGAGGTGCTCGGCTTCATCGGCCAGGAGGCCATCCACGCCGAGGCCCACCAGGAGGTCCTCGACCACCTGCTCGGGCAGGGCCTCGACCCCCGCCCGTACGTGCGGCAGATCTCCTGGCTGTTCCAGCGGGTCCTCGGCGACAAGCCCGGCCTGACGCCCGCCCGGCAGCGCGAGAACATCATCGAACGGGTCGCCTTCGTCGCCGCGATCGAGCACTTCACCGCCTTCCTCGGGAACTGGGCGCTCAACTCCCCGGGGCTGGACCGGGCCGAGGCCGACCCGACCATGCTCGACCTGCTGCGCTGGCACGGCGCCGAGGAGGTCGAACACCGCAGCGTCGCCTTCGACCTGATGGTCCACCTGGACCCCGGCTACCTGCGGCGGGTGCGCGGCATGGCGATCTCCGGGCCGCTCCTCGTCCACCTCTGGGTACGCGGCGCCCGCTTCCTGCTCGCCGCCGACCCGACCCTGGACGGGCGGCTCAAGCCGACCTGGCGCGAGGCGGGCCGGATCGCCAAGCGCGGCCTGCTGCCCGATCCGGTCCGGTCGATCCGCTCCGGCCTGCGCTACCTCCGGCCCGGCTACCACCCCACCCAGGAGGGCTCCTCCAGCCAGGCCCTCGGCTACCTCGCCACCTCCCCGGCCGCCCGCGCCGCCGCCGGGAGCTGACGGACGGCGGCCACCCGCCGCCGGACCCGCGCCGCCCCGCCGCCCGCTCTCACCGGCCGCCCCCGCTTTCACCGGCGGCCCGCTCTCACCGGCCGCCCCGCCCTCACCGGCCCCAGCACCACCGCCGCCAAGGACCCAAGGACCAAGGACCCCGCCGGATGGACCTGCGCACCCCGCCCCCCGACCTCTACGGCCGCCCGCGCGCCGACACCTTCTTCCGCTTCCTCACCGCCTTCGGCGACCGCTACAGCCCCGCCCTCGGCGGCCCGCTGCTCCGCCGCAGCCCCCGCCGCCCGTTCAGCCGCCCCACCCCGGCGCTCCAACTGGTCGTCACCGCCCGGCGCCCGGCCGCGACCGACGTCGTCGAGCTCACCCTCGCCGACCCCTCCGGCGGTCCGCTCCCGCCCTGGCAGCCCGGCGCCCACCTGCGGCTCGCCCTGCCCTCCGGCCGCGAGCGCCACTACTCGCTCTGCGGCGACCCGGCCGACCCCACCGCGTACCGGATCGCGGTCCGCCGCCTGCCCGCGGGCGGCGGCGGCTCCGTGGAGATCCACGACACCCTCCACCCCGGCACCCGGCTGACCGCCCGCCGGCCACGCAACGGCTTCGCCTTCTGCGCCGAACCGGCCGTCCTCCTGCTGGCCGGCGGCATCGGCATCACCCCGCTGCTCCCGATGGTCCGCGAGGCCCGCCGGCACGGCCTGGACTGGCACCTCGTCCACGTCGGCCGCAGCGCCGACACCCTCCCGTTCGCGGACGAGCTGCGGGCGCTGGACCCGGACCGGGTCCACCTGCGCGCCGACGACGGACACGGCGGCCCGCCCACCGGTGCCGAGCTGCTCGCCCACGCCCCGCGCGGCGCGGCCGTCTACTGCTGCGGCCCGGCCCCGATGCTCGCCGCCGTCCAGCGGGCCCTCGACGGGTCGCCCGCCGCCTCCCTCCACTTCGAACGGTTCGGCGCGGCCCCGATCACCGACGGCGAGCCGTTCACCGTGCGCCTCGGCGCCGACGGCCCGGCCCTCGACGTCCCCGCCGACCGTTCCGCCCTGGACGTGCTCCGGGAGGTCCGCCCCGATCTGGCGTACTCCTGCCACCAGGGCTTCTGCGGCACCTGCGAGGTCCGGCTGCTGGCCGGCACCGCCGACCACCGCGACCGCCGCCTCACCGCCGAACAGCGGGCCGCCGGAGCCCTGCTGCCCTGCGTCTCCCGGGCCGCCGCGGGCGAGACCCTCGTGCTCGACGTCCAGGGCGCGCCCGACCAGCCCCGGCCGTAGGGCGGCTTTGCAAAGTCCCGCCGGGACTTTGCAAAGCCGCCCTGGGGCCCAGGCCGCCGATCCCCCCAGAAGGAGACTCCGCCGTGCCGCGCACCCCCGCCTTCCCCTACACCGAGCACGACCTCGCCCGCTTCCGGGAGACCCAGCAGCTGGCCTACCACTGCGCCGAGGAGGTGGCCGCCTGGATCGAACCGGGCGTCACCGAGCGGCAGGCCACCGCCGAGCTGCGCCGCCGGCTGGTCGCGGCCGGGGTGCAGGACTTCTTCCACGTCCCGTTCGCCTGGTTCGGCGACCGGACGGCGTTCCGGCACTTCCGCACCCCGCTGCAGTTCTTCGCCGGCAACCGCCGCCTGACCGAGGGCATGCCGTACGTGCTGGACTGCGCGCCCGTCGTCGACGGCTACACCGCCGACATCGGCTACGGCGGCAAGGTCGGCGAGAACCGCGTCTGGGACCGCCTCGCCGCCGACCTGCAGGTCTACCGCGAGCTGATCCTCGCCGAGGTCCGCGCCCGCAAGCCGCTCGCCGAGGTGTACGCGGCGGTCGACGCGCAGATCGAGGCGCACGGCTACGACAACCGCCACCGCGTCTACCCGGGCCGGGTGATCGGCCATCAGGTCACCCGGACGACCGCCCGCGGCCCGGCCGGGGTGAACGTCTTCGGCTTCGGTGTGCGTACACTCCAGACGCTCGGCCGCGAGCTGATCAGCGAGCGCCTGCACGGCCGTTCCCCGCTCTGGGCGGACGGCCGCTCCTCCCGGCACGCGCCCACCCCGGGCCTCTGGGCGGTGGAGCCGCACATCGGCTTCCGGGAGGTCGGCATCAAGTTCGAGGAGCTGCTGGTGGTCACCGAGGACGACGCGTACTGGCTCGACGACGACCTGCCGCACGTCCGCCGCTGGACGGCGGCCGCCGCGACGACCGCCGCTGCCACGACCGCCGCCGCCACGACCGCCCAGGAGGCGACCCGATGACGACCAGCCGCGACTCCGGCCGCCACACCGAGCACGACACCGGCCACGACACCGGCAGTGCCACCGGCGGCGACACCGGCCGCGCCGGGCACCCGGCCCCCGGGGTGCCGTACCCCGCCGCGACCCGCCGCCGCACCGTCCACTCCGGCGGCCTGCCGCTCGCCGTCTTCGAGGACGGCGACCCCGCCGCCCCCACCGTCCTGCTGGTGCACGGCTACCCGGACACCCACGTGGTCTGGGACGACGTCGCCGCCGACCTCGCCCGCGACCACCACGTGGTCCGCTACGACGTCCGCGGCGCCGGTGCCTCCGGCGTCCCGGCCGACCGCGCGGGCTACCGCCTGGAGCGGCTGGCCGCCGACCTGTTCGCCGTCGCGGACGCGGTCAGCCCCGGCCGCCCGGTGCACGTGGTCGCCCACGACTGGGGCTCGCTGCAGTCC
Source organism: Kitasatospora sp. NPDC042419 (assembly GCF_056437345.1). NCBI lineage: Bacteria > Bacillati > Actinomycetota > Actinomycetes > Kitasatosporales > Streptomycetaceae > Kitasatospora > Kitasatospora sp. NPDC042419. The sequence continues at coordinate 326,597 of NZ_JBWKAW010000004.1, forward strand.
TGGGAGGCCGTCACCACCCCCGGTGCCGAGGCGCGGCTCGCCTCCTACACCACGATGTCCGGGCCCTGCCTCGACCACATGGGGTACTGGCTGCGCGACCGGTTCCGCCGCCCCACCCCGCGCCACCTGAAGCAGCTGCTCGCCCAGGGCGCCCACTCCTGGTACATCACCGCCTTCCACCTGCCGTTCCTCGCCCCCGGAGTCTGGCGGCTCGGTCTCGCCCGCGCCTGGCCGCGGGTGCTGCGCGACCTGGAGGCCGTCACCCCGCGCCCCGGCCACCCGCAGCCCACGCTGCGCCGGGACGCGGTGCGCGGCATCGAGCTCTACCGGGCCAACATGCGGCCCACCCTGCGCAATCCGCGCGAGCGGCCCACCGAGGTGCCGGTCCAGCTGATCACCCTCACCCAGGACCACTACGTCGGCACCTACCTCTCCGAGGGGCTGGAGCGCTGGGTGCCCAGGCTGACCCGCCGGACCCTGCGCGCCACCCACTGGTCCGCACTGCTGGAGAAGGGAACCGCCGTGGCCGGGATGGTCCGTGAACACGTCGCCCGCGTCGGGTCCGGCCAGGACCGTGCCGCGGACGGCCGCGCCGCCGGGGACGGCCGGCTGGTCGTCGTCACCGGCGGCGGCAGCGGCATCGGCCGGGCCACCGCGCTCGCCTTCGCCGAGGACGGCGCCCGGGTGGTGGTCTGCGACCTCGACCTCGACGCGGCCCGCCGCACCGCCGAACTCGCCGCCCTGATCGGCCCGCCCGCCCACGCCTACCGGGTCGACGTGAGCGACGGCGCAGCCGTCGACGCGTTCGCCCAGCAGGTCGCGGCCGAGCACGGGGTGCCGGACGTGGTCGTCAACAACGCGGGCATCGGCCACTCGGGGACGTTCCTCGAAACCACCGAGAAGGAGTGGCAGCGCGTCCTGGACGTCAACCTCTGGGGCGTCATCCACGGCTGCCGCGCGTTCGGAGCCCTGATGGCCGACCGCGGCGAGGGCGGCCACATCGTCAACCTGGCCTCGGCCGCCGCCTACCTGCCGTCCAAGGCGCTCACGGCCTACGCGACCAGCAAGGCCGCGGTCTTCATGCTCTCCGACTGCCTGCGCGCCGAGCTGGCCGGCCACGGCATCGGCGTCTCCACGATCTGCCCGGGCATCGTCAACACCAACATCACCCGCACCTCCACCTTCTCCGCCACCACCGCCGACCAGCAGGCGGCCAAGCAGGCCCGCGCCGCCAGGCTCTACGCCCGCCGCGGCTTCCCGCCCGAGAAGGTGGCCACCGCCATCCTGCACGCCGTCCGCACCGGGAAGCCGGTCGTCCCCGTCACCCCGGAGGCCAAGGCCGCCCGCTTCCTCTCCCGCCTCTCCCCGGGCCTGCTCCGCCTGGCCGCCCGCCTCAACGTGACCTGAGCCGGTGTGGCCGCGATATCGAGTACGATGAATTTCGATATCACCACAGGCTCTTCGATTCCGGAGGTCCGCCATGACCCGCACCGTGATAGACGTCAAGGACGAGCTGTTGGCCGAGGCCGCAGAGATCTTCGGGACGACCACCAAGGTGGCGACGGTGAATGCCGCCCTGAAGGACGCGGTCAACCGTCGGAAGCGCGAGTCCTTTCTCAACTGGCTTGCCGAAGGGGGGCTGCCTGACCTGACCGGTCCGGCGGACCACGGTGAGTGAGCGCTTTCTGATCGACAAGTCGGCATTCGCGCGGTACCCGAAGCCGGTGGTCCGAGCGGTGATCGAACCGCTCCAGAACGCCGGGCTGCTCGCTGTCTGCGGTGCCGTCGAGCTGGAGATCATGCACAGCGCCCGTTCCAAGGCGGATGCCCTGCGCATTCGCGAGGGCCTCAGCGGGTTCGACTGGCTGGCGACACCCGACGAGGTCTGGGACAGGGCCATCGAGGTGCAGGCCGCGCTGACGGCGGCGGGCAATTGGCGAGCCCTGTCCGTCGCGGACCTCGTCATCGCTGCCACGGCGGAACGGCACGGCGTGGCGGTACTGCACTACGACGGCGACTACGACATGATCGCGACCGTGACCGGCCAGCCCACCCGCTGGGTCGTCCCACCCGGGACGGCTGACTGAAGTCATGAGTGGCGGGGAGTGGGCGCGCCCGCCCGCCGTCGGGGCCCGCCGGAAAATGGTCCGTGTGCGGGGCGGGGCGGCCCGTACGATCACGGACCATGGAGATGAGCACCGCCCTCTGGTCCTTCGCCTTCGTCGTGGGGCTGCTGACCCTCACGCCCGGGCTCGACACCGCGCTGATCCTGCGCACCTCCGCGCTGGGGCACCGGCGCCAGGCGTGGGGGGTGGTCCTGGGCATCCAGACCGGGACGCTGCTCTGGGGGACGCTCACCTCGGCGGGCGTCACGGCGCTGCTCACCGCCTCGCAGCTGGCGTACGAGATCCTGCGGTGGGCGGGCGCCGCGTACCTGGTGTGGATGGGGATCGGGATGCTCCGGAGCAAGGGCGGCGACGCCGAGCCGGAGGAGGCGCAGCCGTCCGGCGGCGGGCTGGCGCACGGCTGGCGGCGCGGGACGCTGACCAACCTGCTCAACCCCAAGGTCGGCGTCTTCTACGTGGCGGTGCTGCCGCAGTTCATCCCGGCGGGGGCGCCGCACTTCGCCGCCGGTGTGGCGCTGACCTGCGTGCACGTGCTGGAGGGGCTGCTCTGGTCGGCGGTCCTGGTGGGCTTCGCCCAGGTGGTGCGCGGGTGGCTGCGCAGGCCGGCGGCGCGCCGGGCGATGGACCGGGTGACCGGTCTGGTGGTGGTGGGCTTCGGGGTGCGGCTGGCGGTCTCGGAGTAGCGCCGCCGGGTCGGCCGCCGTCCGGCCGCCGGTTCAGCCGCCGAGGCGGCTCAGGCCCTCGCGCAGTTCGTCGGCGTCCATGCAGATGTGCACGTCGACGGTGGCGTTGAACTCCAGCCAGAACGGCTCGCAGAGGGACGGCAGCGAGGCCTCGTCGGGTATGTCGACGACGATGAGCTGGCAGCGCCGGCCGTGGCGGGCGAAGGCGTAGACGGCCTGGGGCTTGAGGTCGGCCGTCATCCGGCCGAGCTTCTCGGCGGCGGTGCCGTCCCTGATGACCTGGTTGGCCGTCGCGGTGTCGAGTTCGATCTCCAGCAGGGCACGCATGGTGGTGCTCCTTCCCCGGGCTCGGGGTGAGTCCTCCCCTCCAGGCTCCCGCTGCCGCGGCGGCCACGCAACGTCACCCGCGCGGCGGAACCGGGGTGGCCGGCCGGAGGAGCGCGGGCTGCACTGGGAGCGCCACCCCGGCGCGGACAGGAGCACCCATGGCGATCATCGTGACCTTCGACTTCCCCGACCTCTCCCGGGCCCAGTACGACGAGGCGGTGGACCGGCTGACCGGCGGCGCGGGGCTGAACAGCCCGGCGGACTGGCCGGTGCGCGGGCTGGTGCTGCACGTGTCGGGGCCGAACCCGGACGGTCGGGGCTGGCACGTCACGGACGTCTGGGAGTCGCGGGAGGCGTTCGAGCAGTTCGGGGCGGTGCTGCTGCCGATCCTGCGGGAGCTCGGCGTCGAGTCGGCGCCGCCGCTGATCTGCGAGGCCTACACCGTGGTCCGGTGACCGACCCGGCGTGACCCGGCTCGGCGGTCCGGCCCGGTCCCGCCCGGTCCCGCCCGGTCCCGCCCGGGGCCGGTCAGGCCGCGTGCGGCTTCCGCACCCGCTCCGGCGCCGTCGGCTCCGCTGCGCCGGCCGCGTCCGCCGGGCCCTCCGCGAGCGCCAGGTCGTGGTGGATCGGCCCGTCCCCGGCGCTGAGCGGCAGGCAGCTGCCGCCCCGCCGGTGGGCGACGATCTCGGCGGCCACCGACACGGCGGTCTCCTCGGGGGTGCGGGCGCCGAGGTCCAGGCCGATGGGGGAGCGCAGCCGGCCGATCTCGGTGTCGGTGAGGCCGCTCTCGCGCAGCCGGGCCTCCCGGTCGTGGTGGGTGCGGCGGGAGCCCATCGCGCCGACGTAGCCGACCGGGAGCCGGAGCGCGCGTTCCAGCAGCGGGATGTCGAACTTGGCGTCGTGGGTGAGCACGCAGAGCACGGTGCGGCCGTCGATCCGGTCGAGCTGGGAGTCGAGGTAGCGGTGCGGCCAGTCGACGACGACCTGGTCGGCGTCGGGGAAGCGCCGCCGGGTGGCGAAGACGGGGCGGGCGTCGCAGACGGTGACGTGGTAGCCGAGGAACTTGCCGATCCGGACGACCGCGGCCGCGAAGTCGATCGCGCCGAAGACCAGCATCCGCGGCGCGGGCACGTAGGACTCGACGAAGAAGGTCACGGTGCCGCGCTCCTGTTCGTCGCAGGGGCGTCCGTCGAGGCCGAGCACCAGCTGTCCGGTGCGTCCGGCGTCGAGCATGGCCCGGGCCTCGGCGACGAGGGCCCGTTCGAGGGCGGCCACGGTGGTGGGGGCGGGGGAGAGGGAGCCGTGGTGGGTGCCGGCGGTGACGGCGATCGTGGCGCCGATCAGGGCGGTGGGGCCGGTGATGGCCCGGGCGAGGGCGACCGGGGTGCCGGCGGCGACGGCGGCGAGGCCGGTGTCGAGCGCCGGGTCGGCGCCGGGGAGGACCGGCTGGACGAAGACGTCGATGATGCCGCCGCAGGTCAGGCCGACGGCGAAGGCGTCCTCGTCGCTGTAGCCGAACCGCTCCAGCACGGGCCGGCCGGATTCCAGGGCGGCCTGGCAGAGCTCGTAGACGGCGCCCTCGACGCACCCGCCGGAGACGCTGCCGATCGCCTCGCCGTGGGCGTCGACGGCGAGCGCGGCGCCCGGGTCGCGCGGCGCGCTGCCGGAGACCCCGACCACCGTGGCCACGGCGAAGGCGCGGCCGGACGCGTGCCAGGCCTTCAGCTGCTCGGCGATGTCCTGCATGGCGGGAGCTCCTTGTCGCTTTCGAGGGTAGCCGCAGAGGGGTCGGCGGGCGCGGACGGAGGACCGGCCGACGGGACGGCCGACCTGCCCGCCGACGTGCCCGCCGACGGGACTGCCGACGGGCGGGAACGCCGGCCGACGGGACGGGCGGGCCGCCGTACGGGAGAACGATCCCGTACGGCGGCGGTACCGCTTCGGACGGGTCGGTCAGTGCACGCCCAGCCAGGACTTGACCGGGGTGAGCGCGAAGTAGACGAGGAAGACGGCGGTCAGGATCCACATCAGCGCACCGGGCTCGCGCCACCTGCCCTGGCCGGCCTTGATCACCGTGTAGGAGATGACCCCGGCGGCGACCCCGGCGGTGATGCTGTAGGTGAACGGCATCAGGACGCAGGTGAGGAAGGCGGGGATGGCCACCTCGCGGTCGGACCAGTCGATGTGCCGGGCCTGGCTCATCATCATCGAGCCGATGACGACGAGGGCGGCGGAGGCGACCTCGACCGGGACGATGCCGGCCAGCGGCGAGAAGAACAGCATCAGGGCGAAGAGTCCGCCGGTGACGGTGGAGGCGAGGCCGGTGCGGGCGCCGTCGCCGACGCCGGTGGCGGACTCGACGAAGACGGTCTGGCCGGAGGCGCCGGCGAGGCCGCCGACCGCGCCGCCGGCGCCGTCGACGAACAGCGCCTTGGAGAGGCCGGGCATCCGGCCGCGCTTGTCGGCGAGGCCGGCTTCGGTGCCGACGCCGATGATGGTGGCCATCGCGTCGAAGAACCCGGCGAGGACGAGGGTGAAGACGGCGACCGAGGCGCTGATCGCGCCCATGCCCTTGCCGCCGAAGGCGCCGAACAGGTCGACGTCGCCGAAGAGGCTGAAGTCGGGGGCGGAGACGGGCGATCCGGGCCAGACGGGTACGGAGTTGCGCCAGGCCTGGGCGGGGACGCCGGCGGCCTTGTTGACGATCACGGCGAGGACGGTGCCCCCGGCGATGCCGATCAGGATGGCGCCGCGCACGTTGCGGGCCATCAGGACGAAGATGGCGAGCAGGGTGACGCAGAAGACCAGCACCGGCCAGCCGGCGAGTTCGCCGGTCGGGCCGAGTGAGAGCGGGGTGGGTCCGCCGGTGTGCATGAACCCGGCCTTGTAGAGGCCGATGACGGTGACGAAGAGCCCGATGCCGATGGTGATGGCGTGCTTGAGCGCCAGCGGTATGCCGTTCATGATCTTCTCGCGCAGGCCGGACACCACCAGCAGCACGATCAGCAGGCCGTAGATGACGCACAGGCCCATCGCCTGCGGCCAGGTGGTGTGCGGGACGACCAGTGCCGAGACGGCGCCGGAGACGGAGAGGCCGGCGGCGAGGGCGAGCGGCACGTTGCCGACCAGGCCCATCAGGACGGTGGTGACCGCTGCCGCGAGGGCGGTGGCGGTGGTGAGCGCGGCGTGGTCCAGCTTGGCACCGGTGACGTCGGCGCCGCTCAGGATGAGCGGGTTGAGCAGGATGATGTAGGCCATCGCCATGAAGGTGGTGAGGCCGCCGCGCAGTTCGTTGGCGAGGGTCGATCCCCGGGCGGAGATCTTGAAATAGGCGTCCAGCGTGTTCCTGGGCGGGGCCGCCGGGGTCGACGTGGGGGTGTCGTCCGCGGTGGGTTCGGCGGGTCTGTCTTCAGTGGTGCCGGGCTCCGTGGGGATCCTGGTCATGTCCACTCCCAAGTGTCAAAGGGGGTTGGGGTGGGCGAGCCGACCTGACAGCCAGTCAATGGAGTTGTGGCACAGGGGGACGTTTCGACTCACGGGTGCACGGGTGGTCCGGGCCGCCGCAGAGCCCCGGCGTGGGAGGCGGCGGTCCGTGGTGCTGGGACGTGCTGGCACGTGCGGGGGGCACGGGTGGTGCGCGAACGCGCCGGTGGTACAGGACGTACTGGTGGTACGGGACGTACGGGTGGTGCGCCCCGGGGCGGCGGGGAAGACGGTCGCCGCCCCGGGGAGGTCCGTGGGCCCGCGGCTACAGCGCCCCGGGCCGTTCGGTGGTGAGGTGCTCGGGCCGGACCGGGATCCGCCTCAGCGCCAGGCCGGTGGCGTTGCGGATGGCGGCCACGATGGACGGCGTCGCCGAGACGGTCGGCGCCTCGCCCACCCCGCGCAGCCCGTACGGCGCGTTGGGGTCGGGGAGTTCGAGGATCTCGACCGGGATCGGCGGGGTGTCCAGGATGGTCGGGATCAGGTAGTCGGTGAAGGACGCGTTGCGCACCTTCCCGTCCCTGACGATGATCTCCTCCATCACGGCCAGCCCGAGCGCCTGCGTGCAGCCGCCCTGGATCTGGCCGACCACGGAGAGCGGGTTGAGCGCCTTTCCGACGTCCTGGACGGCGGTCAGCTCGACCACCTTGACCAGGCCCAGTTCGACGTCCACGTCGACCACCGCGCGGTTGGCGCAGAAGGTGTACTGGACGTGGCCGAAGCCCTGCCCGGTCTCCTTGTCGAACGGCACGGTCGGGCGGTGGTGGTGCTCCCTGGTGAGGTCGATCGCGTCGTCGCCGAGCAGGTCGACCATGGAAACCAGCGGGCCGGCCGACGCCGACACCACCTTGCCGCCGGCCAGCGTGATGTCCTTCTGGGTCCAGCCGTAGCGGCTCCGGCCCTTCTCGATCAGCGCGTGCCGGACGGCCTCGGCCGCGAGCTTGACGGCGCCGCCGGTCATGTAGGTCTGCCGGGACGCCGAGGTGGAACCGGCCGAGCCGATCCCGGTGTCGGCCGGGTGGATGGTGACCTGCTCGACGCCGAGCTCGGTGCGGGCGATCTGCGCGTGCACGGTGACGCCGCCCTGGCCGACCTCGGCCATCGCGGTGTGCACGAGGGCGACCGGCTCGCCGCCGATGACCTCCAGCCGGACCCGGGCGGTGGAGTAGTCGTCGAAGCCCTCGGAGAAGCCGACGTTCTTGATGCCGACGGAGTAGCCGACGCCGCGCACGATACCCTCGCCGTGCGAGGTGTTGGAGAGCGCGCCGGGCAGCTGCCGGACGTCCAGGTCCTCCAGGTCGAGCGGCGGCGGAAGCGGCATGTCCTTGACCCGCTGGAGCAGGTCGGCGACCGGGGCGGGCGCGTCGATCTCCTGGCCGGTGGGCATCAGGTCACCCTGCTTCACCGCGTTGAGCTGCCGCAACTCGACCGGGTCCATGCCGAGTTCGGCGGCGAGCCGGTCCATCTGGGTCTCGTAGCCGAAGGCCGCCTGGACGGCGCCGAAGCCGCGCATCGCCCCGCAGGACGGGTTGTTGCTGTACAGCGCGACGGCGTGCATCCGCACGTTCGGGATCACGTACGGGCCGTGCCCGAGCGAGGCCGCGTTGCCGACCACGGCGGGCGACGCCGAGGCGTACGCGCCGCCGTCCAGCACGATCCGGGCGTCGGCGTAGACCAGCTTGCCGTCCCGGGTGGCGCCGTGCTCGTAGAACATCCTCGCCGGGTGGCGGTGGACGTGGCCGAAGAAGGACTCGTCCCGGGCGTAGACGATCTTGACCGGCTTGTCGGTGCGCTGGGCCAGCAGGCAGGCGTGGATCTGCATCGAGAGGTCCTCGCGGCCGCCGAAGGCGCCGCCGACGCCGGCCAGGGTGAGCCGGACCTTCTCCTCCGGCAGGCCGAGCACCGGCGCGATCTGCTGGCGGTCCACGTGCAGCCACTGGGTGGCGATGTAGAGGTCGATGCCGCCGTCCTCGGCGGGCACGGCCAGCCCGGACTCCGGGCCCAGGAAGGCCTGGTCCTGCATGCCGACCTCGTACGTGCCGGAGACGACCACGTCGGCCAGCGCCCGCACCTCGTCGGTCACCCCCAGGCCGGACACCAGCCGCTGCTCGTGGCAGATGTTGCCGTGGGCGTGCGACTTGTACTCGTGCGGCTCGTGCACGTAGCCGTGCGTCTCCGGGTCGAGGCACTGCTCCTCGGTGACGATCGGGGTGAGCACCTCGTACTCGACCCTGATCTTCTTCACCGCGCGCCGGGCGGTCTCCGGGTGGTCGGCCGCGACCAGTGCGATCGCCTCGCCGTGGTAGCGGATCTTGTCGATCGCCAGGGCCGGCTGGTCGGCGATCTCCAGGCCGTAGTACTTGGCCCCGGGGATGTCCTCGTGGGTGAGGACGGCGTAGACGCCCGGCACGGTGAGCGCCTCGGAGACGTCCACGCCCAGGATGTTCGCCCGGGGGTGCGGCGAGCGCAGCGCCATGCCCCAGAGCATGTCCTCGTGCCACAGGTCGGAGGAGTACGCGAACTCGCCGCGCACCTTCAGCGTGCCGTCGGGGCGCAGCGGCGAGCCGCCGATGCCGTCCTTGCTGGCCTGCCGGATGTCCTGGAGGTTCTTCTGCCCCTGGATGGTCCGCGCGGCGGCCCGCGCGTCCGTCCGGGCGTTCGACTTGGTGCTCATTCCGCGACCGCCTTGCCCGCGCACTTGCGGGCGGACGCCAGCCGCACCGCGTCCATGATCTTCTCGTAGCCGGTGCAGCGGCACAGGTTGCCCGAGAGCGCCTCCCGGATGTCGGAGTCGGACGGCTGGGAGTCCTGCTCCAGCAGCGCGTCGGTCTGCACCAGCAGGCCCGGCGTGCAGAAGCCGCACTGGACGGCGCCGGCGTCCACGAACGCCTGCTGGACCAGGCCCAGCTCGCCGTCCTCGCCGCCGAGCCCCTCGACGGTGCGCACCTCGCGGTCCTGCACCTGGCCGGCCGCGACCAGGCAGGAGCAGACCGGCACCCCGTCCAGGTAGACCGTGCAGGAGCCGCACTCGCCCTGCTCGCAGGCGTTCTTGGAGCCGGGCAGGCCGACCCGCTCGCGCAGCACGTAGAGCAGGCTCTCGCCCTCCCAGACGTCGTCGGCCTCGACCGGCTTGCCGTTGGCGGTGAAAGTGACCCTCATGCCGCACTCCTGATCTGCTTGCGGTAGTCGTTCCAGGTCCAGGTGAGGGTGCGCCGCGCCATCACGGCGAGCGCGTGCCGCCGGTAGTCGGCGGTGCCCCGGACGTCGTCGATCGGGGAGGCGGCGGCCTTGACCAGCTCGCCGAAGCGCTGGACGACCTCGGCGCCCAGCAGCTCGCCGGTCTCCCAGAGGCCGCGCTCGGCGAGCACGCCCCGCAGGTACTCCTCGGCCTCGACGGCGCGGCGCGGCGTGGGGGCGGCCGAGCCGATGCCGGTGCCGACGGTGCCGTTCTTCGGGTGCAGCGCGAAGCCGAACGCGCAGACCGCGATCACCATCGCGTTGCGGGTGCCGATCTTCGAGAACTGCTGCGGGCCGTCCGCGACCGGGATCCGCACCGCGCGGATCAGCTCGTCGGCCTCCAGGCAGTTGCGCTTCACCCCCACGTAGAAGTCGTCGATCGGGATCAGCCGGGTGCCGCGCACGGAGGCGGCCTCGACGAACACGTCGTGGCCGGCGGCCAGCAGCGCCGGGTGGGAGTCGCCGGCGGGGGAGGCCGCGCCGAGGTTGCCGCCGACACCGCCGCGGTTGCGGATCTGCGGCGAGCCGACGGTGCGGGCGGCCAGGGCGAGGCCCGGCAGCGGGCCGGACAGCTCGTCGATGATCCGGCTGTAGGGGACGGCGGCGCCGAGCCGGACGACCTCGCCGTCGTCGGTCCACTCGGTGAGCTCGGTGACGCGGTTCAGGTCGAGAATCGCGGGCGGCCGGTGCACGTCGAAGTTCATCTCGACCATGACGTCCGTGCCGCCCGAGATGGGCAGCGCGGCCGGGTACTCGGCCTTCGCCGCGAGTGCCTCGTCCCAGGTGGCGGGCCGAAGGAACTCCATGCGGGTGTCTCCTCAAGTCGTTGCCGGCCGGACGGGTGGGCACAGTGCCCGGGCCGTGTGTTCGGGCCCTGCTCGCCGCGTCGTCTCCTTCGCGTCGGGCCCCGGTCACCGGGGTGTGTCCGGCGGCGTGTGGCCAGTGAACCGCTGTGACGGGGCCCACTGGCAGTCACCGATGGCATGAAGCCCCGGCTGTGGTCCCGCCCGGCATCCTGTACGTTCCTCTAAGGAGAACGACGCCGCAGCCCAGCCGTTCGCGGGGTGCTACCTATGACCGTAATCCGGCCGTGATTCCCGAGCTACGGCCCCGTGATCCGGGCACCCGTTGGGACGTAACACCGAGCACGCGTGTTCGGGCACACTGTCACCCCGGACCGGCCCGACCGGTTCCGTTCACCCCCACCCCCAGCCCGTTAGGAGCCCGCGGATGCGTGTCCGTGACCTGCTCGCCCCCGGCGCCCCGCGCCTGCGCCTGCTCGCGGCCGAGGACGAGCTGGACCGGCAGGTCAGCGGCGTGATGACGACCGACCTGCACGATCCGGGCCGGTACCTGCACGGCGGCGAGCTGGTCCTCACCGGCATGCTCTGGCGCACCGCGCCGGCCGACTCCGAGCGGTTCGTGCGGACCATCGTGGCGGGCGGGGCGGTCGCCCTGGCGGCCGGCGAGGCCGAGGTCGGCCCGGTCCCCGAGGACCTGGTGGAGGCCTGCCGCCGGCACCGGATGCCGCTGCTGGCCGTGCCCGACGACATCGCCTTCGGCACGGTCACCGAGTTCGTCGGCCGCCAGGTGTCCGCCGACCGTGCCGCCGACCTGGCGGCCCTGGTCGACCGGCACCGGCTGCTGGTCTCCGCGGCGGGCGGCGGCGGCCTCGACGCCGTCCTCGACCTGCTCGGCGGCGACCTCGACCTCGACTGCTGGGTGCTCACCCCGACGGGTGCGGTGATCGCCGGTCCCGTCGACCGGCTGCCCGCCGAGGACCGCGACCAGCTGGTCCGCGCCCACCTCGCCGCCCAGCGCCAGCGCCGCCGCCCGCCGCACCGGGCGCGGCTGGCCGTCGGCCCGTACTCGCTGCTGCCCGCGCCCGCCGCCCCCGACGCGCAGGCGCCGCTCGCCGACTGGGTGCTGGCGGTGGCCGGCGACGTCACCGAGTGGACCGGCAAGCGCCAGCAGCTCGCCGAGAACCTGGCCCGGCTGGTCGCCGCCGAGCGGCACCGCCGCGACGAGGGCCGCCGGCTGCGCCGGCGCCTCGCCGACGAGGTGCTGACCCTGCTCCAGCGGGACGCCGACCCGGCGGAGATCAGCCGCACCCTGTACGCGTCCTCGGCGATGGCCGCCCGCTACGAGAGCCCCGAGCCCAGGACGCAGGCACCGGACGGTTCCTGGCTGGTGCTGAGCGCCGAGGGCACCGGTCTGCCCGAGGGGGCGGTGCGGGCGATCCTGGAGGAAGCTCTCAACGCCGCCACCGACCGCGCGCTGGTCGCCGGGGCGGGCACCGGCGCCGTGGTGGTGATGCCCGCGCTGGACAGCGCCGTCCCCGCCGAGACCCTGCGCGAGCTGCTCGCCCCGCTGGACGCCGGGCTCGGCTCGGAGGGCCGGATCACCCTCGGCGTCTCCGCCCCGGCCCCCGAGGCGGGCGGCCTGCGCGGTGCGCTGGAGGAGGCCCGGCACGCCCGCCGGATCGCTGCCTCCCGGGTCGGCCGGGTCTGCGTGGCCGGTCCGGAGGAACTGGCCTCCCACGTGCTGCTGCTGGCGGCCGTCCCGGACGAGGTGCGCCGGGCCTTCCGCAGCCGGCTGCTGGACACGGTGATCGCCTACGACATCGAGCACCAGGCCGACCTGGTCCGCACCCTGGAGGCGTTCCTGCGGTCGGACGGCTCGTGGACGCGGTGCGCCGCGCAGCTGCACGTCCACGTCAACACGCTGCGCTACCGGATCGGCCGGATCGAGGAGTTGACGGGCCGTGACCTGTCCCGGCTGGAGGACCGGGTGGACTTCTACCTGGCGCTCGAACTGGCCTGACCCGGGCGCGACCCGAGCAGGTGCCGCCCTGACGGCGGAGGCCCCCGGAGCGTGTGCTCCGGGGGCCTCCGCCGTCAGGACCGCCGCGCCCCTACTGGGCCGGCTGCACCGGGATGACGCCGGTCAGCCACTCGAAGACGCCCGGCACCATGTCCTTCCAGACGTCGCTGGAGTGCGGGCCGGTGGTCTCGACCACCTGGACGGTGGTCGGCGCCTTGGCCGCCGCCGCGATGGCCTGGCCGTCCTCGTAGCCGTCGCCCTTGTTGCCGGAGATGTACAGCGCCACCTTCGGCGGCTGGGCGGCGTGCTTGACGATGGTGACCGGGTTGTTGGCCTCGCGCAGCGCCGCGTCCTTGCCGACCAGCGAGTCCTTCTCGGTCGCCGGGTCGTTGTAGCCGGAGAGGCTGACGCCGGCCCGGTAGCGGTTCGGGTGGGCCAGCGAGAGCTTGGAGGCGCAGTGCGCGCCGGCCGAGTAGCCGGCGATCGCCCAGCGGTCGGCGGACGGGTCGGCCCGGAAGTTGTCCAGGATCATCTGCGGGACGTCCCGGGTCAGCCAGGTGTCGGCGTTGACCTTGCCCGGCACGTCGGTGCAGCCGGCGTCGGTGCGGTTGCCCAGCAGCAGGGTGCGCGGCGAGACGAGGATGAACGGAGCCACCTTGCCCTGCTGCATCAGCGGCTTGAGCTGCTCGGAGACCTTGAGCGTGCCGTACCAGGTGGAGGAGGAGCCCGGGTAGCCGGGGATCAGCTCGACGACCGGGAACTTCTTGTCCTTGTACGCCGGGTCGTTGTACTGCGGCGGCAGCCAGACCAGCACCTCGCCGTCGACGCCGGACAGCTGGCCCTTGAGGTCGGTCTTCTGGACGTCGCCCGGCACCTTCGGGTCGTCGACGCCGCGGAAGGCCTGCTGGACCTTGTTGGCCGGGGGCTTGGCGTCGCCCGCCGGTGCACCGGTCGGTCCGGCGGTCGGCGCCACCCCGGGGGCGGCCGTCGCGCCGGGGGCCGGGTCGGCCGGCGGGACGGCGGGCACCGCGCGGACGTGGTTGCCGGTGCCGAGCAGGTCGTCCCAGCTGCCGTAGATCAGGTTGGCGTTGTTGACCATGACGAAGACCATGATCACGGCCGTGACCTGGCAGAACACGAGCATGGCGAGCCTCGACAGGATGCGCACCGGCTGCGGCCCTCGGACCTTGCCCCAGAGCACCATCGCGACCGCGATGGAGATCGGCACGAGGATGACCGTGCAGACGAAGAATGGCGTACCTGTCAGTTGCATGAAGTTCTCGTATCCGGGTTCGAAACCGTCCGGGCCCCACTCGCCCGGAACGCCGCCTCAATGGCATCAGACGGCCTGAAACGGGGATCGGTTGCCGTCCGAATCTGTGCGAAACCTGAGAGGAACATCACGTTTACGTGCTGCTCCCTTTTCGGGTCCGCCCTAGTCTGCCACCCTGGCAGGCTCTGCTCGGACGCCGCTTCCAGCGGGCTCCCAGGAATCCCCCGCAGGGCACGATACCGCCCGGACGGATCCGGCCGCCGGGCGAGGCGGTGCGAAGCCGCGTCCGCCGGGCAGCGAGACTATGGGCATGAGCACAACCCGCACTGGTCCCATCCGCCGGCTCTGGCCCGCCTGCGCCGTCCTGGCCCTCGTGGTCGCCGTAGCCGGCTGCAGCAGCACCGGAGGCAGACGCGCCGAGCAGGCGCGCGCCAAGGCCTCGGCCGCCGGCGGCGCCGTCACCACCCCCCGCTGGAAGGTGGCGATGGTGACCCACGCGGGCGCCGGCGACGCCTTCTGGGACACCGTGCGCAAGGGCGCCGAGCAGGCCGCCGCCAAGGACAACATCACCTTCCTGTACTCCAACGACGCGCAGACCCAGAACCAGGTCCAGCTCGTCCAGGCCGCCATCGACCAGAAGGTCGACGGCCTGCTCGTCACCCTCGCCAAGGGCGAGGCGATGGCCGACGTGCTCGGCAAGGCCAAGGCCGCCGGCATCCCGGTGATCACCATCAACTCGGGCCAGGAGTACTCCGCCCGCTTCGGCGCGCTCACCCACATCGGCCAGGACGAGTCGACCGCCGGCCAGGCGGCCGGCACCGAACTGTCCGCCCGGGGCCGCAAGAACGTCCTCTGCGTGATCCACGAGCAGGGCAACGTCGGGCAGGAGCAGCGCTGCTCCGGCGCCCAGGCCACGTCCGGCGGGTCCTTCCAGGTGCTCTACGTCGACGGCGTCAACATGCCGGACGCCCGTGCGGCGGTCTCCGCCAAGCTCCAGTCCGACCAGGCCATCGACACCGTGCTGACCCTCTCCGGCCCGATGGCCGCCACCGGCCTGCAGGCCGTCCAGGACGCCCGCCGCCCGGTCGAGCTCGACACCTTCGACCTGGGCACCCAGGTGGTGTCCGGCCTCAAGTCCGGCGCCGTCGGCTTCGCCGTCGACCAGCAGCCCTACCTCCAGGGCTACGAGGGCGTCGACCTGCTCTGGCTCTACCGCTCCAACCTCGACATGCTCGGCGGGGGCAAGCCGGTCGCCACCGGCCCGCAGATCCTCACCCGGAAGGACGCCGACGCGCTCGTCGAGTACGTCGCGAGGGGGACGCGTTGAGCACCCCCGACCTCCTGGCCCAGGACCGGCCGGCGGCGCTGCGCCGGCTCGCCGCCCGGCCCGAACTGGGCGCGCTGATCGCCGCCGCCGCGGTCTTCCTGGTCTTCGCCGCCACCGCCGAACCCTTCCTGCGGGTCTCCTCGATGGGCACCGTGCTGTACGCGGCCTCCACCATCGGGATCATGGCGGTGCCGATCTCGCTGCTGATGATCGGCGGCGAGTTCGACCTCTCGGCCGGCGTGCTGGTGACCACCGCCGCGCTCACCTCGTCGATGGTGTCCTACCAGCTCACCGCGGTGACCTGGGTGGGCGTGCTGGTCTCGCTGGGCGTCACGCTCTGCGTCGGCCTCTTCAACGGGTGGATGCTGGCCCGCACCAAGCTGCCGAGCTTCATCGTCACCCTCGGCACCTTCCTGATGCTCACCGGCGCCAACCTCGGTGTCACCAAGCTGGTCTCCGGGACCGTCTCCACCAAGCCGATCTCCGACATGGAGGGCTTCGCCTCCTGCCGCTGGCTGTTCGCCTCCGAGGTGACCGTCGGCGGGCTGACGATCAAGGCCACCGTCTGGTGGTGGCTCGGCCTGCTGCTCGTCGGCAGCTGGGTGCTGCTGCGCACCCGCTTCGGCAACTGGGTCTTCGCGGTCGGCGGTGACGCGGCCGCGGCCCGCGCGGTCGGTGTCCCGGTCGCCCGCACGAAGACGGTGCTCTACCTGTTCGTCGGCTTCGGCGCCTGGGTCCTCGGCCAGCACCTGCTCTTCTCCTTCGACACCGTGCAGTCCGGCGAGGGCGTCGGCAACGAGCTGATCTACATCGTCGCGGCCGTCATCGGCGGCTGCCTGATCACCGGCGGCTACGGCTCGGTGGCCGGCTCCGCGCTCGGGGCGCTGATCTTCGGCATGGCCAGCAAGGGCATCATCTACGCCCAGTGGAACCCGGACTGGTTCAAGTTCTTCCTCGGTGCGATGCTGCTGCTCGCCGCCCTGCTGAACTCCTGGGTGAAGCGCCGGGCCGAACGGGGGCCGCGATGAACGCGCCGGACACGACGGCCGCGCCCGGGGCGGGCACCGAACTGCTCGCCCTCGAAGGCGTCGGCAAGACCTACGGCACCGTCCGCGCGCTGGAGGACGTCTCGCTGACCCTGCGCTCCGGTGAGATCAGCTGCGTGCTCGGCGACAACGGAGCCGGCAAGTCCACCCTGATCAAGATCATCGCCGGGCTGCACCGGCACGACGAGGGCACCTTCACGGTGGGCGGCGAGGAGGTCCGCTTCGACTCCCCGCGCCAGGCCCTCGACCGCGGCATCGCCACCGTCTACCAGGACCTCGCCGTGGTGCCGCTGATGCCGGTCTGGCGGAACTTCTTCCTCGGCTCCGAGCAGGGGTACAAGCGCTGGGGCGGCCTGCGCCTGGACGCCGACGGCATGCGCGCCACCACCCGGCGGGCGCTCGCCGACATGGGCATCGACCTGCCCGACGTCGACCGCCCGATCGGCACCCTCTCCGGCGGTCAGCGGCAGTGCGTCGCGATCGCCCGCGCCGTGCACTTCGGCGCCCGGGTGCTGATCCTGGACGAGCCGACCGCCGCGCTCGGCGTCAAGCAGTCCGGCGTGGTGCTCAAGTACGTCACCGCCGCCCGGGACGCCGGCCTCGGCGTGGTGCTGATCACCCACAACCCGCACCACGCCTACCTGGTCGGCGACCACTTCACCCTGCTCAAGCGGGGCCGGATGGCCGGCAGCCACCCCAGGGCCGAGATCGGCCTCGAACAGCTCACCACCGAGATGGCGGGCGGCTCCGACCTCGCCGAGCTCTCCCACGAGCTCGGCCGGTCCGGCCCCGGCCCCGGCCCCGGTCCGAGGCCGGGGTCCGGCCCCGGTTCCGGCCCCCGTCCCATCGACCCCGAACCCGACCACCGTGAGGAGCGCCCGCAGCCGTGACCAGCCCCCAAGCCACCACCCGGCCGCCGGTCCTGCCGACCCTGCTCGGCCTCGGCCCCCGCGCCGAGCGCCGCCGACGGGCGCTGCCCGCCGGCCTGCTGCGGCTGCCGACCATCGGCGTCGACATCGGGGGCACCAAGGTCGTCGCCGGCGTGGTGGACGGCGAGGGCAAGGTGCTGGAGAAGCTGCGCACCGACACGCCGGACAAGTCCAAGAGCCCCAAGGTGGTCGAGGACGTCATCGTCGAGCTGGTGCTCGAACTCTCCGACCGGCACGACGTCCACGCGGTCGGCATCGGCGCGGCCGGCTGGGTGGACGCCGACCGCGCCACCGTGCTCTTCGCCCCGCACCTGAACTGGCGCAACGAGCCCCTCCAGCAGGCGCTCAGCGAGCGGCTGCGGTTCCCGGTGATCGTCGAGAACGACGCCAACGCGGCCGCCTGGGCCGAGTGGCGGTTCGGTGCCGGCCGGGGTGAGGACCACATGGTGATGCTCACCCTGGGCACCGGCATCGGCGGTGCCGTCGTCCGCGACGGCTTCGTGGACCGGGGCAAGTACGGGCTGGCGGGCGAGTTCGGGCACATGCAGGTGGTTCCCGGCGGCCACCGGTGCCCGTGCGGCAACCGCGGCTGCTGGGAGCAGTACTCCTCCGGCAACGCGCTGGTCCGCGACGCCCGCGAGCTGGTGGTCGAGGAGTCCCCGGTGGTCCAGCCGCTGCTGGCCCGGGCCGGCGGGACGATCGAGGGCATCACCGGGCCGCTCGTCACCGAGGCCGCCCGGGCCGGCGACCCGACCGCCACCGAACTGCTCTACGAGGTCGGCACCTGGCTCGGCGTCGGCATCGCCAACCTGGCCGCCGCCCTCGACCCGGGCCGCTTCGTCGTCGGCGGCGGCGTCTCCGAGGCCGGCGACCTCCTCCTCGGCCCCGCCCGGGACGCCTTCCGCCGCACCCTCACCGGCCGGGGCTTCCGCCCCGAGGCGGCCGTCGTGCACGCCGCCCTCGGCAACGAGGCCGGCCTGGTCGGCGCCGCCGACCTCGCCCGCCAGGTCGCCCGCCGCTTCCGCACCATCAAGCGCCGCCGGGTGGAGCGCACCGTCCCGTAGGTCGGAGGCAGGAGCCGGCCCCGGTCGGCTCCTGCCCCCCTGGGGCGTCCCGCTCCTCGGGCGCACCGGATCCGGAACACGTTCCTGCGTTCCTGTGCTCCTGCGCTCCTTCGTTCCCCCGTACCTGCGCTCCTCCGTGCCGACTGCCGCGCGTCAACTACCCGTTGGTAGGTCCGTGGCCCTGTTGTCGGGGTCATGGCTCCTGTGAAACAACGGAGTTGACGTCCGCTCAGGAACTCAGGAGGACTCCGGATGAGAGCGCTGGCCCGAATCGCCCCGCCGTTGCTGCTCGCCACGGCCCTGGTCTGCACGGTCGCCGGGCCGGCCGGCGCGGCCGCGCCGCCGACCGCGACCCCGGCCAAGGTGCCCGAGGCGGTGGGCTGGGGCGGGGCGGTGGCCAGCGTGGACGCCGACGCCACGGCCGCCGGGATCGAGGTGCTGCGCAAGGGCGGCAACGCGGTGGACGCGGCCGTGGCCGTCGCCGCCGCGCTCGGCGTCACCGAGCCGTACTCGGCCGGGATCGGCGGCGGCGGGTACTTCGTCTACTACGACCACGACACCGGCCGGGTGCACACCATCGACGGCCGGGAGGTGGCCTCCCGGACCGCCGACGAGTCGCTGTTCCTGGAGGGCGGCAAGCCGCTGCCGTTCGCCGACGCCGTCACCAGCGGCCTCTCCGTCGGCGTGCCCGGCTCCCCGGCCACCTGGGAGACCGCCGTCCGGCTCTGGGGCAAGCGCCCCTTCGCCGAGGCGCTCAAGCCCGCCCAGCGGATCGCCGAGCAGGGCTTCACCGTCGACCAGACCTTCCAGGACCAGACCGCGCTCAACCAGGCCCGGTTCAAGGACTTCCCCGACACCGCCCGGCTCTTCCTGCCCGGCGGCGCGCTCCCCGTCGTCGGC
The DNA here is from genome assembly GCF_056437345.1 of Kitasatospora sp. NPDC042419. Lineage (NCBI taxonomy): Bacteria > Bacillati > Actinomycetota > Actinomycetes > Kitasatosporales > Streptomycetaceae > Kitasatospora > Kitasatospora sp. NPDC042419. The sequence continues at coordinate 345,815 of NZ_JBWKAW010000004.1, forward strand.
TCGACCTTCCGCAACCCCGACCTCGCGGCCACCTACCGGCAGCTCGGCCGGGAGGGCGTCAAGGCGCTCTACCAGGGCGACCTCGCCGCCGACATCGTCCGCACCATCCAGCACCCGCCGGTCGACCCGGCCTCCGGACGCACCGCCAGGCCCGGCAAGGTGGACGCCGCCGACCTGGCCGGCTACCAGGTCCGCCGGCAGCAGCCCACCCACGTCGCCTACCGGGACTACGACCTCTACTCGATCGCCCCGTCCAGTTCCGGCGGCACCACCGTCGGCGAGGCGCTCGGCATCCTGGAGGACGGCGAGCTCGGCGGCTACGACGCCACGCAGTACTACCACCACTTCCTGGACGCCTCGCGGATCGCCTTCGCAGACCGCAACCGCTGGGTCGGCGACCCGGCGTTCAACGACGTCCCGGTGCGGGAGCTGCTCTCCGCGCGCTACGCCGCCTCGCGCGCCTGCCTGATCAGCCCCGACCGCGCCCTCACCAGCCCGCTCCCGCCCGGCGACCCGCGCCACCCCGCCGACTGCGCGAGCGAGGGCGTGGCGCCCGCCGCCGAGCCGTACGAGGGCCTGAGCACCAGCCACCTCACCGTGGCCGACCGCTGGGGCAACGTCGTCTCCTACACCCTCACCCTGGAGCAGACCGGCGGCAGCGGCATCACCGTCCCCGGCCGCGGCTTCCTGCTCAACAACGAGCTGACCGACTTCAACTTCACCCCGCTCGTCCCCGGCGTGCCCGACCCCAACCTGCCCGGCCCCGGCAAGCGGCCGCGCTCCTCGCTCTCGCCGACCATCGTGCTGCGCGACGGCGAGCCCGTGCTGGCGGCCGGTTCGCCCGGCGGCGCGACCATCATCACCACCACCCTCCAGGTGCTGCTCGGCCGCCTCGACCGGGGGCTGAGCCTGGAGCAGGCGATCGCCTCGCCGCGCGCCAGCCAGCGCAACACGGCCGCCACCCAGGCCGAGCCGGCCTTCCTGGCGCTGCCCGAACGGGCCCGGCTGGAGGCGCTCGGCCACGTCTTCGCGAGCACGCCGGAGATCGGCGCGGCGACCGGCGTCGAGCGGCTGCCGGACGGCCGCTGGGTCGCGGCCGCCGAACCGGTGCGCCGCGGCGGCGGCTCGGCGGCGGTGGTCCGGCCCGCCCCCTGACCCGGGGACGGCGACGGCTCGGGTGCCGGCGTCGGCACCGGGTCCGTGGCCGGGTCCGGCCGGGCCGGTTTGTCGGTGCCGTTCGGTAGATTCGGGGTGGACGCCTGCCAGGGCGTCCACCCCTCGTCCGTACCGCCATCGGGAAGGCCGCCCGCCGTGACCGTCCGCATCGCCACCTGGAACATCAACTCCGTCACCGCGCGGCTGCCCAAGCTCCTCGAATGGCTGGAGAGCGCCAAGCCCGACGTGCTCTGCCTCCAGGAGCTCAAGTGCGCGGCCGACGCGTTCCCGTACGAGCAGGTCCGCGAGCTGGGCTACGAGACCGCCGCCCACGGCACCGGCCGGTGGAACGGCGTGGCGATCGTCTCCCGGCTCGGCCTGGAGGACGTCGTCCGCGACCTCCCCGGCCAGCCCGGCTACCTCGCCGACGACGCCCTGCTGCCGGACGTCGAGCCGCGCGCCGTCGCCGCCACCTGCGGGCCGGTCCGGGTCTGGTCGGTCTACGTGCCCAACGGCCGCGAGGTCGACCACGCCCACTACCGCTACAAGCTGGAGTGGCTGGAGGCGCTGCGGCAGGCCTCGCTGGAGGACGCGGCCGGCACCCGCCCGTTCGCCGTCCTCGGCGACTTCAACATCGCCCCGACCGACGAGGACGTCTTCGATGTCGCCGCCTTCGAGGGCCTGACCCACGTCACCCCCGCCGAGCGGGCCGCACTGGCCGCCCTCGACGACGCCGGCCTGCACGACGTGATGCCCCGCCCGCTCAAGTACGACCGCCCCTACACCTACTGGGACTACCGCCAGCTGGCCTTCCCGAAGAACCGGGGCATGCGGATCGACCTCACCTACGCCAACAAGCCCTTCGCCGACGCCGTCACCGACAGCTACGTCGACCGCGAGGCCCGCAAGGGCAAGGGCACCTCGGACCACGCCCCGGTCGTCGTCGACCTCGATCTCTGAGTCACGGTGGGTGACGGCCGGTCCCCCGAACGGCCCTGACCGGTGGCCGGGCGGGGGAGGGGTGGATACCGTCGGTGAGTAACTGGGTGTAGTTGTTCGATCACGAGGACATCCGAGTCCCCGGCTGCGCCCGAGAATCCCGGAGGTTCCGGCATGCGCCCCACGCGTACGGCCGCCGCCGCCCTGATCGGCGCAGCGGTGCTGACCGGCCTGACGGCTCCCACCGCGATGGCCAAGGACGGTGCCGCCACGGTCAGCCCGTCCCAGGCCGCACCGGGCCAGACCGTGACGGTCACGGTCTCCTGCGAGAAGTCCGACAAGCCCGAAGGCAAGACCATCACCGCCAACTCCCCGGCCTTCGAGGGCGGCCCGGCCACCCTCACGCTCGGCTCGGACGGCAAGCACACCGGGTCCGCCCGGCTGGCGGGCAAGTACGCCGGCGACAACAAGGTCGACGGCAGCTGTCCGGACGGCGGCTCCTTCGCCACGAGCGTCACCGTGACGACGGTGTCGGTCTCGTCCTCCGGGGCCGGCTCCACGCCGACCGGGCTGGGCGGGTGGAGCGAGGCGGCCGGCGAGTGGGCCGGGTCGCTCGGGCAGTCCGGGGCGGGCAGCCAGCAGGTCGCCCCGCACGGCGCGGTGAAGACCGGCCTCGGCGGCTCGGTGGCGGCCGACCCGGTGGAGCTCGCGGGTGGTGTGCTGCTGGTCGCCGGCGGTGTGGGCGGGTTCTGGCTGCTGCGCCGGCGGGCCGGCGCCGGGTCCGCCTGAATGAACACCCGCACCGGAGCGGTTCGCTCAGGGGTGCCGCCGGACGGTCCGTCCGGCGGCACCCTGGGTCTGTCGGGCGGTCGGCCGCTCGGGCGGGGCCGTCAGGCGGCGGTCAGACGGCCGTAGGGCTTCCGGTGGGGTCCGCGTCCGCGGCGGTCCGGGTGCTCCCCGCGTCCTCGCTGCCCTCCGCTCCCTCCGCTTCCTTCGCGTGCTCGGCTGCCTCGGCGGCCCCGAGTGCGCCGGTGGCCAGCAGGTACTGCGCCAGGATGTACGTCGCCATGATCCAGAACTGGTGCCCCGGCAGCTCCCGCCACTTGGCCAGCTTGGTGGCGATCAGCGTGTCGGAGAGCAGGAACAGCGCCCCGCCCAGCCCGGTCCGCAGGCCCAGCCCGGCCGAGGCGACGGCCGTCGAGGCGAGTAGCAGGCTGTAGCCGGCGACCGGCGCCTGCAGGTCCCCGAGGTCCGGCCAGAGCCGGCCGATCATCGTCGCCCAGGCCGCCGCGTACGCCGCGGCCACCAGCAGCGCCCGGCGCCGTTCGGTGAGCGCCCCCTGCCCGACGAACATCGTCACGTAGCAGACGTGCGCCGCCGCGAACGAGCCCATGCCGGCCAGGAACGCCGTGTCGTTGCCGAGCTGGAGCAGGACGTCCCCGCCCGCGCTCAGCAGCAGCGCGGGCGCCAGCAGCTTCGGGGCCTGCCGGCCCGCCGCCGCGGCGCTGACCACGCTGTGCGCGGCCAGCAGCGGCATCAGCGCCGGCTTGGTGGCGTGCCGGAGCGCCGGAGTGTCGCTCAGGATCGCGCCCAGGTGGGCCACCGAGGTGGTGGCGAAGCCGGTGAGCAGCCCGGTGGCCGAACGCAGACGGCCGCCGAGAACGGCGCGGGTGGTCGTACGGATGCTCATGCGGCGGTGTCCTCCGGGTGGGTGGGGAGCGGGGTGGTCCCTGCTGGGCACGATAGGCGACCGGAGCAGGGCAGGGAAGAGATTGTTACCCGCGCGTAGGTTCCCGGTCGGCAGGGGGGCGGGGCGCCCGGCCGGATCGGCGCGCGCGGCGACGGCGCGCCGGCCGGGCACGTCGACCGCCGGCCGGCCCGGTCCCCGCCGGGCGCCGCCCGGCCCGACCCGGTCCGATCCCGTGCGCCGGTCGGACGCCGCTCCGTCGTCGGGCGCGAGGTGACGCGCGGTTCGGTGGCCCGGGGGGCCGGTAGCTGCCACGGGGGCCGCGCCCACCGTCTACTCTGGTCCACGACATGGAGCAGCAGGAGTACGCGATCGGCACCGCACGGGTGACCGGTGGCACGTCGGACGGGCGCGCGGGCGGGGCGGGGCGGGGCACCACCGACGCCGTCGTCGTCGTACGCGAGGCCGTACCCGCAGCCTCGGCCCGGTCCGTACCCGTGCCCGCGTCTGATGCCGTGGTCACGGCGGGAGCTGACGACCCGCAGGCGGCTGCCGCGGTGGTCGCCGGACCGGGGCCCGCGCTCTCGCCCGACCCGGGGCTGCTCCGGCTCGCCGAGTGGTTCGCCCGGGCCGACCCCGGCACCGCCGACGACCTCTGCGCCGCCTCCTTCGGCCTCTACCCGGCCCGCCACTTCGGCGCACCCGCGGTGGCGGCACCGGCGGTGCCCGTGCCCGCGCAGGCGGGACCGGCGGCGGCCGAACCCTTCGCCGGTTCCCCGGAGTCCGCCCCGGCCGCACCCGCACCCGGACCCGCACCCGCACCCGTCTCTGTCTCCGCCGCCGAACCGGTGGCCGAGGTCAGCTGGTGGCACGGCCCCACCGCCCACGCCCCCGTCCTGCTGCGCACCCGCGAGGCCCGGCCCGCCGGCGGCCTGCGCCGCGCCCGCCGGGACGCCGGAGCGCTTCCCGTCGTCCTCTCGGGCGCCAAGCCGGGCAGGCCCGGCAAGCACCGCAAGCCCGAACGCTCCCGGGGCGCGGCGGCCGGAACCCAGGACCGGTCCGCCGCCACCACCGCGGCCGAACGGCGGATCGCCGCCCGGCTGTTGCTCGCCCACCCGCTGGTCACCGCCTCCGGGCCGCACGCCGACGGCTTCCCGCTGATCCGCCGTCACGGCGACTGGCTCACCGAGCGCTTCGACACCCTGCTCGGCTACCGCCTGGTCGTCGGCCCCTGGCACGCGCGTCTGCACAAGGCCGGACTCGGCCCCGGATGCACCCGCCGCCTCGAACACCCCGTCACCGGTGAGCCGTTCACCCCCGGCGGGTACGCCCAGCTGGCGCTCGCGCTGGCCCTGCTGGTCGACGCGCCCGAGCGGCTGCCGCTCGGCGGGCTGCTGTCCGCGATGCGTGCCGTCGGCCCGGAGGCCGCGCCCGCCCCGGACGCCGCGCGCGCCGACCTGGGCATGGCGCTCGCCACGCTCGCCGACTGGCAGGTGCTGACCGACCTCCCGGCGGATCCGGGCGGTCCGACCGGTCCGGGAGGCTCGGGCGGTTCAGGTGGGCCGGGCGGTCCGGGTGACGGCGAGACCGTCCTGACGGTCGACCGGGAGCTCGCCCGCGCTGTCCCGGCCGGTCCGCCCGCGCTCGCCGCCGACGCCGCCGAGCTGATCCGCCGCGCCGCCGAGGCCGAACCCGGCACCGCCGTCCGCCGCCGCCTCGCCGAGACCCCGGCCGTCCTCGCCACCGACCTGCCCGAGGACCAGCGCGCCTGGCTGCGCGACCACCGCCACTCCGGCCCGGCCGCCCTCGCCGACTTCCTCGGCCTGGAGGCGGAGCACCGCGCCGAGGGCGTCGCCCTGCTCGACCCCGCCGAGGAGCTCACCGACCTCGCCCTGCCCGGGGCCGGCACCCTCCCGCAGGCCGCCCTGCTGCTGGTCGAGCGCCTGGTCGAGGAGGTCCGGCCGCTCCCCGGCGAGACCACCGACGCCGACGTGCCCGTCCCGGACGCGCTGATAGACGGGGTCCTCGGCGACATCGCGGACGAGTACGGGCTCCCGGCCGACCGGCGCCGTGACTACCTGGCGGACCGTACGGCGCTGCGCCGCGACGCCCTGGACCTGCTCCACCGGATGGGCCTGATCACCCCCGCCCCCCGCGGCACCCGGCCCCCGGGCTGGCTCCTGCGCGCCCCCGCGGCCCGCTACGCCCCGGCCCCCGACCTCCTGCCCGCCCCCGGCACCGGCCGCCACTCCCGCCGCGACCCGGAGGCCACCATCCCCGCCCCGCTGTCCCCGAGGGCCGAGCAGCACGCGTGAGGGTTCAGAGGCGGGCCACCCTGAGGCGACCGTCGGAGATGCGTTCGATGTCGTCGACATCGGACGTGTAGACGACGACCCGGCCCTGCTGCCGGAGCGCGACGGCCACCAGTGCGGCGTCGATCGCGTACTTGTGGCCGTGGAGCCCGGCGCCGCGGAGGAGGGTGAGGGCTTCCTCGGCCAGGTCCTGGGTGACCGGCTCGACGATGATGCGGGAGAGGGTCCAGTTCCAGGCCGCTTTGTTGATGCGTTCGTGGTGGGCTTCGATCATGGTCATGGAGCTGGTGACGACCCGGATGCCCTGCTTGGCTGCGTCCTTGAGTCGACCCCCCATGGGAGTCGCGCCCAGCGCGGCCTGCGAGAGGCTCTCGGAGTCGAGGACGTAGACGAGTCCGGTGTTCAACTCGCTCGCCTCTCCTGCTCCAGTGCGCGGGCCTCGCGGGCGGCGAACCAGGCCTCGTGCTCGCGGCGCTCGGCTTCGGCCTCGCTCAGTGCCTGCTCCGGGACCGGACCGTATTCCGATTCCCACCAGTCCACCAGTTCACCGAGCCGGTCCCGCTCCGCCTGGCGCTCTATGGCCTGCGTGACGTAGCGGCTGAACTCGCCGGGGCCGACTTTCGAACGGATCTCCTCCGCGAGATCCTCGGGCAGGGTCACGGTGTACTTCTTGGTGGTGGCCATACCAATGACCATACCATGACTCCGTGTGACCCCGGTCACATCATCGGCTGGCCGTGGCGGTCGCCACCGTGTCGTGCCGGACGGTCTCCACGGTGGCCCCGACACCCAGGGTGCCGAGGGTGACGGAGGCGAGGACGGCGGCGCAGGCCAGGAAACGGCGGTGGCGCTTGGGCAGGGGGAAGCGCGGATCCTGGGGGGTCGCCGGAGGGTTGGCGTTCATGACAGGGAGCGTTCCAGGGTGGCATGAACGGTCGCTACGTGCGGGTGAAGTCCGGATGGGGGGTGGGCGTCGGGTTGGGCACCATGCGCAACGCCGCAGGTCACGCCCCGCCCCGGGGGTCGGGCGGGGCGTGGAGGGTTCACTCGGACGGGGGATGCCGGTCGCCTCGCCGGGCGTCGGCGAGGGCGTCGCCGACGGCGACCCGGACGGCGTCCCGCAGGCCGTGGGCGGCGTGGAAGCGGGAGGGCCCGGCGGCGGGGTCCTCCCGCAGCTCCTTCACCAGGGCGACGCAGAGCAGCAGCATCACCACGACGAACGGCAGTGCCACCAGGATGGTGGCGTTCTGCAGCGCGGTGAGCCCGCCGGCCAGCAGCAGCGCGGCGGCGACCCCGCCCATCAGGACGCCCCAGACCACCACCAGCCAGGTGCGCGGGTGCAGCGACCCGCGGCTGGAGAGCGAACCGAGGACGAGCGAGGCGGAGTCGGCACTGGTGATGAAGAAGGTCATCACCAGCAGCACCGCGACCACGCTGGTCACCGAGCCGAGCGGCAGCGAGCGCAGCATCTCGAACAGCGACGCCTCCGCGCCCTGCGGGATGGTCGCGACGAGGTCGGCGGCGCCGGTGGAGTCCAGCCGGATGGCGGTGCCGCCCATCACGCAGAACCAGACGACTGTGGCCCCGCTGGGCACCAGCAGCACGCCGACCAGGAACTGGCGGATGGTGCGGCCGCGGGAGATGCGGGCGATGAAGGTGCCGACGAACGGCGCCCAGGAGAGCCACCACGCCCAGTAGAAGATGGTCCAGGTGCCGAGCCAGCTCTCGTCGGTGAAGGCGCCGGTCTGGGTGGACATGGCGAGCAGGTCGGAGAGGTAGCCGCCGACGGTGGACGGGATCGCGTCCAGGACGAAGACGGACGGGCCGAAGACGAAGACGAAGAGCATGATCAGCGAGGCCAGCACGACGTTCGCGGTGGAGAGCCACTTGACGCCCTTGTGCACTCCGGAGAAGGCGGAGACGACGAAGGCGGCGCTCAGCGAGCCGATGATGATCAGCTGGGTGCGCTCGGTGTTCTCGACGGACGAGATGAAGCCGAGGCCGTCGGCGACCTGGAGGGCGCCGAGGCCGAGGCTGGTGGCCGAGCCGAAGACGGTGGCGAAGACGGCGAGCATGTCGATCGCCCGGCCCGGCCAGCCGTCGGCGCCGCGCTGCCCGATCAGCGGGACGAAGGCGGAGGAGATCCGGTTGCCCCGGCCCTTGCGGAAGGTGGTGTAGGCGAGGGCGAGGCCGCCGACCGCGTAGATCGCCCAGGGGTGCAGGGTCCAGTGGAAGAGCGAGAACTCCAGCGCCTGCTGGGCGGCGGCCGGGGACTGCGGCTCCAGGCCGGAGCCGGGCTGCGGGCTGGCCCACAGCTGGAGCGGCTCGCCGACGCCGTAGAACATCAGGCCGATGCCCATGCCGGCGCTGAACATCATGGCGATCCAGGCGAGGGTGGAGAACTCCGGCTCGTCGTCGTCGCGGCCGAGCCGGATCCGGCCGAAGCGGCTGAAGGCGAGCAGGACGGTGAGGACGAGGAAGACGTCGGCGGCCACGACGAACAGCCAGCCGAAGTTGTGCAGGACCCAGTCGAGGGCGGTGCCGGAGGTCCGGCCGAGGGAGTCCTCGGCGAAGACGCCCCAGGCGACGACCGCCAGCACCAGGGCGGCACTGATCCCGAACACCGCCCGGTCGACGGGGAGGGTGGCGGCGGGTTCGTCCGGCGGCTCGGGCGGCTGACTGGTCATGGGGGTACCTCTCGCGGCGTACTGGCTGGTCGACGGCATGATCGGAAAAGGGATACATGTCGTACTATGTCCAGTTCCCGCCAGGAGGCGGGGGAGGGCACGCCGGGGAGGGGGAGGTGACGCGGCGCCGGGGCGGCGGTCCGTCAGGCCGCGGCCGCCGCGTACTCGTGCGTCGGGGGCAGTGCCGCGTCCAGGTACCCGGCGAGGGCCGTCCGGCTGCGGGTCAGCTCGTCGATCCGGGCGTCGAGTTCGGCCAGTTCGCCGCGGAGCGTGCCGAGCAGGTCGGGACAGGCCTCCAGGGCCGGGATCGGGCCGCGGGCGCACGGGAGGATGCTCGCGATCACCCGGGTGGACAGGCCCGCCGCCAGCAGGCTGCGGATCTGCCGCACCCGGATCGCGTCCCCCTCGGTGTACTCGCGGTAGCCGGCGGCGGACCGGGCGGGTTCGAGCAGGCCCTGCTCCCCGTAGTACCGCAGCAGGCGGGTGGACACCCCGGTCAGGCGGGCGAGTTCTCCGATGCGCATGACCGGGCGAACGCCGCTCCCCGTCGGGGTGTTCCCCGGAGCGCCCGGCGGAGCGTGACAACGGCAGGTCGGGGGCCGGATCGCTGCCGCCTGCCGCCTGGCGCCTGCCACCTGGCGTCGGGCGCCCGGCCTTGGGCTGCAGGGGCCACCCGCTGTCCGCCGCCCGGCCCCCGCCGCCCGGCCCCGCCGCGCAGGCGCTACGCGGCGGCCGGGCCGGTGAGGAAGTCCAGCACCAGCCGCCGCAGCTCGGGCAGCCGCTCGACCATCGGCAGGTGGCCGGCCGTCAGCTCGGCGAGCCGGGCGCCGGGGATGCCCTCGGCCAGGGCGCGGTGCTGCTCCGGTGCGACCAGGCCGTCCTCGGTGGTGGAGATGACCAGGGTCGGCACGGCTATCGCGGCCAGCTCGCCGCGGACGTCGGCGCCGGCGGCCAGGTCGAACTGCCGGCGGAAGCCGGCCGGGACCGGCGCGGCCGCCAGCGCGGCCCGGAGACCGGCGAGCTGCTCGGCGGGGAGGGCGTCGATCCAGGTGCGGCCGAACGCCACGGTCAGGGTCTGGTCGGCCAGCAGCGCGGGCTGCCCGATCAGGGCGACGGCCTGGTCGGCCAGCAGCCGGAACCGCTGGGATCCGCCGGCCACCCCGGAGAGCAGCAGCAGGGAGCGGACCCGCCCGGGGTGGCGGGTGACGGTCCGGACGGCGACGGCGGCGCCGAGCGAGTAGCCGGCCAGGTCGAACTCGGCCAGGCCCTCCGCGTCGGCGGAGGCCACCAGACGGTCCGCCAGTTCGTCGAGCGAGTGCTCGCCCGGCTCGTCGGGGCTGTCGCCGGAGCCCGGGTAGTCGGGGGCGACGACGGTGCGGTGGGCGGCGAGGTCGTCGATCAGCGGGCCCCAGTTCTCGCGGGCGCTGCCGCCCGCCCCGTGGGCGAGCAGCAGGCCGGGGCCGGAACCCCGGACGATCCGGGCGAGCGGGGCGGGGGCGACCTTCGGCGTGGTCATGGCGGTGCTCCTGTGCGGACGTTCGGGCCGGCCGGATGGTCGGCCCGCTCCGCACGCTAGGAGTTGACACCGGTGTGAAGGTCAAGCTGCCGACCGGCCGGTCTCCGCCGATTCGCCATGATCGCCTGACGCGGTGTCGGGGTCGGATCTATGATCCGGCTCGTGACCGGGGTACTCCGTACAGCGACGACCGCAGGGCGGCCCGCCCTCCCCGCTGCCTGCGGGTTCGCCCGCGCGGGCGTCCGCAGACCGGCCGGCGGGGCCGCTGGCGCCGCCTGCTCGCGCGGCCGCCGGCACGGTCGCTGAGCCTGCGTACGGCCACCCCGGACCACCCGGCGCCCCGGCCGATCCGGCCCCGCCGGCCGCCGCGGCGCCGGCCTGTTCCGGCCGCGGCGCCGGCCTCGGGTCCCCACCCCGGCCGACGACCGCCGCCACCTCCACGACACGACACGACACGAACGGAAGTGATCCCATGCCCGCCGACATCCCCTCGGAAGCCGTGTACGACGAGCTCCGCCGCCGCCAGTGGCTGGCCGGCGCGGCCCGCGCGGACGGCGTCGACCGCAGAACCCTGCTGCGCATGCTCGCCGCCGCCGGGGTGGTCGCCGCCCCCACCGCCGGTGCGCTGCTCACCCCGGACCACGCGCGCGCCGCGGGTGTCGGGCCCGCCGCCGCGCCCACCACCGAACCGTTCGCCGCCGAATCGTCCACCACCGAACCGTCCGTCGCGGCGGCCGCCGGCCCGGTGCCCGGGATCGTCAAGCCGCTGCCCGCCGAGTGGTTCGTGCCGCGCGGCACCAACGCCGAGATGCGCTTCGACGCGTTACGCGGGGGAGCGGACGGCGGCCCGGGCGACGGTCCGGTCGGGCGCCACATCCCGGTCGAGCGGTTCTTCGTCCGCAACCACACCAGCACGCCGCTGATCGACGCCGACGGCTGGCGCCTGCGGCTCTTCGGCAGCGGCCTGCGCGGCGCCCCCACCGGGGACCGGCCGGTCGAACTCTCCCTCGACGACCTGCGCGGCCTCCCCGCCCACTCGCTCGGCGCCGTGGTCGAGTGCGCCGGCAACGGCCGCAGCTTCTTCACCACCCAGCAGCAGCGGACGGTGCCCGGCACCCCGTGGACGCTCGGCGGGATCGGCTCGGCCCACTGGCGCGGCGTGCGGCTGGCGGACGTGCTGCGGCGGGCCGGTCTGACCCACGACGCGGTGGACGTGCTGCCGAGCGGTCTCGACCCGGAGTTCGTGTCCGGCGGCGTCAACCTCGGCCGGGTCCGCCGCCCGCTGCCGGTGGCCAAGGCGCTGGACGACGTGCTGCTCGCCTACGAGATGAACGGCGAGCCGCTGACCCCCGACCACGGTGCGCCGGTCCGGCTGGTGGTGCCGGGCTGGGTCGGGATCGCCTCGATCAAGTGGGTCGGCACCGTCGAGGTCGCCGACCACCCGCTCTACTCGCCCTGGAACACCGACTTCTACCGCCTCTTCGGCCCCGACCACCCGGTCGGCGGCAGCGCCCCGCTCACCGTGCAGCCCGTCAGGAGCGCCTTCGAGCTGGCCCGCGGGGCGGTGCTGGCGACGGGCCGCCGGCACCGGCTGCACGGCCGGTCCTGGTCGGGGGCGGCGGCGGTCCGCACGGTCGAGGTGTCCACCGACGGCGGCCGGCGGTGGCGCCGGGCCGACCTCCGCGACGAGCCGCGCGCCGGCAACTGGACGCGCTGGAGCATCGACTGGCGTCCGGAGCGGCCGGGGCCGTACGAGCTGCGGGCGCGGGCGACCGACCGCCGGGGCAACACCCAGCCCGAGACGGCGGTGTTCAACCGCGAGGGCTACCTGTTCGACGCGGTGGTGGTCCACCCGGTGACGGTGGCCTGACCGCGCCCCGAGGGGCCGGACACCCGGAGGTCCGGTCCCCCGGCCCGCCGCGGGGCTCAGGCGCTGGACGGGACCTCGTACGGGGCCGGGTACGGGGTCTCGTACGGGGTCAGCACCAGCCGCACCACGTCCTCCAGTCGCCGCCGGGCGTCGCCGAGCGTGGTGCGGCCGGTCACCCAGGCGGTCAGCTCGCCCTGCCAGGCGTGGCCGACGATGTGCCGCACCAGGTCGCTCGTGGCCGCCGGGACCTCGGCCATCACCGCCTGGAGCGCGGCGCTGTCGGCCCGGGCCATGCCCTGCAGGGCCTCGCTGGCGAACGGGTCGGTGGAGGCGGCGACGGCCACCCGGAGCCGGGCGAGTTCGGGTTGGCGCTGGTAGGCGCGCATCCCGCCGCGGACGAACCGCACCACCCGGTCGGTGGCGCCCAGGCCGGCGCGCGGTCCGCGCAGCTCCGCCACCAGGTCGGCCAGCAGCAGCCGGTGCCATTCGGCGATGGCGGCCGCCAGCAGGTGGTCCTTGGAGGAGAAGTAGCGGTACGCCGTCCCCAGGGCGACTCCGGACCGCTCGCAGACCTGCTTCATCTGCAGCCGCTCGACGCCGATCTCGTTCACCAGGGCGAGCGCGGCCGCGATGAGACTCTCGCGGCGTTCGAGTTGACGCGGAGACATCGCCTCCACCGGCCGTGGTGACAGGTCAACCTTGGTCACCCGCACCATGATACGGGCCGGGGCCGCTCAGGAATATGACGCCGACCGGCCGCCCGCCGTTCTCCCACCGGTCACCGGGCCGTGGACGGCCCGCCCCGGGCGGGCTGCCGGGGCGGGCCGGCCGGGGCGTGACCGGTCCGGGCCGTGGTCAGCGCGGTGCGACCACGCGCTCGCGGATCAGCGCCTCCTGCACGGCGGAGGCCACCAGCCGCCCCTCCCGGTCGTAGAACTCGCCCAGGGAGAGTCCGCGGCCGTCCGAGGAGGACGGGCTGCGCTGGGCGAACAGCAGCCACTCGTCGGCCCGGAACGGCCGGTGGAACCACATCGCGTGGTCCAGCGAGGCCATCAGCAGCCGGGGCGGCTCGGTGCGCTGGAAGAAGTTCGGCTGCAGGTGCAGTCCGGCCGTCGAGGCGAGCGTGAGGTCCGAGAGGTAGGTGAGCGCGCAGACGTGCAGCAGCGGGTCGTCGGCGGGCAGCGGGGAGCCGGCGCGCAGCCAGACGAACTGCTGCGGCATGCCCGGGACGGCGGGCGGCACGCCCGGCGCGTCCGGTGGGACGAAGCGCAGCTCCAGGGCGCCGAAGCCGCTGCGGGCGAGTGCCGCGCGCGCCGCGTCGTCCCAGGAGGCGAAGGCGTCCGGCAGTTCCTCGGGGCCGGGCAGGGATGGTGTCTCCCGGTGCCGGTCGGCGGCCCGTTCGGGGCGCTTGAAGGAGGCGGAGAGGGTGAAGACCGCCTCGCCCCGCTGCATCGCCGTCACCCGGCGGGTGGCGTAGGAGGAGCCCTGTCGGACCTGGTCGACCCGGTAGTCGATCGGGTGGGACGGGTCGCCGGCCACCAGGAAGTAGCCGTGCAGCGAGTGCACCGCGCGCTCGGCCCCGACCGTCCGCCCGGCCGCCACCAGCGCCTGCGCGGCGACCTGGCCGCCGAACGCGCGCATCGGCGCCCCGGCGTGGCAGTGGCCGCGGAACGTGTTCTCGTCGAGCCGCTCGATCAGCAGCAGCTCGGCGAACGGGCCGGCGGCGTCGGTCGCCCGTCTCTCCTGTTCGGTCAGCTCTGTCACGGGCCCATAGTGACAGAAGGCGCCCGCCCGCCGGTGTGACCTGGGTAACCCTTTCGGGGGAACCTTGCCGATAGAACCTGTTTCAGTTCGAGTCGTTCGGGACGGGTGGGGGAGGAGCGTACCGGCCGACTGTCAGTGCCCTGACCTAACGTGTTCGGCATGTCGCAATCCGCACACGCGTACGCCTATCTGCGCCCGTCCGCCGTCCTCGACGGTGCGGCCGGCCGGCGCCTCGCCCTGGAGACCTCCGGCGGCACCACCCCGCTCGGGGCGGCCGCCCACCCCCGTTTCTTCACGGGCTTCCTGGCCGAGCCCGCGCCGGCCGCCGCCGCGCTGCTCGCGGTCGCCGACGTCGCCGCGGCCCGCTACTACCAGCCGCAGCTGCGCGCCTCGCTCGACCCGGTGGTCACCGCCAACGGCGACCGGCTCCGGTTCGAGTCCTTCTCCGGCTGCTGCGGTGTCTACGCCCGCCTCGACGTGCTCGCCGCCGGCCTGGACGGCGACGAGATCGGCCACGGCACCACCAACGTCGACGTCAACAACCCGCTGCGCGAGGCGCTCTCCCGGATCGGCCGGGCCGAGCCGCTGCACCTCGCCGTCGGACCGGACGCCCTGGAGGTCACCACCTTCGACGGGCCGGTCGTCGAGAAGAAGGTCCCGCTGCCGGAGCGCTGGCTGCGCGGCTTCGCCGAGACGCAGGTCACCGCCGCCGGGTTCGACCTGCGGGCCGAGCTGCCCGCCGCCGAGGCGGTCCGCTTCCTGCGCTCGCTGCCGCGCGGCGGCAGCGCCGGCGGCGGCCGGGCCGGGGCCCGGACGGCCCAGTGGGTGGTGCCGGCCGGGCGGACGCTCCGCCCGACCACCCGGCCGGTGCCCGGCGCGGTCTGCCTGCCCGGCCCCGAGCGGCTGGCCGCGCTCCAGCGGGTGCTGCGGCACGCGCTGGCCCTGCGGGTCTACGGGCCGGTCGCGGGCGACGGCCCGGCCGCCTCCGCCTGGGAGGTGGTGCTCCCGGGGATGCGACTGACGCTCACCCTCTCGCCGGACGCCTCCCGGGGCTTCTCCGGCGAGGGCGGGGTGCTCGGCGCGCTGGCCACCGACACCGCCGAGCCGGACGCCGAGCTGGTCGCGGCGCTGCTCGCCTGGGAGCCGCGGATCGAGGTCGCCGAGCTGGCCGAGCAGGCCGGGCTCACCCCGGCCCGGGTGCGCGCCGCGCTCACCCGGCTCGGCACCGGCGGGCAGATCGGCTACGACGCCGCCGAGGCCGCCTACTTCCACCGCCAGCTGCCGTACGACGCAGGGCGGGCCGAGGATCGCAACCCGCGGCTGCGGGCCGCGCGCGCCCTGGTGGCGGCCGGGGCGGTCCGGCTGGAGGAGGGCGGCGGGCTCGCCACCGTCACGGTGGACGACCACATCCAGCGGGTGCGGACGGACGCGGCGGGTGCGGTCGGCTGCACCTGCCTCTGGTGGGCCAAGTACCGCGGCGGGCGCGGGCCGTGCAAGCACGTCCTGGCGGTCGGGATGGTCCGGGAGGAGGTCCTCCGGGGCGGTGCGGTGCAGGTCGGGTCGGGGCTGGGTGGTGCGGTGCACGGCGGTGCGGTGCAGGTCGGGTCGGGTCGGGACGGGATGCTTCGGGAGGGGACGCGATGAGTGCGACGGGCGGGACGGGCACGATGGGCGGCGCGCGCGCCACAGCCGGTACGGGCACCGCGGAGGACGTGTCGGCTGCCCAGGGTGTGCCGGGCAAGGTCGAGGCGCTGCTCGCGGCGGTCCGCGAGGGGCGGGTGCCGCAGGTGCCGGCACTGGTCGCCGCGCTCGGCCCGGCCGAGCGGCGGGCCTGTGTCCCGGTGCTCAGGGAGCTGCGCAAGGAGGCCCGCGGCGACTGGTCCAGGGAGGCCGGCCAGCGGATGGGCGCGCTGCTGGTCGCCGGGGCGGGCTGCCACCTCGGCGCGGCCGGCGCCGCCACCTGGATCGGCGGGCGGGACTTCGCCGGCCGCTCCTGGGCCCGGCACCCCGCGCTCGGCCTGGTGGTGGAGGCCCAGCCGGAGGAGTGGCAGATCGAGGTGGTCGGCCGGCTCGCCGCCAAGCGCGGAAGCGGCTGGAACTGGGACCTCTACCCGCTGATCGAGCGGGTGGTGCGGCGGACGGGCTGCCGGGTGCCGGCCTCCGACGACTTCACCGCCGAGTGGCTGCGCTCGGCCGCCGGCGCCGACCGCGGCCCGCGGGGCACCGCCGACACCCTGCTGGAGCGCCTGCGGGCGGACACCTTCACGCCGGTGCTGCTGCCGCGGGTGTTCGAGCTCGACGAGGTCGGCTGGCCGCTCGACTCCCGGTACAGCACCCGGCCGGGCGACTCCTGGCCGGAGGCGATCGCCGGGCTGGCGGGCGGCCCGGAGTTCGACCGCGCCGATCTGGTGGACCTCTGCGTGGCCAGGCTGGTCCGCGGTGGCCGGCCGGCGGACCAGAAGGCCTTCCTCGCCGTGCTGACCGCCCTCGCGCCCACGCCGGCCGAGTACGCCTCCCGGGTCCGCGACCTGGTCGCGATGCTGGACGGGCTCTCGACGGTGGCCGGCCACGCCCAGCAGGTGCTCACCGGACTGGACGAGGCCGGGCTGGTCGAGTCCGAGGTGCTCACCGAGGCCTCGGCGGTGGTGCTGTTCCGCAGCGAGAAGAAGCTGGTCCGCGCCCAGCTGGCCTGGCTGGAGCAGGCCGCCCGGCGCTCGCCGGACCGCTCCGGTCCGGTGGTGCTGGCCGCCGCCGAGGCCTTCGGCCACCCCGACACGGTGATCCAGGAGCGCGCGCTCAACGTGGTGGCCCGCCGGCTCAAGGCGGCCGGCGAGGCCGTCCTGCCCGAGCTGCGGCTCGCCGCCGCGGGGCTCAACCCCGCCCACCACGCCCGGGCCGGCGAACTGTTCGGCGAGCCGGTGGGCGGCGGCGAGGACGACGACACCGCGTGGAGCGAGCTGCTCCCGCCGGTGCCGGTGCCGGCCCCGCTCGGCGATCCGCTCGCCACCCCGGCGGAGGTCGCCGAGGAGCTGGCGGTGCTGCTGGCCTCGGGCCGGCCGGGCGTCGCCGTCTTCGAGCTGGTCCTGGACGGCCTGGTGCGGCACGCCCACCGGGACCGGGCGGCCCTGGCCGGGGCACTGGAGCCGGTGCTGCGGGCGAACCCGTGGCGCGAGGCCGGCCGGTGGCACGACTGCGGCCCGGGCGACGTGCTGTACGTCGCGGCGGCCGTCGCCGGGCTGGTCGACCCGCACCGGCGCGGCTCCGTGTTCCGCGACAAGGGCCGGCACCCGCTGCGCGGCGACCGCCAAACCGTGTACGGCGACGTGTTCGCCGCCCGGCTCACCGAGGCGGCCGAGCGGGTCACCGCCGACCGCCCGCCGCTGCTGCTCGCCACCCCGACCGATGCGACCGGCACGGTCGCGGCGGCCGCGCTGGTGGAGCGCCTGGCCGCCTACGAGGCGGCCGGTGCCGCGGTCGGGAAGGCCGACCTGAGCGCCGCGCTGCTGCGGGTCGCCCCGACGACCGAGGCGGCCGTCCTGGCGGCGGCCGACCGGCTGTCCTCGCCCGCCGGCCGCTGGGCGGCCCGGTGGCTGCGCGAGGGCGGTGTGCCGGCGCAGCCCTCGGCCCGGGTGGTCTTCGCGCCCGGCCCCGAGTCCCGGGTCGGGCAGCGCTACTGGGACCGCTGGTGGGAGGTGGTGAAGCGGGTCGCGGTCACCCAGACCGGCAGCGGGGGCGGTCCGGCCGGCCCGGCGGGCGAGCGGTTGGAGGCCGAGTTCTGGGCGCTGCTGGACGGCACCGAGCCGACCGTGGACCGGGCCCGCAAGCAGAACGAGTGGATCTGGGAGCCCAGCCCGCACTGGGCCGCGATGCTCCCGCACCACCGCGAGGAGCAGGCGGCCCGCTGGCTCGACTGGTTCGCCGACTCCGCCGACCGCGAGCGGCGCGGCGCGGGCGGGATGCTCGTGGTGCTGGCCGAGGGCGGCGGCCCGGCCGGGCTCTCGCTCCACCTCGCCGTCGCCTACGGCCTCGGGGCCCGGTACCCCGAGGACCGCACGGCGGCGGTGGACGCGCTGCTGGTCCTCGCCGCCCGGGGCGACCTGGACGGCGCCCTGCTCGGCAGCGAGCTGGGCGAGCTGGTCACCCTCGGGACGGTGAAGCCCAACCGGCTGGCCCACGCCCTCGCCACCACGGCCGACACCGGCGCCTACGGCACCGTCTGGTCGGTGCTGGCCACGGCCCTGCCCGCCCTCCTCGGCGGCGAGGCGCTGCGCGGCACGGCCGACGTGCTGGCGGTGGCGGCGGACGCCGCGCGCCGCTGCGGCGCCCGTGGCGAGGTGGCGGGCGTGGCGGAGGTGGCGGGCCGGCCGGGGGCCGGCCGGCTGGTGAAGCAGGCCCGGCTCCTGCGGGAGGTGCTGGCCGGCTGAGGTGGCGCGGTGCCGTGGAGCCGAGGGGCGGGGCAGAGCGGGGCGGGTGGGGCGGAGTGGGGTGAGGCGGTGGGCGAGGCGGCCGGGCGGGGTGGTCGGGCGAAGTGGTCGGGCGAAGTGGTCGGGCCGACAGGTTTGAGAACGCTCGTTCTTGACTGGTCGTTCTTTAACTCCTAGAGTCGTCGCCATGGGAAGACCACGCGCCTTCGACGAGGACCAAGCCGTACAGGCGGCGGCCGAGCTGTTCGCCCTCCGGGGCTACGAGGGGACCTCGGTGGACGACCTGGTCACCGGCCTCGGAGTCCACCGGGGCAGCCTCTACAAGGTGTTCGGCAGCAAACGCGGCCTCTACCTGGCCGCGCTGCGCCGCCACCTCGACCAGGAGGTGCTGCCCCTCGCGGCAGCACTCGGGGCGGCCGGGGGCCTGTCCGCGCTGCTGGCGCAGGCGGCCGCCGCGTTCGACGGCGGACCGGCCAGCGGACTGCTGCTGTCGGCCGCCGTCGAACGGGCCGGGCGCGATCCGGAGGTCGGCGCGCTCGTCGCCGAGGGCCTGGCCGCACTCGACACCGCGATCGCCCGGGTGGCCGGGCCCGCTGCCGGCGGGGGTGACGCCGCCGGCGGGGACGACGGGGCCGGTGCCGCCGGAGTGCTCGCGGCGACCGTGCTCGGCCTGCGGCTGCGGGCCCGCGCGGGTGTCGGCGGACCGTCGGGAGCGTCGCTCCGGGCCTTCGCCGACCGGGTCGGCCCGAACGGCTGAGCACGTCCCCACCCGGGTCACACAGGACATCGTTCGACCATCAGCAGGAGGAACAGTTCCATGGCTCATGTCAGCGTCACCGACCACACCCTCGTCGTCGAGATCGAGGGTCTCGACCGGCTCTGGGCGATCAGGAGCCGGATCGAGATCCCGCTCGGCAACGTCCGGGGCGCCACCGTCGACCCCGGGATCTTCCGCGAACCCAAGGGCATCCGGGTCGGCGGTACGCACTTCCCGGGGCTGATCACCGCCGGGACGTTCCGCTCGGGCGGCGAGTGGGTGTTCTGGGACGTCAAGAACCCGGAGAAGGCGGTGGTGATCGAGCTCGTCGACGAGCGGTACAGCCGACTGGTGATCGAGGTCGCCGACCCGCGCGCCACCGTCGACCTCGTCGAGCTGGCCAAGCGGCCCGCCGACGACCGGTCCCACTGACGCCCGGTCCCGTTGACGCCCGGTCCCGCTGACGGCGAGGCCCACTGACGGCGGGACCGTCCAGCCGGGCACACCGCCCCGCCTGACGGCCCGCCTGGTCCCGTCCGGTGATCCGCCCCGCCCCGCCCCGCTTGACGGCCCGACAGGCCGCGGGCGGGGCGGCCGTCTAAGGTGGGCTGGCCTCCCGCCGCCGCACCCGCCCGGAGCATCCGTGCTGCACCTGCGCCTGATCGTCCCCGTCGACCTGCGCGACACCGTCCTGACGCGCCTGGACGGCTGCGTGGGCGTGACCCACGTGGTGCTGCTCCCCGGCGCCGCCGTCCGGCCGTCCGGGGACGTGGTGCTCTGCGACGTGGCGCGCGAGTCGGCGGACGAGGTGCTCGGCGAACTGCGCGCGACGGGCCTGCCCGAGCGCGGGGCGATCGACGTCGAGGAGATCGAGCTGACCATCTCGGCGGCGGCCGACGAGGCGGAGCGGCTCGCGCCCGGCGAGGGAGCGGACGCGCTGGTCTGGGAGGCGGTCTCCGAGATCACCCACGAGGAGTCCACGCTCACCGGCGTCTACCTGGCCTTCCTCACCGTGGCGACGATGCTGGCGGCCTGCGGCGCGGTGCTGGACAGCGCGATCCTGGTGGTCGGGGCGATGGCGGTCGGGCCGGAGTTCGGGCCGCTCGCCGGGCTCTGCGTGGCGGTGGTGCAGCGGCGGGCACGGCCCGCCCTGCGCTCGCTGAACGCGCTGGTGGCGGGGTTCGCGGTGGCGATGGCGCTGACCGTCGGTTTCTCGCTGCTGATGGACGGGCTGGGGATGTTCAGCCACGAGCGGTTCGACGCGGCGCGGCCCAACACCTCGTTCATCTGGCAGCCGGACGCGACCTCGTTCGTGGTGGCGTTCCTGGCGGGCATCGCCGGGCTGCTCTCGCTGACCTCGGCCAAGGCCGGGATGCTGGTCGGCGTGGCGATCTCGGTGACCACCGTGCCGGCCGCCGCCAACGCGGCGGTCGCGCTGGGGTACGGCGACTTCCGGCAGTTCTGGGGTTCCAGCCTGCAACTGCTGCTGAACATGCTCGGGATCGTGGTGGCGGGAGTGCTGACGCTGCTGGTGCAGCAGGGGGCCTGGCGGCGGATCCGCCGTCGGGCCGAGGAGGAGGCTTCGGCCTGACCGCCACCGTCGCCGGGGCCGGGGCCGCCCGCGCCGCACGGCAGGCGGGGCGCCCGGGGCGGCGGGGCCCGGTCGCGGGCCCGGGCCCGACGCTCACCTCGGCGCCGGGCCCCGCTCGTCCGTCCACCTGCCGGTACGGCTCGTCCGCTCGTCCGCTTGCCCGTCCATCCGCCCGTCCGCCCGTCCGTCCGCTTGCCCGTACGGCTCCCGTCGGAGGGCTCAGACCGGCACGCCGTCGTCCTCCGCGGCCTTCGGCCGGCCGCCGCGCCCGGCGGGCTTGCCGCTGCCGGCCGTTCCGCCGCCCGCCGCGCGGGCCGCGTCGTCCGGCACCACCAGCGACGCGCCGTCCTGCGGCAGGGCGGCCACCGCCCGCCACCAGAGCCGCAGGGTGGGCGGGTCGGCCGGCTCGAAGGGCTTGCCGGGGCGCGGCACCGCCAGTCGGGCGTCGAGCGCCCGGGCGGCGGCGACCACCCGCTCGGCGGGCTCCTCCCAGGGGTGCGGGGCCAGGTTGAAGGTGCACCAGTGGATGGGCAGCAGCAGGTCGCCGCCGAGGTCCAGGTGCGCCCGGACGCCCTCCTCGGGCGTCATGTGCACCTCGGGCCAGAAGTCGCTGTAGGCGCCGACCTGCATCATCGTCGCGTCGAAGGGTCCGAGCCGGCGGCCGATCTCGGCGAAGCCGGGGAAGTAGCCGGTGTCCCCGCTGTGGAAGACCCGGTGGCCGCCGCCGGCCACCACCCAGGACGCCCAGAGGAAGAGCGCGCTGGTGCGCGGCCCGCGGCTGCAGTAGTGCCGGGCGGGCGTGGCGGTCAGGGTGAGGCCGGCCACCTCGGCCGACTCCCACCAGTCCAGTTCGACGATCCGCTCGGCGGGCACCCCCCAGTGCTCCAGGTGGGCGCCGACGCCGAGCGGGACGGCGAACGTCGCGCCGGTGCCGATCAGCGCCCGGACGGTGCCCATGTCGAGGTGGTCGTAGTGGTCGTGGGAGACGACGACCACGTCCACCGG
Organism: Kitasatospora sp. NPDC042419; assembly: GCF_056437345.1. NCBI lineage: Bacteria > Bacillati > Actinomycetota > Actinomycetes > Kitasatosporales > Streptomycetaceae > Kitasatospora > Kitasatospora sp. NPDC042419. The sequence continues at coordinate 367,522 of NZ_JBWKAW010000004.1, forward strand.
GCCGAGTTCGTCGAGCGGCAGCGGCACCGGGTGGAGCCGTTTCGGCCCGGTCCAGGCGAAGGGGGAGCAGCGTTCGCCCCAGACCGGGTCGAACAGGACCCGGCGGCCGTCCAGCTCGGCCAGCACGGTGGCGTGGCCGAGCCAGGTGAGCCGCAGGCCGGAGGCGGGCGGCGTGGCCAGGTCGACCGGGAGCAGCCGGTGCAGCGGCACGGTGGCGGCCGGCACCCGGCGGGTGCGGTCGGAGGTGAGCTGGGCGCGGGTGATCTCCAGCGGGCTCCGCTCGTACACCAGCCGGCGGGTGGGCACCGGATTTCGGAAGGCGCCGTCGGAGAACTGCGGCGAACGGTGGATCCGGGCCAGCCGCTCGCCGCGCGGCTCGGCTCCGAAGGCGTCCGCCCGGACCCGGTGCCAGGCCGCTCGGGGCAGCCCGGTGAGGCGGCCCGGGGGAGCGGTGAGGGTCGAGGCCAGGCCGGGGACACGGGTGTACCAGGGGGCGGCTGGGCGGGGCACGGCACCTCCAAGGACGGCTATGGATACCGGGCATGCCGGGGCGCGCACCGCCGGCGGTGGGACCGGTGCGGTACGACAACCATCTCGTCGGAGGTTACTCGTCGTCGGCTGTTCGGACCCGGCGAGGGGTCCGGCGCGCGCCGTTCGGCGTACCCGCCCGAGCGCCCACCCGTCCACTCACCGGACCGTCCGACGTCCGTCCGCCGGAGCACCCGCCCGGCGAGATCCGTGTACGGCCCGCGGACCGGGGGTTTCCCCGCGGATCAGGCGTAGAAACGGGTGATCGTCTCCGCGACGCAGTGCGGCTTGCTGCTCTCCGCGCTGGTGATGGTGAACCGGACCACCGCCTGCACGCCCCCGGCCACCTCGGTGGCGGAGACCAGCTCGGCCGTCGCCCGGATTGCCGTGCCGACCGGCAGCGGGGCCGGGAACCGGACCTTCTCCGAGCCGTAGTTGAGCGCCATCCGGACGCCCTCGACGCCGTAGCACTCCTTGGCCAGCACCGGGATCATCGACATCGTGAGGTAGCCGTGCGCGATGGTCGAGCCGAACCGGCTCTCCTTGGCCCGCTCCGGGTCGACGTGGATCCACTGGTGGTCGCCGGTGGCCTCGGCGAACAGGTCGATCCGGGCCTGGTCGACGGTGTGCCACCGGCTGGTGCCCAGCTCGGTGCCGACGGCGGCGGTCAGGTCGGCGAGGGAGGCGAAGGTCGTCACGGAGCGCTCCTGAGGGGCGGGCGGTGAGGGCGGGATCGAACCCGCGGAGCGGGACCGAACTCCGCAGAGTATGCCTACCCGCCGGTCACCTGTCAGCGGCCGTACCCGGTCCGCCCCGGCCGCCGGGCCCGCCGCGACCCGGGAACGCCGGGCTCGGGCCGCCCCGACCGGGGGCCGCCGGGACCCGGGCCCGCCGCGACCCGGGAACGCCGGGGCTCAGGAGCGCTGCACCGAGCGGCCGGCCGGGAGCAGCCGGCGCCCGCTGACCAGTTCGGGCACCAGCGAGACGAACAGCGGGTCCGGATCGCCGACCCACGGCCGCAGCCCGGAACGGAGCGCCCGGCGGACCTGCTCCGGCTCGCGCACCAGGTCCGCCCGGCCGTGCACCAGTACGCTCCAGCCGGTCCTGGTGACCGGGTCCAGCTGGTCGGCCTGGAAGGCGACGACCGTGCCGTCCAGGCAGCGCGCGGTGGCACTGTCCCGGCGCACCGCGAGCAGCAGGCGCCCGTCCCTGGTGACCTCGAAGGAGACCGGCAGCACGGCCGGCAGCGCGTGCTCGGTGTACACCACGCGTCCGACGGGCACGGTGCTCAGCAGCCGCAGGCACGCGGCCTCGCTCAGCGCCTCCAACTGGTCGTCACGGTCCATGGGTCCGATCGTCCCCCCGCCGCGGGCGGGCCGATAGGGCCCATGGTCCCTGAGCGACAGGGCCGGGAGCCCCGTCGGCCGGCGTGCGGGCGGTAGCCTGCCCGGCGGATGGCACCGGAACGCGCGGGGTGTGCCGCAGCGGGCGGGAGCCAGGAACATCGGCGAGCGGCGCGTGGCCGGGCAGCGGCGGACGGTGCGCGGCGGGCGGTCCCGGGACGGCCGGGGGCGGGCAGGAGGGGGCGGTGCGGATGGCAAGCGGAGTCGATCTCGTGGTGATCGGGGCGGACGGCGGGCCGGACCGCGGCTTCGGCGGCTCGGCACAGGCGGCGGAGGGCGCCCGGCTGCTGGCCGGCGTCCTGCCGGGGATGTGCTTCGACGCCGGGGCGGCCGGCAGCAGGGTCACCGTGGTGGAGCCCGGCGCGGACGCCAACACCATGCTGACGGCCGTCCGGGAGGCGGCCGCCCGCCCGGGCCGGTGGCTGCTGGTCTGCCTGGTCGGCCAGCTGGTCGCGGACCCGCGCGGGCGGCGGCTCGCCCTGGTGACCGGCGGCTCCACCGCCGACAACGCCTACCGGCGCGGGCTGGCCTGGGATTGGGTGGTCAGCGCGATGGTGCACGGCGACCAGGAGGAGGCGCTGCTGCTGGTCGACGCGGTCGTCGACAAGGACACCTGGACCGCGCTGGAGCGCGGCGGCGGCGAGGACGGTCTCGGCGAACTGCTCACCTATTCGAGGGTTCCGCTCTGGGGCCGGATCGGCCGCTACGCCCCCGGTCGCTACACGCCCGGCAGACGCGGCCGGGACGCCGTTCTGCCGGGTGGCGCGGGCTCGTTCAGCCAGGCGCTCACCACGGTGCTCCAGCAGGGCGTGCCGGGCGCGCCGGCCGCCGTCGGTCCGCTCGACCTCCAGCCGGCCGTCCACGCGCTGCTCGACGGCGGGTCGGGCGGCGGTGCCGGTGCGGGAGTGGGCGGCGGTGCCCCCGGCGCTCCCGCGGCCCCGGGCGTCCCCGGCGTCCCCGGTGCGCCCGCGAACCAGGCCGACGCTCCGGGTGTGCGCCTGCTCGTACCGCCCGAGGGCGGGCGCCTGTTGATGCGCAACCGGGCCGCAGTTCGGGGCGCATTGGCCGGATTGTCGCTTTCCGAAGAACTGTTGGCCCTTCTGTGGCGGGAAAGTGCCCCGACGGATCCGCCTTCCGCGTAAGGTCAGGGGGCCCCGGGTGTTGCCGTGAAGGCTTGGTTTGGCGAAGAATCGATGCCCTCGGGGGCAACACCGGCGGGACGGCGGAATTCTTTGGCGGCCACGGGCCACACACGTGGTCGGCTGCGATGAGGTGGGGCGATGCGGCAGCGCGGAAATGTGTTGCGCCCTGGGGCGGTTGGGGTCGGTGGGTTGGTGCTGGCGTTGCTGTTGAGCGCCTGCGCGAGCAGTGGTGGGGGCGGTTCCGTGGATCGTCTGGGGACCAGTGCGCCCACTGTTGCGGCGGTGACTCCGGTAACCCCTTCGGGTGGTTCGGCAAACGTCGGTAACGCGCCGACCGACGGACCCGAAGGAGCGGCTGCACAGGACGTCCTGAGTGCCTATCAGAACTGGTGGCAGGCCCAGGTCGAGGCCTACGGGCGGACGGATTCGGACGGTTCCCGACTGGAGACCTTCTCCTCGGGGAAGGCGCTCACCGACGCGCTGGTCAATCTCAAGCAACTCCACGAGGCCAAACTGGTGATGATCGGCGGACCGCGGAATTCACCGGTGGTGAAGGCCGTCGATCTGACCGCGGATCCGAACACCGCCGTGATCGAGGACTGCCTCGACGTGACGGGCTGGCACCAGGCCGACCCCGTCACACGCGCGGTAAAGGACCCGCCCGAGCGGCTCGCCCGGTACGTCGCGACCGTTTCCCTACGACAGTTCGAAACACGCTGGCTGATCCACGAGTTCAAGCGGGAGGTGCAACGGACATGCTGAAACCGGTACGGCGATTGATGGTCGGCACACCCTTGTTCGCCGGATTGCTGTTATCCCCTGCGGTGCCCGCGGCGGCGGAGTCGACCCCCACCGGGGGCGCTACCCGCTGCGAGGTGAACGCGATCTGCACGGGGGTCGAGGACCCGGGCACCAAGCCGACCCCCGGCGGCGGGGGCACGGGGGGCACCGGGGGGAGTTCGAGCGGGCCCCAGGTGTGCACGTACAACGGCCTGCCCTACGCGTGCAGTGATCCGGAGCTGGGCTGGTTCAGCTCGTCGACGGGCTGCTACTACCGGCTCCTCAGCCCGCAGCCGCCGGAGAGCGATCCCGTCTGGAAAGGGCACAAGCCCTCCGAGGGCTCGATCTACGACAAGAACTGCCGCGACCCCTTCGGCGGACAGAGTGCCCCCGAGGCCGAGTTCTTCGCCCAGGCGCCCGCCGGCCCCCCGCCGGACAACCCGGCCCAGCTGGCCCGGGAGGCCAGGGACCGGATCACCTTCCCGAAGCCGAAGCCCGGGGTCGCCCCCAAGGGCGACTCCGTGGTGGGCGCGCCGATCTGGCTCTGGCTGGCGAACCCGCAGGTGCCGGCGCCGGTGTCGGTCTCCGGCAACACCCTCACCGTCACCGTCACCCCGCGCCTGGACTGGGTGGAGTGGAAGTTCGGGGACGGGACGAAGGAGCGCTGCGCGGGGAAGTCCGCGGCCGGCACCCCGTACGACCCCAAGTACGGCGCCAACCCCTCGCCCACCTGCGGCCACGTCTTCAAGTCCGGCTCGGGCACCAAGAAGGACGGCCTGTTCCACGGCACCGTCACGGCCCAGTGGGTCGGCGTGGTCACCGTGACCGGGGGCACCCAGCGGGTCGACCCGATCGAGCTGCCGATGACCGAGGCCATCCAGTTCCGGGTGGCCGAGGTGCAGGTCCTCAACTAGCCGCCCAGGCGCGCACACCCAGCAACCCGACGAACGACGCGAGAGAGGCCGAAGCCCGGTGGAGAACCGTACCTTTGCCACGCCGGGGTCCGGCACGTCCGCCACGGCGACCGCGACCGCCGGGGCCGCGTCCGTGGCCGTGCCGGAGCAGGGGCGCGGCGCGCCGCGCACCCCCGGGCGGACGCTCGGCGCGCGGCGCCGGCGGCCCGCCGTGCTGGCGATGGCGGTGGCCCTGATAGCCGCCGGCGGGCTGGGCGGCGCCGTCCTGTACAACAGCACCGGCCAGCGCGTCGCGGTGCTCGCGCTGGCCCGCGACGTGCCGTGGGGGCAGACGGTGACCGCCGCCGACCTCGTGGTGGTGCGGATCGCCGGCGACCCGGCGCTCACCCCGCTGTCCGCGGCCGACCGGGACAAGGCGATCGGGATGCGGGCCACCACCGACCTCCACCGCGGCGGGCTGCTCACCAAGAAGGACCTGGCGCAGCCGCTCGTCCTCGGGCCGGACCAGCTCCTGGTCGGCGTCTCGGCCAAGCGCACCCAGCTGCCGGCCACCAAGCTCCAGCCCGGCATGCCGGTCTTCGTGGTGTACACGGCGGACGGCAACCGGGTCGAGTCGCTCGCCGCCACCGTGTTCACGGTCGGCCGGGTGGAGAGCGACGGCAGCCAGGTCTTCGACGCCGTGGTCGCCGAGGCGGACGCCAACCGGCTGGCCGTCTGGGTCGCCAGCGGCCGGATCCAGGTGATCGTGTCCCCGCGCCCCGCACCCGGGGCGGCTCCGTCCGGGGCGGCGCAGCCCGGCGCCACGGCACCCGGAGCACCCGTGTCCGGCGCTCCGGCGTCCGGCGCACCGGCGTCCGGCGCACCGGCGTCCGGCGCACCGGCACCCGGGGCGACGCCCTCGGGGGCGGCCGCGCCCGGGGCACGCCCCGCGACGCCCGCGCCGACGGGCGCGGCCCCCTCCGGCACCCCGGGCGGCGCACCGGCCGGGGCGGGTGGGGCCTGAGATGGCGGTCATCGCGGTGGTCGGCGGCCCGGGGGCACCCGGCGCGACCACGACGGCGCTGGCGCTGCTGCTGGCCTGGCCGCTGCAGCCCGGCCGCCGCGTCCTGCTCGTCGAGTGCGACCCGGACGGCGGCGCGGTCCTGGCCGGGGCCCTGGAGGGCCGGGTCGAGGCGGTGTACGGGCTGCGCAACCTCGCCATCGCCGACCGGCGCGGACTGCTCGCCCAGGCGCTCTGGGAGCAGCTGATCGACCTCTCTCCCGAGGGCAACGCCGAGCGCCTGCTGCTGCCCGGCCTCACCGACCCCGTCCAGGCCCCCGGGCTCGCCTACACCTGGGAACCGCTGATGGAGGTGCTGCACGGGCTGGAGCCGCAGGGCTACGACGTCCTCCTCGACCTCGGCCGCTCCGGGGCCACCGGCACCAGCGCGGTGCTGGCCCGCCGGGCCGACGTGGTGGCGGCCACCGTGCGGACCACCCTGCGCGGGCTGAGCGCCGCCCGGCCCCGGCTGGCCGCGCTCGCCGAGGACCTGGGCACGGCCGGTACCGGGGCGGACGCGCTGGGCCTGCTGCTGGTCGCCGAGGGCCCGTACTCGGGGGCGGAGGTGTCCCGGGAGTTCGGGCTGCCGGTGCTCGGGCTGCTGCCACACGCGCAGCGCACCGCCCGGGTGCTCTCGGACGGCGGGGACGTCACCGACCGCCGGTTCGTCCGCTCGGAGCTGATGCGGACCGCCCGTTCGGCGGCGGACGAGCTGCAGTTGACGGTCCGCCGGCGGCGCCAGCGGCTCGCGCCCGCCTCGTCGGCCGCCCAGCCCGCGCAGCTCGCCCCGGGCACGGACCGGGGCACGGACCGGGGTCCGGCCGCTTCGGGACCGTCGGGGGCCGCGTCCCCGGTGGCCGGGCCGGCCACCGGGGACGGAGCCGGGTCCGGGCCCGGGTACGAGTACGCGCCGCCGCGGGCGCCGCAGTCCGCTCAGCCGTACGGTCCCGTGCCGCCGGTGATCACCACCGGGCCGGTCGCGCCGCTCGCCGGGCTGGCACCGCAGCCCGCCGCGCCCGCGCCGTTCCCCGGGCACGGCGGGCCGCCCGGGGAACAGGCCCACCAGGCCCACCAGCCCCACCAGGCCCAGCAGGCCCAGCAGTTCGACGGCCGGCCGTACCCCGCGCAGCAGTACGGCGCCCAGCAGCACGCCGGCCAGTACCCGGCCCAGCAGCAGGCCCCGTACCAGGCGGCCCCGCAGTACGGCGCCCCGCAGCCGGCCCAGCAGCACGCCCAGCAGCACGCCGGCCAGTCGTACCCCGGCCGGCCCCAGCCGGGCCCCGGCCCAAGCGCCGGCCCCGCCCCCGCCCCCGGTCAGGGCCCGGACACGGGCGCGCCGGATCAGCCGCAGGGGCCCGCGCACCAGCCGTACGGCGCCGCGCCCCGGGACCATCTCGCCCAGACGGAGGTGCTCCGTGCGCGGTAGCCCCCTGCACCAGAAGCCGGCCGCCGACCCCGCCGCGCTGCCCTGGTCGACCCCCCTGCCCGGCCCCGTCACGCCCAACCCCGTCACCCCCGGCCCCGTCACGACCGGCCCGGTCGGCCCCGGTCCCGTCGCGCCCGGCCCCGTCGCCCCGGCCGGCCCGCAGTCCGGGCCGCCCGGCGCCCAGCAGGGCGGCGCCGCGACCGCCACCGCCGTCCCCTCCCAGCTGCCCTCGCTCGACCGGCGCGGCGCCGGCACCCGCCCCGCCGTCGACCCGCAGGTGGCGCGCGAGCTCAAGCGCCAGGTGGCCGCCGAGCTGCACCAGCAGATCACCCGGCTGACCGCCGGCTCCGGCACCGAACCGGACCGCGCCACCCGCCGCCAGCGCGGCCGCGCGCTGATCGAGGAGGCCGTCGCCCGCTGGTCCGACGCCTACGCGCAGACCCACGGCATCCCGCCCACCCGCGACCAGGACCGCGCGCTCGCCGAGGCCGTCTTCGACCTGCTCTTCCGGGCCGGCCGGCTCCAGCCGTACCTCGACGACCCGGAGATCGAGAACATCCTGATCAACGGCTGCGACGACGTCTGGGTCTCCCGGGTCCACCAGCCGCTGCGCCAGGTCCCGCCGGTGGCCGACAGCGACGCCGAACTCGTCGAACTGCTCCAGGACCTGGCCCGCCAGCACGGCGGCGGCGAGCGCTCCCTCTCCACCGCCAGCCCGACCCTCGCGCTGCGCCTGGAGGGCGGCATGCGCCTCCAGGCGCTCACCGAGGTCACCCCGCGCCCGTACGTGGCGATCCGCCGCCACCGGGTGGCGTCCGCGACGCTGCCCGAGATGGTCCGGCTCGGCACCGTGGACACCACGCTGGCCTCCTTCCTGGCCTCCGCCATCCGGGCCCGGAAGAACGTGATGATCACCGGCACCCAGGGCGTCGGCAAGACCAGCCTGCTGCGCGCGATGGCCGCCGAGATCCCGCCGGACGAGCGGATCGGCACCCTGGAGTCGGAGTTCGAACTCTGGCTGCACACCCTCGGCCACCTGCGCCAGGTCGTCCCGATGGAGGCCCGCGAGGGCAACGGCGAACGCGTCGAGGGCCGTTCGGCCGGCGAGTTGACCATCGGCGACCTGATCCCGGCCGCCCTGCGGATGACGCTCTCCCGGATCATCGTCGGCGAGGTCCGCTCCGGCGAGGTCGTCCCGATGCTGCGGGTCATGACCAACGGCGAGGGCGGCTCGATGTGCACCCTGCACGCCCGCGGTCCGCACATGGTCGTCGACCGCATCGCCGAACTCTGCCTGGAGTACGGCTCGCACATGACCGACGCGCTCGCCTACCGGCTCACCGCCAACGCGGTCGACCTCATCGTGCACGTGGCGATGGTCGACGAGACGCCCGTCGGCGGCCGCCGGCACCGCTTCGTCTCGCACGTCCTGGAGGTGACCGGCCTCGGCGAGAGCGGCCGGCCCGCGCTGAACACCGTGTTCGGCCCCCGCCCCGAGCTCGGCGAGCCGCGCGCCGTCCCGCACACCCCGCCGCAGTGCCTGGACGACCTGCGCCGGGCCGGCTTCGACGCGGCGCTGCTCGGCTCCCGGTACGGCAGTTGGGCCGCACCGCTCCAGCTCCGGATCGGCGGTGGCGCCCGATGATGCCGCTCTTCGTGCTCTGCGGCCTGCTCGTCACGGGCGGTCTGGTCACCCTGGTGCTCTGGGCCCGGGGCAGCGACCCGGCCGCCGCCCCGGACGGGGAGGAGGAGACCCGCAACCCGCTGGGCGGCCGACTCCACGTGTGGTGGTACGGCGCGCCCGGCACCGCCTCGGAGCGGATCGTCCGGCTGCGCCGGATCCAGCTGCCGATCGCCCTGGGCGGCGCGCCGCTCGGCTGGCTGTTCACCGGCATCCCGCTGGTCGCGCTGCTGGTGCCGCTGGCCGTCTTCGGCCTGCCCTGGCTGTTCGACACCACCCGCTCGGACACCGACCGGATCGAGCGCCTGGAGGCGCTCTCCGAATGGACCCAGCGGATCGCCGACGTGCTGCTGCTCGGTGTCGGCCTCAACCAGGCCATCGTCACCAGCCGTCGCACGGCGCCCGCCGCGATCGAGGCCGAGGTCGGTGAGCTGGCCGCCCGGCTGCAGGCCCGCTGGCGGCCCGAGGAGGCGCTGCGCGCCTTCGCCGACAGCATGGCCGACGCCACCGCCGACAAGGTGCTTGCCGCGCTGCTGCTGCGCTCCGGGGACAGCGGGCCGGGCCTGGCCCGGGCGCTCTCCGACATGGCGGAGTCGGTGCGCGAGGAGGTCCGCCAGCGGCGCACCATCGAGGCCGACCGGGCCAAGCACCGCACCACCATCCGCTGGCTGGTCGGCATCATCGTGCTGGTCGTCACGCTCGGCTCGTTCAACACCGAGTACACCCGCCCGTACAGCACCGTCCTCGGTCAGAGCGTGCTCGCCGTGGTCGCCGCGCTGTTCGTGGGGGTGATCGCCTGGATGCGGGCGCTGGCCGCGCATCCGCCCGTGCCGCGGCTGCTGGAGCTGGACCGGCGCAGCCGGACCGGCCGGGCCGTGCGGCGCGGGGGCGCCCCCGAGGAGGGGGCGGGCGGGACGGGCGGCCCCGGGGCGGACGGTCCCGGTGGTCCGGGAGGTGGCGCCGGTTCCTCAGGTGCCGCCGGTCGCAACACCGGTCATGACGCCGGTCGTGCCGCCGGTGGTGCCGCCGGTGGTGCCGACGGCGGGGCCCGACTGCTCGGGGAGGCACGATGATCTCCCCGTGGTCCGTCCTGGCGGGCGCCGCCGCGGCCGGCGGCATCGCCCTGCTGATCGCCGAACTCCGCCCGGCCCCGCCCGACCTGGGCCAGGCGCTGGACCGGCTGCACCGCACGCCCGCGGACCGGACCCCCGACCCGGAGGAGCGGCCGCGCTGGTTCGACCGGATCGGCGAGCGCTCGGTCAACCTGCGCGGGGTGCGCGTCCCCGAGCGCGACCTGGCGCTGATCGGCCGCACCCCGGCCCGGTTCATGGCGCACAAGCTGATGTTCGCGCTGATCGGCCTCGTCCTGCCGCCCTACCTGGTGGTGGCGGCGCTGCTGCTGGACATGAGCCTGCCGTTCGCGCTGCCGCTGCTGGTCGGCCCGTTGCTGGCCGGGCTGTTCTGGTTCGTCCCGGACGCCATCGTGCGCGGCGAGGCCAAGGAGGCCCGCGTCGAGTACCTGCACGGCGTCGCCGCCTACCTGGAGCTGGTCGCGATGGAGCGGGCCGCCGACCTCGGCCCGGCCGAGGCGCTGCGCCGGGCCGCGACGGTCGGCCGGGGCGCGGTGTTCCGGCGGATCAGGGACGCGCTGGACCGCGCCGCCACCGACCGGCTGCCGCCCTGGGCCGGACTGGACGCGCTGGCGGTCGAGTTGGGGCTGACCCCGCTGCAGGACGTGGCCGACATCATGCGACTCTCCGGCACCGACGGTGCCGCCGTGTACGACACACTGCGCGCCCGGGCCAAGGGCCTGCGCGGTGAACTGCTCGCCGAGGACCTCGCCCGCGCCAACTCCGACAGCGAGCGGATGGTCGCTCCGGGAGCCGCCCTGACCCTGCTGATGACCGTGCTGATCATCTACCCCGCGTTGCACAAGATGCTCAACTGAGGTACCAGCCACGGAGGTCAGCCTCCTCCGTCACCACAACGCACCCTGGGAGTACCTGATGAACACTCGTCTCAAGTACCTGCTGGCCAGTCTGGTGGGGCCGACCCTGCTACCGGTCCGGTTCGCCATGCTGCTGTTCCACTTCCGGATGGGCCGGGTGAAGGCCGCCCGGGCGCGCGGCGACCGGGGTGCCATCAGCATCGAACTCGCGCTCGCCGTGATCGCGCTGGTGTTCGTCGCCGGCCTGGTCGCGACGGCGCTGTACGCCCTGAACAAGAAGGTCGTCGACAAGGTCAACGAGAACCCGAACCTGCCCGGGGCCGGTGGATCGACCCCGTGATGAGAGTTCGTCGTCTCCGCCGCACCGACCGGGGGTCGATGAGCCTGGGCCTGGCCATCGTCTTCCCGGTCGTGCTGATCCTGATCCTGACCGTCGCGCAGACGGGCCTGTGGTGGTACTACCGCCAACTCGCCCTCACCGCCGCCCGCGAGGGCGTCGACGCGGGCCGGGTGCAGGGCAACCGGAGCGACGAGCTGAAGAACGAGGCGGCGCGGAAGCAGGCCGAGCGGTTCCTCGAACTCCACCAGGACGGCAAGGAGCACGTGATCAGCACCGACGGCAGCACGCCGGTGCTGATCCGGGTCACGGTGGAGCTGACGGCGCCGGTGGTCATCCCCTTCGTCACCCGCCCGACCGTCACCCAGCGGGTCGAGGCGCCGCGCGAACGGTTCGTACCGCCGCAGGTGGTGGGGCCGTGAGCGGACGGTTCCGCCGGCGCACCGGAGGGCCCGCCCGAAGGCCGGCCGGGACGGCCTCCGGTGCGCCGGCCGGGTGGGTGCGGGGGTTCGCCGCGCGGCGGTCCGCCCGGTCGGGGCACGGCCCCGACGGCGGCGGGTTCGCCGTCGAGGCCGCGATCGTCGCGCCCGCCGTGGTGGGGCTGATCCTGGTCGCCGTCGCGGCCGGCCGGGTGCAGACCGCCGCCGGCACGGTGGAGGCGGCGGCCCGGTCGGCCGCCCGGACCGCCTCGCTGGTGCGCGGCGTCGAAGCGATGGACGCCGCGGCGAAGAAGTCCGCCGCGGAGTCCATGGAACAGCAGGGCGTGCACTGCGTGAGCAGCAGGGTGACCGTGAGCCACGGCGAACTGGTCAGCCACGGGATCACCATGGCGACGGTCACCGTGTCGGTCCGGTGCGAGGTCGGGCTCGCCGACCTGCTCGGCGGGCCGAACATGGACGGGCCGGTGTCGAAGACGCTCACCGGCAGCTTCGTCTCGGTCGTGGACCGGTACCGGGGCGGGTGAGCGGGGTGGACCGGCGTGGGCGGGGCGGCCGAGGGGGCGTGCACCGGCGTGGGCGGGGCGGGCCCGGGCCCGCCCCCGAGAGGGATGTGACGGGCCGTGGGGTGGGCGGTGGCGAGGTCGTGACGACGAGGTGCCCGGACGGGGATTGGGGACGCTCCGGGCGGGGGAGACGCAAGCGGAGAGCGCCCGGGGGAGGGTGGACGGGCATGTCGGGAGGGGGCGCCATGGCGCGTGGACGCGGGGCGGCGGTGTTCCGTGCCCGTTCGGACCGGGGCACGCTCTCGATCTTCGTCGCGATCTGCGCGGCCTTCGTCGCCGTGGTCATCGTCCTCGTCATCGACGCCGGCGGCAAGCTGCGCGTCGCCGAGAACACCGACGCCTACGCCCAGGAGGCCGCCCGGGTGGCCGGCCAGCAGCTCGACGAGGCGGCGCTGCTGCGCGGCGAGGGGTACCGGGTGCAGCGCCAGTACGCCGAGGAGGCCGCCAACAGCTACCTCGCGCTGCACGGCCTGGTCGCGAAGCTCGTGGAGTTCTCGCCCGACGGGGCGAGCGTCGACATCACGGTGGAGACCGAGTACCGGCCCGTCATGCTGACCGGCCTGGCCAACTGGAAGATCACGGGCAAGGGAAGCGCAGCCCTCGTCCACGGAGTCAAGGAAGCGGAGACCGACTGATGGCCGCGCCACGCGCCAAGGACCAGACCCGCGCCGGGCGTCCGGCCCGGGGCGTGCCCGCCACTCCCGCGTCCGGCCGCCGGCCGTCGTCGCGGCCGTCGCACCGCGGCGGCAGCGGCGGCAGCGGCGGCCGCAGGGGCCGGGGCGGCGCCGTGATCGCCGCGCTCGCGGCCCTGATCACCCTGCTCGGACTGCTGCTCGGCGTCCCGGCACTGCTCCTGTACGGCACCCGCGCGGTGGCCGACATGGGCGCGCTCGCCCCGGACGGCATCGGCGCGCTGCTGACCAGCCCCGACGACGGGCGGCTCTTCCTCTGGCTGCTGGTCGTGGTCGGCTGGCTCGGCTGGGCCTGCTTCGCGTTCTCCGTCCTGCTGGAGATCCCGGCCCAGCTCCGCGGCCGGGTGGCCCGGCGGATCCCGGCGTTCGGCTGGAGCCAGCGCGCCGCCGCCGGCCTGGTCGGCGCGGTGATCGCGCTGGTGCCGGTGGCCGGTTCGGCCTTCGCCGCCACCCCCGAGCGGCCCCAGGTGGCCACCGCGTCCGCCCAGGCGGGCGTCGGCGTGCAGCGGGCCGCGCTGCCCGCCGCGCAGGCCGCCCCGGCCCTCACCCCCGCCGCCGACCAGCAGTCCAGCTACACCGTGCGCGACAGCCGGCCCGCCGACAGCCTCTGGTCCATCGCCGAGCGCCAGCTCGGCTCGGGCGAGCGCTGGACGGAGATCGCCAAGCTCAACGACGGCCGGGTGATGGACGATTCGGGCCACCGCTTCGACGCGGACCGGCCGATCCACCCCGGCTGGCAGCTGCTGATGCCGGCCGACGCCAAGCCGGACCAGGCCGGGACCCAGACGCCCGCCCCGGCCCCCGCGCCCGCGCCCGCCACCGGCACCTCCGGGACGGGCACGCCGGGGACCGGTTCGCCGGGCACCGGCACCGTGACGGTGAAGCCCGGGGACAGCCTGTCGGCGATCGCCGAGCGGGAGTTGGGCGACGCCGAGGCCTGGCCGAAGCTGTTCGACGCGAACAAGGGCGTGCAGGCGCCCGACGGGGAGCGGCTCACCGATCCGGACGTGGTGGTGCCCGGGATGGTGCTCAGCCTCCCGGGTGCGGCGACCCCCGCCCCCGCGCCCGCCCCGGAACCGGCCCCCGCCCCGGCCCCCGCGCCTCCGGCGCAGCCCGCACCCGCCCCGACCCCGCCGCCGCCCGCGCCGAGCACCCAGGTGCCGGCCCCGGCCCCGTCGGCGCCCGCCACCCAGGCACCCGCGCAGCAGACCCCCGCGCCCGCCCAGGCCCCGGCCCCCGCCCAGGCCCCGGCCCCCGCCCAGGCCCCGGCCCCCGCCCAGGCCCCGGCCCCCGCCCAGGCCCCGGCACCCGGACAGACGCCGGCCCAGACGCCCGCCGCACACGCCCAGGACGCGCCGAGCGACGACTACACCGTCGCCCTCGCCACCTCCACCGTCGGCGTGCTGCTGGCGGCGATCATGGTCGGCGCCGTCGCCCGCAAGCGCGGCACCCAGCTCCGCGGCCGCCGCCCCCGGCACCGCATCGCCATGCCCGCCGCCCCCGCCGCCGCCTTCGAGGCCGAGCTGAAGGCCCGACAGGACGACGCCGGCCTCGACCTGCTCGACCGCGCCCTGCGCAGCATGGCCCGCAACACCGTCCGCGGCGGCAAGCGGCTGCCCGCCATCGTCGCCGCCCGGATCACCCCCGGCCGGACGATCGAGCTGCACCTCTCCGGCCCGGCCGTCCCGATCTCCCCGTTCCGCGCCGCCCACGCCCCCGACATCTGGTGGTGCGAGGCCGACTCCGACGGGCTGCTCTCACCCGCCCAGGCCCGCAAGACCGCCGCCCCCTACCCGGCCCTGGTCACCCTGGGCTCCTCGCCCGACGGCTCGGTGATCCTCGCCGACCTGGAGACCGTCCGGCTGCTCCACCTCTCCGGCCACCCGGACGACGCCCGCGACGTCCTGCGCACCCTCGCCCTGGAGCTCGCCCACAGCCCGCTCGCCGACCGGCTCCACCTGCACCTGGTCGACCTCGCCGAGGAGGTGCCGATCAGCGGCCCCGCCGCCGAGCGGATCCACCGCCACCCCACCCTGGAGGCCGCGCTCGCCGCCCTCGGCCCGCGCACCGCCAAGGCCCGGGCCACCCTGGTCGCCGCCGAGGCCGCCAGCCCCCGGGACGCCCGCAGCCGGGGCCAGGCCGACGAGTCCTGGGTCCCCGAGATCGTGCTCTGCGCCCACCAGCCGGGCGGGGACGTCCCGGCCGAGCTGGGCCGCCTCCTCGACGCCCGGCCGCGGACCTGCGTCGCCGTCGTCACCCGGGCACCCGAGCGCGGCACCGGCCCGGTCGCCCGCTGGACCCTGCCGGCCACCGGCCAGGCCACCATCCCCGGCCTGCACCTCACCCTGGAGCTGCAGCGCCTGACCACCGGCCAGTACGAGCAGGTCGCCGAACTGCTCCGGGCCGCCGACGACAACACCCAGCACCCCGCCCCCGCCTGGACCCTGGACGGCCCAGGCCTCGACGACCTGGAGCCGGCCGAACTCCCGCCCGTGCCGGTGCTCGCCGGCGTGGGGGCGTCGGGCGGCGGTCCGACGGGCGGGTTCCTGATGGGCTCTCCGGACGAGCCGGACCTCGGGGACGGCACGGACGGCGACGCCCCCGAGGCGGCCGGCCCGCGCCTGCTCGCCCGGGTGATCGGCACCGGCGCCAGCCCGTTCGCGGGCACCGACCCGGCGGCCCCCGCGGTGTCCACCGGGCCGTCGTCCGTGCCCGCGGTCGCCGCCGTGCCGGTGCGGCCCGCGGTGCCGGTGGTGCCCGCGGCCTCGGTCATGCCGGTGGTGCCGGTCGCGCCCGCGACGCCCCTGCCGCCCGGCTCCCGGCACCTCGTCAACGGTCTCGGCCGACAGGCCGTCACGCCCGCCGCCCCGACCGGCCCGGCCGCCGGGTACCCCGTCGGGACGGACCCGGACGGCGGGACGTCCTCCAGCAGCGAGGACACCACCCGCAACCTCCGGCTGCCCGGCGAGACCGGGACACCGAACGGTGCCGCCGCGCCCGTCCAGCCGGTCGCGCCCGTCCCGCCCGTCACGCCGGCGCCCGTCCCGCCCGTCACGCCGGCGCCCGACCCGGCCGCCGAGCCCGCGCCCGTCCCGGAGCCGGTCCCGACGCACGACCCGGCGCCCGCGCCCACCGGCACCGACCCGCGCCTCCCCGCCCGGCCGGAGCCGACCCCCGGACCGTCCGCACAGTCGTCCCTGCTGCCGTCCGCCCGGCCGGTGGCCCCCGGCACGGCCGTCGAACCCGGACCGGCCGCCACCGCCCCGGTCGCCCGCACCACCCCCGGCCGCAGCGACAGCGACGACCTGCTCGCCATCCTCCGCTCCCCGGAGGCCCACGCCACCCGCACCGCCCCCCGGATCCGCCTGCTCGGCCCGGTCGACGTGGCCGGCACCGGCGGCACCGCCGACCCCGCCACCGTCCTGCGGCTCACCGAACTCGCCGTCTACCTGGCCCTGCGCCCCGGAGCCGACCACAACGCCCTCGACCACGACCTGCACCCCGGTGCGGCCCACCTCGACCCGCACCCCACGGCCGCCGACGCCAGGAGCCCGCTGCCCGACAAGCTCGCCGACCTGGCCGCCTGGTTCGGCTCCTCCACGGACGGCCGGTCCTTCCTGGCCACCGACTCCGCCGACGGCTACGCCTTCGCCCCCGCCGTCACCTGCGACTGGGACGAGTTCCGCGGCCTCTACCGGCGCGGCATGCGCAGCACCAGCGCCACCGCCGACGCCGCCCTCGCCCACGCCCTCGCCCTGGTCCGGGGCGCCCCGTTCGCGGAGGCCCCGCCCGCCTCGTACGGGTGGGCCGAGTCCGAACGGCAGGACATGATCGCCGCGATCGTCGACACCGCCCACGAACTCGCCGCCCGCCGCCTCCAGTACGGCGACCACCGCAGCGCCGAGGCCGCCGTCTTCCGCGGCCTCGCCGTCGCCCCGGACGTCGAACTCCTGCACCGCGACCTCTTCTACGCCTACGCCTCGGCCGGTGCCCGCGACCAGCTCCTGCGCGCCGTCAACCGCCTGGACGCGCTCAGCCGCCGCACCGGCCGCGACCTGGACGCCGACACGGTGGCCCTGCTGCGCGACCTCCTCGCCGGCTCCTGAGGCTCGGCGGCGGAGCGGGGGACCGGGCCCGCCGGCGCCCCGCTCCGCCGCAGTCACCGGCCGGTGACTGCGGCGGACCTGTGCCGACCGCGTGTGGACCGCGTGCCGGGTGCGTGCCGACCGCGGGCCGCCCCCGTAGCGAAGGCGTCCTGACCGCGTGTCGCCCCCGTGCCGATCACCCACCCGGCCTGGCTCGGGCGTGCCGAGATCTCGTAGGGTGGCGCACACGGGTGTGGTGGCAGGCACCACGCGGGGCAAGGCAGTAGTGGACGTCGCTGAGCGGCGGGGCGGGGCGGGTGACCAGGAGATGGCGGAGACGACGGCGGTCCCCGGAGGTCCCGACCCGGCGACGGACCCCGGCCCCCAGGACGCCGTACCGCCGTGGCACCCGCGCAACGCATACGAGGAGCACCCGCCCGGTCCCGCCGCGCTCTACGAACCGCCGGTCCCGGCACCCGCCCAGGCTCCGGTGCCCGCTCCGGCTCCGGTCACCGCCCACACTCCGGTGCCCGCCCAGGCTCCGGCTCCCGCGCCCGTCGCGGAGTCGATGCCGGTGCCGCCGGCGCCGCCGGTCCCGTCCACCGGATGGACCGTCACCGGCATGCCCGCCATGGGTGGCCCCGCCGGCCAGGCCGTTCCGCCGCACTCGGCGACACCGCCGTTCACCGGCCCCGGCGCCACCCCCGCGCACGGCGTCCCGACACACGGCATCCCCGGCGCGACCCCCGCACATGGCATCCCCGGCGCCCTGCCCGCCACCAACGCCGTGCCCGGCAGCAACGGCCTGGGCGCCGCGCCGCGCGGCCGGATCCTGGTCGTCGAGGGCGGCTACGGCGGCTCCGGCCGCCGCACCTGGGGACGCGGCGGACCCGCACAGGCCCCGGTCCTCTCCGCGATGCTCGCCGCCGTCTCGCCCCAGGTACTGCTCGCCGCCGACGCCGTCGACGCCGTCCACCTCCCCGCCGCCAGCGACCCCCACACCGTCCTCGCCCACCTGCGCGCCGCGGCCCGCCACCCCGGACCGCTCCTCGTCCACCTCGGCGGCCACCTGCTCGCCGACAAGCGCAGCGGCCAACTCCACCTCACCCTGCGGGACTCCAAGCCCGGCAGCGTCCGCCAGGACGGCCTCGCCTGGCAGGTGGTCGCCGCCGAGCTGCGCCACCGCCCGGCCGACTGGCAGACCCTGGTCATCGCCGACCTGAGTGCCGACCAGAGCGCCTGGCCCTTCCTCCAGGGCGCCGCCTCGCCGCTCGCCGAAGGCCTGCCGCTCTGGGCGGTGGTCAGCCCCGACCCCGAGCAGATCGGCACCTTCACCCGCGCGCTGATCGAGGCCCTGCACGGCGGCCGCCCCGGAGCCGAGGCCGTCCTCGCCCCCGAACAGCTGCGCCAGCAGGTCTACTCGGTGCTCCGCCCGGACGTCGTCATCCTGGCCACGCACGCGCCCGACCGCCCGTTCTTCCGCAACACCGCGCGCCGCGGCGACGGCTCCGTCATGGACCCGGTCCCGTACGAGGGCCCGAGCCCGGCCGCCGTGCTGCCCCGGCCGGCCGCCCCGGAGGAGGTGCACTGGGACGACCTGCCGCCGCAGGACGTGGTGCCCCAGGACGCCGTGCCCCAAGACGCCGTACCGCAGGACGTGGTGCCGCAGGACGTCGTGCCCCGGCCCAGGCCCGCCGTCACCCTGGACAAGCCGGCTGCGGCCGCCGACCCGTCAGGGTTCCGGCCGGAGACCGGCACCGGTGACGGCACATCCGGTTCCGGTGCCGCCGGTCTCGCCGACGCCGCCGAGGTGTCGGACGCCGCCGCCGACGCGGCGCCGTCCGACGGCCGGGTGGACCTGCTCAAGGCCGGCGTCCCGCTCACCCCGCCGCCCGCACCGCAGCCCGTCGACCTGCTGAAGTCCTACGCCTGGAAGTCCCCGGCCACCGACGACGCGTCGCCGGAACTGTCCGAGCCGTCGGACGTCCCGACGGAGGAGCACCCCGAGCAGGACGCGCCCGCCGACGAGCCCCCGGCCGAGCTGCCGGCCGCCCCGGCGGACGTCACCGAGGGGGACGCGCCCGAGGAGGTCACCAGCGAGGAGGTCACCAGCGGGGAGGACAGCAGCGGGGAGGACGCCGCCGCCGACGTAGCCGACCCCGTCGACGGGACCGCCCCGGAGGACGCCGCCCACGAGCCCGTCCCCGAGGCCGAAGCCGAGTCGGCCCCCGTCGCCGCCCCTGCCCCCGAGGCCGAGGCCGAAGCCGTGACCGAGGTCACCGAGGTGACCGAGGAGGACGCCGCAGGGCCCGCCCCCGCGCCCGACCCCTTCCAGCCCCGTGCCGACTACCGCGAGGTGATCGGCCGCATCGTCCGCAGCGCCGAGGCCGGGGACCACGCGGCCGCCACCGACCTGGCCTTCGCCCTCGAACTGGAGGCGATCGCCGAGCACGGCTCCGTCTCCGCGCCGGTCCTCCAGGTCCGTCAGGTCCGTGCCCACGTCTGCCGCCTCGCCGGGCGGACCGCCGAGGCCGCGGACATCTACCGCGAGGTGGCGCTCACGCTGCTCCGCGCCCAGGGCCCGGAGCACCCCGAGACGCAGCAGGCCGCGACCAACGCCGAGGCCTGCTGGCGGGCGATCCCGGACCGTGCCGAGGCCCTCCGGATCGCCCCCGAGATCATCGAACTGCGCGCCTACCTCCCCGGCCCCGACGGCCGCAAGCTCCGCGCCGCCGAACGCCACCTCGCCCACCTCGCGGCGGCCCAGCCCGACCACGTCTGATGGGTCTGCTGTCCGCGCTGTCCCGGGCCTGGTCCGGGCGGGAGGAGGAGGAGGGGGAGGCCGCCCGGCGGCGATGTCCGTGGCCGCCGCTACGGTCTCCGGCATGGAACAGCAATCAGCCGAGCGCATCGGTCCCCTGCCCGGACGGGTCGGCCACGTGGCCGGGATCGAGTCGCTCACACTCGACGGGCAGCGCTACTACTTCGGCTTCGACCACACGAGCGACCTGATCGTCTCGCCGCTCGTCGGCAACCCGGACGCGATGGCGGCCTTCGCGGCCGAGCACCTGAGGCAGTCGGACGGCCGGCACGACGAGGCCTACTGGGCGGACCTCGTCGCCGACTCGGTCCGGGAGTCGGCGCTGGTCTGGGAGGACGCCGACCGGGAGTTCACCACGGCTGGCCTGCGCGCCGGCCTGCCGCGCCCGGGGAGCCACCTGCTCTACCTGCTGGACGCGGCCGGTGAGCGGGACGACCCGTCCGCGCTGCCGCCGGACGCCCGGCAGGCGTGCGCGCGACTGGGGTTCGACGAGGACGACGTCGCCGAGTGCGTCGACGCGTGCCTGCGGGCGCTCCGCGAGGACGGAGCGGCCGCCCGGGCCGACGAGTGGACGGTCGTCCGCGGCTACCTCGACGCAGCGGTGGGGAACCTGCCCGGCAACTGGGCGCTGCTGTTCGCCCCGCTCGCCGAAGCAGGCGCCGGTCAGGGGTGAGCGACCGGCGGTGACGCCACGGGGGAGCGGTCGGGCGGGAGTTGCCGGTGAGCCCCGCGAGCTCCGTGGCTTCCGGGCCCTCCGCGACCTCTGTGATTCCCGTGCTTTCCGCCCCTCCCGCGAAGCCGCGGTGGACGGCGCCCTTCGGCGGGTGCCGTCCACCGCGGCCGTGCCGGGGGCGTCCCGGCTTCGCCGACCGTGGGCCGGACGGGACTCAGCGACCGGCGAGGGCGTGCACGAAGCGGGCGCCGTCGATGGTGCCGAGGCCGCTGGCGAGGTCGTAGCCCTTGGCGGCCTGGTAACCGGTGACCGTGTCCCAGGAGTTGTCGCCGGCGGTCACGTCGACCAGGCCGCTCCACTGCCGCGGGAGCAGGCCGAGGCCGTAGAGGCGCCGGTTGAGCTGGCCGAGGCGGTGCCCGGCGAGCTGGTCGGCGAGGGCGACCACGCCGGAGAAGATCGGCGCCGCCTCGCTGGTGCCGCCGGTGAGGTGCCAGCCGGCCCGGGCGGGGTCGTAGGACTCGTAGGTCCAGGCGGCGCCGTCGACGGCCGCGCTCATGCTGATGTCCGGGTGCCGCGGTGGTCGCCGGTGACCCATACTGTCGGCATGGTCGTCTCCGGCCACCGGAAAGGGTCAGGACCGTCCCAGGCGAAGGTAACCATCCACCGGGGACGGTCATCTGATTGACCGTCAGTTTCCGCCGTACGTGTCAGCGCGCCCCGCCGTTGACGTACAGGGTCTGCCCGCTGACGTAGGAGGCGTCCTCGCTCGCCAGGAAGGCGACCACCGAGGCGATCTCCTCGGGCTGCCCGACCCGCCGGAGCGGCGTCCGGGCGGCCACCTCCGTCTGGTGGTCCTCGGCCGTGGCGCCGACCCGCTCGGCGGTGGCGGCGGTCATCGCGGTCGCGATGTAGCCGGGGGCGACGGCGTTGACGTTGACGTTGAACGGGCCCAGCTCGATCGCCAGCGTCGCGGTCAGGCCCTGGATCCCGGCCTTGGCGGCGGCGTAGTTGGCCTGTCCGCGGTTGCCCAGGGCGGAGCGCGAGCTGAGCGAGACGATCTTGCCGTGCTTCTGCGCCACCATGTACTTCTGGGCGACGTGGCTGCAGTTGTAGGCGCTGGTCAGATTGACCGTCAGCACCGCGTCCCAGTCGGCCTTGGGCATCTTGAAGAAGAGGTTGTCCCGGGTGATCCCGGCGTTGTTGACCAGGATGTGCAGGCCGCCGAGGTCCTGCACCACCTGCGCGAAGACCGCCTCGACGGCGTCGTAGTCGGCCACGTCGCAGCCGTACGCCCGGGCGGTGCCGCCCTTGGCGGTGATCTCCTCGACCGTCCCGGCCGCCCGTGCGGCGTCGAGGTCGACCACGGCCACCGCCGCGCCCTCCTCGGCCAGCCGCCGCGCGGTGGCCGCGCCGATGCCCTGGGCCGCGCCGGTGACGACGGCGACCTTGCCTGCAAAACGAGTCACAGCAGCTCCTTGGGTAGCTCTTCGGTAGCGGGGGTGACGGATGACGGCCGGCACAAGCCGCCGGCTGTCGTCCGTCGGTCGTCATCTGTCGGCCGTCAGGCCGACTCCACCAGTACCGCCGTGCCCTGCCCGACGCCCACGCACATGGTCGCCAGTCCGCGGCGGGCGCCCGTGCGGCGCATCCGGTGCAGCAGGGTGGTGAGGATGCGGGCGCCGGAGCCGCCGAGCGGGTGGCCGAGCGCGATGGCACCGCCGGTCGGGTTGACCAGCTCCGGGGCGATCCCCAACTCGTCGACGGAGGCCAGTACCTGGGCCGCGAAGGCCTCGTTCAGTTCGGCCTCCTCGACCTCGCCGAGCGACCAGCCGGCCCGGGCGAGCGCCTTGCGGGTGGCCGGCACGGGGCCGATCCCCATCACGTCCGGGTGCACGCCGGCGGACGCTCCGGCCACGTACCGGCCGAGCGGGTGGAGGCCGTACTCGTGCAGCGCCTCCTCGCTGACCAGGACGAGCCCGGCCGCGCCGTCGTTCATCGGCGAGGCGTTGCCCGCCGTCACCGTGCCGTCCGGGCGGAAGGCCGGCTTGAGCCGGGCGAGCTTCTCCAGGCTGGTGTCCTCGCGGATCGACTCGTCCGCGTCGACGGTCACCCCGTCCGGCCGCTCGACCGGGATCAGCTCGGCGTCGAAGTGCCCGTCCTTGCGGGCGGCGGCGGCCCGCTGGTGGCTGCGGAGCGCGAAGGCGTCCTGGCGTTCGCGGCTGATGCCGTACCGGGTGGCGACCTCCTCGGCGGTCTCGCCCATGGAGAGCACACCGTGCAGGTCGGGCATCCGGGGGTTGGTGAGCCGCCAGCCGAGCCGGGTGTCGTGGGTCTCGATCCGGTGCGGCAGCGCCTCGTCGGGGCGGGGGAGGATGAACGGGGCGCGGGTCATCGACTCGCAGCCGCCGGCCAGCACCACGTCCGCCTCGCCGGAGCCGATCGCCCGGGCGCCCATGGTGACCGCCTCCAGGCCGGAGGCGCAGAGCCGGTTGACGGTGGCGCCGGGGACGGTGTCGGGCAGGCCGGCGAGCAGTACGGCCATCCGGGCGGCGTTGCGGTTGTCCTCGCCGGCCTGGTTGGCGGCGCCCCAGTAGACGTCGTCGATCCGGGCGGGGTCGAGGGCGGGCAGGTCGGCGAGCAGGGTGCGCAGCACGGTGGCCGAGAGGTCGTCGGGGCGGACCGTGGCGAGGGCTCCGCGCAGCCGGCCGATGGGTGTGCGGCGGGCGGCGGCGAAGTAGACAGGACGCACGACGTCGGGCTCCTTGTCGGGAGGGAGGGCGAGGAGGGGTCGAGAGGTGGCGAGAGGAGGTGGCGAGGGGAGGAGGGGAGAGGGCCGGGCGCGCGGTCAGAAGGCGTTGACGCCGGTGAGTGCGCGGCCGATGAGCAGCTGGTGGATCTGGCTGGTGCCCTCGTAGAGGGTCATCACCCGGGCGTCGCGCAGGTACTTGCCGACGGGGTACTCGTCGATGAACCCGTAGCCGCCGAAGACCTGGAGCGCGTTGTTGGCGGCCCGCACGGCGGCCTCGCCGGCGAAGAGCTTGGCGACGGAGGACTCGGTGGCGAACGGCAGTCCGCGGTCGATGTGGTCGGCGACCTTCCAGGTGAGCAGCCGCGCGGCCTCGACGTCCACGGCGATGCCGGCGAGGAGCTGCTGGACCAGCTGGTGGGAGGCGATCGGCGCGCCGAACTGTTCGCGCTCGCCCGCGTACCGGACGGCGGCGTCGAGGCAGGCCCGGGCGATGCCGACGCAGCCGGCGGCGACCGACATGCGGCCCTTGGCGAGGGCGGCCATGGCGACGGTGAAGCCCTTGCCGATCTCGCCGAGCCGGGCGCTGTCGGGCACCCGGACGGCGTCGAAGGCCAGCTCCGCGGTGGCCTGGCCGCGCAGGCCGAGCTTGCCGTGGATCTCGGTGCGGGTGAAGCCGGGCAGGTCGGTGGGGACGAGGAAGGCGGTGATGCCGCGGTGGCCCCGCTGGTCGGGGTCGTCGCCGCCGGTGCGGGCGAAGACGAGGGCGACGTCGGCCCAGGTGCCGTTGGTGATGAACATCTTGGCGCCGCTGATCAGCCAGTGGTCGCCGTCGCGGACGGCGCGGGTGGTGAGGTTGGCGGCGTCCGAGCCGGTGCCGGGTTCGGTGAGCGCGAAGCAGCCGAGCGCCTCGCCGGAGGTGAGCCGGGGCAGCCAGTGCCGTTTCTGTTCCTCGGTCCCGTAGGAGTTCACCGACTTGGCGACCAGGCCGAGCGAGACCGAGACGATGCCGCGGACGGCGGAGTCGCCCCGGCCGAGCTCCTCCAGGGCCAGGCAGTAGGAGAGGTGGTCGCCGCCGCTGCCGCCGTACTCCTCGGGAATGGTCAGGCCGAGGAAGCCGAGCTTGCCGAGCCTGCCGATGATCGCGCGGTCGACGGACTCGGCGCGGTCCCACGCGGCGGCGTGCGGCACGATCTCGCGGTCGGTGAAGGAGGCCGCGAGGTCGCGGACGGCGGTCTGCTCCTCGGTGAGCTCCAGGTCCATGGCCACCCCGATAAACTAGCGCTGCAAGTTTTACGAGGAACTGTAGCCCCGACCGGCCGCGCTGGGAAGGGGCGCCTGCCAGAATCGGTCCCCACACCCACCCGACCGGAGGAACCGCGCCGATGGCCCGCCCGCGCACCCCCCTGCTCAGCCGCGAGCGGATCGTGGCCGCCGCTCTCCGGCTGGTCGACGAGGAGGGCCTGGCCGCCCTCTCCACCCGCCGGCTGGCCACCGAGCTGTCCGTGAGCGGGCCCTCCCTCTACAACCACTTCGCGACCAAGGACGAGCTGCTGGACGCGGTGGTGGACGGCGTCATCGGCGAGGTCGACCTGTCGATGTTCACCGCGGGGGAGCCCTGGCCGGAGGCGCTGCGCGACTGGGCCCGCTCCTACCGCGCCGCACTGGCCGCCCACCCCAACATCGTCCCGGTGCTCGCCCAGGGCCCGGGGCGCCGCCCGAACGCGCTGCGGCTGGCCGACGCCGTCTTCGGCTGCCTGGTCGAGGCGGGCTGGCCGCGCGGGCAGGCCACCCGGATCGGCGCGCTGATGCGGTACTTCGTCACCGGCTCGGCGCTGGCCTCGTTCGCGGCCGGCTTCCCGGAGGACGCCGGGCTCTACGACGCCGCCGACTACCCCCACCTCGGCGAGGCCCACCGGCTGGCCGAGCACCGGGCGGCGATCGACGAGGGCGCCTTCGAGACCGGCCTGGAGGCGCTCCTCGACGGGCTGGCCCTGCGCTACGAACGCGGCCCCGGGGCCCCGGCCGGCCCGGCCGGGGCCGGCGCGCCCACCGACTCCGCAGCTCCCGCCGACCCCGCAGCTCCCGCGACCCCCACCGACCCCACCGACCCCGCGGCCCCCACCGACCCCGGCCGGGCTCACCAGGGCTCGCGGGCCACGAACGCGGGCCGCAACGAGGGGTCCACCGGGTCGTAGTACCGGTGGTAGACGGGGGTCAGCCCGCCCGAGACCGGCGGCACGATCCAGCTCCAGTCGGCCGGGGTGGGCCGGCCCAGCCGCCGCTCCTGCGCGATGTGCTTGAGGAACCGCTCCGACTCGGTGTGGTGGTCGGCGATGGTCACCCCGGCCTCCTGGAAGGAGTGCAGCACCGCCACGTTGAGTTCGACCAGTGCGCGGTCCCGCCAGAGCGTGCGCTCGCTGGAGGTGTCCAGCCCGAGCCGTTCGGCGACGGTCGCCAGCATGTCGTACCGGTCGGCGTCGGCGAGGTTGCGGGCGCCGATCTCGGTGCCCATGTACCAGCCGTTGAACGGCGCGGTGGGGTAGCGGACGCCGCCGATCTCCAGCGTCATGTCGCTGATCGCCGGGACGGCGTACCAGCGCAGGCCGAGATCGGCGAACCACGGGTGGTCGGGGTGGACGAGCTCGACCTCCAGGGTGGTGTCGTCGGGCAGTTCGTACCACTCGGGCCGGACCCCGGGGCGCTCCTGGACCAGCAGCGGCAGCACCTCGAACCGCTCCTCGCCGCACTTCCAGCCGAGGTCCCGGGCCCGGGCGGCGAGCTGCGCGCCCGCCGGGTCGCCGATCCACCCGCCGTCCGGCGCGGGGTGGCCGGCGTACCGGACGAGCTGCTGGTTGAGGATGCGGGCCGCCGGTCGGCCGGGCCGGTCGGGGGCGAACACCGAGACCACGGGGCGGATCCGCCCGTCGTTGCCGGCGGCCCGCAGGTGTTCGAAGCACCCGGCGGCGATGTCGTCGGCGGAGCTCAGGTGCCGCAGGTCGCGCACCACCAGGCTGCGCCAGTACAGCCGCCCGATGCAGCGCGCCGCGTTGCGCCAGGCCAGCCGGGCGCCGTGGGCCAGTTCGGCAGGAGTGTGCTCGTAGGTACCGGTTCGGTCGATCTCGTCGAGGACGGCGCGGATGCGTTGGTCCGGGTCCCCGGCGGAGGGCTGCTCGCGGTGGAACTGCCGGATGAAGTCGGCGGCCTGCCGGGGGTCGGTGAAGTGTGCGGCCGCTTCGGCGGAGTGGTCCGCCGCGCGGGCGCCGGCGGGTCCGTGGTCGGTGTCGCAGCCGGCGTCGGAGCCGGTGTCGGCGGTGTCGGGGCCACTGCCGCCGGACGGCGCCGGCGGGAACCCCGGGGCGGTCGCCTCCTCGGGCACCAGGTGGCCGTGGACGTGGGCGTGCGAGTACGGGCAGCTCCCGCCGGGTGCGGTGGCGGGTCTGCGGGCGCTGCGGGTGCGGAGCCGGTCGAAGATCAAGGACATCCCTCCTGCTGCCCAGGGATACCGGAGGTGTCCGGGGCGCCGCAGAGAGTGAACGATTCGGCCCCCGCACCCGCGCTCTTCGCGCTAGGGTGCGGGGGCCGAAGGCCTGGGCGGACGCCCACCCGCCCGGGGCGGGGAGTCGCCGGGGCCGGGGGGTCGACCGGGCCGGGGGCTCAGCCCATGTCCTCCAGCCGGACGCCCTTGGTCTCCTTCATGAACTTCGCCACGAAGACGATCGACAGCGCGGCGAAGACCGCGTAGGCGAGGTAGGTCGCGGAGAGGTTCCAGCGCGAGAGCGCCGGGAACGACACGGTGATCGCCCAGTTGGCGATCCACTGCGCGGAGGCGGCCACCGAGAGTGCGGCGGCGCGGATCCGGTTGGGGAACATCTCGCCGAGCATCACCCAGACCACCACGCCCCAGGAGAGCGCGAAGAACAGCACGAAGGCGTTGGCGGCGATCAGCGCGACGGTGCCCTGGAGGTCGGGCAGCGTGACGTCGTCGCCTGTGCCGGTGGCGGAGGAGAACGCCCAGGCGCAGGCCCCCAGCGCGACGGCCATGCCCGCCGAGCCGATCAGCGCGAGCGGCTTGCGGCCGATCCGGTCGACCAGCAGGATCGCGACCACGGTGCCGAGGATGTTGATGACCGATCCGATGAAGCTGATCAGCAGCGAGTTGGACTGCTCGATGCCGACCGACTGCCAGAGGATCGACGAGTAGTAGAAGATCACGTTGATGCCGACGAGCTGCTGGAAGACCGAGAGGCCGATGCCGACCCAGACGATGGGCAGCAGGCCGAACCGTCCGCCGAGCAGGTCGCGGAAGCGCGGGCGGTGGTCGGAGTCGATCAGCCCCTGGATCTCGGCGATCCGCGCGTCGGTGTCGGAGTCCTTGCCCTCGACGTCGGCGAGCACGGCGCGGGCCTCGTCCAGCCGGCCGGCCGAGATCAGGAAGCGCGGGGACTCGGGGATGGTCGAGGAGAGCACGAAGTAGACCGCGGCCGGGACGACGCAGATCCCGAGCATCCACTGCCAGGCCTCCAGGCCGAGCAGGTGGCCCCGGGTGTCACCGCCGGCGGCGTCCGCCAGCATCCAGTTGACCAGCTGGGAGATGGCGATGCCGAGGACGATCGCCGCCTGCTGGAACGAGGCCAGCCGGCCGCGGTACTTCGTCGGCGCCACCTCGGCGATGTAGGTCGGGGCGATCACCGAGGCGATGCCGATGGCCGCCCCGCCCAGGACCCGCCAGAAGGCGAGGTCCCAGGCGGAGAACGGCAGCATCGAGCCGATCGCGCTGACCGCGAAGAGCAGCGCTCCCGCCTTCATCACGGTGATCCGGCCGTACCGGTCGGCGAACCGGCCGGCCAGCGCGGCGCCGACCGCCGAGCCCAGCAGCGCCGAGGAGACGATCAGCCCGGTGATGCCGTCGCCGACGCCGAACTTCTCCTGGATCCCGGAGACGGCTCCGTTGATCACGGAGCTGTCGTAGCCGAACAGGAAGCCGCCGAGGGCCGCGGCGGCGGTGATGAAGACGACGAAGCCGAGCCGGCCGGAGGACGGCCCGGTCTCGGCCGCCGAGGGCCCCGCGGGCTGCTGGGTGACGCTCACGATCTTGACTCCTGGTACTCAACGCTGAGCTTGGTGCCGAGATCGTAACCCCTCAATGTTCAAGTGTTGTACGTGGGATGCCCTTCAAGTCCCTTTGCCGATTAGTAAGGTGAACAATCAAATCGGCGGTGACCGGGACCGCGGCCGGCCCGGGCCGGGCCCACCCGCCGTGGGCCCACCCGCCGCGGGCTCACGCGGGCCGGGCCAGCGAGAGCCCGAACCGGCCCTGGTCGTCGGTCCACCACTCGGTGAGCCGCATGCCCGCCGCCGCGAGCTCCTCGGCCACCCGCTCGCGCCGGAACTTGGCGGACACCTCGGTGCGCAGCTCCTCGCCCTCGTCGAAGTGGACCGGCAGGTCCAGCTCCGGGATCTTCACGGTCTGCGCCCGCAGCGACCGCAGCCGCATCTCGATCCACTCCCGCTCCGGATCCCAGAGCGCCACGTGCTCGAAGGCCTCCGGGTCGAAGTCGGCGGCCAGCTCCCGGTTGAGCACGTTCAGCACGTTCCGGTTGAACTCCGCGGTCACCCCGGCCGCGTCGTCGTAGGCGGCGACCAGGACGGAGGGGTCCTTGACCAGGTCGGTGCCGAGGAGCAGCGAGTCGCCCGGGTCGAGGGAGGAGCGCAGCCCGCGCAGGAAGGCGGCGCGCTCGGCCGGCAGCAGGTTGCCGAGGGTGCCGCCGAGGAACGCGACCAGGCGCGGGCCGCCGCCCGGCGGCAGGTCGAGCCGGGCGGTGAAGTCGGCCAGCACGCCGTGCACCGTCAGGCCCGGGTACTCGGTGGCGAGCGCCTCGCCGGCCGCGGTGAGCGCGCTCTCGCTGACGTCCACCGGCACGTACGCGTCCAGCGTGCCCAGGTCGCGCAGCGCGTCCAGCAGCAGCCTGGTCTTCTCGGAGGAGCCCGAACCCAGCTCGACCAGGGTGCCGGCCCGGGTGGCGGCGGCGATCTCGCCCGCGCGCGCGGTCAGGATGGCCCGCTCGGCGCGGGTCGGGTAGTACTCGGGCAGCCGGGTGATCTCCTCGAACAGTTCGCTGCCCCGGGCGTCGTAGAACCACTTGGGCGGCAGCGACTTCGGCTCGGAGGTCAGACCGTGCTGCACGTCGTACCGCAGGGCGGCGCTGAAGTGGTCGGCGGGCAGCAGCCGGGTGAGATCGAAGGTGCTCATGGCAGATGGATCCTCTGTTCAGGAAGTGAAGAAAGGAAGAAGGCGTCAGGGGTGCGCAGAGGTGCGCAGGGGTACTCGGGACGCGCTCAGGAGCGCTCGGCTCCCGGCGGTGGCGGTGGCGGTGGCGGCACGGTCGGCCTCAGAGCGGCTTGACGGTGACCCCGTCCGGTCCGGCCAGCAGCAGCGACCGGTCCGGGACGGCCGTCCAGTCCGGGTGGTCGTCGGACGGCTCGGAGGCCACCACCACGCCGAGTCCGGGCAGCGTCCGGTGGTGCAGGGTGTCGCCCCACGCGGTCGCGGCGATCGTCCGGCCGTCGGTGAGCAGCAGGTTGAGCCGCCCGTCCGTGTGCGCGGCCACGTCCGCGACGGTGCCGGTCAGCGCCTCGCCCAGGTCGGCGCCCGCGCGCAGCCGGTGCAGCGCCAGCGCCCAGAGCAGTGCCGAGTCGGTGCGCGCCACCAGCCCCAGCAGTTCCGCTGGCGGCAGCAGCGCGGCCACCTGGCCCAGCCGCTCCGGCCAGCCGGCCACCGCGCCGTTGTGGCTGAACAGCCAGCGCCCGGCGGCGAACGGCGCGGCCGCCTCCTCGCCCGCCGCGCAGCCCTCGGTGGCCGAGCGGACGGCCGCCAGCAGCGCCCGGGTGCGCAGGACCCGGGCGAGGTCGGCGAAGGAGGCGTCCGCCCAGACCGGCCCGGCCCGCCGGTAGCGGGCCGGGACCTCGTCGCCGTCGGCGTACCAGCCGAGGCCGAAGCCGTCCGCGTTGACCGTGCCGTACTGCTGCGCGCGCGGCGCCCAGGACTGCCGGTAGAGCCCGAACGGCGGCGCCACCAGGAGGTCCCGGGGCGCCACCGGCTCGCCCAGGTAGGCGAGGTGGCGGCACATCAGCCGGCCTCCACGTCGGCCGCGGTGCGGAACCCGGCGAAGATCTGGCGCCGGACCGGGTAGTCCCAGTTGCGGAAGGTGCCCCGGCAGGCGACCGGGGCCACCGCGAAGCAGCCGCCGCGCAGCACCTTGTACTCCGGCCCGAAGAAGACCTCCGAGTACTCCCGGTACGGCCAGGCCCGGAAGCCCGGGTACGGGCGGAGGTCGCTGGCCGTCCACTCCCACACGTCGCCCATCAACTGCCGCACCCCGTAGGGGGACTGGCCGGCCGGGTAGCTTCCGGCCGGGGCCGGTCGCAGGTGGCGCTGGCCCAGGTTGGCGTGCTGCGGGGCCGGTGACGCGTCGCCCCAGGGGTAGCGGCGGGAGCGGCCGGTGGCCGGGTCGTGCCGCGCGGCCTTCTCCCACTCGGCCTCGGTCGGCAGCCGCCGCCCGGCCCACCGGGCGTAGGCGTCCGCCTCGTACCAGCTGACGTGCAGCACCGGCTCGTCGAGCGGGACCGGCTCCAGCACGCCGAACCGCCGCCGCAGCCAGTGGCCGCCGTCCTGCCGCCAGAACAGCGGGGCGGTCAGGCCGGCCTGCCGGCGGTGCGACCAGCCCTCGGGCGTCCACCAGCGCGGGTCGTCGTAGCCGCCGTCGGCCAGGAACCGCAGGTAGGCGCCGTTGGTGACGGGCGTGGTGTCCAGCCGGAAGGCGGGCAGGTCGACCTGGTGGGCGGGGCGCTCGTTGTCCAGCGCCCAGGGCTCGGTGTCGGTGCCCATGGTGAACGGGCCGGCCGGGATCAGCACGTCGGCGGGCAGTCCGGCCGCGTCCGCGGGAGCGGGCGGCGGCGGGGGAGCGGCCAGCGCCGGCTCGCCCTTGCGGAGCTGGTGGGTGATCAGCATCGTCTCGTCGTGCTGCTGTTCGTGCTGGGCGATCATGCCGAAGGCGAACCCGGCGTCCAGCAGCGGGGCGCCCTCCAACGGGCTGGCGGCGAGCAGGTCGAGCACCCGGCCGCGGACGTCGTGGGCGTACGCGCGGGCCTCCCCGGGCGGCAGCAGCGGCAGGCTGGGCCGCTCGGCGCGCGGGTGCTCGAAGGCGTCGTAGAGCGGGTCGATCTCGGGGTGCATCGGGTCCCGGCCGCCGATGTTGCGCAGCAGCCAGAGCTCCTCCTGGTTCCCGATGTGCGCGAGGTCCCAGACCAGCGGGGACATCAGCGGGGAGTGCTGGGCGGTGAGGTCGCGGTCCTCGACGCAGTCGGTCAGCGCGGCGGTGCGGGCGCGGGCGGCCAGCAGCTCGGCGGCGATCGTCTCGCGCAGGGTCTCCAGCGGCAGGGCCTCCGGCGACAGCGGCTGCGGCGACGGGGCCTCCGTGGACAGGCCTGCCGGGGGTGTCCCCGTGCCCGGAGCGGGTGCGCCGGCCGGGCGGGGGCCGCGTGCGGAGTGCGCGGAGCGCACGTCGTGGGCGTCGCGGGTGTCGTCGATCATGGTGCGGCCCCCTCCGGGGGAGTGCGTAGGGTGCCGGAGCGCAGGGCGTCCAGCTGGTCGTCGGCCGGGCAGCGGCCGCGCGCCGGGTAGCGCTCGGCGAACTCGGCGACGGCGGCGCGCAGCCGCTCGGCGCCGGGCATCCGGCCCAGCGCGGCGTCGGCGGCGGCGAAGCAGGCCAGGGTGGCGCGGCGCAGCTCCGGGTCGGCCACGGCCAGGGTGGCGGCGCGCCGCCAGACGTCGCTGCGCGGCGGGCGCGGCCCGTCCGGGCACTCCAGCGGCTCCAGGGCGGCGAGCGCGGCGTCGGCGGCCAGCGGGTCGTCCAGCAGCGCGGTGGCCAGGGCGGCGGGGACGATCCAGCCGTCGCCGGGCTGGGCGTCGATCATCCGCAGCTCCAGGTAGCCGTGCGGGCGGACCGGCGGGAAGAGCGTGGTGCGGTGGTAGTCGAGGTCGGCCAGGGTGGGCGGGCGCTCGCCGCGGCCGCGCAGCCAGTCGGCGAAGGTCAGTCCGGCCGGCGCGGTCCACGGCAGGCCGTCGCGGCGGCGGACGCAGAGCACCTCGGCGTCCAGCACGTAGCGGGTCCAGGCCTCGCGCGGGTCGCCGTGGTCCGGCGAGGGGGCGAGCGTGCGGCTGGGGTCCATCCGGGACCAGACGGTCTGCCGGGTGGAGCGGTGGCCGGTCGGCTTGCCGTCCAGCAGCGGTGAGTTGGCGAAGGCGGCGACCAGCACCGGGCCGAGCCGGTGGGCGAGGCGCCAGCGCCGGTCGAGCGCGTGCGGGCCGCTCTCCGCGCCGGCGTCCAGGCAGACCTGGAGCGAGGCGGTGCCGGTCATCATGATGCGGCCCCAGGGGCCGGCCGAATTGAAGAATCGTTCCATCGCCAGATAGCGCGGGTGGTCCAGCACCATCTGTCGGGGGCGTGCCAGCGGGTCGGTACCGGTGCCGGTGAGTCGCAGGCCCTGCGCCGCGAAGGCGGCCCGCAGGGCGGCGAGGTCGCGCCGGGTGTCGGCGACGCAGCCGGTGAGGCTGTCGGCGGGCGGGGAGCTGAGCTCGACCTGACCGCCGGGTTCGAGGGTGAGGCGGGAGCCGGACGGGAGCGAGGTCCCGTCGGGGCCGCCGAGCGGCAGTGCGTCCAGTGCGGCGTGCAGCCGTTCCGGGGGGACGGGTCGGGTCGGACATCGGTCGTCGTGGACGAACCACTCGACCTCGACGCCGACCAGGCGGGGCGGTCCGATCTTGAAACAGACACCGGCCATGTGGCGGCGCGCCTCCGACTCGGTGAGCGGTGTCACCGTGGCGGGACGGCCTGCGGGGCTGGGCCGGTCGCCCCGGGGAGGTCCGGCGGCGGGCGGGCCGGCGCTCTGCCGGTCGGGCGGGCTGGTCGGTCGTACGGGTATCACCGGACTCACCATCCTCGGGATCACGATTGCGGCCCGGTCTACCCTGCCCAGTCTGCTACGGACCATGCGGAGGCGCCGCGCAAACATCTGGTTAAGAGGATTCGCCGCAGGTCAGGCGGGGTACGACCGGGTGAATCGGGTCCTTCCGGGGAGGGCTGGGCCGGCCCCGCGGACGCCATTGCCGGCTGCTGTCCGCCACCGTCGGACGCCGGGCGGACGCGGTGCGGACGCGGCGCGGACGTCGCGTGCACGCCGAGCCGGACGGGCGGGCGCGCGGATGCCGGGCCGGACGGCCTCAGCGGCCGTCCGCCGGGTGCGCCGTGAGGTGGGCCGACAGGCCGCGTCGGCCGCGGTGCATCATCACGGCGTGGTTGGCCCGGAACAGCGGGTGGGCGGGGACGGCGAGGCGGCGCAGCAGGAGGCCGGCCGGACTGGCCTCCTCCTCGAAGAGGACCCGGGTGCCGCCGGTGGCGTCGGCCGCCACGGTCCAGCGCGACCAGCCGGTGAGGTCCCCGTCCATGGCGGCCTCCAGGACGCCGGCGGTGCGGTCCCGGCGGAGCGTCGCGAGCCGGATCACCAGCCGGTACGGGAGCAGTGCGCGGACCAGCACCTCGCCGCTGTCCGGGCCGGTCTGCCGGACGTCGCGGATGTCGGGCCACCAGCGCGGGTAGCCCGGTACGTCTTCCAGGGCCGCGTACACGGCGTCCGGCGGTGCGGTCAGCCGCCACGCCCCGCGGAACCGGTAGTGGTTGAGGTCCACGCCCGCACTCTAATCCGGCGGGGCCTCCGCCCGGTACGGCTCGGGCGCGTTCGGTTCCGGCCCGGCCGGGCTCGCCCTGACCCGGTTCGTCCCGCCCTGGCCCGGCTCGTCCCGTTCGGCCCGTCGCGCCGTCGTGCCGTCGTGCCGTCACCCCCTGGTGCCGTCACGCCGCTGCGCAGCCCCGACGCGCCGTCGGGACGCGGCGCGGGCACCGCCCGGACGCCGCCCCGGGGGCGACGGGACGTCACCGGTGGGACGGCGGGACGCCACCGGGAGGACGGTGGCACTCCGCTTGCACGCATTCGGCGTGCGGAGGAGGATCTTTTGTGCTTGTAGTCTCATCAGTCACAGCCGCCCCTTGAGGCGGCCGATCCACCGGAAGACGAAGCGAAGGAGTTCCGAGGATGCGGCGACCGAACTGGGTACCGGAGGGCACGGACCTGGACAAACCGAACGCCGCGCGGGTCTACGACTACTACCTCGGAGGATCCCACAACTTCGAGGTGGACCGGGAGATGGCCCGCAAGGCGATCGCCCTCTGGCCGGAGCTGCCGCAGATCATGCGGTCCAACCGCGCCTTCCTGCGCCGCGCCGTGCAGTTCACCGCCGAACGCGGCATCTCCCGCTTCCTGGACATCGGCTCCGGCATCCCCACCTTCGGCGCCGTCCACGAGATCGCCCGCGCGATCCGCCCCGAGGCCCAGGTCGTGTACGTGGACCGCGACCCGGTCGCCGTCGCGCACAGCCGGCTCCTGCTGGAGGGCGACGAGGGCTGCTCGGCCGTCCAGGCCGACGTCCGGGACATCGACGACCTGATGTCCCGTCCCGAGGTCACCGGGCTGCTGGCGGCCGGCGAACCGGTGGCCGTGCTGCTGGTCGCGGTCATGCACTTCGTCGAGGACCAGGACGACCCGTGGAAGCTGATCGAGGTGATCCGCGACGCCCTCCCGCCGGGCAGCGCCCTCGTCCTCTCCCACGCCTCCCTGGAGGGCCGCCCCGACCAGGCCGAGGACCACCAGCGGCTGTACAAGATGACGCCCACTCCGCTCACCATGCGCACCCACGAGCAGATCACCGCCATGTTCGCCGGCTTCGACCTCGTCGAGCCGGGCGTCGTCTACCTGCCGCAGTGGCGCCCCGAGCAGCCGGAGGCCGTCGGGAACAACCCCGAGCGGATGACCGGGGTGGCGGGAGTGGGGTTCCGCCCGTGATCGGAGCACCGGAACCGAGCAGCAGCGCCGAACGGTTCCACGCGGACTGGGCGCGGCTGCTCTCCGGTGACCACGGCACGGCGGTCCACCCCGGCCTGGTCGGCCGGCTCGTCTCCCGGACCGCCGGGCTGCTCCACCGTGCCCAGCTGGAGCACCCGTTCGAGCCGCAGCTGGCCGCCGAGGCCGGGGCACACCTGGTCGAGGCGCACTACACCGACCCGGTGGTGCTCGCCAGGGCGGTGGAACTGCTCCAGCAGCAGCCGGCCCCCGACGGCCGCGGACCCGCCCTCAGCGGCGCCTTCGCGGCAGGCTGGGCGGCCGCCCTGCGCGAACGCACGCTGCGCGAGCAGGAGGCCATCCGCACGGCCGCCGACGTGGCCCGCAAAGAGGCCGAACGGGCGCTGCGGGCCTCCGAGGCGCGGTTCCGGGCGCTGTTCGAGAGCGCCGCGATCGGCATCGGCATCGGCGACACCGACGGCAACATCCTGGCCGTCAACAAGGCGCTCCAGGAGCTGTTCGGCGCCGGCCCGGAGGACATGACCGGCCGCCGGGTCGGCGACCTCGTCCACCCCGAGGACGCCCCCGGCGTCTGGGAGGCCTACGAGGACCTGATCAGCGGCAAGCGCGAGTACTTCCAGTTCGACAAGCCGTACTACCGGCAGGAC
Organism: Kitasatospora sp. NPDC042419; assembly: GCF_056437345.1. Lineage (NCBI taxonomy): Bacteria > Bacillati > Actinomycetota > Actinomycetes > Kitasatosporales > Streptomycetaceae > Kitasatospora > Kitasatospora sp. NPDC042419. The sequence goes on from NZ_JBWKAW010000004.1 coordinate 403,363, forward strand.
GGCGAGGTGGTCTGGACCCACCTGACCGTCTCGCTGATCCGCGACGACGACGGCGTCCCGCAGTACCAGGTGGCGATGCTGGAGGACGTCACCGACCGCTACCGGCTCCAGGAACGGCTGCGCCACCAGGCCACCCACGACCCGCTGACCGGCCTGCCCAACCGCGCCGCCTTCTTCGAACGGCTGGAGAAGCTCTTCGAGGACCCGGACCCGGGCGCCCGGTTCGGCCTCTGCTACGTGGACCTCGACGGCTTCAAGGTGGTCAACGACAGCCTCGGCCACGACACCGGGGACCAGCTGCTCGCCGCCGTCGCGGCCCGGCTGAAGGCCGCCCTCAGCCCGCTCGGCCACCTGGTCGCCCGGCTCGGCGGGGACGAGTTCGTCGTCCTGCTGGAGAACAGCCGGGGCGAGCAGGAGGCGGTCGCCGCCGCCAAGACCGTGCTCAAGGCGCTCGCCGGGCCGGTGCTGATCGGCGACCACAAGCTGGCCGTCGGCGCCAGCGTCGGCGTGCTGGAGCGGCGCGTCTCCACCACCACCCCCGGTGCCGCCGTCCGTGCCGCGGACCTGACGCTCTACCGCGCCAAGGAGGCCGGCCGGGGCCGCTGGACGCTCTTCGACCCCAAGGAGAACGCCCGCGCCGTCTCCCGGTACGCGGTCTCGGTGCGGATGCCCGCCGCCCTCGACCGGGGCGAGTTCTTCATCGACTACCAGCCGCTGTACGCGCTGGCCGACGGCCGGCTGTCCGCCGTCGAGGCGCTGGTCCGCTGGCGCCACCCCCAGCTCGGCGTGCTCGGCCCGGACGAGTTCGTGACCACCGCCGAGGAGACCGGGCTGATCATGCCGCTCGGGCGCTGGGTGCTGGAGCAGGCCTGCGGCCAGGCCGCCGAGTGGATCAAGCGGTTCGGCGACGCCGCCCCCCAGCTCAACGTCAACCTGGCGGTCCGCCAGGCCCGCAGCGCGGCCCTGGTCACCGACCTCGGCCGGATCCTCGACACCACCGGGCTGGACCCGGCCCGGCTCCAGCTGGAGATCACCGAGTCCACCGTGGTCGGCCCGGAGGACGAGGCGCTGCGCACCCTGCACGGGCTGGTCGGTCTCGGCGTCTCGCTCGCCGTGGACGACTTCGGCACCGGCTGGTCCAACCTCGCCTACCTGCGCGACCTGCCCGTCTCCGGGCTGAAGATCGCCGGCTCCTTCGTCGGGGACCTGCACGACCCGGCCAAGGACGAGTCGACGGGCTGGCGGATCGTCAGCGGCCTGGTCTCGATGGCGCACGCCCTCGGGCTGACCGTCACCGCCGAGGGCGTGGAGACGCGGCGGGACGCCGAGCGGCTGCGCCGGATCGGCTGCGACTGGGCGCAGGGCTGGCACTTCGGCCGCCCGGTCCGCCCCGCCGAGATCGCCCGCCGCATCGTCGAGGAGCCGCAGGGCCGCCCGGTCCCGCCCGCCTGACCGGCGGCAGTCGCCGCGCGGCCCTCAGCCGACCAGGCGGGGCAGCTCGATCGAGTGTCCCGTCCGCTCCACCTTGGCCCGCAGGTAGCGGACGTTGGAGGCGGAGAGGTGGACGCCCGTGGGCACCCGGTCGTGGACCGTGACGCCCAGGCCGGCCAGCTGGGCCGCCTTGTCGGGGTTGTTGCTCAGCAGTTCGACGCCGGTGACGCCCAGCGCGCCGAGCATCTGTGCGGCGGCGGTGTAGTCGCGCCCGTCCTCCGGCAGTCCGAGCGCCGTGTTGGCGTCGTAGGTGTCCAGTCCGGAGTCCTGCAGGGCGTACGCGTCGAGCTTGTTGTACAGGCCGATGCCCCGGCCCTCCTGGCGCAGGTAGAGCAGGTACCCGCCGGCCGCGCTGATCAGCTCGACCGACTCGCGCAGCTGCGGGCCGCAGTCGCAGCGGTCCGAGCCGAACACGTCCCCGGTCAGGCACTCCGAGTGCAGCCGGACCAGGGGCGTGCCGCCCTCCGGCACCTCGCCGAGCGCCAGCGCGAGGTGCTCCGCCCCGTCCGCCAGCCCGTGGAAGGTGAACACCTCCGCGTCGGCCCGGTACCCGTCCGGGAAGGTGAGCGGGATCCGGACGCGGGACCGCACGGTGGCGGCACCGGTCTGCGGCGGGACGTGCTGCGGCATGGAAGGGCCTCCGGTGACTGAAGTGGCGATCGGGTGCCGACCGTACTAGGTAGTTCCAATTTGAACAACTGGATTCCGAGTGCCCCGCGCACTCCGGCGCGTGACGACGCAGCCTCGCAACACCGCCCGCACCCCGCCTGTTCCCGCCGCGGTTCGCCCGTTCGCGCCGCGGTTCGCCGTGAGCGCGGGCGGGCCCGCCGCAATCGCGGTCGGGCCCGCCGCAATCGGCCCGGGACGTGCTCCGAAGGCCCGCGCGGCGCCCGGAGGATTCGAGGGGCCGCCGCCGTCCCGCGCGCCGGAGGATTCCCGGAATCCGTCACCGCCGGGGCGGACTTCCCGTAAGAACGAAGGGCGGGCGGGTGAATCCGAACGTGCAAGTCCGTATCGACGCCCGCGCCCGAGAACGGAATACCGGCGGCTCCCGTGCATTCGCCCGGCCCGCGCTCCGGTGCGTCGGCCCGGATTCCCGGCCCCGCGCCGAAAGGAATTCGACGGACCCGGGGAATTCGCGGACTGCCGTGCCGCCGGGCGGAATCGCCTGACCGGCCGGATGGCGGACGTTCCGTCGGTGCCCCCGGCGATCGCGGAGAGAGCAGTTCGGGGGCAATGGTTCGGCACTCCCGGACACGGCGGAGAAGGAGCGACGTGGGCGAACGGTCCGTGTCCGGTGCCCGGCCGCCGGGAGCGTCCCGCCTTTGCGCCCAGAATGCGGAAGGCGGCGGACAAAGCGGGCCGACAGTGGGAGACTGACCCCGCGCGAGCGGTCCGAGCTGCCGCACTGGTGCGTGACGCACCGTGACGCCCTCAATGGCGAGGGGGACCGCCGGTGTTCCCCGGGACGGGGGACACCCTGCCCGTCGACCACGGTCGACCAGACCACGGAAGGTCCTCACAAGATGCCGGCCACCCCGTTCTCCTCGGCGTCGCACGACGCCGGGAACCCCGCCATCGAGTCGCTCTTCACCGAGGTGCTGCGCCGCAATCCCGGCGAACCCGAGTTCCACCAGGCCGTGCACGAGGTCGTGGAGACGCTCGGTCCCGTCCTGCTGAATCGGCCGGAGCTGGTGGACGCCCGGATCCTGGAGCGGATCGTGGAGCCGGAGCGGCAGGTGATGTTCCGGGTGCCGTGGACGGACGACCAGGGGCGGATCCACGTCAACCGCGGGTTCCGGGTGGAGTTCAACAGCGCGCTCGGCCCGTACAAGGGCGGGCTGCGGTTCCACCCCTCCGTCAACCTGGGGATCGTCAAGTTCCTCGGGTTCGAGCAGATCTTCAAGAACGCGCTCACCGGCCTCGGGATAGGCGGCGGCAAGGGCGGGTCGGACTTCGACCCCAAGGGGCGGTCGGACGCGGAGATCATGCGCTTCTGCCAGTCCTTCATGACCGAGCTCCACCGCCACCTGGGCGAGCACACCGACGTCCCCGCCGGGGACATCGGCGTCGGCGGCCGGGAGATCGGCTACCTCTTCGGCCAGTACAAGCGGATCACCAACCGCTACGAGTCCGGCGTGCTGACCGGCAAGGGCATCGGCTGGGGCGGCTCGCAGGCGCGGACCGAGGCGACCGGCTACGGGTGCGTGCTGTTCACCGCCGAGATGCTGCGCGCCCGGGGCGAGGAGCTGGACGGCCTGCGGGTCGCCGTCTCCGGGTCTGGGAACGTCGCCGTGTACGCCGTCGAGAAGGCCCAGCAGCTCGGGGCCACGGTGGTCACGGTCTCCGACTCCGCCGGCTACGTGGTGGACGAGAAGGGCATCGACCTCGCGCTGCTGAAGGAGGTCAAGGAGGTCCGCCGCGGCCGGCTCACCGAGTACGCGGAGCTGCGCGGCAGCCACGTCCGCTACGTGGAGGGCACCGGCGTGTGGAGCGTGCCGGTCGACGTGGCGCTGCCGTGCGCGACGCAGAACGAGCTCACCGAGGAGGACGCGCTGGCGCTGGTCCGCAACGGGGTGCGGGCGGTCGCCGAGGGCGCCAACATGCCGACCACGCCGGAGGCCGTCCGGGTCTTCCAGGAGGCCGGGGTGGCGTTCGGCCCGGGCAAGGCCGCCAACGCGGGCGGGGTCGCCACCAGTGCGCTGGAGATGCAGCAGAACGCCTCGCGCGACTCGTGGTCCTTCGCGCGGACGGAGGAGCAGCTGGCCGGGATCATGCGGCACATCCACGACTCCTGCCACACCACCGCGGAGAAGTACGGCCACCCCGGCGACTACGTGCTGGGCGCCAACATCGCCGGCTTCGAGTTGGTGGCGGACGCGATGCTGGCGCAGGGCCTGATCTGACGCGCCGCCGTGCGCGCGCCCGCGCCTCCCGCATCCCTCCCTCCGGCCGGCCGGCCGGCCGTCGCGGCCGGTCGGGGAGGTGGCGGGCGGGCGGCGAGGTGGCGGGCGGGCGGGTGCGCGCCGGCCGTGCCCCGTACGCCGGTGCTTCCCGGGCTGCGGCGCGGGCCCCGGGACCACCCGACCCGACCCGACCGGGCACAGGATGTCGGGTTCGGCCGGTTGCCCGCTGCCTACGGTGAAGAGCAGTAGGGGAAGGACGGGGCAGTGATGCTGGAACGGCTGAACCAGGCCATGGAGTACATCGAGGACCACCTCGACGAGACGGTCGACGTGGCCGAGCTGGCGCGGATCGCGACGACGTCGGAGTACCACTTCCGGCGGTTGTTCTCGGCGCTGGCCGGGATGCCGCTGTCGGAGTACCTCCGACGCCGGCGGCTCACCCTCGCCGGGGCCGAAGTGCTCTCCGGCGAGCGGACGTTGCTCGATGTCGCGGTCCGGTACGGCTACACCTCCGGCGAGGCATTCGCCCGGGCGTTCCGTGCGATGCACGGGGTCGGCCCGGGCGAGGCGCGGCGCGGCGGCGCGGCGCTCACCTCGCAGCCCCGGATGTCCTTCCGGCTCGTCGTCGAAGGGAGCAGCAGCATGGAGTACCGAATCGTGGAGAAGCCGGCGTTCCGGGTCATCGGAAGGCGGGCCCGCGTCCCGCTGGTCCACGAGGGGGTCAACCCGGCCATCGCCTCGTTCATCCGGGGGATCGGCCAGGAGGGCATCGACCGGATCGCGGCCCTCTCGGACCAGGACCCGGACGGCATCGTCTCGGTCACCGAGTTCTTCTCGGAGAGCCGGGAGGAGGGTGTCGAACTCGACTACTACCACGCGGTGGTGGCCGCTGCGGACGCCGTCGTGCCGGACGGCCTGGACGTGCGCGAGGTACCGGCCGGCACCTGGGCGGTCTTCGCCAACAACGGGACGTTCCCGCAGGCGCTGCAGGAGATGTGGCGGGACGTCTACACCCAGTGGTTCCCGTCCAACCCGTACGAGTCCCGGCCCGGCCCGGAGATCCTCCGGACCCGCTTCCTCGCGGACGCCGGCCAGGCCCAGGCGGAGGTCTGGATCCCGGTGGCCCGCGCGGGGCGCTGACGGGGTGGCGACTGGCAGCTGACAGCTGACAGATGTCAGCGAACGGATGACGGATGACGGCTGACAGATTTTGAAACCTGTCAGCCGTCATCCGTCGTTCGTCCGGACCCGCCCACCCACCCACCCGGTGACGCCCACCCGGGGTCTCCGCCCGTTCGGCCCAGCAACTCCCGCCCGCCCGCCGTCCCCGCCCGCATGCTGGGCGGGGGAGCACCACGGGGAGCGGGGGCCACCGAGCGAGGAGTGGATCGAGGATGGCCAAGGCGTTCGGGTTCGTCGACTACGGCGGGCCGGAGAAGCAGGAGTTCCTGGACCGGCCCGTGCTGGAGCCGGGACCGGGGCAACTCGCGATCGCGGTGCGGGCGGCCGGGGTGAACCCTGTGGACTGGAAGATCCGCCGCGGTCTGCTCGGGAAGGACCGCGAGCTGCCGGCCGTCATGGGCCAGGAAGCGGCGGGCGTGGTGGAGCGGGTCGGGCCGGGGGCGACCGGATTCACGCCGGGCGACGAGGTGTTCGGGCTCGTCGCCGCGGGCGCGTTCGCGGAACAGACGCTGCTGCTCGCCCGGATGAGCGCGCTCAAGCCGGCGAAGGTCGGCTTCGACCAGGCGGCCACCCTGCCGGTGGCCGCGGCGACCGCCGACGACGGCATCCGGGACGTCGGCGTGGGAGCGGGGCAGACGCTGCTGATCCTCGGCGTGTCCGGCGGCGTGGGCAGCGCGGCCGCGCAGATCGCGCGCAGCCGGGGCATCCGCGTCATCGGCACGGCGAGCGACGCCAACCGCGGTTTCGTGGAGTCGTTGGGTGCGGTCCAGGTCCGGTACGGCGGCGGGGTCGCCGATCGGATCCGGGCGGTGGCGCCGGACGGCGTCGACGGCATCCTCGACCTGGTCGGCGGGGACGACGCGAGGGCGGCGGTCACCACGCTGGCGGACCGTTCCCGGCTGGTCGCCACCTCCGACCCGGCCACCGCGGCCGAGCTCGGCGGCCGGTACATCACCCGCTCCAGCACGCCGGAGACGCTCGCGGCGCTGGCCGGGCTGGTCGCCTCCGGTGAGCTGGACCCGCGGATCAGCGCCCGCTACCCGCTGGCGCACACCGCGGAGGCGCTCGCCCTGGTCGAGTCGGGCCACGCCCGCGGCAAGTTGGTCCTCGAAGTCGCCTGAGCGGCGGCGGACCCCGATCAGCGATTCCCGGTCCCGGCGGTCCCGGCAGTCTCAGTGATCCCAGTGATCCCCGTGTTCGCCCGGATCATTCCGACCGCCCGGACCATTCCGACCGCCCGGACCATCCCGACCGCCCGGACCATCCCGACCGCCCGGACCATCCCGACCGCCCGGACCGTCCGGATCGTCCGGCCTACCCGACACTCCCGAGGAACACGAATGAAGATCGACAAGGTGACGGTCGGCGGACCGTGCTGGGTGGAGCAGGGCAGCGCCGACCCGGCCGCCGCCCAGCGGTTCTACGGCGAACTGTTCGGCTGGCAGCCCGAGGCGGACGAGCGCCCCGAGGCCGGCGGCTACACCTTCATGCGGCTGGACGGCGCGATCGCCGCGTCCGTCTCCCCGCTGTACGGCGAGGGGCAGCCCACCGCCTGGACCGTCTCCTTCCTGGTGGCCGACGCCGACGCCTCCGTCGCCCGGATCACCGCGGCGGGCGGCAGCATCGTCGTGCAGCCGATGGAGGCGCTCGACTTCGGCCGGTTCGCGATCGCCGCCGACCCGTCCGGCGCGGTGTTCGGGCTCTGGCAGCCGGGGCGGCTGGTCGGGGCCGAGGTGCTGAACGCCCCCGGCGCGCTCGGCTGGGTGGAGCTGCTCACCCGGGATCCGGACGGCGCCGGGGCGTTCTACCCGGCCGTGTTCGGCTGGACGGTCAACCCGTCCGAGCAGTACACCCAGTGGGGCCTGGCCGGCGCCGACTTCGGCGGCATGCTGGCGATGGGCGAGAACTTCCCGCCGCAGGTGCCGCCGCACTGGCTGCCGTACTTCGCGGTCGCCGACGTGGACGTGTCGGCCTTCCGGGCCGGCAACCTCGGCGCCGACGTGCTGATGGCCCCGACGACGGTGCCGAACGGCCCGCGGATCGCCGTCCTGCGCGACCCGCAGGGCGCGGCGTTCGGCATCTACCTGGCGGGCTCCGAGGGCTGACCGCCCGCTGCGGCCGGTGGGCGGTCAGCCCTCCGTACGGGTCAGCCCCCCGTACGGGTCAGCCCTCCGTACGGGGCGGCCGGCCCGTACGGGGCGGCCGGCCCGTACGGCGGCCGCGCCAGGCGGCGGCCGCCGCTCCCGCCGTCACCAGCAGCGCGGCCGCCGGCACCACGTCCCCGACCCGGTCGTACCAGGTGAGCGCGGACGGCGCGGTCAGCGGCAGCCGGACGACCAGCACGCCCGTCCCGTCCGTGCCCAGCCGGGCCAGCTCGCGCCCCTGCGCGTCGAAGGCGGCGGACACGCCGGTGAGCGAGGCCTGGACGGTCGGCCGGCCGGTCTCGGCGGCCCGGATCGCGGCCAGCGACACGTGCTGCTCGGGCGCCCAGGTGCGTTGGAAGGTCGAGGTCGAGGACTGGTAGACCAGCACCCGCGCACCCTGCCGTGCGGCGGTCCGGGAGAGATCGGGGAACGCCGACTCGAAGCAGATCAGCGCCCCGACCGGGAGGGCGTCGCCGTCGCGGTCGACGGCGGGCAGGAGGTGGAAGCCGCTGCCGGGCGCCCGGTTCTCACCGGCCGCGCGGCTGACTCCGGCCACCCATCCGAGCACCGGCCGCAGCGGGATGTACTCGCCGAACGGCACCAGCCGGATCTTGCGGTACCGGTCGGCGATCCCGCTCGGTGAGATCAGCACCGCGTCCTTGGAGATCCGCCCGTCCGCCTTGCGCGCGTCCTCGCCGGCCAGCACCTGGGCGCCGGTCCGGGCGGACAGTTCGCGCAGCCGGTCGAGTGTCACCCGGTCGCGGTCGAGGTCGGCGGTGGTGCTGGACTCGCCCCAGACGACCAGGTCGACCGGCCGCCCGTCCGGCGTCCGCCCGTCGAGCGTCCGGGTGGCCCGCAGGCTCGCCTCGAAGCGGGCCTGCGGCTCGTCGACGATCCCGGGCTGGACCAGCGCGACGGTGACCGTCCCGTCCGCCCCGCCGGCCGAGCCCGGTCCCCGCGAGCCGCCCGCCGCGGCCGGTTCGGGTGCGGGCCGCAGCGCGAACAGCAGCGGCCCGGCGGCCAGCACGCCGGCCGCGGCGAGGGCGGCCACGGCCCGGGGGCGCCGCTCGGCGGCGGTCAGGGCGACCAGCGCCCCGGTGTTGACCGCCACCACGGCCGCGCTGACCAGCCAGATCCCGCCGGCCGAGGCCAGCGCGAGGACGGCCGGGTGCTGCCACTGGGTGGCGCCGAGCAGCGCCCACGGTCCGCCGAGGGCGGGCCAGGACCGCGCGTACTCGGTGGTCAGCCAGACCGCGGGGACGACCACCAGCGCGAGCAGCGCCCGACGTACGGTCAGCGGCGGGTGCAGCAGCAGCCACACCGCCGTGCCCACCCCGGCCTGGAGGACGCCGAACACCACGGCGAGCACCGGGAGTCCGGGCCCGATGGACGGCAGCAGCCAGTACATGCCGGTGAGGATGAACCCGGCGCCGAACCACCACCCGCGAACGGCCGCTTCGCGCACGCCGGGCGCCCGCTGCATCAGCAGCAGGCCGGGGACGAGCGCGACCCAGGCCAGCGCCGCCAGCCCGGGCGCCGGGAAGGCGAACACCGGCACCGCCCCGGCGGCGAGCGCCGCCAGCCGGGGGCGGTAGCGGGCGGACCGGCCCGGGCCGCCGGGGGCGGCGACGGTCGTGGGACCGCCGGGGCCGGTGAGCAGGGAGCGTCGCGACATGCCCCGTATTGTCCGCTTGGCGGAGCCCGGTCACCAGTCCCGCGATCACTCGAACGGGCTAATCGTGCCGATGGAGGACCGAGCCGGCCCCGTGCGCCTGCGCGCCGCCCGCGAGGGATCGCGGACGGCGCGCCGGCACTCACCGGACACCGGGCGGGCCCGGGCGGCGGTGGAGCGGCCCGGGAGCGGAGCGGCCCGGGAGGGGGTCAGCCCTCGTCGCCGCCCTCCAGGTCGCCCTCGGTCTCCAGGAACGCCGCCTGCAGCTGCTCGATCAGCTCCGGGTCCGGCTTCTCCCAGAGCCCGCGGCTCGCCGCCTCCAGCAGGCGCTCGCTGATGCCGTGCAGCGCCCACGGGTTGGCACCGGCCAGGAACTCCCGGTTCACCGGGTCGAGCACGTACTCCTGGGTGAGCTTCTCGTACATCCAGTCCGCGACCACGCCGGTCGTGGCGTCGTACCCGAACAGGTAGTCGACGGTGGCCGCCATCTCGAAGGCGCCCTTGTAGCCGTGCCGGCGCATCGCCTCGATCCAGCGCGGGTTGACCACCCGGGCGCGGAAGACCCGGGCCGCCTCCTCGGTGAGGGTGCGGGTGCGGACCGTCTCCGGCCGGGTCGAGTCGCCGATGTAGGCGGTCGGCGCCTTGCCGGTGAGCGCCCGCACGGTGGCCACCATGCCGCCGTGGTACTGGAAGTAGTCGTCCGAGTCGGCGATGTCGTGCTCGCGGGTGTCGGTGTTCTTCGCGGCGACGGTGATCCGCTTGTACGCGGTCTCCATCTCCTCGCGGGCCGGCCGCCCGTCCAGCCCGCGCCCGTAGGCGTAGCCGCCCCAGACCGTGTACACCTCGGCGAGGTCGGCGTCGGTGCGCCAGTCGCGGCTGTCGATCAGCTGGAGCAGGCCCGCGCCGTACGTGCCGGGGCGGGAGCCGAAGACGCGGACGGTGGCCTTGCGCTCGTCGCCGTGGACGGCGAGGTCGGCCTGGACGTGCGCGCGGACGAAGTTGTCCGCGTCCGCCTCCTCCTGGGCGGCGGCCAGCCGGACGGCGTCGTCAAGCAGTGCGACGACGTGCGGGAAGGCGTCCCGGAAGAAGCCGGAGATGCGCAGCGTGACGTCGATGCGCGGACGGCCCAGCTCCTCCGGCGAGATCGCCTCCAGGCCGGTGACCCGGCGCGAGGCGTCGTCCCAGACCGGGCGGACGCCGAGCAGCGCGAAGGCCTCGGCGATGTCGTCGCCTGCGGTGCGCATCGCGCTGGTGCCCCAGAGCGAGAGCCCGACCGACGGCGGGTAGGCGCCGTCGTTGTCGGCCCGGTAGCGCTCGACCAGCGAGGCGGCGAGCGCCTGCCCGGTCTCCCAGGCGAGCTTGCTGGGCACGGCCTTCGGGTCGACGGAGTAGAAGTTGCGGCCGGTCGGCAGCACGTTGACCAGCCCGCGCAGCGGCGAGCCGGACGGGCCGGCCGGGACGAAGCCGCCGCGCAGCGCGTGCAGCACGGCGTCCAGCTCCCCGGTGGTGGCGGCCAGTCGCGGCACCACCTGGACGGCGGCGAAGTCCAGCACCTCGCGGACCGCCGCGCGGTTGCCCTCCGGCAGCCCGGCGGTGACCTTCCCGACCGCCTCCGGCGCCCAGTCCTCGGCCTCCATCGCCTCGACCAGCTCGCGGGCCCTGGCCTCGGCGGCGTCGGTGGCGCCGAGGGTCAGCGCGGCCTCGTCCAGGCCGAGCGCCTCGCGCAGGCCCGGCAGCGCGCTGACGCCGCCCCAGATCTGCCGGGCGCGCAGGATGGCGAGCACGATGTTGACCCGGTCGGTGCCGGCGGGGGCCTGGCCGAGGACGTGCAGGCCGTCGCGGATCTGGGCGTCCTTGATCTCGCAGAGCCAGCCGTCGACGTGCAGCAGGAAGTCGTCGAAGCCGTCGTCCTCGGGGCGCTCGTCCAGGCCGAGGTCGTGGTCGAGCTTGGCGGCCTGGATCAGCGTCCAGATCTGGGCGCGGATCGCGGGCAGCTTGGCCGGGTCCATCGCGGCGATGTTGGAGTGCTCGTCGAGGAGCTGCTCCAGGCGCGCGATGTCGCCGTAGGAGTCGGCGCGGGCCATCGGCGGGACGAGGTGGTCGACCAGGGTGGCGTGGGCGCGGCGCTTGGCCTGGGTGCCCTCGCCCGGGTCGTTGACCAGGAAGGGGTAGACCAGCGGCAGGTCGCCGAGGACGGCGTCGGGGCCGCACTCGGAGGAGAGCGCCGCCGTCTTGCCGGGCAGCCACTCCAGGTTGCCGTGCTTGCCGAGGTGGATCACCGCGTGGGCGCCGAAGCCGCCGTCCGCCTGCTCGGCGGCGATCCAGCGGTAGGCGGCCAGGTAGTGGTGGGACGGCGGGAGGTCCGGGTCGTGGTAGATCGCGACCGGGTTCTCGCCGAAGCCGCGCGGCGGCTGGATCAGGACGAGCAGGTTCCCGGAGCGGATCGCGGCGAGCACGATGTCGCCGTCCGGGTTCTGCGAGCGGTCGACGTACAGCTCGCCGGGGGCCGGGCCCCAGTGCTCCTCGACCCGGGTGCGCAGCGCCTCGGGCAGGGTGGCGTACCAGCGGCGGTAGTCGGCGGCCGGGATGCGGACGGGGTTGCGGGCCAGCTGGTCCTCGGTGAGCCAGTCCTGGTCGTAGCCGCCGGCGGCGATCAGCGCGTGGATGAGGGCGTCGCCCTCGTGCTGCTCCTCGCCCGCCCCGCCCGGGGCGGCGTCCAGGCCCGGCAGGTCGGTGCCGAGGTCCATGCCCTCGGCGCGCAGCGCGGTCAGCAGCCGCACCGCGCTGGCCGGGGTGTCCAGGCCGACGGCGTTGCCGACCCGGGCGTGCTTGGTCGGGTAGGCGGAGAGGACGAGCGCGAGCCGGCGCTCGGCGGCCGGGATGTGCCGCAGCCGGGCGTGCGAGACGGCGACGCCGGCGACCCGGGCGGCGCGCTCGGGGTCGGCGGCGTAGACGGTGAGGCCGTCCTCGTCCAGCTCCTTGAAGGAGAACGGGACGGTGATCAGGCGGCCGTCGAACTCGGGCACGGCGATCTGGGTGGCGGTGTCCAGCGGGGAGAGGCCGTCGTCGCTGGCCTCCCACTGGGCGCGCGACCAGGTCAGGCAGAGCGCCTGCAGGATCGGCCGGTCGAGGGCGGCGAGCGCGCCGGCGTCCCAGGCCTCCTCGTCGCCGCCGGCCTGGGCGTCGGCCGGCCGGGTGCCGCCGGCGGCCAGCACGGTGGTGACGAGGGCGTCGGCCTCGCCGAGGGCGGCCAGCAGGTCGGCCTCGGCGCCGCGCAGCGAGGCGCAGTAGTACGCCCGGGCCTGCGCGCCCTGGTCCTCGATCGCCCGGCAGAGGGTCTCGACGAAGGCGGTGTTCCCGCTCATGTGGTGGGCGCGGTAGTAGAGCACGGCCACGGTCGGGCCGCTGTCGGTGCGGGCGGTCCGCTCCAGCGGGCCCCAGGCGGGGGCGGAGGCGGGCGGCGCGAAGCCGTGGCCGGTGAGCAGCACGGTGTCGGAGAGGAAGGCGGCGAGTTCGGCGAGGTTGGCCGCGCCGCCGTGCGCCAGGTAGGCGTGGGCCTCGGCGGCGATGCCGGCCGGGACGGTGGACAGCTCCATCAGCTGGGCGTCGGGTGCCTGTTCGCCGGTCAGGACGATGACGGGGCGGGGGCCGGCGAGCAGCGCGTCCAGGCCCTCCTGCCAGGCTCGGCGGCCGCCGAGCAGGCGGACCACGACCAGGTCGGTGCCGTCCAGCAGGGCGGGCAGGTCCTCGGGGGTGAGCCGGGCCGGGTTGCCGAGCCGGTAGCGGACCGGCCCCTCGGCGGCGCGGGCACTGAGCAGGTCGGTGTCGGACGTCGACAGCAGCAGAATCATGCGAAGGCCCTCCCGGCCTCGGAAGCGCCCCGAGCCGAAGGGCGCGCCGGCGTTGAAAGTGACGGGTGACAAGCGACTGACGAAGGAAGGAGTGCCGGAGCGGTGGCCCGTCCTGCCCGGTGCCGGGCGAGGAGGGCGGGCGTCAACGGCGGATCCGGGCGCTCGGGGGATCCCTCCCGCCCGTGGGGGGCAAGGGGGGAGAGCGGTCGAGTCACGGTGGACAGGACCGCGGGAGCGGGCATGCGGCGGCGCATGGCTTTTCGAGCCTTCCTCGGGGTCCGCGCCCCGGGCCGGTGGAGGACGGCAGGAGTTCCTGGCTCCCGCGGCTCCCCGGCGGTCCGGTGAGTCGCGGTCACAGTGGCGGGACCGCACCGGGCTCGCACCGGTTTCCTCCCCTGCGCCGTCGCTGGCGTGCGGGCGGTCTGCGGGGACCGCCCGCCCAGCATCGTACGGGGTGCGGCTGACCTGGGGGAGTGCCCTTCGGCAGGGTGCTCTCCGGCAGGGGCCCGGTGCCGCGGTGTGACGTTCGGTACGGCGGCATCCGATCGGATCATCGGTATGCTCGCCGCCATGCCACCGACACCCGACGCCACCACGCCGGGCGCCGCCGCGCCCGACCGGGGGCGTGCGGACGCCTGTCCGGGGGCGCTTCGTCTGCACACCGCCGATGACGGCGCCCTCGCCCGGGTCCGCCTGCCGGGCGGGCTGCTGACGGTCCGTCAGGCACTGGCGCTCGCCGACGCCGCGGAGGCGCTCGGTGACGGCGCGCTGGAGACCACCTCGCGCGGCAACCTCCAACTGCGCGGCCTGGCTTCGGACTGCGGCCGCGAACTCGGCGAGCGGCTGCGGGCCGCCGGCCTGCTGCCCTCGGACACCCACGAGCGGGTCCGCAACATCGTCGCCTCGCCCGGCCCCGCCGCCGGCGGCGGCCCCGGCGCCGACGTCCGGGCCTGGGCCCGCGAGCTGGACGCCCGGCTCTGCGCGAGCCCGTGGGCGACCGGCCTCTCCGGAAAGTTCCTGTTCGCCCTGGACGACGGCCGCGGCGACGTCGCCGCGCTGGACGCCGATGTGACATTGATCGCAGGCGGCGACGGCACCGCCCTGCTGCGCCTCGGCCGGGCCGCCACCGCGCGCGCCGTCCCCGCCGCCGGCGCGGTCGACGCGGCGCTGGACGCCGCCCGCTCCTTCCTGGAGGCCCTGCGCGCCACCGGGACCGAGGCCTGGCACCTGCGCGAGGTCCCCGACCTGCTGCCGCCCGGGGACGCCCCGCTGCCCGACCTCCCCGGCGAGCCGGTGCCGCTCGGCGCGTTGCCCGGCGGACTCTCCGTCGGGCTCCGGTTCGGCCGGGCCACCGCCGAGCAGTGGCGCGTGCTGGCCGGCGCCGCCGAGGGGGAGCTGCGGCTGACCCCGTGGCGCGGCGCCGTCCTGCCGGACGCGCCGGCCGACCGGCTGCCCGCGCTGGCGGCGGCCGGGTACCGTACCGAGCCCGGGTCGCCCTGGGACCGGGCCACCGCCTGCACCGGGCTGCCGGGTTGCGCCAAGTCGCTCGCCGACGTGCGGACGGACGCGGCGCGGGCACTCGACGCCGCGGCGGCCGCCGTGCCCCCCGGCCCGGTGGCTCCGGCGGCGGTCCTGCCGGTGCACTGGTCCGGCTGCGAGCGGCGCTGCGGACATCCGGCCGGGAGGTGGGTGGACGTGCTCGCCACCGGCCGGGGCTACCGGGTGACGACGAACGGGCCGACGGCCGCCGGTGCGGCCGTCGGTGTGACGAACGAGGAGATGGCCGCGGCGGTCGCCGCGGCCAGGAGGACCACCAAGTGATCGAGTACGAGAAGGACGGCGCGTCCATCTACCGCCAGTCCTTTGCCACCATCCGGGCCGAGGCCGACCTCGCCGCGCTGCCCGCGGACGTCTCCCAGGTCGCGGTGCGGATGATCCACGCCTGCGGCATGGTCGACCTGGTCGAGGACCTGGTGTACTCGCCCGGCGTGGTCGCCTCCGCCCGCGCCGCCCTGCGCGCCGGTGCGCCGATCCTCTGCGACGTCAACATGGTCGCCAGCGGCGTCACCCGCAAGCGGCTGCCCGCCGACAACGAGGTGGTCTGCACCCTCACCGACCCGTCCGTCCCCGAGCTGGCGCGGGCGATGGGCAACACCCGCAGCGCCGCCGCGATGGAGCTGTGGCTGCCGCGCCTGGAGGGCGCCGTGGTCGCCGTCGGCAACGCGCCGACCTCGCTCTTCCGCCTGCTGGAGATGATCGAGGCCGGCGCCCCGCGCCCGGCCGCGGTGATCGGCGTCCCGGTCGGCTTCATCGGCGCCGCCGAGTCCAAGGAGGCCCTGGCCGCGCACCCCGCCGGTCTGGAGCACCTGGTGGTCCGCGGCCGCCGCGGCGGCAGCGCGATCGCGGCCGCCGCGATCAACGCGATTGCGAGCGAGGAAGAGTGACGAACCATCAGAGCGACCCGCAGGCCGACGCCGCGGCGACCGGCCGGCTGTACGGGGTCGGGCTCGGCCCCGGCGACCCGTCGCTGGTGACCGTCCGCGCCGCCGAACTCATCGGCAAGGCCGACGTGGTGGCCTACCACAGCGCGCGGCACGGCCGTTCGATCGCCCGGTCCATCGCCGAGCGGTACCTGACGGGCGGTCAGATCGAGGAGAAGCTGGTCTACCCGCTCACCGTGGAGACCACCGACCACCCCGGCGGCTACCGGGGCGCGTTGGACGACTTCTACGAGGAGGCCGCCGCCCGGCTGGCCGCCCACCTGGACGCCGGCCGCGACGTCGTGGTGCTGGCCGAGGGGGACCCGTTCTTCTACGGCTCCTACCAGCACATGCACAAGCGCCTCGCGGACCGCTACCCGACCGAGGTGGTGCCGGGCGTGACCTCGGTCAGCGCCGCCGCCGCCCGGCTCGGCATGCCGCTCACCGAGGCCGACGAGACGCTCACCGTCATCCCGGGCACGCTGCCCGAGGAGGAGCTGACCGCGCGGATCGCCGCGGCCGACTCCGCCGTCGTCATGAAGCTCGGCCGCACCTTCCCGGCCGTCCGCCGCGCCCTGGAGCGGGCCGGCCGGCTCGACGACGCCCAGTACGTCGAGCGCGCCTTCATGGAGGGCGAGCGGACGGCGCCGCTGGCCTCGGTCGACGCCGGGACGGTCCCGTACTTCTCGGTGGCCGTGCTCCCCAGCAAGGTCGCCCCGCTGGTCACCGCGCCGCCCGTCCCGGACGGCACCGGCAACGGTGCCGACACCGGTACCGGCAGCGGTACCGACGGCAGCACCGGCACCGGCGCCGGTATCGGTACCGGCAGCGTGACCGTGATCGGCACCGGCCCGGCCGGCCCGCTCTGGCTCACCCCGGAGGCCCGCGGCGCCCTGGCCGCCGCCACCGACCTGGTCGGCTACACCACCTACCTGGACCGGGTGCCGGTCCGGCCGGGCCAGGCGCGGCACGGCTCCGACAACAAGGTGGAGTCCGAGCGCGCCGAGTTCGCCCTCGACCTGGCCCGCCGCGGCCACCGGGTCGCGGTCGTCTCCTCCGGCGACCCGGGCGTCTTCGCGATGGCCACCGCCGTCCTGGAGGTCGCCTGCGAGGAGGCCTACCGGGAGGTGCCGGTCCGGATCGTCCCCGGCATGACCGCCGCGCACGCCGCCGCCTCCCGGGCCGGCGCCCCGCTCGGCCACGACTACGCGGTGGTCTCCCTCTCCGACCGCCTCAAGCCCTGGGACGTCGTCGCGCAGCGCCTGCGCGCCGCGGCCGCGGCCGACCTCGTGCTCGCCCTCTACAACCCGGGCTCGCAGTCCCGCACCACCCAGGTCGGCCGCGCGCGCGACCTGCTCCTGGAGTACCGGGCCCCCGAGACCCCGGTGGTGATGGCCCGCGACGTCGGCGGCCCGACCGAGCGCGTCCGCACGGTGCGCCTCGCCGACCTCGACCCGGCCGAGGTCGACATGCGGACCATCCTCCTCGTCGGTTCCTCGCAGACCCGGCACGTCACCCGGTCCCCCCACCCCGACGTCACCTGGACCCCGCGCCGCTACCCGGAGGCCTGAGCGCCGCCGCCACCGCCCCGGGCCCGGGGCGGTGGCGGCGGCGCCGGAGCGGCACCCCGTCCGGTAGGAGTGCCAGGTGTACACGATCCGGCTTGCGGACCCCACTGCGGGACCGGCGTG
The DNA here is from genome assembly GCF_056437345.1 of Kitasatospora sp. NPDC042419. Taxonomy (NCBI): domain Bacteria; kingdom Bacillati; phylum Actinomycetota; class Actinomycetes; order Kitasatosporales; family Streptomycetaceae; genus Kitasatospora; species Kitasatospora sp. NPDC042419. The sequence continues at coordinate 420,780 of NZ_JBWKAW010000004.1, forward strand.
CCGGCGGTGGAGCATGATGTCCCGACCGACGGAGGAACGACAGGGAGACGGGTGCGGGGCATGGGCGAGGTCGGCGGGCGGGCCGGGCAGCTGAGGAGCAGTGGGCTTCGGCACGGGTGGACGACCGGGGCCTGTGCGACGGCGGCGACCAAGGCGGCGTACCGGGCGCTGCTGACGGGTGCGTTCCCGGACCCGGTGGTCATCACGCTGCCGAAGGGGCAGCGGCCGGGGTTCGCGCTGGCGGCGGAGGAGCTCTCCGCCGGGGCGGACGGCCGGTGGGCGATGGCCGGGGTGGTGAAGGACGCCGGGGACGACCCGGACGTGACGCACGGGGCGCTGATCCGGTCCACCGTGCGGGCGGGGCGGCCGGGCGGCGGCGTGGTGTTCCGGGCCGGGCCCGGAGTGGGGACGGTGACCAAGGCCGGTCTGCCGCTCCCGGTCGGGGAGCCGGCGATCAACCCGGTGCCCCGGCAGATGATCCGGGACGCGGTCGCGGAGGTCGCGGCGGAGTTCGGCGGCAGCGGGGACGTCGTGGTGGAGATCTCCGTCGACCACGGCGAGGAGATCGCCCGGTCCACCTGGAACCCCCGGCTCGGCATCCTCGGCGGCCTCTCCGTCCTCGGGACGACCGGGATCGTCGTCCCCTACTCCTGTTCGGCCTGGATCGACTCGATCCGGCGCGGCGTGGACGTGGCCCGCGCGGCCGGTCGCACGCACGTGGCCGGCTGCACCGGTTCGACCTCGGAGAAGGTGGCGGTCGCCGTGCACGGCCTGCCCGAGGACGCGCTGCTCGACATGGGCGACTTCGCGGGCGCCGTGCTCAAGTACCTGAAGCGCCATCCGGTGCCGCGGCTGACCGTCGCCGGCGGCTTCGCCAAGCTCTCCAAGCTCGCCGCCGGTCACCTCGACCTGCACTCGGCGCGTTCCCAGGTCGACAGGGGCTTCCTGGCCGGACTGGCCCGCGAGGGCGGCGCGGACGGGGAACTGGTGTCGGCGGTGGCGTCGGCGAACACCGCGCTGGAGGCGATCCAGCTCTGCCGCGCCGCGGGGGTGCCGCTCGGCGACCTCGTCGCGATGCGGGCCCGGGCCACCGCACTGGAGGTGCTGGTCGGTTCGCCGGTCGCGGTGGACGTCATCTGCATCGACCGGGCCGGGACGATCGTCGGCCGGGCGGAGCCGCTGGGCCCGTGTTGACGGCCCCTTTCGTCTCAGGCGTGTCATAAGAACTTCGCTGTGATGTGAAGATCTGACGCTCATACGGGGCGAGAATCGGACAAAAGTGGCGCCACGCCCGGGGTCGATTCTGGTGCTATCTCAGCCATGAGATATGGTCTGCCGGGTGACAGGCGACTACCTCACCCGTATCGGCACCCTCATCCGTACCGCGCGTCAGCACCGCGGTTGGTCCCAGGCTCAGCTCGGCGAGGCCCTCGGCACCAGCCAGAGCGCGGTCAACCGCATCGAACAGGGCAAGCAGAACGTCAGCCTTGAGATGATCGCCCGCATCGGCGAAGCACTCGACAGCGAGATCGTCTCCCTCGGCTACGCCGGCCCGATGCACCTGCGGGTCGCCGGCGGCACCCGGCTCTCCGGTGCGATCGACGTCCGCAGCAGCAAGAACGCCTGCGTGGCGATCCTCTGCGCCTCGCTGCTGACCACCGGCCGCACCACCCTGCGCAGCGTCGCCCGCATCGAGGAGGTCTACCGCATCCTCGAAGTGCTCAACAGCATCGGCGTCAAGAGCCGCTGGACCAACGACGGCCGCGACCTCGAACTCACGCCGCCCGCCGAGCTCGACCTCGCCGGCATGGACGTCGAGGCGGCCCGCCGCACCCGCAGCGTGCTCATGTTCCTCGGCCCGCTGATGCACCGCGCCGACAAGTTCGCCATCCCCTACGCCGGCGGCTGCGACCTCGGCACCCGGACCGTCCAGCCCCACCTCACCGCGCTGCGCCGCTTCGGCCTGGAGGTCGCCACCACCGGCGGCGCCTACCACGCCTCCGTCCAGCCCGGCACCCCGCTGGACCGGCCGATCGTGCTGACCGAGCGCGGGGACACCGTCACCGAGAACGCCCTGCTCGCCGCCGCCCGCCACGACGGCGTCAGCGTCATCCGCAACGCCTCGCCCAACTACATGGTCCAGGACCTCTGCTTCTTCCTGGAGAAGCTGGGCGTCCGGATCGACGGCGTCGGCACCACCACCCTCACCGTGCACGGCGTCCCCGAGATCACCTGCGACGTCGACTACACCCCCGCCGAGGACCCGGTCGAGGCGATGAGCCTGCTGGCCGCCGCCGTCGTCACCTCCTCCGAGCTGACCATCCGCCGGGTGCCGATCGAGTTCCTGGAGATCGAGCTCGCGGTGCTGGAGGGCATGGGCCTCGACTACGACCGCACCGCCGAGTACCCGGCCCACAACGGCCGCACCCGGCTGGTCGACCTCACCGTCCGCCCGTCCAAGCTGACCGCGCCGGTCGACACCATCCACCCGATGCCGTTCCCCGGCATCAACATCGACAACGTGCCGTTCTTCGCCGCGATCGCCGCGGCCGCCCACGGCACCACGATGATCCACGACTGGGTCTACGACAACCGCGCCATCTACCTCACCGAACTCACCCGGCTCGGCGCGGACATCAAGCTGCTCGACCCGCACCGGGTCCTCGTCCAGGGCCCGACCCGCTGGCGCGCCGCCGAGATGGTCTGCCCGCCCGCCCTGCGCCCCGCCGTCGTCATCCTGCTCGCGATGCTCGCCGCCAAGGGCACCTCGGTGCTGCGCAACGTCTACGTCATCAACCGCGGTTACGAGGACCTCGCCGAGCGCCTCAACTCCATCGGCGCCCAGATCGAGACCTTCCGCGACATCTGACCGGACGCCGGTCCGCCGGTGATCTGTGGTGCGTGGCGCGCGGTGCCCGGTCGGGGAGTTCGCGACCGGGCACCGGCGCTTTCCGCGTCACTCGCCGGTGCGGCCGTCGAGGTGTTCGCGGAGGAGGTCGGCGTGGCCGTTGTGGCGGGCGTACTCCTCGATCATGTGGGTGAGGATCCAGCGCAGCGAGTAGACCTCGTCGGTGCCGTCGCTGTTGCGCCGGTAGTGCCCGAGGACGTCCAACGAGTCGGCGGCGGCGACGAGTTGCCGGGCGTGCTCGCACTCGCCGCGCCAGATCTCGAACGCCTCGTCCGGGTCGGCCGCTTCGGCCTCGAACTCGGCGGACCTGTCGTCCTCGTGCCTCCAGTAGCCCGGCCGGTCCTCGTCGGCGAGGACGTTGCGGAACCAGCCGCGCTCCACCTCGGCGAGGTGGCGGGCCAGGCCGAGCAGGGAGAGCTCCGAGGGCAGGAGGGGGCGGGCGCGCAGCTGTTCGGTGGTCAGCCCGGCGCACTTCATCGCGAACGTGGCGCGCTGGTGGTCCAGGAAGGTGGTCAGGGTGGCGCGTTCGTCGGCGGTGCGGAGGGGCTCGGTGCGCTCGGCGTCGGCGCGGTCGTAGGCGTCCATCGGGTCATGATCGCAGGGCGGGCGGCTCCTGGGGCGGGGTTTTCGCGGGTTGGGCAGGGGTTGGGCCGGGGCCGGGCGCTTCAGGGGTTGGGCCGGGCAGGGGCCGGGGGTGCGTCCGCCGCCGGCGCCGTCGTCACCGGGCGGGCAGGAGCCCGGCGAGCCACTCCCGCGCAGCGCCGACGCTCTCCGCCACCGGGACGCCGGCCGGCAGCGGCGGGCGCTCCACGACCACCACGGGAAGGGCGAGTTCGCGGGCGGCGGTGAGTTTGGGGGCGGTGGCCGCGCCGCCGCTGTCCTTGGTGACCACGACGTCGATCCGGTGCTCGCGCAGCAGCGCGCGCTCGCCGTCCAGGGTGAACGGGCCGCGGTCGAGCAGGACCCGGAGCGAGGCGGGCACCGGCGGCTCGGGCGGATCGACCGAACGGGCCGTGAAGTGCAGGCCGTCGAGGTGTGCGAACGCGCCGATGCCCTGCCGTCCGGTGGTGAGGAGGACCCGCCGGCCGAGCGAGGGCAGCAGCTCCGCCGCGGCGGCGAGGGAGGCCACCGGGTGCCAGCGGTCGCCGGCCACCGGTTCCCAGCCGGGGCGGCGCAGCGCGAGCAGCGGCACGCCGGTCGCGGCGGCGGCCCCGGCCGCGTTGCGGGACATGACGGCGGCGAACGGGTGGGTGGCGTCGACCACGGCGTCCACCCGCTCGGCGCGCAGCCAGGCGGCGAGGCCCTCGGGGCCGCCGAAGCCGCCGATCCGGACCTCGCCGGCGGGCAGCCGCGGTTCGGTGACCCGCCCGGCGAGCGAGCTGGTGACCCTGAGCGGCGAGCCGGCCAGGGCGGCGGCCAGTTCCCGCGCCTCGGTCGTCCCACCGAGGACGAGCAGGTGGGGGCGGTGCGGGGCACGGGGTGCGGCCCGGTGCGGTGCGGGCTGCGGCGTGGGCAGCGGCGGGTGGGCCACTACGACCCGCAGGGCTCGTGCGGGCGCTCGCGGTCCGCCGAGTAGAGGTGGCTGTCGCGGAACTGCTCGGCGGCGAGCGTCCGGCCGACGATGATCACCGCGGTGCGGACCACGCCCGCCTCCTTCACCTGTCCGGCGATGGAGCCGACCGTGCCGCGCAGCACCAGCTCGTCCGGACGGCTGGCCATCGCGACGACGGCGGCCGGGCACTCGGCGCCGTAGTGCGGCAGCAGCTGCTCGACCACGTCGTCGATGTACCCCGCGGCCAGGTGCAGGACGAGCAGGGCGCCGCTGCGGCCGAGGGTCGCGAGGTCCTCGCCCTCCGGCATCGGGGTGGCGCGCTTGGCGATCCGGGTGAGGATGACGGTCTGGCCGACGGTCGGCACGGTCAGTTCGCGCTTGAGCGCGGCCGCGGCGGCGGCGAAGGCCGGCACGCCGGGCACCACCTCGTACGGGACGCCCGCCGCGTCGAGTCGGCGCATCTGCTCGGCGACGGCGCTGAACACGGACGGGTCGCCGGAGTGCAGCCGGGCCACGTCCTGGCCCGCCCGGTGGGCGCGGACGAGCTCCTCGACGATCTGGTCGAGGTTGAGGTTGGCGGTGTCGACCAGGCGGGCGCCGGGCGGGCACTCGTCCAGCAGCTCGCGCGGCACCAGGCTGCCCGCGTAGAGGCAGACCTCGGCGCGGGCGAGGACGCGCTGGCCGCGCAGGGTGATCAGGTCGGCGGCGCCGGGCCCGGCCCCGATGAAGTGGACGGTCACGAGGCGTTCTCCTGGGGTGTGAGGGGCTTGACGGCGGACCACTGGGTGACCGGCATCGCCTGGCGCCAGCCGGTGAAGCCGCCCACCGGGACGGCGTGCGCGACGGCGAGCCGCAGCAGCTCGCCGCCGTGCCGCCGGTACCACTCGGTGAGCAGTGCCTCGGACTCCAGGGTCACGGTGTTGGCGACCAGCCGCCCGCCCGGCGCCAGCGCGGTCCAGCAGGCGTCGAGCAGGCCGGGCGCGGTGAGCCCGCCGCCGACGAACACCGCGTCGGGGGCCGGCAGCCCGGCGAGCGCGGCGGGCGCGGCGCCGGTGACGACGCGCAGCCGGGGGACGCCGAGCGCGGCGGCGTTGCGGGCGATCCGCCCGGCCCGGACCGGGTCGCGTTCGACGGTGACGGCCCGGTTGTCGCGGTGCGCGCGCAGCCACTCGATCGCGATCGAGCCGGAGCCGCCGCCGACGTCCCAGAGCAGCTCGCCGGGGGTGGGTGCGAGGGTGGCCAGGGTGGCGGCGCGGACGTGCCGCTTGGTCAGCTGGCCGTCGCTCTCGTACACGGAGTCGGGCAGGCCGGGGACGACCGGGGTGCGGGGGCCGGCGGGGCCGAGGTCGACCGCGATCAGGTTGAGCGGGTCGCCGGGCGGGTGCGGCCAGCCGTCGGCGGGGCCGTCCAGCTGACGTTCGGCGGGGCCGCCGAGCTGTTCCAGGACCCGCAGCCGGGCGGCGCCGTAGCCGCTCGCGGTGAGCAGTGCGGCGACGGCGGCGGGGCCGGCGGCGTCGGCGCTGAGGACGAGCAGTCGGCGGCCGGGGTTGAGGGCGAGGCGCAGGGTGTCCAGGGGACGGCCGACCAGGGTGACCACCTCGGTGGACTCCAGGGGCCAGCCGAGCCGCGCGCAGGCGTACGACACGGAGGAGGGGTGCGGCAGGATGCGCAGCCGGTCGGGGCCGGCGATCTCCGCGAGGGTGCGGCCGATGCCGTGGAACATGGGGTCGCCGCTGGCCAGGACGGCGACCCGGCGGTCCGCGAACCGTTCCAGCAGCCCGGGGACGGCCGGGCGCAGCGGGGACGGCCACGGCACCCGTTCGGCGGACACCTCGTCCGGGGGGAGGAGGTCGAGCTGGCGGGGGCCGCCGACGACCACCTCGGCGGTCCGCAGCGCGGCCCGCGCGGTGCCGGCGAGGCCGGGCCAGCCGTCGGCCCCGATCCCGACGACGGTGAGCGGGTGCGGCTGCTGGGTCACCGGGGGCTCCTTGTGGATCTGCGGGCGTGGTCCGAGCGGCCCGGGCCCTGCCCGGGCCGGCGGCCGGCGGCCCGGGGGCGGCGGGTCGTCCGGGGCCCGTGAGGCGGGGCCCGGGGCAGCCTACCTGGCGGTATCCGGTGGCGGGGCGGCCAGGGTGCACGGCCTGCCGGGCGGGGTTAGCGTCGACCGGGGGGACCTCAGCACGCAACGGAGGGCACCATGTCCGAGTCAGCGGTCCCGTACACCACCAACAACGCCGGGGTCCCGGTGCCGAGCGACGACAACTCGCTCACGGTGGGCAGGGACGGCCCGATTCTGCTCCACGACCACTACCTGATCGAGAAGATGGCCCAGTTCAACCGTGAACGGGTGCCGGAGCGGGTGGTGCACGCGAAGGGGGCCGGGGCGTACGGCGTCTTCGAGACGACGGAGGACGTCAGCCGGTACACCAAGGCGACGCTGTTCCAGCCGGGCAAGCGGACGGAGATGCTGGCCCGGTTCTCGACCGTCGCCGGCGAGCAGGGCAGCCCGGACACCTGGCGGGACCCTCGCGGGTTCGCGCTGAAGTTCTACACCGAGGACGGCAACTACGACCTGGTGGGCAACAACACGCCGGTCTTCTTCGTCCGCGACACGATCAAGTTCCAGGACTTCATCCGCTCGCAGAAGCGGCGCACGGACAACGGCCTGCGTGACCACGACATGCAGTGGGACTTCTGGACGCTCTCGCCGGAGTCCGCCCACCAGGTCACCTGGCTGATGGGGGACCGCGGGATCCCGAAGTCGTACCGGCACATGAACGGGTACAGCTCGCACACCTACATGTGGGTCAACGCCGCCGGCGAGCGGTACTGGGTGAAGTACCACTTCAAGACCGACCAGGGCGTGGACTTCCTCACCCAGGCCGACGCCGACCGGCTGGCCGGCTCCGACCCGGACCTGCACCGCGAGGACCTCTGGCAGGCGATCGAGGGCGGCAACGCGCCGTCCTGGACGCTGCACGTGCAGGTCATGCCGTTCGACGAGGCGCCCGGCTACCGGTTCAACCCCTTCGACCTGACGAAGGTCTGGCCGCACGGCGACTACCCGCTGATCCGGGTCGGCACGATGACCCTGAACCGCAACCCCGAGGACTACTTCGTCCACATCGAGCAGGCCGCCTTCGAGCCGGCCAACCTGGTGCCGGGCATCAGCGTCTCGCCGGACAAGATGCTGCTCGGCCGGATCTTCTCCTACCCCGACACGCACCGGTACCGGATCGGCCCCAACTACGCGCAGCTGCCGCCCAACCGGCCGCACGTCCCGGTGCACTCGTACGCCAAGGACGGGCCGATGCGGTTCGACCCGGCGCGCACCGCGGCGCCGTACGCGCCCAACTCCAAGGGCGGACCGGCCGCCGACCCGAAGGTGTACGACGACCCGTCGGCCGGCTGGCAGACGTCCGGCGACATGGTCCGGGAGGCGTACTCGCTGCACGCCGAGGACGACGACTGGGGGCAGGCGGGCACGATGGTCCGCAAGGTGCTGGACGACGCGCAGCGCGACCGGCTGGTCTCCAACATCGTCGGGCACCTCAAGGGCGGTGTGAGCGATCCGGTGCTGGACCGGGCGGTGCAGTACTGGCGCAATGTCGACAAGGCGCTCGGCGACCGGGTCGCCTCGGGCGTGGGCAAGGCCTGAGCGGCGCGATGCCGTTGGAGGGCGCGGGCCGTCGGGCCCGCGCCCTCAGCGGTCCCGCAGCCAGTCCCCGGACGCGATCAGCGCGGGGTGCGCGCGCAGCCGGGCGGCGACGTCCGGGCCGGCCAGGTACACCCACGCCTCCGCCGTTGCGCCGTCCGCGGTCCGGACGGCCAGCCGCTTCCGGACGTACTCGCCGGTGCCGTCGGCCCGGCAGTCCTCCAGGCGGTCCAGGGCGGCGAGCGCGTCCGGGTACGCGCCGGGGCGGACCGTGATCAGCTCGCCGACGATCCGCCGCCCGGGCGTCGCGTCCGGCACCGCGTACGGGAACCCCGGCCCCGCGTGCAGGGCCGCGCCCTCCAGCACCGCCCCGCGCACCTCGGCGCACCGGCCGGCCAGGTGGACGGCGTGGTTGCGCCCACCGGGGCGGAGGGTGCCGTAGACGAAGAAGGGGAGGACGGGGGCGGGTGGGGCGGTGGGCACGGGGCTCCTCGTGGGCGGTCGACGACTGACGACTGACGACTGATGACTGATGACTGATGACTGGCGGATGACGGAGTTCGGAATCCGCCATCCGCCGATTGTCGGTTGTCGGTCGCTTCCCGATCGCCGGAATCCGTCGACCGCCGGTGCTCCGCCGTCCGGCCTCCGCCGTCCGGTGCCGACTGTCACCCGCCGCCCCTCGCCCCCCGCCGGCCGATCGCCTGGTGATACCGACTGGCGCTCGGGTGGGCTGATGCGATGTCATGACTGGTGCAAGCCAGTACCGTCCTAGGGGGACACACATGACAGCTCCCGTCGCAGGCACGTCCGGCACGTCCGGCACGTCCGGTGCGGCCTCCGCCGCCGGACCCGCCGACGCCGCACCGGCCGGTTCCGCGTCGGCCGGTTCCGTACCCGCCGACGCGGTTCCCGCCGGCTCCGGGTCCGCGCCCGCCCGCCTCGGCGGCCCGGTGTGGGTGGCGCTCGGCGTGGTGTACGTGCTCTGGGGGTCGACGTACCTGGCGATCCGGATCGCGCTGGAGACGATGCCGTCCTTCCTCTCCGCCGCGGCACGGTTCCTGACCGCGGGTCTGCTGCTCGTCGGGTTCGTCGCGATCCGCTACGGACGGAGCGGACTCCGGGTGGACCTGCGGCAGCTGGGGTCCTCCGTGCTGGTCGGCGTGCTGCTGCTGACCGGCGGGAACGGGCTGGTGGTGCTCGGCGAGAACTCGATCCCTTCGGGGCTGGCCGCACTGCTGGTGGCCGTCGTGCCGCTCTGGATGGTCCTGCTGACGGCGGCCGGCGGCGACCGCCCGAAGCCGGTGGAGCTGGCCGGCGTGCTGCTCGGACTGGTCGGGCTCGGTGTGCTCTCGGCGCCCGCGATCGGCGGCGACATCGCGAAGGCCGGCGTGATCGCGGTGGTCTGCGGCACGCTCACCTGGGCGTTCGGGTCGTTCGCCGCGAAGCGGATCCGGATGCCCGGCAACGTCTTCGCCGCCAGCGCGTACCAGATGCTCGCGGGCGGGCTCGGCAACACGCTGATCGGGCTGGTGCGCGGGGAGCAGCACGGACTGGACCTGGGGGCCGTCTCCGGGCGGTCCTGGCTGGCGCTCGCCTTCCTGGTGGTGTTCGGCTCGCTGGTCGCCTACACCGCGTACGCGTGGCTGCTGCGCTCGGCGCCGCTGGGCCTGGTCGCCACCTACGCCTACGTGAACCCGGTGGTGGCGGTGCTGCTCGGCTGGCTGGTGCTCGCCGAGCCGCTGACCCGCCCCACCCTGCTGGGTGGGGCGATCGTGGTCGTCGGCGTCTGCCTCGTGGTGAGCGTCAGCCGGACGTCTTCGCGTAAGTGAGGACGACGGCCCCGTTGTCGAAGGTGCGGGCCTCCTCCAGGGTGAAGGCGTGCGGGGCGAAGCCGGCCCGGAACAGCGGGATGCCCGAGCCGGTCACGAGCGGGTACTGCTTGACGACCAGTTCGTCGATCTCGGGGAGGAGCCGCCCGGCCAGTTCGCCGCCGCCGCACAGCCAGATGCCGAGGCCGTCCTCCTGCTTGAGCTCGCGGACCCGGGTCAGCGGGTCGGCGGCCGTGACCTCGACCGCGGGGTCCGGGCTCTCCGTCATGGAGCGGGAGAAGACGACCTGGCGCAGGTGGGCGTAGGGGTTGGCGAGTCCGAGCGGCACCCCGGGGCCGTAGGTGCCGCGGCCCATGAGCACGGTGTCGAAGCGCTTGTTGGGCGCGTCGGCCACGCCCAGTGCGGCGCGGCCCGGAGTGGGCAGGGTCTCCGGGAACTCGTCGAGCATGTAGGGGAGGAAGTCCCCGGTGACGTACGGGAGGAGCATGTCGAAGTTGCCGTCCGGGGCGGCGATGAAGCCGTCGAGGGTGGCGCCGACGTAGTAGGTGAGCTTGCGCATTCACGTCCTTGGGTTCGTCCGGTCGGGGGCCTCGCGCCCTCAACCACGACAGTTATAGTACTCCGGTCGTAGTGGTTGCAAGGGGTGTCCGAAAAAAGTCGATCACCGATCGTCGGGGGAGGCGGTCGGCGCGGAACCGGGTCGGGCCGGTCGCGCCGCCCTCATCGGCGGGGCGTGGTGCGGGCGACGGCCGCCTCGATCAGGTCCGCCCGCTCGGCCACCCCGGCGGCCGGGACGTCGATCAGTCGGTAGCCGTGCGCCCGGTAGGCCCGCTCGTGCAGCCGCTCGAAGACGAGCGCGTCCTCGAAGGAGATCCGGCGGGCGGCGGTCGGCTCGACGAAGCCGAGGTTGCGGACGAAGAACACCTCGTGCTGGTAGACGAGTTCGTCGCCGATGCGGCGCAGTTCGGAGGTCAGTCCCGGTGATGCGGGGCGTTCCAGGAAGTCGCGCAGGGCCTCGGTGCAGACCGGTGAGCGGTCGTGGAACTGGACCTCCCCGGTGGCTGCGGCCACGCGCTCGCGCTGCAGGGCGACGATCTCGTCGACGAAGTCGGCCCGGGTCCACGGTTCCGGTTCGCCGGCGGCCTGCCGCCGCGCGATCACGTCGGTGGCGGCCTCCGCCACGACGGTGAAGCCGCGCCGCGCCAACTCGCCCAACAGGGTGGTCTTTCCGGCACCCGGTGTGCCGGTGAGGATGAAACGCCGCATGTCCCGCTCCTGTCTGCTCAGATGAACCGGATGTGCCGGACTCCGACCAGCGCCCGGCGGAGGCGTCCGCGCAGCGGGCCGTCGGTGTCCGGTGCGAGCGCCAACCCGGCCGAGGCCGCCACGTGTTCGGCGACCCGGGGTACGGTGAGGTGGTCGGTCCGCACGTGTTCGCCGAACCCGGCGCCGCCGAGGCGGTCGAGGCAGTGGTCGAGCCGCGACACCGCGAAGCTCTCCCTGCGCAGCGGCGCGTCCTTCCCGGCGACCAGTTGCACGGCGTGCCCGAACCCGCGCTCGCGCAGGCGGCGAAGCACCTCCTCGCGCTCCGCCAGCAGGGCGAAGTGCCGTACGTCGTGGCCGCGTTCGCGCAGGCGGCCGACGGTCTCGGCGAGGTAGGCCGGTTCGGTGACCGTCATCGGGACGATCACCGTCCCCCGGTGCCGACCGAGCGTCAGATCCAGTACCTCGTAGACGCCCTGACGCCAGGCGGGCAGGTCCTGGAAGTCGCCGCGCAGCGCCTTCGGGGTCATCCGGTGCAGCCCGAAGCCGACCTCCTCGGGGTCGCACAGCACGCTGCCGGGCAGCCGCCGCCGCAGTTCGTGCGAGACCTGGGTCTTGCCGACGCCGAAGGGCCCGTTGATCCACAAGAGCATGCCGGTCACCCTATGCCGGTCACCCTATGCCGCCGCCCCGGCCGTGCCGCCCCCGTGTTCCGCCGCAGTGGCTCGCCGCCGTGGTTCGCCGCCGTGGTTCGCCGGTCCACGGTCGTGGATCTTCACCAAGTCGCCTCCGGGAAGGGGTCATTCGACTACCATCCATCGGGTGCCCGGCGGCGCCGGGGAGTCGCTGCCGGGTCATGGAACGGAACGGAACGGCCGACAGCGGGGGAGCGGTATGACGGACACCGACGTTCACGGAACACGCACCGACGAGGTCGGCCCGCGGGCCCGTCCGCCCGGGCTCTGGCGGCAGCGGAACTTCGCGGCGCTCTGGTCGGCCCACACCGTCAGCCAGTTCGGCACCCAGATCACCTTCTTCGTCCTCCCCGTCCTCGCGCTCACCACCGTCGGCGCGACCCCGGGGCAGCTCGGACTGGTCGCCGCCGCCGAGACCCTGCCGTTCCTGCTGGTCGGCCTGCCGGCCGGTGCGCTGCTCGACCAGTGGGACCGGCGCCGGGTGATGGTCGTGGCCGACCTCGGCCGGGCGGTCGCGGTCTGCGTCCTGCCGCTCGGCTACGCCCTCGACCTGCTGAGCGTGCCGCTGCTCTGCGCGGTCGGGTTCGTCACCGGACTGTTCACGGTCTTCTTCGACATCGCCGACCAGGCGTTCCTGCCCGACGTCGTCGGACGCGGCCGGACGGCGGACGGCAACAGCCGGCTGGAGTTCTCCCGTTCGGCCGCCGAACTGACCGGTCCCGGCCTCGCCGGGCTGCTGCTCCAACTGGTGGCCGCACCGCTGATCCTGCTCGCGGACGCGGTCAGCTACCTCGTCTCGGCGCTCCTCCTCGGCGCGATCCGGACGCCGGATCGGGCGGGCGGGCCGGAGCGGACGGGCTGGAGGGACCGGGCGGAGAAGGCCCGGGCGGAGCGGGCCGGCCGGGCGGAACCGGCGCAGCCCGTGGCCGAGGAGAGGATGCGCACCCGGATCGCCGCCGGCCTGCGCTTCGTCTTCCGCCAGCGGACCCTGCGCTCGCTCGCCCTCGCCACGGCCGTCTCCAACCTGGTGGGCCTGAGTGGTGCGCTGAGCGCCCTGCTGCCCGCGTTCGCACTGCGCGACCTTGCCCTCTCGCCGGGCCGGCTCGGCCTCGCGCTGACCGTCGGCAACGTGTTCGCCCTGCTCGGCGCCCTGTCCACCGCCCGGCTGATCCGGGTGGTCGGGCTCGGCCGGATGCTGGTGGCGGCCAAGTGCCTGCCCGGCCTGGGCGTACTGCTGCTCGCCACCGCCACCCCCGGCCGTGCCGTCCCCACGCTGACGGCGGCCGCCGGGATCACGGCCTTCGGCATCACCGCCTACAACATCGCCCAGGTCAGCCTGCGGCAGGCGATCACGCCGGCGGCGATGCAGGCCCGGATGAACGCGTCGGTCCGCTTCGTCATCTGGGGCACGCTCCCGCTCGGGGCGGCCGCCGGCGGTCTGCTCGGTTCGGCGGTGGGTCTGCGTCCGGCCCTCTGGGCGGCGGCCGTGGTCGCGCTGTCCTCCTGCGTGCCGTTGCTGCTCACCCGCGAGGTCCGGGCCCTGCGGGACTTCCCCGCGGAGCCGGCCGACTGACGCCGCCTCCCGTGCGGAACACCGCCGGACCGCCCGCTCGCCCGTCCGGGCCCCGGCTCAGTACAGCGCCGACGGCTTGCCGGCCCACCAGTTGCCGGGGGCCTCGGGGTCGCGGCTGGTCCAGAACTCGATGATGCCGGAGACGAATTCGGCGGCGGACAGCCGTCCGTCGCCGTCCAGGTCGAGCCGCCGGAACGCCTCGTCCGAGTCGTCGCGCGAGAGGGCGGAGAAGTGGCCGCGCTGGAAGACGAAGAACTCGCCCGCGTCGACGGTCCCGCTGCCGTCCACGTCGGCGACGGCCATGAACGCCTCGGCCAGTGTCCCGAAGACGGCCCGTGCGGCGGCCGGGTCGTCGGCGACCGAGAGGGTCGAGGCGGTGAACTGCTCCCGGGTGATCGCGGTGGCGCCGGGGGGCAGGTGGGCGAGGTGCAGGTCCCGCCAGATGGCCAGGTAGGCGTCGACGATCCGCTCCTCCTTGGCCGACCCCTCGGCGTGGCCGAGCGACCGGGCCACCGCGTGCCCCATCAGGACGTGGTCGTACTCGGTGAGCAGGCCGTCCCCGTCGGCGTCCAGATGGTCGAAGCCGTGGTTGATCTTGGCGATCAGCAGTTCCTCCGACACCGTGCCCCCTCGGTTGGCGATCGCTCCGAAGTCTGCACGCTAACCCGTGGTCACGCGGTCGCGCAGCCGAAGCCGGCAACCGCCGTCCGCGCCGGCAACCGCCGTCCGCGCCGGCAACCGCCGTCCGCGCCGGCCGCCGTCCGCGCCGACCGCGGCGCCGCCGGGGCCTCAGTGCGCGGCGGCCAGCAGCTCCCGGGTGTACTCGGTGTGCGGAGCCGTGAACAGCTGGTCCCGCCCGGTGGACTCGACCAGCCGGCCCCGGTGCATCACGGCCACCCGGTCGCAGAAGTGCCGGACCACCGCGAGGTCGTGGGAGACGAACAGGAAGGCGACGCCGAGCCGTTCGCGCAGTTCCATCAGCAGGTTGAGCACCTGGGCCTGGACCGAGACGTCCAGCGCGGAGACCGGCTCGTCGGCGATGATCAGCCGGGGCTCGGGGGCCAGTGCGCGGGCGATGCCGATCCGCTGGCGCTGTCCGCCGGAGAACTCGTGCGGGTAGCGGTCCAGGTGCGCGGCCGTCAGGCCGACCTGCTCCAGCAGCTCGGCGGACCGGTCACGGCGCTCCGCCGCGGTCAGCGCGGTGTGCAGGCGCAGCGGCGTGTCCAGCGTCCGGGCGATCGTGCGGCGGGGGTTGAGCGAGGCGTACGGGTCCTGGAAGACGAGCTGGATCTCCTTGCTGAGCCGCCGCCGGAGCGCCCGGTCGGGGGCGGTGGCGTCCACGCCGTCGTACCGCACCGTCCCGCCGGTGACGGACTGGAGCCCGGCCAGGACGCGGGAGGTGGTGGACTTGCCGGAGCCGGACTCGCCGACCAGGCCGAGGGTCTCGCCGGGGGCGATCCGCAGGCTGACGCCCTCGACGGCCCGGACCGGCTCGGCCCGCCGGCCGGGGAAGCGGCGGCGGCCGGGGAAGTGCACGGCGAGGTCCTCGACCTCGACCAGCCACCGACCGGTCCGCGCCGCCCGGCCGACCGGAGCGCCGATCGGTGCGCCATCGGCACCGGCGGGGGAGCCCTCGCCGCCGCCACCGTCGCCGCCGCGAGAGGTGTCCCGCGCGGCGAAGGAGAACGAGGGCGACGGATCGTCGACCGTCGGCAGCGGCGTGCCGGGCACCGTCTCCAGCGTGAGCGCCGCGCCCACCAGGGCCCGGGTGTAGGGCTGCCGGGGCGCGGCGAGCAGCGAGGCGGTCGGCGCGGTCTCGACCTGCTCGCCGCCGCGCAGCACCAGCGTCCGGTCGGTCGTGCCGGCGACCACGCCCAGGTCGTGGCTGACCAGCAGCACCGCGGTGCCGTGCTCGCGCTGCAACTCGCCCAGCAGGTCGAGCACCTGGCGCTGGACGCGGGCGTCGAGCGCGGTGGTCGGCTCGTCGGCGATCAGCACGTCGGGGTCGTTCATCAGCGCCATCGCGATCATCACGCGCTGCCGCATGCCGCCGGAGAACTGGTGCGGGTAGTCGCGGACCCGGGCGGCCGGGATGCCGACCCGGTCCAGCATCGCGGCCGCCCGCTTCCCGGCCTCGGCGCGCCCGGCGCCGGGGTGGTGCAGCCGGTACATCTCGGCGAGCTGCGCGCCGACGCCGTGGAACGGGCTGAGCGAGGTGAGCGCGTCCTGGAAGACCAGCGCCACCCGGCCGCCCCGCACCTCGCGCAGCACGGACTCCTCCGCGCCCACCAACTCCCGTCCGCCCAGCCGGATCGAGCCGGTGACGGTGGTGGTGCGCGGGTCGTGCAGGCCGAGCACGGCCAGCCCGGTCGCGGACTTGCCGGAGCCGGACTCGCCGACCAGGCCGAGGACTTCACCCCGGGCGAGATCGAAGGAGAGGCCGCGTACGGCGGTCACGGGGGCGCCGCCGCGCGGGTCGGCGAAGGTGACGGACAGGTCGCGGACGCTGAGCACGGGCTCCCCGGTGGCCGCGTGCACGGCGGCCGGGGTCGTGGCGGGCTCGGTCATGGGACAGGCTCCAGGAATGGCGGGGGCGGGGGTCAGCTGAGGCGGATGCGCGGGTCGAGCCAGGCCACCACGAGGTCGGCCAGCGCGACGAACAGCACGACGAAGCACGCGGCCAGCAGCACCGCGCCGACCACGGCCGGCAGGTCCTGCCCCTCGACGGCCTCGGTGGCGAACCGGCCGATGCCGTTCAGCCCGAACACCGTCTCGGTGATCACCGCGCCGCCCAGCAGTGCGCCCGCCTCCAGCCCGAGCAGCTGGACCAGCGGCCCGGCGGCGCCGCGCGAGGTGTACTTGAGGTGCGCGCGGAGCCGTCCGAGGCCCTTGGCGCGCGCCGTCCGGACGTACTCCTCGTTCATCGTCTCCAGCAGCTGGGAGCGCGAGAGCCGGGCGAACACGGCCGAGTTGACGAAGCCGAGGACCAGCCAGGGGAGCAGCATCCCGCCCGCCCAGGCGGCCGGGTCGGTGGCCGGCGGGGTGTAGGAGGGCAGCGGCAGCAGCCCGGTGGTGTAGACGAGCCCCCACTGGGCGACGTACCCGAGGAAGTAGATCTGCACGCTGGCGCCGACCAGGGTGAAGCCGGAGAGCAGTTTGTCGGTCCGGGTGCCGTGGCGCAGCGCGGCGACGAAGCCGGTGCCGAGCCCGAACAGGAGCAGGAAGGCGAGCGCTCCGACGGCCAGCGAGACGGTGACCGGCAGGTGGTCGACCAGTGCGTCGGTGACCGGCTGGTGCAGCCGGTAGGAGTAGCCGAGGCAGGGCGCGTCGCAGTGGATGACCGAGCCGTCGACGTCCTCGATGTCCCGCCCGGCGACGACCCCGGTCAGGTAGTCGGTGTACTGGGCGAGCAGCGGCTGGTCCAGGCCCATGCTCGAACGGACCGCCGCGACCTGGCCGGTGTCGCAGCGCGGGCCGCAGGCGGCGCGGGCCGGGTCGGCGGGGGCGGCGTAGAAGAGGGCGAAGGCGGCGGCGGAGACCGCGGCCAGGACGGCGATCGCCTGGAGGATCCGCCGCAGGGCGAAGGAGAGCATGGTGGCCGGTCCGAATCAGAGGGCGTCGGGGGTGGCGGGCCCCGCCCGCGCGGGACCGTCGTGCAGCCGTGCCGGGTGCGGGACGGGTGCGGGACTGGCGCAACGGGCGGGGCCGCCGGGGGACTTCAGGGCATCAGGACTTCAGGTAGACCCAGGCCAGGCTGACCGAGCCGTAGATCGGGTGGATGAACGCCCCGCCGACGTTGGAGCCGCGCAGCTGGTTCATGTTCGGGTAGGCGAACGGCAGCACCGGCAGGTCCTTCATCACGGTCTGC
This sequence comes from Kitasatospora sp. NPDC042419, assembly GCF_056437345.1. Lineage (NCBI taxonomy): Bacteria > Bacillati > Actinomycetota > Actinomycetes > Kitasatosporales > Streptomycetaceae > Kitasatospora > Kitasatospora sp. NPDC042419. The sequence continues at coordinate 438,126 of NZ_JBWKAW010000004.1, forward strand.
TCCAGCGCGTAGAGCTCCTTGGCCTTCTGGCGCGGCTCACCGATCTGGTTGATCCGGTCGATCTCCTTGTCCACCTCGGCGTTGCGGTACCGGGCGGAGTTGAGGTCGCTGTTGGCACGGCCGTCGAAGGAGAACGGGATCAGCGTGGAGGGCGTCGGCCAGTCGACCGAGCTGGTCTCCTCCCACAGGTCGTAGGGGGAGTCGGCGCGGTGCGCCTCGTCCAGCAGCGCCTTGGGGTCGATCGGCTTGGGCACGACGGTGATGCCGGCCTTGGCGAAGCCGTCGACCAGCACCTGGGCGACCCGCTGCCCGTTGGGGGTGTTGGCGTACGCGTAGGTGAGCGAGGCGGGCGCCTGCTTGGCCTTGGCGAGGGCGGCCTTGGCGGCCTCCGGGTCGCCTTCCGGCTTGGCCGGGTCGAGGTCGTACTTCTGCCAGTCGACGAGCGCGGGCGAGCTGAGGGTGGTGGCGAGTTCGCCGACCCGGGTGCCGCCCTGCACCTGGCGGGCCTGCTGGCGCGGGTAGGCGAGGTTGAGGGCCTTGCGGACCTCCAGGTCGGTCACCCGCTCGTTGTTGATCATGAGCTGGGTGACGAAGGCGCCCTGCCGGCCGGAGACCACCAGCTCCTTGGCCTTCGGGTCGGTGTCCACGGTCTGGTACAGCTCGGGGGAGAGCTGGGTGGCGACCGTGGTGGCGTCCGCTCCGCCGTCGCGCCCGGAGAGGATCTCCTGGTTGATGTTGAGCGCTTCCTTGCCGAAGGTGAAGACGAACTTCTCCGGGTACTGGTTGCGGATCGGGTCGGTCTCCGCCTTCCAGTGCGGGTTGCGTTCCAGCACCAGCCGGGTGTTCTGGACGTGCTCGACGATCCGGTACGGGCCGCTGGAGTACGGCAGCCGGTCGTAGTCCGTGCCGGTGTCCTTGTCCTTGCGCACCGGCGAGGAGGAGGACTGCGCGGCCATGTACGGCACGTCGGCCTGCGGCTGCGGGAAGTGGAAGACGAGGGTGCGGTCGTCCGGCGTCTCGATCGCGGCGAGGTCGCCGTCCTGCGGGCCGCCGTACTTCTTGCGGGCGTCGTCGTAGCTGGCCTCGCCGGTGAGCCACTGCGGCCAGTACGGCGGGCCGACCTCGTAGCCCTTGCCGAAGCTGCGCTGGATCCCGTACTTGACCTGCTGGGAGGTGATGGGCTGGCCGTCCTCCCAGGCCACGCCCTCCTTGAGCTTGTACGTCCAGGTGCGGCCGCCGTCGGCGGGGGTGCCGGTGTCGGTGGCGAGGTCGCCGACCAGCTTGGCCTTGCCGTCCACCACCTGGTACTGGGTGAGCTGGCGGCCCCAGAGCAGCGAGGTGTTGTAGGCGGCGCCGGCGTACACCTTCTGCGGGTCGAGGTGGCGGAAGTCGGTCGCGTTGTAGACGTTCACCGTGCCGCCCGCGCGGGCGCCGGGGACGGCGGGGGCCGGGCCGGCGCTCTCCTTCTCGGTGCCGAGCGCGGCGGTCAGCGGCGAGGTGTCCTTGGGCGCGGCGTTGGTGCCGGTGCCGGAGGTGGAGCCCGCGCCGGCCGAGCAGGAGGTCGCCAGCAGGGCGGTCGCGACGACGGCGAGGGACGGTCTGATCCAGCGCATGGCGAATCTCTCCTTGCCCCGGGGACACCGGGGCGGCTAGTGGACTGCGAAAGAGGGAGGGAAGGTCTCAGGGGGGAGGCGGGCCCCGGCGGGGGCCCGGCGAAGCCGTCGGCGACGGCCCCGGCGGGAGCCCCGGCGGGCCCCGGCGGCTTCAGCGGACGGCGCGCGGGTCCAGCGCGTCCCGGACGGCGTCGCCGAGCAGGTTGAAGGCGAGGACGAAGAGCAGCAGCGCGACGCCGGGGAAGAACATGTAGGTCGGGTCGGCCTGGAAGACCTCCGAGCCGCGGGAGATCATCCGGCCCCAGTCCGGGATCGGCTCGTTGATGCCGACGCCGAGGAACGACAGCACCGCCTCGGAGGCGACGAACGTCGGCACCGCCATGGTGGCGTGCACCAGCAGCTGTGCCCGGACATTCGGCAGGAGTTCGCGGAACACGATATGGAATCCGCTCGCGCCCATCGCCCGTGCGGACTGGACGAAATCCCTTTCGCGGAGCGATCGGACGGCGGCCCGCAGGGAAAGCGCCAGTGGAATCCAGCCGAACGCGGAGAACACCAGGATGAGGACCAGGAACTGCATCCAGTCCGGTTCCGCGGTGCCGGGATCGACCAGTCGGGACTGGATCACCGGGCTGAGCGCGAGCAGCAGGAGCAGCGTCGGGAACGCCAGCAGGACGTTCGAGAGGAAGCCGAACAACCGGTCGGTGAGGCCGCCGAGGTAGCCCACCGCGACTCCGGCCAGCACCCCGAGGGCGGTGGTGACGGCGGCCGACACGAAGGCGATCAGCAGCGAGGTGCGGATGCCGTACAGCAGTTGGGTGAACACGTCGCGGCCGAGCCCGGGTTCGAGGCCGAACCAGAACTCCCCGGAGATGCCGCCGTTGGGCGCGATCGGCAGGCCGCCGTCGCTGAGCAGGCCGGGAGTGTTCTGGCCGTAGTGCTCGGTCGGGTTCCTGCCGTACAGCGCGGCGATCAGCGGGGCCGCGAGGGCGAGCAGGAGGAAGAGGAGGACGACGGCGAGGGCGACGGCTCCGGTCCGGTCGCGGCAGACGCGCCGCAGCAGGCTCTTCGGGGCTGGGGTGGGGGAGGCGGAGGGTGCCGCGGCGTCCGGCTCCACGGCGTCCGGTGCGCCGGTGTCCGGCGTGCGGGCCTCCGGTGTCCGGCCGTCCGGCTCCGCGGCGGGCCCTGCGACTGGTTCGACCACTGCCATGAGAGGCGTACTCCCCGAATTCTCCGCCGCCCCGTGGGTGAGGGTGCGCTGACGTGCATTTCCGGGCGGCCGGTCCGGGGGTTTCCAGGGGGCCGCCGAGCGCCATCAGATCGGATACCAAGGGAGTTCCGCAAATCATTCCGAAGCCCTGTCGAGGGCTTTGTTGCGGAAATTGTGACGGCTTCATTCCGCCGCAATACTGCCGTAGCAGTAGAACGGACATAGCCGGACAAAGGTCATGTCATGTCCGCCGCCGTCCCGCATTTTGAGATCTCCGCCACAGGACCTGCGGCGTTGATACGATTCCGGCGGGCCGCGACTGGCGCGCACGGATGGAATCGACCATCGGGAAGCGGCCCCGTGCCGAATCACGAGCAAGTTGCCGAGCGCCTGGGCCATCCGAACCTCCCTCCAGGAGACCGCCATGGCCCAGCAGCCCCACACGGCCGCCAGTCCCAGCGCCAACACCGCGTTCCGCTCCGCCCTCGACGTCGTCCGCGAGGTCGAGCCGCGGATCGCCGCCGCCATCGGCCGCGAGATCGAGGACCAGCGCGCCTCGCTCAAGCTCATCGCCAGCGAGAACTACGCCTCCCCGGCCGTCCTGCTCGCCATGGGCAACTGGCTCAGCGACAAGTACGCCGAGGGCACCGTCGGCCGCCGCTTCTACGCCGGCTGCCGCAACGTCGACGAGGTCGAGGCCATCGCCGCCGAGCACGCCCGCGCCCTGTTCGGCGCCGAGCACGCCTACGTCCAGCCGCACTCCGGCATCGACGCCAACCTGACCGCCTTCTGGGCCGTCCTCTCCCAGCGGGTCGAGAGCCCCGCGCTCCAGCGCGCCCGGGTCCGCAACGTCAACGACCTCACCGAGCAGGACTGGGCGCAGCTGCGCCAGGAGCTCGGCAACCAGCGGATGCTCGGCATGTCCCTGGACACCGGCGGCCACCTCACCCACGGCTTCCGCCCCAACATCTCGGGCAAGATGTTCGAGCAGCGCAGCTACGGCACCGACCCGGCCACCGGCCTGATCGACTACGACGCGCTGCGCGCCACCGCCCGCGAGTTCCGCCCGCTGATCCTGGTGGCCGGCTACTCCGCCTACCCGCGCCTGGTCGACTTCCGCCGGATGCGCGAGATCGCGGACGAGGTCGGCGCGACGCTGATGGTCGACATGGCGCACTTCGCCGGCCTGGTCGCGGGCAAGGTGCTGACCGGCGACCACGACCCGGTCCCGCACGCCCACATCGTCACCACCACCACCCACAAGTCGCTGCGCGGTCCGCGCGGCGGCATGGTGCTCTGCACCTCCGAACTGGCCGAGCACGTCGACCGCGGCTGCCCGCTGGTCCTCGGCGGCCCGCTCTCGCACGTCATGGCCGCCAAGGCGGTCGCCTTCGCCGAGGCCCGCCGCCCCGAGTTCCAGGACTACGCCCGCCGGGTCGTCGACAACGCCCGGGCGCTCGCCGAGGGCCTGCTGCGGCGCGGCGGCACGCTGGTCACCGGCGGCACCGACAACCACCTCGTCCTCGCCGACGTCTCCGGCTACGGTCTGACGGGCCGTCAGGCCGAGGCGGCGCTCCTCGACTCCGGCATCGTCACCAACCGCAACTCCGTCCCGCAGGACCCGAACGGCGCCTGGTACACCTCCGGCGTGCGGATCGGCACCCCCGCGCTCACCACCCGCGGCCTGGGCGTCGCCGAGATGGACGAGATCGCCGCCCTGATCGACACCGTGCTGCGCGCCACCACCCCCGCCACCACCGCCGCCGGCGCCCCCTCGAAGGCCCAGTACGTCCTGGACCCCGCCGTCGCCGACGGCATCGCCAAGCGCGCCGCCGACCTCCTCGGCGGCTTCCCCCTCTACCCGGGCGTCGACCTGGCGTAGTCACCCCCCCGGGTGTGGGGACGGTGGGGTGCGGGGCCGGTGCGGGCCGGGTGCGAGCCCCACCGGCCCCGCACCCGGCCCCGCACCCCGGGGCGTCGCGCCTCGTGGACTCGCCCCCGAACCGCACGGTCCGACCGAGCCGTCGGAGCCGTCGCTCAGCCGTCGGGGCGGCCGCTCAGCGCGTCAGCGACGTGTGCAACGCGTCGAACGAGTCGGCCAGTTCGGCTGCCCCGACGGGACCGATCTCCATGTCGAGCCGGCACCCGCCGCCGTCGCCGTTGGGAGTCAGGCAGACGACGAAGGCGAAGCCGTTCCCGACGGGTTCGGCGCTCAGCGCCAGCGGGTTGTTGCGGCCGGGAGTGACCTCTGCGGAGAAGCGGTCCGACGGGGCGCGCAGGTGGGCGAGCATCCGCGCGGCGAAGTCCGCGGCCTCCTCGTCCGTGACGTGGGCGGTGAAGTCGGCGGTCAGCGCCGAGCACCAGTCGGCGGTGACCCGCCACGCGTCCTCGCCGGTCCGGGCCAGCTCCAGCCACGCACCGTCGCCGCCCAGGCGTATCCGCGGTCCTACCGTCGACATCTCGCTCCGACCTCCCCGTCCGGGGCCGTGATCCTATCGACACGCTCGCGCGGCCGGGAGACCTCCCCCGTTCACGCGGCCCGGCCCGGGCCGGGCCTTAGTACTGCAGCGACTTGTACTGCAGGAACTCCTCCAGGCCGTGCCGGCCCAGTTCGCGGCCGAGGCCCGAGCTCTTGTAACCGCCGAACGGGGCAAGGGGGTTGAAGCGGCCGCCGTTGAGGTCGATCTGGCCGGCGTCGAGGCGGCGGGCGAAGCGGGCGGCGGTCTCGGTGTCGGCGGCCCACACGCCGCCGGCCAGGCCGTACTCGGTGCCGTTGGCCAGTTCGGCCGCGTGGTCCTCGTCGTCGTAGGCGAGGACGGCCAGCACCGGACCGAAGACCTCCTCCTGGGCCACCGCCATGTCGGGGGTCACGTCGCCGAGCACGGTCGGGCGGACGTAGAAGCCGGTGGCGAGGCCCTCCGGGGCCTCCGGGCCGCCGGCCACCAGCCGGGCGCCCTGGGCGAGCGCGCCGGTGATGTAGCCGCGCACCCGCTCGCGCTGGCGGGCGCTGACCACCGGGCCGATCCGGGTCAGCGGGTCCGCCGGGTCGCCCGGGACGTACTTGCCGGCGGCCTTCGCGGCGAGCGCCAGCGCCTCCTCGTACCGGTCGCGGTGGACCAGCAGCCTGGTCCAGGCGCTGCACGTCTGGCCGGAGTTGGCGAAGACGTTGGCGATGTTGACGTTGACCGCGCGGGCCAGGTCGGCGCCGGGCAGCACCACGTTGGCGGACTTGCCGCCCAGTTCCAGCGCCACCCGCTTGATGCCGCGCCCGGCGGTCTCGGCGACGGTCCGGCCCACCGCCGTCGAACCGGTGAACGAGACCACGTCCACCTCCGGGTGGCCGACCAGCGCCGCGCCGGCCACCCGGCCGACCCCGGTCACCAGGTTGAACACCCCGGCCGGGAAGCCCGCCTCGTCGACCAGCCGGGCGAACAACCGGGCCACCAGCGGGGTCTCCTCCGCCGGTTTGAGGACGACCGGGCAGCCGGCCGCCAGGGCGGGCACGACCTTGGCCACGATCTGGTGGAGCGGGTAGTTCCAGGGCGTGACGGCCGCGACCACCCCGGCGGGTTCCGCGTGCACGACCGAGTTCCCGACCCGCTCCTCGAACGGGTACCCGTCGAGCAGTGTCACGTACGAGTCCGCCACCGCCAGCGGGAGGGCGGCGTGCACGGCCGTGGCGAAGCCGGTCGGCGCACCGAGTTCGGCGACCACGGTGGCGGCGATCTCCTCCTGGTGCGAGGCCAGACCGTCACGCAGACGGGTGAGTGGCGCCAGCCTTTCGGCCGGGGCGGTGGCGCCCCAGGCCCGCGCCGCCCGGCGGGCCGCTGCCACGGCGGCGGCGACGTCGGCCGGGCCGCCCGCCGGGACGGTGGCGAGCAGTCGTTCGGTCGCGGGGTCGAGCACCGGGATCGTGCCGCTGTCCAGGGAGGGCCGCCAGGCGCCGTCGACGTACTGGTCGCCGTACGTCGCGGGCCCGGCGCCCGGCCCGTCGCCCGGCCCGGTGCCGTACGCGGTGCGCGTCTCGTCGCGCTCGGGCCGCCCGCTCTGCTCCGCGTTCCCCACCGGTCCCGTTCCTCTCGCTCGTCGCGTCCGGTCGCCGTCGGCCGGCACCCGTCCAGGGGACAGTCAACGGTGGGCGAACCGCCGGACGCAAGGGCAGGTGGGCCCTCGTCGGGACCGGTCCCGCCGGGGCCTGCCGCGGTGTGAACCCGGTCGGGTGAACCGCGAACGGCCCGGTCCCCGCCCCCGTGCGCCGACAGGGTGAAGATCATCCCCTGTTGTGGTGACAAATCGGGCGACCTGGCGGCAATATGGATGAACGCTCCTCCGCCGCCCGAGCGCCATTGATCACGTCCGTCCACGAAGTCGTCGGGCGGCGAAATTGTTTGTTCATACTTCTCTCCAACTCCGCTCGGCGACCGGTAGATTGCAGCGAACTCGGGTGCCCGGGACTACCGTTGGCAGCAGGTTGAGCCGCGTTCACGCCCGGTTTACCGTCCGACCCGGTCGGCGAGCCGGCGAAGACCCGTCACCGACCTGCAGCGGCGCACCCGGACCGGGAAGCGCGGCAGACGGCCGGTCGTACTGTGTGAGGAGCCACCACGTGACCGACACCGCACTCAGCACTGATCAGCAGCGGCCCGCCGAGCCGGCCGTGCTCGATGACGTCCCAGGCTGGTTCTGGGACCACGACCGTCACCTCTTCGAGTGGTTCCTCGGCCGGCAGGAGGCCGCAGGACTCAGCGGGGACCTGCTGGAGATGGGCGCCTACCTCGGGCGCAGTGCCATCGTGATCGGCTCCCACCTGCAGCCCGGGGAGAGCTTCACGGTCTGCGACCTGTTCGACTCGGACGCGCCGGACGACGAGAACGCCGCCGAGATGGACATGTCCTACCGCAAGACGCTCACCCGGACGGCCTTCGAGTCGAACTACCTCTCCTTCCACGACCGGCTGCCGGAGATCGTCCAGGCGCCCACCTCCTCGCTGGCCGGCGGCCGCATCCCGGCCGGGGTCTTCCGCTTCATCCACATCGACGCCTCGCACCTCTACGAGCACGTGGCCTCCGACCTGGTGGTGGCCCGCACCGCGCTGGCGCCGCAGGGCGTGGTGGTCATGGACGACTACCGCTCGGCGCACACCCCCGGCGTCGCCGCCGCCACCTGGGAGGCCGTGTTCAACCACGGGCTCAGGCCGATCGTGCTCACCGACACCAAGTTCTACGGCACCTGGGGCGATCCGGAGCCCGCCCAACGCGACCTGCTCGCCCGCCGGGGCACCCTCCCGCACTGCGACATCACCAACGAGGCAGTCGCCGGGCACCGACTGGTGCGGATAGGCGGTAGCTCGGAGGGCGCCGCACCGTTCCAGGTCTCCCGCCACCACGCCCGGCTGGCCGCCGAGGCCGAGAACCGCGAAGCCGAGCGGGCCGCCCAGGAGGCCCTCCACGAGGCCGAACGCGAGCGTGAGGCCGCCATCCTCGACCTGACCGAACGCCGGGCCAAGGCCGCGGAGCGCCGCCGCCCCACCAACGTGGCCAAGCGGGTCGCGGGCGACCTCCTCCCCCCGGTCGTCACCTCCGCCATCCGGCGCGCCCGCCGCGACTGACCCGCTGACCCGCCGGGCAGCTGCGGAACACCCGCCGGCGGCCGCACGCCCCGCAGGGAGGGGCGTGCGGCCGCCGGCATCGGTGCGTCCGGGCCGGGCGGAGGCCTCGCCCGCCCGCCCGCAGGCCCGCACGCCCGCGCGGTGAGCCCGTGCCCGACGCCCGTGCCTGGCGCTTCCCGGCCTCCCGCCTCCTCCGAGCATCGAATTCCGTACCGCTGACCGCCGGAAGAATGCGCTTTTCCGCTCGCTCTCCCCGGGCTGAGGATTGCTGACGAACCAGCCCGCCGGGAGGAATCCGTGTCGTCTGTCTCGCCCGCCCAGTCGCCCGCCCAGTCGCCCGTCGACGCCGAGCTGCTGCCGCTCACCGCCGAGGCCCGCCCCGCCGGGCTCGCCGTCGGCGGGGTCCTGCTCGCGGAACTGGCCCGCCGGTACGGCACCCCGCTCTTCGTCTACGACGAGGAACACCTGCGCCGCCGCTGCCGCGAAGCCGTCACCGCGTTCGGCCCCGGCAACGTCGCCTACGCCTCCAAGGCCTTCCTCTGCACCGCGATGGCACGCCTCGCCGCCGAGGAGGGACTGCTGCTCGACGTCGCCTCCGGCGGCGAACTGCGGGTGGCCCTGCACGCCGGGGTGGCCCCGGAGCGCATCGTGCTGCACGGCAACAACAAGGACGAGGGCGAGCTGCGCACCGCGCTGTCGGTCGGAGTGCACCACGTCGTCGTGGACAGCTTCGACGAACTCGACCGGATCGAGCGCCTCGTCGCGGAGGAGGGGCTGCCGCCCGCCCGGGTCCGCCTCCGGGTGGCACCCGGCGTCGCGGCCGGCGCCCACGAGGCGATCCGCACGGGCGGCCACGACTCGAAGTTCGGCTTCGGCCTGACCGACGGCGCGGCCGCGGCGGCCGTCCGCCGTGCCGTCGCCTCGCCCGCCGTCCGGCTGGAGGGCGTGCACGCCCACGTCGGCTCGCAGGTCCTGGACGCGGCCGAACTGGCCGACGGCGCAGCCGCCGTGGCCCGGTTCGCGGTGGACGCCGGCGTGGCCCGGCTGACCGTCGGCGGCGGCCTCGGCGTGGCCTACCAGACGGGTCAGAGCGCGCCGTCGTTCGCGGTCTGGGCCGAACGGGTCCGGGCGGCGGTCCGCGGTGCGGGCTGGACCAGGGAGTTCGATGTCGAGCCGGGTCGTTCGATCGCCGCCAGGGCCGGGCTGACCCTCTACCGGGTGGGCACGGTCAAGCGGATCCCGGACGTCCGCACCTACGTCAGCGTGGACGGCGGGATGAGCGACAACCTCCGTCCGGCCCTGTACGGCGCGCGCTACGAGGCGTTCCTGCCCCGCTGCCCGGAGGCGCCCCGCCCGCTCCGCGTCCGCCTGGTCGGCAAGCACTGCGAGAGCGGCGACGTGATCATCGACGATGCGGCACTCCCGTCCGGCCTGCGGATCGGCGACCTGCTCGCCACCCCGGTCACCGGCGCGTACGGGTACGCGATGGCGTCCAACTACAACAAGCTGCCCCGCCCCGCGGTGGTCTTCGTCCGCGACGGCGTGGCCCGTGAGGTGGTACGCCGGGAGACCGAGGAGGACCTGCTGCGCCTGGACGCCGGCGGGCCCGCGGGCGACCCCGGTCCGGTGCCCGCCTGGCACCGCTCCGCCGCCGACCTGGTGGCCGCCCGCCGCTCGGCCGGAGCCTGACCGGCGGGCACCTGCCGGCCCAGCATCCCGCTCGGCCCCGCGCTCGGCCCCGCGCTTGGCCCCCGCTCGGCCCCCACCGGCCCGGGGGCGGAAACGGCACACGAGGCCACATCGAATATGTCGACCGGTCTACATAGGCGAATCTACCGACCGGTCTACATAGGTCCTTTGCAAAGATCCTCGCGTCGCCGCGGAGTGGGAAGTCGGCTGGTCCGACTTTTCACTCCGCGGGCATCCACGACGCCGGGTCGGGGAGAGTGGGTCGCTTCCCGTTCTGCATGAATATGTCGACCGGTCTACATAAGGCAGCTGAATCTGCCGATCGGTCTACATATTTTTCCCAGCTGCCCAGGCCCAAGGTCGGGCTGCCTGCCTGCCCGCCCGCCTGTCGGCTTCTCCGTCCGCTCGGCCGCCCGCCGTCATTGCTCGGAGCCTGCCGCTCGCGCACGCTCGCGCGCGAACCACCGGCGCCCCGCCCCGCCCGCCCGCTCCGGGCCCTGAACCGCTCCTGACCAGCCCTGATGACCTACCCTGGCCCGATGCTGAACAGCGCCCGTCTGCTCGTCCTGCTGGAGATCGCCCGCCGGGGCACCATCGTGGCCGCGGCACAGGCCCTGCACCTGAGCCCCTCCGCCATCTCCCACCAGCTCGCCCGCCTCGAACAGGAACTGGGCGTCGCCCTGGTCGAGCGCGCGCCGCAGTCGCTGCGGCTGACCCCGGCGGGCGTCCGGCTGGCCGAGCACGCCCAGGCGATCGCGGATCTGATGGCCGTCGCCCAGGACGACCTGCGGGCCCACTCCGAGGGAACCGCCGGCGTGCTGAGGCTCGGCTTCTTCGCGTCCGCCGGACTGGACCTGCTGCCGCGCGCACTCGCGGCCTTCTCGGCCCGGAACCCACAGGTCGAACTGGAATTGATCATGGGTCAGCCGCATGAGCTGCTGCCCGACCTCGAGGCCGGCCGGCTGGACGCGGCGGTGGTCTTCGAGCACCCGCTCGATCCGTGGATCCGGCAGGCGAGCCGTCAGGCGACGGTGGAGGTGGAGCTGTACTTCGACGAGCCGCAACTGGTGGTGGTCCCGCTCCGGCACCGGCTCGGCCGGCGCTCACTGGTCCGGCTCGCCGAGCTGGAGGGGGAGAGCTGGATCGGCACCCACGGCGGCTCGACCGGTGAGCCGGTGCTCGAACGGGCCTGCGCCGCCGAGGGGTTCCGCCCGCAGGTGCGCTGTCGCAGCGACCACTACCAGGTGACGATCAACCTCGCCCGGGCCGGTATGGGCGTCGCGCTGATCCCGGCGCTCGGCCTGGCCGACAGCGCCGGGGTGCACGTCTGCCGCCTGGACCACCCGCAGCTGCACCGCCGGATCGGTGTCGCGACCCGCGCCACCAACCGCAACCCGGCGGTCCGGGCCTGTCTCGACGAACTGCGCGCGGCCGCAGGGGAGGTGCGGTCACTGCTCGAACTCCAGTGGCCGTGAGCGGCACCTCCGATGGGCGTTGCCTCGGCGTCCCCGGCCTTCCCGGCCCCCGGCGTCCCCGGCCCTTGGCGTCCCCGCCCCCGGCCTTCCCGGCCCCCGGCGTCCCCGGCCCTTGGCGTCCCCGCCCCCGGCCTTCCCGGCCCCCCGGCTTTCCCCCAGCCCCCAGCCCCAGCCCCAGCCCCAGCCCCCAGCCCCCGGCACCAGCTGACTCCCGCCCCCGGCCTTCGGACGGTCACCAGCCCCGTCCTCCGTCTGCCACGGCGTCTGCCACGGCCCTGCCCCCGCACCGCGCGCAGGTGAGTGCCTCACCCGGCCGTCGGCTGCCGCAGCAGTGTGCACGTCGCCGGCTCCCCGCGCAGCGCGCCCGCCGCCAGGGCCCGTCCCACCTCGCGGACGGCGTGCACCGCCGCGCGCTCGGTGCTCGGCCCCAGTGTCACGTCCCAGTGCGCGACCACCGCGTACGCCACCCGGCGGGTGCCGATCAGTACGCCCGCGTCGGCGCGTACTCCGCTGTCGGTTCCGGTCTTGTTGGCCACCAGGAGGCCGCCCGGCAGCGGCTCGGGGAAGCACTCCGCGTACGGGTCGTGCTGGACCAGCGCCGGCACCAGTCCGTGGTCGGTGTTGGAGCGCATCCACTCCAGCAGTCGCCGCGAGGCACCCGGGGAGGCCAGCTCACCCCGGACCGCCAGTGCCACCAGCCGGGCGAGGTCCCAGGCCGTGCCGGTGGCGAACACCGGGGGTGTCCCGGGACCGCGCTCGTCGCGGACCCGGTCGTGCAGGGCGAGCCGGGTCAGGCCCAGCTCCCGGGCCAGCCGCGCGGTGGCGGGCAGACCGACCAGTCGCAGCAGCGTGTTGGTCGCGGTGTTGTCGCTGACGGAGGCCGTGAGCCAGGCCAGGTCCTCGACGGTCCAGGCGCGTCGTCCGAGCCGCCGCAGCAGCCCGGTGCCGCCGGTCACGTCCTCCTCCGCGATGGGCACCACGGTGTCCGGCCGCAGTTCCCCGGTGTCCAGCCGGCGCGCGATCTCGGCGAGCAGCAGCAGCTTGGACGCGCTGGCGACCGGCAGCTCGACGGTGTCGTGGACTCCGACGGCGCTGCCGCCGCCGAAGCGCACGGACGCACCGGCGCCCGGCCCTGAGCGCCCGCCCGCATCCGTACCCGTACCCGAGCCCACACCCGCACCCACGTCGGAATCCGAGTCCACATCCACCGCCGCGACGGCGAGCGTCAGCGGCAGTGCCGCGGCCGAGCGTGCGGCGGCGGCCACTTGGGCGAGGCTCATCGGACCCGCACCACCTCTCCGGCCCGTGCCGAGGTCGGCCGGCCGTCGTGGACGGCGACCTGCCCGGCGACGACCACGGCGGTCACGCCGTCGGGCGGCAGGAGCGGCCGCTCGAAGGTGGCTGCGTCGCGGACCGCGTCCGGCTCCAGGACCACCAGGTCGGCGACCGCGCCGTCCCGGAGGACGCCGCGCCCCGTGAGCCGGAACCGTTCGGCGGGCAGTCCGGTCATCTTGTGCACCGCGAGTTCCAGCGGCAGCAGTCCCTCGTCCCGGCCGTAGTGGCCAAGCACCCGGGCGAAGCTTCCTGCCCAACGCGGGTGCGGGCGGCCCGGCTTGGGCACTCCGTCCGAGCCGATCATCGAGAGCGGGCTGGCCAGCACCCGGCGGACGTCGTCCTCGCGCATCGAGTGGCTGATGATGGTCACCTCCCCGTGCGAGTCGAGCAGCAGATCGCAGACGTAGTCGACGGGGTCGACGCCTGCGGCGGCCGCCAGTTCGGCGATCCGGTGACCCTCCGCGGAGCGCCGGGCGGGGGCGGCGGCGACCGCGATGAGATCCCAGCCGCCGTTGCCGACGGTGTTCTCCCAGTCGGCCACCCCGCCCGCGATGTCCGCCCGGATCCGCCGGCGCACGTCCTGCCGGCGCAGCCGCGCCAGCAGTGCGGTCACGCCGCCCTCGCTGGTCCACGGCGGCAGCATCGCCTGCAGCACGGTGCTGCCGGCGGTGTAGGGGTACACGTCGCAGAGCACGTCGACCCCGGCCGCGCGGGCCTGCTCCAGCCGGGGGAGGGTGCGCAGGGTGGCGCCCCAGGCGTGCCGGCCGGCCGTCTTGTGGTGCGAGACCTGGAGCGGTGCGCCGGACCGCTCGGCGATCTCCAGCGCCTCCTCCAGGGCCTTCTCCACCTGCGACATCTCGTCCCGCAGGTGGGTGACGTACGGCTTTCCGTGCCGGGCCGCGACCTTGGCCAGCGCGACGATCTCCTCGGTGTCGGCGTAGGTGCCGGGCGGGTAGATCAGACCGGTGGAGAGTCCGGCCGCGCCCTGGGTGAGTGCCCGGTCGAGCAGCTCGCACATCGCGGACAGTTCCGCGGGGCGGGGCGGGCGGTCGGCGAACCCCATCACCCCGGCCCGCAGCGTGCCGTGGCCGACCAGCGACGCGAGGTGGTTGCGGCGGAGCTCGGGCCGCTGGCCGGCGGCGAAGGCGGTGAAGTCCTCGGCCGGGCGGACCGGGCCGATCCCGAAGGTGACGCGGAGGTGGTCGGCCAGCTCCGGCAGCCGTTCGGGGAGGCAGGGGAAGAGGCTGCTGCCGCAGTTGCCGCTGATCTCGGTCGTCACGCCCTGGAGCAGCGGGGCCAGCCGCAGTTCCTCCAACGCGTTCCAGGCGGTGTCCTCGGCGGCGTCCCACGCGGTGTCCCCGGCTCCGCCGGCCTCCCCGGCGGCCCCGCGCGGGCCGCGACCCGCGTACCCGTCCGGGGCTCCAGCCGAGCCCGCACCTGAACCCGACCCCGACCCCGACCCCGAGCCCAAGCCCAAGCCCAGACCCGACCCCGAGCCCGACCCCGAGCCCGACCCCCGGCCCACCGCCGCGAGCGCGTCCGAGTGCGTGTGGACGTCGATGAATCCGGGGGTGACGACCCGCCCGCGGGCGTCGATGGCCCGGCGGGCCCCGACCGCCGCGCCCGGGGGCAGCACGGTGACCCGCCCGTCGGTGACCGCGAGGTCGGCGGGCCGTGCGGGTGCTCCGGTGCCGTCCACCAGGAGTCCGCCGCGTACGAGCAGTTCGACGTTCATCACGGCTCCCATCACAGCACCGTCGCGAGGAAGGACCGGGTGCGCTCGTGGCGCGGGGCGGTGAAGAACTCGTCCGGGGGGCCGGCCTCGACGACCGCGCCCTGGTCCATGAAGACGACCTGGTCGGCGACCTCGCGGGCGAACCCCATCTCGTGGGTGACGACGATCATCGTCATCCCGCTGCGCGCCAGGTCCCGCATCACTCCCAGTACCTCGCCGACGAGTTCGGGGTCGAGCGCGGACGTGGGTTCGTCGAAGAGCATCAGGGTGGGCTCCATGGCCAGGGCGCGGGCGATCGCGACCCGCTGCTGCTGGCCGCCGGAGAGCTGGGCGGGGTAGTGGTCGGCACGGTCGGCGAGGCCGACCCGGCGGAGCAGCTCGCGGGCCTGCCGTTCGGCCTCGGCCCGGCCGCGGCGCTTGACGGCGACCGGGCCCTCCATCACGTTCTGCACCGCGGTCCGGTGCGGGAAGAGGTGGAACCGCTGGAACACCATGCCGATCCGCTCGCGCTGGTGCTGGATGTCCCGGGGGCGCCGCTCGCGCAGGGTGGTTCCGCCGTGGCCGTGCGGCTCGTAGCCGATCAGCTCGCCGTCGACCGTGATCCGTCCGGCGTCGATCTTCTCCAGGTGGTTGAAGCAGCGCAGCAGGGTGGACTTGCCGGACCCGGAGGGCCCGATCACGCAGAGCACTTCCCCGGAGCGGACCTCCAGGTCGATCCCGCGCAGCACCTCCAGATCGCCGAAACGCTTGCTCACTCCGCGCGCCGCGAGGATCACCTCGTCCGTGGCCACCGTCATTTCCCCGACTCCCTCTCCGTCTGCTCCATGCCGTTCCCGGTCCCCTTCCCGACGCCGCCAGGTCCGCCGACCGTCCCGCTGCCGCCCGGACGGTCCGCCGTCCCGCTGCCGCCCGGACGGTCCGTCTTCCCGCTGCCGCCCGGACGGTTCGTCTTCCCGCCACCGCCCGGCCGCAGGTTCCGCAGCACGCGCTGTCCCAGCGGCCGGCGCGCCTGCGCCGCCCCGGGGTTGAACCGCCGCTCCACCGCGTGCTGCGCGACGCTGGCGATGGTGGTCAGGACCAGGTACCAGATCGACGCCACCACCAGCAGCGCGATGACCTCGAAGTTGGCCAGGTACAGGTGCTGCGAGACCGTCATCAGATCGGCGCCGGCGATCACCGACACCAGTGAGGTGGTCTTCAGCATCGAGATGAACTGGTTCCCGAAGGGCGGGATGATCACCCGCATCGCCTGCGGCAGGACCACCCGGGTGAGGATCTGCCGGTCGGACATGCCCAGGGCCGCCGCCGCCTCCCGCTGCCCGGGGTCCACGCTCTGGATGCCGGCCCGGACGATCTCCGACATGTAGGCGCCCTCGTTGATCGAGAGTCCCAGTAGCGCCGCGACGAATCCGGTGATCAGGGCGTTGGTCTGCCAGCTGACCAGCTTCGGCCCGTCGAACGGGATCCCGATGCCGATCTCGGGGAAGAGCAGGGCGAGGTTGAACCAGAAGATCAGCTGCACCAGCAGCGGCGTCCCCCGGAAGAACCAGGTGTACGCGCCGGCCGTGGTCCGCAGCACCGGGCTGTCCGACAGCTGCATCACCGCCGCCAGCACGCCGATCACGATGCCGACCACCTGTGAGATCAGGGTCAGCTGAACGGTGACCCAGAGACCCTCCAGGACCACCCCGTCGAACTGGTACTCCGCGATGACGTCCCAGTGCAGGTTCGGGTTGACGATGATCGTGTACGCGAGCCAGACCGCCGTGAACGCCGCGGCCAGGATGGCCACCCAGCGGCCCGGCCGGGGGCGCCCGGTCACCTGGAACGCCAGCTCGTCCTCGCGCACCGCCACCTTCCCGACGGCCCCCGTCCCCGCTCCCGACCCGGCTCTCGTACCCACCTCGCCGCCCGCCACGGCACTCACTGCCCGACCGTGTTGACGGTGGCCTCGGCCACGGCGCTGCCGCCGACCTCGTACCGGTCCAGCACCTGCCGGTACTCGCCCGAGTCGATCAGCTCCTGGAGCGCCCGGTGCACGGAGTCCCGCAGGCCGCTCTCCTTCTTCGCGACCGCGATGCCCCACGGCGCGGTCCCGTACTGCTCGGGCAGTACCTGGTAGGCGGTGTTCTTCTGGGCGAACATCTGCGCCACGGGGTAGTCCACGATGGTGGCGACGGCGCGCCCGCTGTCCAGCTGGAGCAGCCCGCTCGGCGCGTCCTCGCTCTGCGAGATGGTCATCCGGGTGGCGCACTTGGCGTTCTGCTGCTCGCCGATCTCCAGGTTGGAGCTGCCCTTCGCCAGGACGACGGACCTGCCGCAGAGGTCCTCCAGCGACTTGATGCCCTCGGGGTTGTCCTTCCTGGTCATGACGACCCCGCCGGTGCGGAAGTAGTCGACGAAGTCGACGGCCTGGCGGCGCTGTTCGCTGTCGGTCATCGAGGACATGACCAGGTCGAAGCGGCCGGCCTGGAGCCCGGGGATGAGCCCGTCGAACGAGGCGTTGGTCATCTCCAGCCTGAGCCCGAGCCTGCCGGCTATCGCCGCGGCGAGGTCGGGGTCGACGCCGGTGAGTTCGGTGGTGCCGGGCTTGTACATCTCCATCGGCGGATATCCGACGGCGGTTGCCACTCTCAGGACGCCGGCCTGCTTGTAGCTGCCGGGCAGCAGTTCGGCGGCGCTCTTCCCGGCGGTGTCCGGTCGGGCGGCGGGGCCCGGTGCGGCACCCCGATCGGAACGCCCGCAGGCGGTGGCGGCCAGGGCGACCAGGGCCAGTGCGGCCAGACAGCGCAGGGGACGGGGGCGGTTCATCGGCATCTCCCTCAGGCGGTGACGGTCCGCCGATGCTGGCAGCCGCCGCCGGGTGAATGGAAGATGATGAAACTATTGCCCCCTGAGCAACGAAATCGGTATTCCTGCCCCCCCTGTGAAAATGCGGGAGCGCCGGTCGGGATCACTCCCGACCGGCGCTCCGAGCACCACGCGCCGTGGTCGTCCGGGCGGCACCCCGCCCGCCAGGTCCGTCGGACTCGTCAGGCCCGTCGGACCCGTCAGGCCCGTCAGACCCGCGAGGCCTCGCCGGCCTGGTGCGGCAGCCCGGCTCCGGCCTCGCCGGCCGCTCCGGCTTCACCCGACCCTGCCCGCGCGGCTTCCGCCTCGGCGGCCATCTCGCGCTTCACGGCGTCGAGGGAAGGGTTGGCCCAGGCGCTGCGGACGCCCCAGGCGTAGAAGGCCAGGCCGATCGCGGCGACGACCAGGAGGTCCCAGCCCTCCGGGAGGTAGCCCTCGCCACCGAACTCGGTGGAGCCGGCCCACGAGACCGCGGCCATCACGAACAGGTAGGCGATCATCCAGGCACCCGCCTTCAGGTGCGGCTTCAGCTCGGCGAACGGCTTGCGCAGCTCGTACCAGGCCCAGATCGGCAGGCCGGCGGCCATCAGCAGGATGACCTTGCCGGTCAGCGGCCAGCGGGCCCAGTAGAGCACCAGCGAGCCGAAGACCATGGCGACCGGTGCGATCACCGGCATCGCGCGGAGCCGGACGGGGCGCGGCAGCTCGGGGGCGAGGCGGCGCAGTGCCATCACGGCGACGGGGCCGGTGATGTAGGAGATCACGGTGGCCACCGAGACGATCTCGGCGAGCGAGCCCCAGCCGCGGAAGACCGCGAGGAAGCCGAAGGCGACCACGAGGTTGAGCACCAGCGCCGGGCGCGGGATGCCGGTCTTGCGGTCGACCCGGCCGAAGACGGACGGCAGGTGGCCGTTCTCCTGGACGCCGTGGATCATCCGCGAGGTGGTGGCGGCGTAGATCATGCCGGTGCCGCTGGGGGAGACGAAGGCGTCCGCGTACAGCAGCAGGGCGAGCCAGTTGAGGCCCCAGGCGATGGCCAGGTCGGCCAGCGGCGAGGTGTAGGCGAGGTTGCTCCAGCCGTTCGCCAGGTCCGCCGACGGGATGGCGCCGAGGAAGGCGATCTGCAGGGCGACGTAGATCACCAGGGCGATCAGGATCGAGCCGATCACGGCCTTGGGCAGCGACTTGCCGGGGTTGCGGGCCTCACCGGCCAGGTTGAGCGGGGACTGGAAGCCGTTGAACGCCCAGACGATGCCGGAGACGGCCACCGCCGTGAACACCGCGCTCCAGCCGTTCGGCGCGAAGCCGCCGTGGTCGGTGAAGTGCTTGGTGTCGAAGTGGGCGAGCAGCAGCGCGCCGGCCGTGAGTGTCGGGACGACGACCTTGAAGACGGTGATCGCCGTGTTGGTCTTGGCGAACAGCGTGATGGCGAACCAGTTCAGCGCGAAGTACCCGACCAGCAGCACGCTGGCCAGCGCCACCCCGCTGAGGGAGAGTTCCTGCCCGTCGTAGAGGTCCTTGGCCCAGCCGAAGTCCCAGGAGCTCATGTACTGCACCGAGGCGGTCGCCTCGCCGGGGATCACCGAGACGATGGCTATCCAGTTCGCCCAGGCGGCCAGGTAGCCGGCCAGCGAGCCGTGCGAGTACTGCCCGTACCGGACCATTCCGCCGGCCTTGGGGAACATCGAGCCCAGCTCGCTGTAGGTGAGCGCGATGGTCAGTGCGACCGCCGCCCCGATCACCCACGCGACGATCGACGCCGGCCCGGCCAGCCGGGCCGCCCGCTCGGCGCCGAACAGCCAGCCCGACCCGATGATCGATCCCAGCCCGACGGCCGTGAGGCTGATGGTGCCGAGCGAGCGGCGGTAGTTCTGATGGGATGCCGTCGTCGACTCGCGCTCACTCAACGTATCGGTCCTCTGTCTCATCATCTCGTCGTGTTTCCGGACAAACGGACAGCAGCTTATGGGGCGAAATCGGGCCAAACCTCAGATGAACCTCAGATCCAGCGCAAAACGTCCGATCGTTGCCATCCCGTGTCCCGTTGCCGGACATTCGGCGGGGGTCGGGACCGGGCTTCCGGCGGGGGTCGAGGCCGTGCGACGGCCGTGCGACGGCCGCGTGACGACAGCGGCGCGCCCGGAGTGTGGCCCGGGGGTGCGGCCCGGAGCCGTATCGCTGCGGTGCCCGGTGGGCCGACCAGCCCGCCGACCAGTGCGCCGACCGGGAAAAACGAAATTCCCCTTGGGATCTCTTTCGAGTTCCCAAGGGGAATTGCCGGTGTCCGAGGGGGGACTTGAACCCCCACGCCCGATAAAGGGCACTAGCACCTCAAGCTAGCGCGTCTGCCATTCCGCCACCCGGACAGGGTGTGTGCTTCGGGGGGCTTTCTCGGCGCCCCCTCGGCGACAAAGAGAACATTACCAGGCTTCCGGAGTGCTTCTCACCTGCGTTTCCCCGGTGGGGATGGGAGGGGTGGCAGGCATGGGTCGCGGATGTGCGCGAAGCGGTGGTTCGAGGGCGGTAAGCGGTCGTCTTGGGGGTGGCGAACGGTCGGAAACAGTCTTGGGCGATCCGACACGGGCAAGTTGTCGACGGTGGCACGGTCCCGAGGGCGGCTCTCCTAGCCTCTGTGGACCGAGGGCGCCATGAGCGGAACGCCTGATTCCCGGGGTCGCGGACGAAGGGCGGCTGGACGTGGAGCAGACCAGTGAGGAAGAGGCAGGGGCCAGGACCGCAGAGGCCGGACCGGTAGGGGTCGGGGCGGCCGGGGCGGCTGCGGCGGAGGCCGGGGCGGCGCTCGTGGCCGCCGCGGTGCTGGCCGCGGCCGCGCGGGCCGGGGGACCGGCCCGCGCGCAGCCGGCGCAGGCCCTCGGCGGGCCCGCCGAGGGGGTGTGGCGGTTCACCGAGCCGGCCGAGGAGGCCTCGGTGCCCCGCACCCGGCACGCGGTGCGGGACCGGCTGCTGGCCCAGGGCATGGCGGAGATCCGCTACCAGGAGCTGGTGGACGACGTGCTGCTGATCGTCTCCGAGCTGGTCGGCAACGCGGTCACGCACGCCGCGGAGCTCTCGCCCGAGGTCACCACCGAGCTGGCGGTCCGGGACGGCTGGGTACGGGTCTCCGTCGAGGACGGCGACCCGTACCGGCCCAAGGCGCTGGAGAGCGACACCGGGCGGACCGGCGGGCGCGGACTGCTGCTGGTGAAGAGCGTCACGCTGCAGGCCGGCGGGGTCTGCGACGTGGAACAGGCGGGGGAGGGCGGCAAGGTGATCTGGGCCTCGCTGCCGCTCCCCCGGAGGGACCCGGACCGCGGGCCGGGCCGGGACTGACAGCCGCCCCGGGTACTGCCCCCGGGTACGGCCCCCGGACACGGCTTCCCCCGGCACCACGCGCCGGCCGCCGCGTCCCGGGCCGCCGCGTCCTACCAGTCGTTCCCGGCGATCTCCCGGATCCCCGGCAGCGCGGCGTCGAAGACGGTCCGGAACCACACCGAGAACGGCCGCTCCGCCTCCAGCTCGCGCAGCTCCGCGGCGGTGACGAAGGCGTAGTCGTCCACCTCGTCCGGGTCGGGCCGGACCGGGTCGGTGACCAGGCCGACGAACAGGTGGTTCCACTCGCGCTCGATCAGCCCGGACGCCTCGTCCGGCAGGTCGTAGCGGACCGTCCCCGCCTCGCAGAGCAGAGCCGGGGCGACCCCCAGCTCCTCCGCGGTCCGCCGGGCGGCGGCCACGAAGGGCGGCTCGTCGGGGTACGGGTGCCCGCAGCAGGTGTTCGACCAGACGCCGGGGGAGTGGTACTTGCCGAGGGCCCTGCGCTGCAGCAGCAGCCGGCCCTGCCGGTCGAAGAGGAACACCGAGAACGCGCGGTGCAGCCGCCCGGGCTGCTGGTGGGCCCAGAGCTTCTCGGCGGTGCCGATGGTCACGCCCTCGTCGTCGACCAGCTCCAGCAGGATCTCGGCGGGCGCACCGGCGGAATCCGCGCCGGTCGCCACGTCGGTCTCCACATCGAGACCGGTGTCGAGGCCGGTGTCGAGACCGGTCCCGATCTCCGTGGTGTCCGAGGCGAAGCGCGTCGGGTCGGTCGGCAGACTCTGGGGCATGAGGCCTCTTTCGGAAGCTTCGGGAGCAATGGGAGCAACCACGGCACCGGTGGCGTCGCGGTCAAGTCTGCCGTACGGGTGGCGCTCCGATGGGGTCCCACGCACAACCGGCAGGATCGCGACCGTCCCGGACCGTTTCAGGGCCGTGCGAGCGCGTTGGAATAGCAGACCTGTTCGGAACCTGTTCGGCCGGCGTTCGACCGTGACGCCCGGCGTTCGACCGCGAGGCCGGCCGACCGGAAACGGGCACCCCGGCCACACCCCTTCTTCACAGCACCCCGCGCGGCGGCCCCGCGGCGGCCCCGCGGCGCCCCGTACCGCTCGTCCGGTGCCCGCACAGTGCCCGCGCGCCACCCACCCGGCGTGCCGCACAGCCCCCCGGCCGCGTTCGGGCTGGTCGTCGCGGTCGCCTACCATCACATAGGACACGGCGGCCGCATCTCGGCGGCCCCGGCGCGCCACCCGGAAGGGCCGGCCCCGCCGTCCCGCGGACCGGTGCCCTGCGCGGCGGCGCACAGCACGACGGATCAGGAGACCCGCATGATCGGCCTCGTTCTGGCAGCCGGCGCCGGCCGCCGGCTGCGCCCGTACACCGACACCCTGCCGAAGGCGCTGGTGCCGGTCGACGGGGAGCGGACCGTCCTGGACCTGACCCTCGGCAACTTCGCCGAGGTCGGCCTGCGCGAGGCGGCGATCGTCGTCGGCTACCGCAAGGAGGCCGTCCTCGACCGCAAGGCCGACCTGGAGAAGAAGTACGGCGTCCGGCTCACCCTGGTCGAGAACGACAAGGCCGAGGAGTGGAACAACGCCTACTCGCTCTGGTGCGCCCGTGACCTCTTCGCCGAGGGCCTGCTGCTCGCCAACGGCGACACCGTCCACCCGGCCTCGGTGCAGCGCACCATGCTGGAGGGCAACGAGCGGCTGACCGCCGAGGGCCGGGCCCCCGGCATCCTGCTCGCCCTCGACACGGTGAAGAAGCTCGCCGACGAGGAGATGAAGGTCGTCGTCGACCCGGCCGCGGGCATGCGCCGGATCACCAAGCTCATGGACCCGGCCGAGGCCACCGGCGAGTACATCGGCGTCACCGTGATCAACCCGGCCGCCGCCGCCGACCTCACCGACGCGCTGCGCGCGACCTACGAGCGCGACCCGCAGCTGTACTACGAGGACGGCTACCAGGAGATGGTCGACCGCGGCCTGCGGATCGACGTCCAGCCGATCGGCGAGGTGTCGTGGGTCGAGGTCGACAACCACGCCGACCTGGCCAAGGCGCGGGAGATCGCGTGCCAGTACTGACCCGGCTGGTGCCGTCGCCGGTCTTCGTCGAGATCCGCCCGGGCGCGCTCGACGCGCTCGGCGGCATCCTCGCGGACCAGCGCCTCTCCGCCTCGGGCCGGATCGCGGTGGCGATCAGCAACGGCTCGGGCGCGGTGCTGCGCGCGCGGCTGGAGCCGGCGCTGCCCGGCGCCGACTGGTACAGCGTCGACGACGGCAGCATCGACAGCGCGGTGCGGCTGGCGGACTCGATGCGCGGCGGCCACTACGACACCATCGTGGCGCTGGGCGGCGGCAAGATCATCGACGTCGCCAAGTACGCCGCGGCCCGGGTCGGCCTGCCGCTGGTCTCGGTCCCCACCAACCTGGCCCACGACGGCATCTGCTCGCCGGTCTCCACCCTCGACAACGACGCCGGGCGGGGCTCCTACGGGGTGCCCAGCCCGATCGGCATCGTGATCGACCTGGACGTCATCCGGCACGCCCCGCCGCGCTTCGTCGCGGCCGGGATAGGCGACGTCGTCTCCAACATCTCGGCCTGCGCCGACTGGGAGCTCTCGCACGCCGAGACCGGCGAGCCGGTCGACGGTCTGGCCGTCGCGATGGCCCGCTCGGCCGGTGAGAACCTGCTGCGGCACCCAGGAAACCTTCAGGATCAGGACCTCCTCACCGCGCTGGCCGAGGCACTGGTACTGTCCGGCATCGCGATGAACATCGCCGGCAGCACCCGGCCGTCGTCGGGGGCCTGCCACGAGATCTCGCATGCCCTGGACGTGCTGTATCCCAAGCGGTCCGCCCAGCACGGCGAGCAGGTCGGCCTCGGCGCCGCCTTCGCCAGCTTCCTGCGGGGCGAGCGCGAGCTGACCGGTCTGATCGTGGAGCGCCTGGCGCACCACGGACTGCCGGTGACCGCAGCTCAGATCGGCTTCACCGAGGCGGAGTTCACCGAGGCGGTGCACTACGCTCCGAACACCCGCCCGGGCCGCTTCACCATCCTTGAGCACCTCGACCTCTCCCCTTCCGCAATCAGGGACGCGTACGCCGACTATGTCCAAGCCGTCAACAGCTGACCGCTCCGCCGCGGGGTCCACGCCGCCGCCGGTGGACCTGACCCGCCGCCCCTCGATCGAGGAGCTGCGTGCGGTGATCCACCCGGAGGGCATGCTCCAGCGCCGCAGCGCCGAGCACTGGGCCGGCCGGCTCTACATGCGGAGGATCTCGCTGCGGATCACCCGCGTGCTCTCCACCGTGACGGCGATCACGCCCAACGGCCTGACCTACCTGATGATGCTCACCGGCGTCCTGGCCGGCGCGGCGCTGATCCTCCCGGGTCTCGCCGGGGCGGTGCTGGCCGCCGTGCTCATCCAGGTCTACCTGCTGCTGGACTGCGTGGACGGCGAGGTGGCCCGCTGGCGCCGGCAGACCTCGCTCACCGGCGTCTACCTGGACCGGGTCGGCCACTACATGTCCGAGGCGGCCCTGCTGACCGGCCTCGGGCTGCGCGGCACCGACCTGCTGCACCGGGAGGGCGCGTCCTCGCACTGGGAGTGGGCGTTCCTCGGCACGCTGGCGGCCCTCGGCGCGATCCTGATCAAGTCGGAGACCGACCTGGTCGACGTGGCCCGCGCGCGCAGCGGCATGACGGCGGTCGAGGACAGCGCCTCGGTGCCGCGTTCGTCCGGTGTCGCCAAGGCCCGCAAGGCCGCCTCCTTCCTCAAGTTCCACCGCCTGGTGGGCGCGGTCGAGGCCTCGCTGCTCATCCTCGCCGCGGGTGTCGCGGACGCCGTCCAGGGCGGCCTCTTCTTCACCCGGCTCGCGGTGGTCGTGCTGGCCGCGATCGCCATGCTGCAGACCGTGCTGCACCTGCTGAGCATCGTCCTGTCGAGCAGGCTCCGGTGAGCGCCGTGAACGCGGAGCCGGGTACCTCCGGCCCTTCGGGCGCCCCCGGTGCGGGCGCCGCGGACGCCTTCCGGCTCGGCGCGGTCATCATCACCATGGGCAACCGCCCGGCCGAGCTGACCGCCCTGATCGAGTCGGTCCGCGCCCAGCAGGGCCCGGCCGTCGAGCTGGCCGTGGTCGCCAACGGCGCCCCGCTGCCCCCGCTCCCCGAGGGCGTGCGCGCCGTCGAGCTGCCGGAGAACCTCGGCATCCCGGGCGGCCGCAACGTCGGCATCGAGCTGTTCGGCCGCAACGGCCGGGACGTCGACGCGGTGCTGTTCCTGGACGACGACGGCCGGCTGCCCGGCACCGACTCGGCCCGCCTGCTGCGCGAGGCCTTCACCGCCGACCCGGAGCTCGGCATCGTGAGCTTCCGGATCGCCGACCCGGACACCGGCGTCACCCAGCGCCGGCACGTGCCCCGGCTGCGCGCCAGCGACCCGCTGCGCTCGTCCCGGGTGACCACCTTCCTGGGCGGTGCCAGCGCGGTGCGCTGCGCCGTCTTCGACGAGGCCGGTCAGCTGCCCGCCGAGTTCTTCTACGCGCACGAGGAGACCGACCTCGCGTGGCGCGCGGTGGACGCGGGCTGGGCCATCGACTACCGGGCGGACGTGGTGCTGCACCACCCCACCACCTCGCCCGCCCGGCACGCCTCCTACTTCCACAACGTGGCCCGGAACAGGGTTTGGCTCGCGAGGCGGAACCTTCCGGCCCTGTTGGTGCCTCTCTATCTGGGAACCTGGTTCCTGCTGACCGTGGCCCGCCGCCCCTCCCCGGAGGCGCTGAAGGCCTGGCTGGGCGGGTTCCGGGCGGGCTGGCGCGAACCCTGCGGTAAGCGGCGGCCCATGCGATGGCGTACCGTTTGGCGACTGACCAGGCTGGGCCGACCACCGGTCATCTGATCCGTCCGATGACCGTACGGTCGGCGGATCGGATGGTCGTACAGTCGTACGGCCGCCGATCGCCGCGGCCGGTGACCACACACCGGCCGGACTCCCCCCGAGATCCGAGTGGATCCCCATCGGCGGAAGGCCGGCGGACCCCCCGCCGACCGGCTCGCCCCGACCCGATCCCGCGCGAAGGACGAATGTGTCGACAGTGAGTGAACCCGTCAGCCTCTCAGCCCCTAGGGGGGCGGACACGGGCCTGACCCCCAAGCAGCTTGCGGACAAGTACGGCCTGACGGTCAGCGGCAGACGGCCCGGCCTGTTCGCGTACTCGAAGCAGCTGTGGGCCCGGCGCCACTTCATCTGGGCCTTCGCCACCGCGCGCCTGGTGGCCCAGTACACCGACGCCAAGCTCGGCCAGATCTGGCAGGTCGTGACACCGCTGCTCAACTGTGCGGTGTTCTACCTGGTCTTCGGCGAGATCCTCGCCAACAAGGACGACAACCCGTACTACGTGCCGTGGCTGTGCATCGGCGTCTTCATCTTCCAGTTCACCCAGAACGCGGTGCAGTCCGGCACCCGGGCGATCGCGGACAACCTCGGCCTGATCCGGGCGCTGCACTTCCCGCGCGCCTCGATGCCGATCTCGTTCACCCTGATCCAGCTCCAGCAGCTGGCGATCTCGATGGTCGTGCTGTTCGTCGTCGTGCTGGCGAGCGGGGTCTCGCCCGGCCGCACCTGGGTCCTGGTGATCCCGGCGCTGCTGCTGCAGTCGATGTTCAACACCGGTGTCGCCCTGATCTTCGCCCGGATCGGCGCCAAGACCAGTGACATCTCGCAGCTGATCCCGTTCGCGATGCGCGCCTGGCTCTTCCTGTCCGGCGTCATGTACAGCATCCAGAACAAGATCCAGGAGTGGCCGCCGTTCTGGCAGAAGGTGATGGAGGTCAACCCGGCCTCCGTCTACATCGACCTGGTCCGCCACGCGCTGGCGCCGGTCATCTACAACAAGCACGAAGCGGTGTACCTGGAGTTCCCGCCGCACCAGTGGAAGTACGGCATCGCCTGGGGCGTGGGCATGCTGGTCATCGGATACGTCTTCTTCTGGAAGGCCGAGGAGGAGTACGGCCGTGGCTGACACCGACCTGCGCAAGAGCGCGCCCGGGAAGGGCGCGCTGGGCAAGAGCGACCTGCCCAAGACCCGTCCGATCTTCGACGCCGACGTGGCCCGCGAGCCCACCGTCGTCGTCGACGACGTCCACATCGTCTACCGGGTGCACGGCGCCGGCTCCGGCAAGGGCAGCGCGACGTCCGCGCTGAGCCGGATCATCAGCCGCAAGCGCTCCGCCGGCGTGCGCGAGGTGCACGCCGTGCGCGGCGTCAGCTTCACCGCGTACAAGGGTGAGGCGATCGGCCTGATCGGCTCCAACGGCTCCGGCAAGTCCACCATGCTGGCGGCCATCGCGGGCCTGCTGCCGACCGAGCGGGGCGGCATCTACACCAACGGCCAGCCCTCGCTGCTCGGCGTGAACGCGGCGCTGATGAACGAGCTCACCGGCGAGCGCAACGTCGTGCTCGGCTGCCTGGCGATGGGCATGTCGCCCGCCGAGGTGAAGAGCCGCTACCAGGAGATCGTCGACTTCTCGGGCATCAACGAGAAGGGCGACTTCATCTCGCTGCCGATGCGCACCTACTCCTCCGGCATGGGCGCCCGGCTCCGGTTCGCGATCGCCGCGGCCAAGACCCACGACGTGCTGCTGATCGACGAGGCGCTCGCCACCGGCGACCAGGCCTTCCAGGCGCGCAGCAAGAAGCGGATCAAGGAGCTGCGGGAGGCCGCCGGTACGGTCTTCCTGGTCAGCCACGACAACGCCTCGATCCGCGAGACCTGCGAGCGGACCATCTGGATCGAGGCCGGCGAGCTGATCATGGACGGGCCGACCGAGCTGGTCGTCGGCTGCTACGAGCGCGGCGAGCGCCCGTAGCACCGCACCGGACCCCGAGGGAGGGCCGGCCGCCGGAGGTGATCCGGGGCCGGCCCTCCCGTCGTTCGTGCGCCCCCGTTCCGCCGCCCGTGCCCCGGGTGGCCCGCCGCCGCCCGGGTGAGCGCCCCCTGCGCCGGGCGAGGCGCCCTTCTCCGGCGCGGCCGATGGTGTCAGGCTGTAGGCGCGGGGGTGGTGTGCCGGACGTGACTCCCGTGGTCGGACGCGTGTCCGACTCGGGCCGACCAGTGGATCGGTGTAGAACGGGGGAGTGACAGCAGTGTCGGCTTCGGCCCAGCCCAGTAGTGAACCCCGCCCCGGTGACGGACCGGCGGAGAGCCCCGTGGGGGCGACCCTGGACAAGGCGAGCGCGGAGAACTTCCCGGTCGCCCCGTTCTTCCTGCCCGCCGCCTGGCGCGACGACCTGATGGCCGTCTACGGCTTCGCCCGGCTGGTGGACGACGCCGGGGACGGCGACCTCGCCGACCCGGCCGGCACCGCCGCGCTGCTCGGGGTGGCCGGACCGCCCCCCGCCGTGACCCGTTCGGCGCAGCCGACGCCAGCCGAGACCGCGTTCCGGCTGGCACTGCTGGACGGACTGGAGCACGACCTCGACCGGGCGTTCGAGAGCGCCCTGCACCCCCGGACCGCCGAGGCCCCCCGGCACCCGCTGATGCGCTCCCTCGTCCCGCTGCTGGACCGGCACGGGCTGACCCCGGAGCCGTTCCGCCGCCTGATCGAGGCCAACCGGGTGGACCAGACCACCGCCCGGTACGCCCGCTACGAGGACCTGGCCGGCTACTGCACGCTCTCCGCCGACCCGGTCGGCCGCATGGTGCTGGCCATCGCCGGGGTCGCCACCCCCGAACGGATCGCGCTCTCCGACGCCGTCTGCACCGCCCTGCAGATCGTCGAGCACCTCCAGGACGTCGCCGAGGACCTCGCCCGCGGCCGGATCTACCTGCCGGCCGAGGACCTCGCCCGGTTCGGCGTGACCGAGGCCGACCTCGCCGCGCCGAGCGCAGGCGGCCCCGTCCGCGAGCTGATCGCCTTCGAGGCGGAGCGGGCCCGGACCCTGCTCGACCGGGGCGCGCCCTTGGTAGGTACGGTTCGGGGGAGGCTTCGACTGCTCCTGGCGGGATTCACCGCCGGCGGCTACGCGGCCCTGGCGGCCGTCGAGGCCGCCGGGTACGACGTGCTCGCCCAGCAGGCGAAGCCTGACAAGCGCCGCCTCGCAGCGAGGGCGGCGGCCATCTTCGCGAAGGGAAGGTGAACGCCCGAGTGGCGGCATCACCACTGGCGTCGGCGCCGGTCATGGCGGCGTACCGGTACTGCGAGGCAGTGACCGGGCTGCAGGCCCGCAACTTCAGCTACGGGATCCGGCTGCTGCCGGAGCCGAAACGGCTGGCCATGTCGGCCCTCTACGCGCTGGCGCGCCGGGTGGACGACATCGGCGACGGCGACCTCCCGGCCGACCGCAAGGCCGAGGCCCTGCTGCGCACCCGCGAGCTGCTGGACGAGGTCCGGGCCGGCTCGGTGGCGGAGGACGACACCGACCCGATCAAGGTGGCCCTGGCGGACACCGCCCGGCGCTTCCCGATCCCGCTCGGCGGCTTCGACGAGCTGATCGACGGGGTCGAGATGGACCTCAAGGGCGCCGAGTACCAGACGTACGAGGAGCTCAAGGTCTACTGCCGGTGCGTGGCCGGCGCGATCGGCCGGCTCTCGCTCGGCGTGTACGGCTGCGACGACCCCGAGCGGGGGGCCCGCTACGCGGACACCCTCGGCCTGGCGCTCCAGCTCACCAACATCCTCCGCGACCTGCGCGAGGACGCCCTGAACGGCCGGACCTACCTGCCCGGCGAGGACCTGGTCCGGTTCGGCTGCCAGGAGGGCTTCGCGCTGTCCAGGCCGCCGGTCGGGGCCGACTTCACCGGTCTGATCGCGTTCGAGGCCGCCCGGGCCCAGGCCGCCTTCGAGGAGGGCCTGCGGCTGCTGCCGATGCTCGACCGCCGCAGCCGGGCGTGCACGGCCGCGATGGCGGGCATCTACCACCGGCTGCTCGGCCGGATCGCCGCCGACCCGGAGTCGGTCCTGCGCGGCCGGGTCTCGCTGCCGGGCTGGGAGAAGGCGTACGTCGCGCTTTCCGGGCTCGCCGGGGGGCGTTCTTGATTCTTGCCACAGTTCTGTCACGCTGTGTCAGCGGGGAATCACTTATGGGTAGAGCCGTGTTGACCGCTGTGTTCGGTTCGACCGAACTGACCACGACCGCACCGATCACGGGCGTGCCGGCCACGAACGGGCCGCGCGTCGGACACGAGGGGGAGGGCCGATGACCGGGCGAGCCGATGCCGCGCGCCCGGCCGCCGTCGTGGTCGGCGGCGGCCTGGCCGGCATCACCGCCGCGCTGCGGCTGGCCGAGGCCGGGCACCGGGTCACGCTGGCCGAGGGCCGCCCCCGGCTCGGCGGCCTGGCCTTCTCCTTCCAGCGCGGCGAGCTGACCGTCGACAACGGCCAGCACGTCTACCTGCGCTGCTGCACCGCCTACCGGGGCCTGCTGGACCGGCTCGGCGGCGGCGGGCTGGTCCACCTCCAGGACCGGCTCGACGTCCCCGTCCTGGGCGTGTCCGGGCCCGCCGGCGCGCCGGTCCGCACCCTCGGCCGGCTCGGCCGGTCGGCCCTGCCCGTCCCGCTGCACCTGGCCGGCAGCCTGGCCAGGTACCCGCACCTGGGCCCGGCCGACCGGGCGCGGGTGGTCCGCGGCGCGCTCGCGCTCCAGCGGCTGGACCTCGCCGACCCGGCGCTGGACGCCGTCTCCTTCGGCGACTGGCTGCGCCGCCAGGGGCAGAACGAGCGGACCCTGGCCGCCCTCTGGGACCTCGTCGGCGTCGCCACCCTGAACGCCCGGGCCGACCAGGTGTCGCTGGCCCTGGCCGCGATGGTGTTCAAGACCGGGCTGCTGTCCGACCCGGGCGCCTCCGACATCGGCATGGCCACCGTCCCGCTCGGCACGATCCACCACGACCGGGCGCTCGCCGAACTGGAGCGGGCCGGGGTGAGGGTCCTGCTGCGCGCCCGCGTGGCGGAGCTCAAGCCGGCCGCGCCGCAGCACGCCGTGCGGCTGGAGGGCGACGCCGAGCCGCTCGCCGCCGACACCGTGGTGCTGGCCGGCGCCCAGGACACGGCCGCCGCCCTGCTGCCGGCCGACGCGATCGCCGGACAGTCCCGGCTGGCGGCGTTCGGCACCGCGCCGATCCTCAACGTGCACGTGGTCTACGACCGCCGGGTGCTGCGCAAGCCGTTCTTCGCCGCGCTCGGCTCGCCGGTCCAGTGGGTCTTCGACCGCACCGAGCACTCCGGCCTGGCCGGCACCGCGCTCGGCCGGGCCCACCCCGGCGCGCAGTACCTGGCGCTCTCGCAGTCCGCCGTGCAGGACGAGATCGACCTGCCGGTCGCCGAGCTGCGCGACCGGTACCTCCCGGAGCTGGCCCGGCTGCTCCCCGCCGCCGGCGGCGCCGAGGTGCTGGACTTCTTCGTCACCCGCGAGCGCACCGCCACCTTCGACCCGGCCCCCGGGACGGCGGCGCTGCGCCCCGGACCGCGCACCGGCGTCCCCGGCCTGCTGCTGGCCGGCGCGTGGACGGCCACCGGCTGGCCCGCGACCATGGAGGGCGCCGTGCGCAGCGGCCACGCCGCCGCCGACGCGGCACTCGCCGCTGACGGCCGCCGACTCCCGGTGGACCGCGGCGACGGGAGGTGGCCCAGGTGACCCGGGGCCCGCTCGGCGGCGAGCCCGGGGACCCCGCGAGACCGGGCGGTCACGCCTCCGGTCCCACCGGCCCGACCGGCCGCACAGTCATCGCCAGCGCCCGGCCGTCCCACGCGGCCCGGCACCACCAGGGAGAGGGAACGCACGTGGAGTCACGCACCGGCACTGCCGTCGGAGGCACGGCGCACGCCGAACCGGTCTCGGTGCCGGAGCTGCTCGCCCGCAGCCGCGCGCTCTGTACCCCGCCGCTGCGGGCCGCCGTGGCCCGTCTGGCGGCACCGATGGACACCGTCGCGGCCTACCACTTCGGCTGGATCGACCGGGACGGCACGCCGGTGACGGGGGACGGCGGCAAGGCCGTCCGCCCGGCCCTGGCGCTGCTCTCCGCCCGGGCCACCGGGGCCCCGGCGGAGGCCGGTGTGCCGGGCGGTGTCGCTGTTGAACTGGTGCACAACTTCTCTCTGCTCCATGATGATCTGATGGACGGTGACGAGACCAGACGCCACCGGGCCACCGCTTGGACGGTCTTCGGACCGGCCCAGGCGATCCTGGTCGGTGACGCCCTGGCGACGCTCGGTACGGAGGTGCTGCTCGACGCCGCGACCGCGGGCGGCGCGAGCCCCACCGACGCCGCGCGTGCCGTCCGGCTGCTCACCACCGCGACCCGCCGACTGATCGACGGGCAGGCGATGGACGTCGCCTTCGAGCAGCGGGACAGCGTCACCGTCGCCGAGTGCCTGGAGATGGAGGGCGGCAAGACCGCCGCCCTGCTCGCCGCCGCCTCGGCGATCGGCGCCGTCCTGGCCGGCGCCGACGACCGGGTCTCGGACGCCCTCCAGCGCTACGGGCACCACCTCGGCCTGGCCTTCCAGGCGGTCGACGACCTGCTCGGCATCTGGGGAGCCACCGAGGTGACCGGCAAGCCGCACTGGGGCGACCTGCGCCAGCGCAAGAAGTCCCTGCCGGTCGCCGCCGCGCTCGCCGAGGGCGGTGCCGCCTCGCGCGAACTGGCCGGACAGCTCGCCGACCCCAAGAGGCGCGGCGAGGAGAGCGAGACCGAGCTGGCTGCCCGCGCCGCGCTGATCGAGCAGGCCGGCGGACGGGACTGGACGCGGGAGGAGGCCCGCCGCCAGCACACAACTGCCCTCGCCGCCCTGGACGAGGTGCCCATGCCCGACGGGGTGCGCGAGCACTTCGTCGCACTCGCCGAATTCGTGGTGGTACGAGAGAGGTGACGTTACGTTGACAGCAACCGCGGACGGCCGGCTCGACCCTGAGTACGATTCCGAGCCGGTCGCGGTGGGCGACCTCCCGCCGGCGCTGCTGAGCGCCGGGCGGTGGCAGCCCGAAGGGTCCGCGCCGGCCCGCCAGGCCGGCCGGACCGACCGACAACAGGAACGGCCCGCCTCCGCCGAGGAGGCCCTGGCCCGCGCCACCACCCACCTGCTCTCCCTGCAGAGCTCCGAGGGGTGGTGGAAAGGCGACCTGGAGACCAACGTCACCATGGACGCCGAGGACTTACTGCTCCGGCAGTTCCTCGGCATCCGGACGGAGGAGCAGACCAAGGCCACCGCCGAGTGGATCCGCTCCCAGCAGCGGGAGGACGGCACCTGGTCCACCTTCCACGGCGGACCGGCCGAGATCTCCACCACCGTCGAGGCCTACGTCGCCCTCAAACTGGCCGGCGACGACCCCAACGCGCCGCACATGCTGGCCGCCGCCCGTTGGATCCGCTCCGCGGGCGGCATCGCCGGAGCCCGGGTCTTCACCCGGATCTGGCTGGCGCTGTTCGGCTGGTGGCCCTGGGAGCGGCTGCCCGAGATGCCGCCGGAGATCATCTTCCTGCCGAAGTGGCTCCCGCTGAACATCTACGCCTTCGGCTGCTGGGCGCGACAGACCATCGTCCCGCTGACCGTGGTCTCCGCGCACCGGCCGGTACGCCCGGCCCCCTTCCCGCTCACCGAGCTGCACACCGACCCGGAAGACCCGTACCCGGTCCGGCCGCTCGCCCCGGCCACCACCTGGGACGGCGTCTTCGAACGCCTGGACAAGGTGCTGCACGCCTACCACCGCCGGGCCCTGCGCCCGCTGCGCAAGCTCGCCGTCGCCCAGGCCTGCCGCTGGATCGTCGAGCGCCAGGAGGCCGACGGCTGCTGGGGCGGCATCCAGCCGCCGGCCGTCTACTCGCTGATCGCCCTGCACCTGGAGGGCTACGAGCTCGACCACCCGGTGATGCGGGCCGGCCTCTCCTCCTTCGACCGGTTCACGGTGCACACCGAGGACGGCCGGCGCTGGCTGGAGGCCTGCCAGTCGCCGGTCTGGGACACCTGCCTGGCCACCATCGCGCTGGCCGACGCCGGTCTGCCGCCCGACCACCCCGCGCTGGTCTCCGCCGTCGACTGGATGATCGGCGAGGAGATCACCAAGCGCGGCGACTGGTCGGTCCAGCGGCCCTCGCTGGCCCCCGGCGGCTGGGCCTTCGAGTTCGAGAACGACACCTACCCGGACATCGACGACACCGCCGAGGTGGTGCTCGCGCTCTGCCGGGTCGCCCACCCGGACCCGGCCAAGGTCGGCGGCTCGGTCGACCGGGGCGTCCGGTGGAACCTCGGCATGCAGTCCAAGAACGGCGCCTGGGGCGCGTTCGACGTCGACAACACCAGCACCCTGCCGAACAAGCTGCCGTTCTGCGACTTCGGCGAGGTGGTCGACCCGCCGTCCGCGGACGTCACCGCGCACGTGGTGGAGATGCTCGCCGAGGTCGGCAAGGCCCGGGACCCGCGCACCCGGCGCGGCGTCGAGTGGCTGCTGAGGAACCAGGAGGCCGACGGCTCCTGGTTCGGCCGTTGGGGCACCAACTACATCTACGGCACCGGCTCGGTGCTGCCCGCGCTGGTCGCCGCCGGCGTCCCGGCCGAGCACCCGGCGATCCGCCGCGCCGTCCGCTGGCTGGAGGACCGGCAGAACACCGACGGGGGCTGGGGCGAGGACATGCGCTCCTACGAGGACCCGGCGCGCTGGGCCGGGCGCGGCGAATCCACCGCCTCGCAGACCGCCTGGGCGCTGATGGCGCTGCTCTCGGCCGGCGAGGGACCGGACGGCCGGGCCAACCCGGCCGTCGAGCGCGGCGTCGACTGGCTGGTCCGCACCCAGCTGCCCGAGGGGACCTGGGACGAACCGCAGTTCACCGGCACCGGCTTCCCGTGGGACTTCTCCATCAACTACCACCTGTACCGGCTGGTCTTCCCGGTCACCGCGCTGGGCCGGTACCTGCACGGCACCCCCGCCACCGGCCGGTTCGCCCCCGGTGCCCCGACGATCGGGGCGTCCCGGTGAAGCCTGCTCCGCTGCTGGTCCTCTGCGCGCTCGGCCCCGAGGTGTGGGCCCTGCGCGGCGGGGACTGGCGCGGCTCGGCCGGCGGCCCGCCGGTCCTGGTCCGCACCGGCGTCGGCCGGCGGCGGGCCTCGTTCGCCGTCCGCCGGCTGCTCACCGCGGCCCCCGGCGGCTACGGGGCCGTCGTGGTGGTCGGCTTCGGCGCCGCCGTCGCACCCGGGGTGACGCCCGGAGAGGTGATCGTCGCCGACGGCGTGCGCGACGCGGAGGGGAACCACTTCGCCGTCGACTCCGGCCCGGACCTCAGCCGGGCCCTCAAGGCGCGCGGTCTGACCGTCCACACCGGTGTGCACCACACCGCCGACCACGTGGTGCGCGGCCTCGAACGGCGCGCCCTGCACCTGCAGGGCGCGCTGGCCGTCGACATGGAGGCCGCCGCCGTACTGGCCGCCCTCCGCGAGCTGCGCCCCGCCCTGCCCGCCGCCGTGCTGCGGGTCGTGGTCGACACCCCGGAGCGCGAGCTGCTGCGCCCGGGCACGCTGCCGGCCGGTGTCCGGGCCTGGCGAGCGCTGCGGGCCACGGTCCCCGCGCTGGTCGACTGGCACCGGGAGAACCGGCCGGACCCGGGCCGAACGTCGCCCGGCACCCTCAACCACCCCACACCCTCGACGCTCCCCCAGGAGGCGAGCTAGCCATGGCCATGCCGTTGCGCCAGACCGTGCGGGTCGGCACCTACCTCATGCAGCAGAAGCTCAAGCGGCGCGACAAGTTCCCGCTGATCGTCGAACTCGAACCGCTCTTCGCCTGCAACCTGGCCTGCGAGGGCTGCGGCAAGATCCAGCACCCGGCAGGTGTGCTGAAGCAGCGGATGCCGGTCGCCCAGGCGGTCGGCGCGGTGCTGGAGTCGGGGGCCCCGATGGTCTCGATCGCCGGCGGCGAGCCGCTGATGCACCCGCAGATCGACGAGATCGTCCGGCAACTGGTCGAACGACGCAAGTACGTCTTCCTCTGCACCAACGCGCTGCTGATGCGCAAGAAGCTCGACAAGTTCACGCCCTCGCCGTACTTCACCTTCACCGTGCACATCGACGGCCTCCGGGAGCGGCACGACGCCTCGGTGGCCAAGGAGGGCACCTTCGACGAGGCGGTGGAGGCGATCAAGGAGGCCAAGCGGCGGGGCTTCCGGGTCACCACCAACAGCACCTTCTTCAACACCGACACCCCGCAGACCATCATCGACGTGCTCGACTACCTCAACGACGACCTCAAGGTCGACGAGATGATGATCTCTCCGGCGTTCGCCTACGAGAAGGCGCCCGACCAGGAGCACTTCCTCGGCGTCGAACAGACCCGCGAGCTGTTCCGCAAGACCTTCGCCGGCGGCAACCGGCGGCGCTGGCGGCTCAACCACAGCCCGCTCTTCCTGGACTTCCTGGAGGGCAAGGTCGACTTCGAGTGCACCGCCTGGGGCATCCCCAACTACTCGCTGTTCGGCTGGCAGCGGCCCTGCTACCTGATGGCCGACGGGTACGTGCCGACCTACCGCGAGCTGATCGAGAAGACCGACTGGGACAAGTACGGCCGGGGCAAGGACGCCCGCTGCTCCAACTGCATGGCGCACTGCGGCTACGAGCCGACCGCCGTCCTCGCCACCATGGGCTCGCTCAAGGAGTCGCTGCGGGCATTGACCGAGACCGTCGGCTCCGGCCGGAGCCGCTGAGCGCCACACCGTCGGCGGCCGGCGCAACCGCCGGTCCGCCCCGTCCGGCCCGGGCCGCCGCGCCCGGGCCGGGCCACCCCGCCAGGCGGGGGTACCACCGCACCGCTCCGAGTCGTGAGGTGAACCCATGTCACTGCTCTCCAGCGTCACGTCACCGGCGGACCTGCGAAGACTCCCGGCCGCCGAGCTGCCCCTGCTCGCCGACGAGATCCGCGACTTCCTGATCGACGCCGTCACCAGGACCGGCGGCCACCTCGGCCCGAACCTCGGAGTGGTCGAACTGACCATCGCGCTCCACCGGGCCTTCGACTCCCCGTACGACCGGATCGTCTGGGACACCGGCCACCAGAGCTACGTGCACAAACTGCTCACCGGTCGCCAGGACTTCTCGAAACTCCGTTCCAAGGGCGGGCTCTCCGGTTACCCGTCGCGCGCCGAATCCGAACACGACCTGGTCGAGAACTCGCACGCCTCCACCGCCCTGTCCTACGCCGACGGCCTCGCCAAGGCCGCCCAGCTGCTGGGCGAGCACGACCGGAGCACCGTCGCGGTGATCGGCGACGGAGCCCTCACCGGCGGCCTCGCCTGGGAGGCGCTCAACAACATCGCCGACGCCAAGGACCGGCCCCTGGTCATCGTCGTCAACGACAACGAGCGCTCCTACGCCCGCACCATCGGCGGCCTCGCCAACCACCTCGCCACGCTGCGCACCACGCAGGGCTACGAGCGGTTCCTCTCCTGGGGCAAGGACGCGCTGCAGCGCACCCCCGTGGTGGGCCAGCCGATCTTCGACGCGCTGCACGGTGCCAAGAAGGGGTTCAAGGACGCCTTCGCCCCGCAGGGCATGTTCGAGGACCTCGGGCTGAAGTACATCGGCCCGATCGACGGCCACGACCTCGCCGCCCTGGAGTCCGCCCTCACCAAGGCGCGCGGCTTCGGCGGCCCGGTGATCGTGCACTGCCTGACGGTCAAGGGCCGCGGCTACCGGCCCGCCGAGCAGGACGAGGCGGACCGCTTCCACGCGGTCAACCCGATCGACCCGTACACCTGCCTGCCGATCTCGCCCAGTGGCGGGACCTCCTGGACGTCCGTCTTCGGCGAGGAGATGCTGGCCGTCGGCGCGGAGCGACCGGACGTCGTGGCGATCACCGCCGCGATGCTCCAGCCGGTCGGGCTGGCCAAGTTCGCCAAGGCCTTCCCGGAACGGACCTTCGACGTCGGCATC
Source organism: Kitasatospora sp. NPDC042419 (assembly GCF_056437345.1). Lineage (NCBI taxonomy): Bacteria > Bacillati > Actinomycetota > Actinomycetes > Kitasatosporales > Streptomycetaceae > Kitasatospora > Kitasatospora sp. NPDC042419. The sequence continues at coordinate 475,870 of NZ_JBWKAW010000004.1, forward strand.
GCCGAGCAGCACGCCGTCACCAGTGCCGCCGGCCTGGCCACCGGCGGGCTCCACCCGGTCGTGGCGGTGTACGCGACCTTCCTGAACCGCGCCTTCGACCAGGTGCTGATGGACGTCGCGCTGCACAGGCTCGGCGTCACCTTCGTGCTGGACCGGTCCGGGGTCACCGGGCCCGACGGCGCCTCGCACAACGGCATGTGGGACATGTCGATCCTGCAGGTCGTCCCCGGCCTGCGGCTCGCCGCGCCGCGCGACGCCGACGAGCTCCGCGCCCAGCTGCGCGAGGCGGTCGAGGTCACCGACGCCCCGACCGTGGTCCGCTTCCCGAAGGCGACCATCGGCCCGGCCGTCCCGGCGGTCGAGCGGATCGGCGGCGTCGACGTCCTGCTGCGGACCTCGGAGCGGCCGGAGATCCTGCTGGTCGCCGTCGGCACCACCGCCGCCGCCGCGCTGGACGCGGCCCGGCTGCTGCTCGCCGAGGGGTTCACCGCGACCGTGGTCGACCCGCGCTGGGTCAAGCCGGTCGACCCGGCGCTGCCGGCCCTCGCCGCGGAGCACCGGCTGGTCGTCACGGTCGAGGACAACGGCCGCGCCGGCGGGGTCGGCACCGCCGTCGCCCAGGCGCTGCGCGACGCCGAGGTGGACGTCCCGGTCCGCGTGCTCGGCCTGCCGCAGGAGTTCCTCGGCCACGCCGCCCGCGGCGAGATCCTGGAGGAGACCGGCCTGACCGGCACCGGGGTCGCCGCCCAGACCGCCGCCTTCGCCAAGAACCTGCTGCGGGACAGAGGACTACCGAACCGAGGAGCGAACCAGCACCATGCCGGCTGACCCCGACGACCGCGCCGAAGCGCGCTTCGACCTCGCCGCCCTGCTCGCCGAGCGCGGCGGAGAGCGGTACGAGCTGCAGAGCCGCTACCTCAATCCGCAGCTGTCGCGGATGCTGCACACCATCGGTTTCGACAAGTACTACGAGCGCGCCAGAGGACAGTACTTCTACGACGCCGAGGGCAACGAGTACCTCGACATGCTGGCCGGCTTCGGCATCTTCGCGCTCGGCCGCCACCACCCGGTGGTCCGCTCGGCGATCCAGCAGGTGATGGACCTCGACCTGCCCGACCTGGTCCGCTTCGACTGCTCGCCGCTGCCCGGCCTGCTGGCCGAGCGGCTGCTGTCCCACACGCCCGGGCTGGACCGGGTCTTCTTCGGCAACAGCGGCACCGAGGCGGTGGAGACGGCGCTCAAGTTCGCCCGGTACGCCACCGGCCGGAAACGGGTGCTCTTCGCGGACCACGCCTTCCACGGGCTCACCACGGGCTCACTCTCGGTCAACGGCGAGAGCGGGTTCCGCAAGGGGTTCGACCCGCTGCTGCCGGACACCGCCGTCCCGCTGGGGGACCTGGGGGCGCTGGCCAAGGAACTGAAGCGGGGCGACGTCGCGGCGCTGATCGTCGAGCCGATCCAGGGCAAGGGGGTCCAGGCGGCCCCGCCCGGCTGGCTGCGCGCGGCCCAGGACCTGCTGCACGAGCACAAGGCGCTGCTGATCTGCGACGAGGTGCAGACCGGCATCGGGCGGACCGGTGACTTCTTCGCCTACCAGTACGAGGACGGGGTGCTGCCCGACCTGGTCTGCGCGGCGAAGGCGCTCTCCGGCGGCTACGTGCCGGTCGGCGCGACGCTCGGCAAGAGCTGGATCTTCGAGAAGGTGTACTCCTCGATGGACCGGGTGCTGGTCCACTCGGCCAGCTTCGGGTCCAACGCGCAGGCGATGGCGGCCGGGCTGGCGACCCTGGAGGTCGTCCGGGACGAGCGGGTGGTGGAGAACGCCGCCAAGGTGGGCGAGTACTTCCGGGAGCGGCTGACGGCGCTGGTCGACACGTACGAGCTGCTCGCCGAGGTGCGCGGCCGCGGTCTGATGATCGGCATCGAGTTCGGCCGGCCGAAGTCGCTGAAGCTGCGGACCGGCTGGACGGCGCTGCAGGCGGCGCGCAAGGGGCTGTTCGCCCAGATGGTCGTCGTCCCGCTGCTCCAGCGGCACCGGATCCTCACCCAGGTGTCCGGGGACCACCTGGAAGTGATCAAACTGATCCCGCCGCTGATCATCACCGCACGGGACGTCGACCGGTTCATGGACGCCTTCACCGAGGTGATGGACGACGCGCACCGGGGGAGCGGCCTGATGTGGGACTTCGGGCGGACGCTGGTGAAGCAGGCGGTCTCCAACCGCTGAGCGGCGGTCCGGCGCGGGCGCCCGGTGCGGCGTTCCGGCCGGTCCGGCGCGGGGACGCGGCACGGAGCGGGAGGCCGGGCGGCCGGCTTCCCACTCCGTGGGAGATACCGCGTCAGAGCTCGGTCCGGCGGCGCCGGACGACGACCACGAGATCGACCACGGCGAACAGGGTGAGGACTCCGCACGCCACGGCGAACCCGGTGAGGGTGGACCGGCTCGGCGCGCCGAACTCCGGGGCGTTCGCCGCCCAGACCGCGAATGCCACGGTGGCCAGGGCGAACAGCGGGGTGAAGGTCAGCGAGAGCAGGTAGCGCAGCTTGAGGTCACTGCGGGCGGTGGCGGGCTCGGTGCCGCTGCGCCACCGGCGCGGCGTGGTGGCGGGCATCCGCGGTCACCTCCCGGGGGTCTCGGGTGGACGGGCTTCCCCACGGGCCCGTGCACGGGCGGTCTACGATTCCAGCGTACGTCCGGAGTGCGAGCCTGGGAGGGGCGATGACGGACGAGGACGCGGAGGGCTACGCGGGGCTGCGGGTCGAGCGGGCCGAGGAGTTGGCCCGCCGGCACGGGTGGGCCTCGGTGCGGGTGCTGGCGCAGGGGGCGGCGATGACCATGGACCACCGGGAGGGGCGGCTCAACCTCGCGGTGCGCGACGGGGTGGTGGTACGCAGCTGGGAGGGGTAGCGGGGCCCCGGGGCGGGGCGGTCCGCCCGGTCCGGCCCGGCCGGGTCCGGCTGAGGCGGCGCTCGACGGCGAGCACCAGCGGCTCCAGCAGGGGGAGCGAGAGCAGCACGAGCAGGCCGGCCGCCCAGCCGGCCAGCACGTCGGTCACCCAGTGGGTGCCCAGGTAGACGGTGGTGAGGCCGACCGAGCAGGCGGTGGCGCCGGCGAGCACCGCGCCGGTGCGGCGCCACCGGGCCGCGAGGTAGGCGAGCACGCCCCAGGTGACCACGGCGTTGGCGGTGTGGCCGGAGGGGAATATGGTGCCGCCGGAGAAGAGTTCGGGCGAGCCGACGTAGTGGGCGTAGTGCGGGCCCAGCCGGCCGGTGACGATCTTGACCGTGCCGACCGTGAGGTTGAGCAGCAGCAGCGCGGCGCCGGTGACCAGCAGCGGGCGGAGCCGGCCGAGCCGGCGGGCGCGCCAGCCGAGCCAGACGAAGGCGGCGACGGCGGACGGGCCGCGCTGGCCGGCCACCACCCAGTTGTCCAGCAGCGGCTCCGGGCCGGGCCAGCGCTCGTAGGGCCGGGTCAGCCGGACCGCCCAGTCGAGGTCCACCAGGGCGGTGTCCAGCAGCACCCCGGCGACGACCAGCAGGTAGCCGAGGCAGGTGAGGCCCAGCAGGAGGGCCTGCCGACGGTCGAGCGGCGGCCGGCCGGGCGGGCGGGAAGCGGGCTCGCGGGTGGGGCGCGGGCGCTCGCGGCGGGTGGTGGTCGGGGTCTCCGGGAGTTCACTCGGCGCTTGCACGCCGGTGACCATACCCACCGGCTCGGGGTGATTCCCGGCGGAATTCGGAATTCCCGGGCAATGCTGCGGAGTGATGGCAATAAGGCTGTTTCGGGCTGATTCACCGGCGTTTCGGGATCGAATGCCCGTCTGGCCGTCGAGCGGGATTTCCCGGCTGCCGGGAAAACGGACGGAGCGGGAGACCGGCCGCGCCGGTTCCCACTCCGTGGTAACCCTGGGTAGGTCCCGTGCTCAGTCGAGGGGGCCGCCCGCCACGTAGACGACCTGGCCGGAGACGAATCCGGCGGCCTCGCTGGCGAAGAACGAGATGGTGTGCGCGACGTCCTCGGGAACGCCGACCCGCTGGACCGGGATCTGCGAGGCGGCGGCGCGCTTGAAGTCCTCGAAGTCCATGCCGACCCGGGCGGCGGTGGCCGCGGTCATGTCGGTGGCGATGAATCCGGGGGCGACCGCGTTGGCGGTGATGCCGAACTTGCCGAGCTCGATCGCGAGGGTCTTGGTGAAGCCCTGCAGACCGGCCTTGGCGGCCGAGTAGTTGGCCTGGCCGCGGTTGCCCTGGGCGGAGGAGGAGGACAGGTTGACGATCCGGCCGAACCCGGCGTCCACCATGTGCTTCTGGACCGCGCGGGTCATCAGGAAGGCGCCGCGCAGGTGGACGTTCATGACCGTGTCCCAGTCGGACTCGGTCATCTTGAAGATCAGGTTGTCGCGGAGCACGCCCGCGTTGTTGACCAGCACGACCGGGGCGCCGAGTTCGGCGGTGATCCGGTCGACCGCGGCCTGGACCTGGGCGGCGTCCGAGACGTCGGCACCGACGGCGACGGCACGGCCGCCCGCGGCGGTGATCCGGTCGACGGTCTCCCGGCCGGCGGCCTCCTCCAGGTCGAGGACGGCCACGGCGTAGCCGTCGGCGGCCAGCCGGACGGCGGTGGCGGCGCCCAGGCCGCGTGCGGCGCCGGTGACGACGGCGACTCGGGGGGCGGTGCTCTGCTCGGTCATGCTCGCTCTCGTCTCTCTCGGATGTCGCTCGCGGACTCCCAGGGATCTCCCAGGGACCTCCCAGGTGGTACTCGGGGACCTGGGGGGTCGCCCGGAGCCTCCGGGGAGGACGGGAACCGCCGGGGTGGCCACACCCTACCGGTGGGTAAGGGGTGCAGCCAGGGCCGAAGGCGCAGGTGACCGAGGGTAAGGACCGACCGGTCGGCTTTCTCCTGCGAACGGGTTACTGCCGGGTCGGCGCGGCGCGTAAATATGCCAATGTTGCCGAACCTGCGTCTACTATCCGCCCCTGCCTGCCAGCGAGGGCCTGCCGTTTGTATAGTGTCCGCCAGCAGCCACCGGCTGCACGGCTGGAGCGCCCTCCCTCATAGCGGGACGCCCACTCGCCGTTACTGCCCCACCCGGGTGTCCCACACACACCGGGTGTGACATCGGGACGGATACATGGTGCTGGGGGAGATCCCGACGACCCGTGTGTCCGCGCGACTGCAGCAGTCGCCCGGACACCTGATCCGCGTTGCACAGCAGGTCCACACCCGTCTGTGGTCCGAACACGTCGGAGCCGATCTCACGGCTCCGCAGTTCGCGGTCCTGCTGGTCCTCGCCCTCGAACCGGGCGCTGACCAGCGGACGGTCGGCGAGCGTGCTTCGCTCGACAAGGCCACGATGGCCGAGATGGTCGCCCGGCTGGTCCGGCGCGGCTTGGTGCTGCGGCGCCGCGACCCGGCCGACGGCCGGCGCAAGCTGCTCGCTCTCTCGCAGAGCGGCGCCCAGGCTGTTCGTGAGGCCACCGGCGGAGTGGTCCGCGTGCAGCGCACGCTCTTCGAGCCGCTCACTCCGGAGGAGCAGCTGGAGATCGTCCGTGTGATGGCCAAGATAGCCAAGCTGGAACCGGCCCAGGTCGCCGTCCTCACGGACGCGCGACCGATGCTGGACGCCCAGCGGGCGATCGGCTACCTGATCCGGGTGAGCCAGCAGGTGCACACCAAGCTCTGGTCGGAGCACGTCGGTTCGGAGCTGACGGCGCCGCAGTACGCGGTGCTGGACGCCCTGGAACTGGAGCCGGGCGCCGACCAGCGCACGGTCGGTGAGCTGGCCTCGCTGGACAAGGCCACGATGGCCGAGATGGTCAGTCGGCTGGTCCGGCGCGGCCTGGTGCAGCGCCGCCGCGACCCCTCGGACGGGCGGCGCAACCTGCTCTCGCTCTCGCCGGCGGGGCAGGACCTGCTGCACCGCTCGGCCGCGGGAGTGGCCCAGGTCCAGTTGCTGCTGCTGGCTCCGCTTGAGGAGCACGAGCACGAGGCGGCACTGGCGCTGATCGCCAAGGCGGCCAGGCTGTAGCTTTCGCTTTCGAGCTTCAGCCAAAACGATTCGCCAACGGACCGAAGGCCGTCGACGGTTCGTGCAGGTCAGTGATGCGCCGCAGGCCGCTCTCCCGGAAGAGGGGAGGGCGGCCTGCGGCGTTGACGGCGCCGCCGTGCGGGGCCGGACCGGGAACGGTCAGTTCCAGTCGAACTCCTGCGGGTCCGGACCGATCCGCTTGCCGGTGGCGATGCCGGCGACGGCGGCGAGGTCGTCGGCGTCCAGCTCGAAGCCGGTGACGTCGAGGTTCTCCTTGATCCGCGACGGCGTGACCGACTTCGGGATCGCGATGACGCCGCTCTGCAGGTGCCAGCGGAGCACCACCTGGGCGACGGTGCGGCCGTGCTTCCCGGCGATCCGCGCCAGCGCCGGCTCCGCCAGCAGCTCCTTGCCCTGGCCCAGCGGGCTCCAGGCCTCGGTGGCGATGCCGTGCTCGGCGTGGAAGGCGCGGAGCTCGTCCTGCGGGAAGTACGGGTGCAGCTCGACCTGGTTCAGCACCGGCACGACCGAGGCCTCGTCGACCAGACGGGTGAGCTGCTCGGGCCCGAAGTTGGAGACGCCGATCGACTTCACCCGGCCGTCGGCGCGCAGCTGCTCGAACGCCTTCCAGACATCGAGGTAGCTGCCGTGCATCGGGCGCGGCCAGTGGATCAGGTAGAGGTCGACGTAGTCGAGGCCCAGGCGGGCCAGCGAGGCGTCGAACTCGCGCAGCACCGCGTCGCGGCCCTGCTCGCCCGACCAGTCGCGGGTGCCGGAGTTCCACAGCTTGGTGGTGACGTAGAGGTCCTCGCGGGCCAGGCCGCCGGCGAGTGCCTCGGTGATCGCCTGCCCGGTGCCGGTCTCGTTCTCGTAGACCGCGGCGGTGTCGATCGAGCGGTAGCCGGACTCGATCGCGGCGCGGACGGCGGGAGTGGCCTCCGCGTCCGGCACCTGCCAGACCCCGAAGCCGAGCTGGGGGATCTGCGAGCCGTCGTTGAGCGTGACGGTGGGGATGTTGCTCACGGGAAGGAGTGCCCTCTCCTGGTCGTCCATGTGGTTCCGATGGGGCCAACCTGTGCGGTGCCGGAAATGTTCCCGGTTCGCCAAAGAATTTTCCGACGCCTGGTACCGGCGTGCGCATCGGCTGTCCGGCGGGTCCCGGGCGCCGGAAAACCTGTTGCGTGGGTCACACCGGGGTTGGCAGGCTCGCTGCCATGACCTCCTGACGACCCACGGCCGTGACCGTACCGGCCGCCCCGCGCCCGCCGCCCGCACCGCCCCGCAACGGAGCGTCATGCCGCTCGAAACCCTCCCCCTGGCCGACCCCGGCCGCCCCGAACTCTCCTCCCCGCTCGCCCTCCTGCGCTGGCTCCAGCGCGGCCAGCGGCGCGGGCAGGTGCTCGCCACCTGCTGGTCGCTGCTGGAGATGGGCGGTCAGGCCGCCCTGCCGGTGCCGGTCGGCCTGGGCATCCAGGCCGCCGTCGACGGCGACGCCGCCGGCCTCTGGCGCGCCGGTGCCCTGGCCCTGGCGCTCGCCGCGGTGTCCTCGGTGGGCACCGTCCTGCTGCACCGCCAGGCGGTCTGGAACTGGATCCACGCCGCCACCCAGGTCCGCCAGCTCGTCGCCCGCCAGGCCTCCCACCTCGGCGCCGGCCTGTCCCGGCGGATCGCGACCGGCGAGGTCGTCGCGGTCGGCAGCGGGGACGTCGAGAAGATCGGCTGGTACGTCGAGCTGGTCGCCCGGCTGCGCGGCGCGGTCCTCGTCTGGCTGGCCGTCAGCACGGCGGTGCTGGTCACCCAGCCGATGCTCGGGCTCGCCGTCCTGCTCGGGGTGCCCGTGCTGGCCGCCTCGGTCTGGCCGCTGCTCGGCCCGTTCGAGCGGCGCTACACGGAGCAGCGCGCGCTCGGCGGCAAGGCCACCGAACTGGCCGCCGACACGGTGGCCGGGCTCCGGGTGCTGCGCGGCATCGGCGGCGAGGAGCTCTTCCTCGCCCGGTACCGGGCGGCCTCCCAGCAGGTCCGCGCCGCGGCCGTCCGCTCGGCCCGGATCTGGTCCCTGATGCAGGCCCAGCAGGTCCTGCTGCCCGGCCTGTTCGTGGTCGGCGTCACCTGGTACGGCGCCCACCTGGCCGCCACCGGGCGGATCTCGGTCGGCACCCTGGTCGCCGTCTACGGCTCGACGGCCTACCTCGCCGCGCCGCTGCGCATCCTCGGCGAGGCGGCGCACGCCTGGAGCGTGGCCCGGGTCTCCGCCGGGCGGGCCGTCCGGGTGCTCTCGCTCGGCCGGACCAGCGGCACCGCCGACTCCGGGCTGTCCGGTCCCGCGCAGTCCGACCTGTTCGACCCGGCCACCGGGCTGACCGCCCGGGCCGGCCAGCTGACCGCGGTGGTCTGCGGCGACCCCGACTTCGCCGGCGCGCTGGCCGAGCGGCTCGGCGGGCACGTCCCGACGGCCGAGGGCGAGCCGCCGCAGCCGTCGGCCCGGCTCGGCGGGGTCGAGCTGGACGCCGTCCCGCTGGCCGAGGCGCGGGCCGCCGTCCTCGTCCACGACAAGGAGCCGGTGCTGCTCTCCGGCACCCTGGCGGGGCTGTTCGACATCCCCGCCTCCGGGCGGGTCGAACCCGCCGACGCGCTGGCCGCGGCCCGCGCCGAGGACGTCCTGGACGCCCTGGTCGACGGTTCGCCCACCTGCCGGGGGGACGCCATGCGGGCGGAGATCACCGAGCGCGGCCGCTCGCTCTCCGGTGGCCAGCGGCAGCGGCTGGCACTGGCCCGGTCGCTGCTGGCCGACCCGCCGGTGCTCGTCCTGGACGAGCCGACCAGTGCGGTGGACGCGCACACCGAGTCCCGGATCGCGGCCGGGCTGCGCCGCAACCGGGAGGGGCGCACCACGGTGGTCTTCGCGACCAGCCCGCTGCTGCTCGACCAGGCGGACCGGGTCGTGCTGGTCCGCGACGGGCGGGTGGCGGCGGCCGGCCGTCACCGCGAGCTGATGCGGACCGAGCCGGGCTACCGGGCGGTGGTCACCCGCGCGGAGGAGCCGGCGCCGGTGGGGGAGGCCGTGTGAGCCCGGCCGCCCGCCGCAGCGCCGTGCACCGCAGCGCCGCCCGCCGCAGCGCCGTGCACCGCATCCGAGTCGACGTCCGAGTACAGCCGAGGAGCACGCCATGAAGCCCCCCGTCCACCAGGAGCAGGGGCCGGCCACCACCCTGCCGGTCGGCTCCCCGGCCGCCGTGCGGTCCTACCTGCGGCTGCTGGCCCGGCGCCACCGGGGCGGCTTCTCCGCCGTGGTGGGGCTGCACGCGGTGGCGACCACGGCCGGGCTGGTCGGGCCCTGGGTGCTCGGCACCCTGGTCGAGTCGCTGGCCACCGGCACCGCCGGAGAGACCATCACCGTCGCCGTCGCCTGGTACCTGCTGGCGCTGGCCGTGCAGTCGGCCTTCACCTGGTGGTCGCGGCTGCGCGGCAGCGTCCTCGGCGAGCGGGTCCTGGCGGACCTGCGGGAGGACTTCCTGGTCCGCTCGGTGGCGCTGCCCACCGGCGTGCTGGAGCGGGCCGGCACCGGGGACCTCGTCTCCCGCGGCACCACCGACATCGACCGGCTGGACAAGTCGGTCCGCGAGGCGGTGCCGGAGCTGGCCGTGGCGATCGTGTCGCTGCTGCTGGTGCTGGGCGCCCTGGTGGCCACCTCGCCGCTGCTCGCGCTCACCTCGCTGATCGGCCTTCCGCTGCTGCTGGCCTCCTCCCGCTGGTACTTCCGGCGGGCCCCGCAGTCCTACCGGAACGAGTCCGCCGGGTACGCGGCCGTCAACACCGTGCTGGCCGAGACGGTGGACGCCGGGCGGACGGTCGAGGCGCTGCGCCTCGGCGACCAGCGGGTCCGGCTGACCGACCGCAAGCTGGCGGAGTGGATCGCCTGGGAGCGGTACACCCTGTGGCTGCGCTCGGCGTGGTTCCCGACCATCGACGCGGTCTACACCCTGGCCGTGCTCGGCACCCTGGTGCTGGGCGGGCTGTTCACCCTCCGGGGTTGGATCACGGTCGGTCAGCTGACCACCGGGGTGCTCTACGCCCAGGCGCTGACCGCCCCGGTCGACCTGATCCTGCGCTGGTACGACGAGCTGCAGATCGGGCAGGCCTCGCTGGCCCGGCTGGTCGGGGTGCGTGAGGTGCCCGAGCAGGAGAGCGACGAGGCGGCCCGGCCGAGCGGGCGGCGGGTCGAGGCGCGGGACGTCCGGTTCGGCTACCGCGAGGGTGCCGACGTGCTGCACGGGATCAGCCTGGACGTCGCCCCGGGCAGCCGGGTCGCACTGGTCGGGCCGTCCGGGGCGGGCAAGTCCACCCTGGGGCGGTTGCTGGCCGGGATCTACGCGCCGGGCCGGGGCAGCGTGACGCTCGGAGGGGCGGCGCTGTCGCGGATGCCGGCCGAGCGGGTCCGCTCCGAGGTCGCGCTGGTCAACCAGGAGCACCACGTCTTCGTCGGCACGCTCCGCGACAACCTGCGGCTGGCCGCGCCGGACGCGGACGACGCCGAGCTGCGCGGCGCACTGGACGCGGTGGACGCCGGCGACTGGGTGGACGCGCTGTCGGCCGGGCTGGACACCGAGGTCGGCTCGGGGGGCGCCGTGCTGACCCCGCCGCAGGCGCAGCAGCTGGCGCTGGCCCGGCTGGTGCTGGCCGACCCGCACACCCTGGTGCTGGACGAGGCCACCTCGCTGCTGGACCCGCGGGCCGCCCGGCACCTGGAGCGTTCGCTCTCCAAGGTGCTGGAGGGGCGGACGGTGATCGCCATCGCCCACCGGCTGCACACGGCGCACGACGCGGACGTGATCGCGGTGGTCGAGGGCGGGCGGATCAGCGAGTACGGCAGCCACCCGGAGCTGGTGGCCGCCGGCGGTCCGTACGCCGCCCTCTGGCGCTCCTGGCGGGACGAGCCGTCGGCGGACTGACGGGCCGGCCGGCCGCGCGGCCGCCCCGGCGGTGCTGTCGCCGGGGCGGCCCGGGGGCAGCACCCGCGGGCCGGACGGAGCGTGACGGGAGGTAAACCCGAGCGGGGCGAGGTTGCCCCGTGCGGGTTACTCCCGGGCGCGTAGCCGGGCAAACCCGCCCAATCGACCGCAGACTTCGCCTGTGACCAAGATTTCAGACGGCTCGTCCGGCACCAAGCGCAGTGAGATCGGCGGGATCCCCACCCGGTACATCGGGATCGGCGTCATCGTCGTGCTGGCGGTGTGGTTCCTGTTCGCCAACCTCGAAAGGGTGAAGATCCAGTTCTGGGTCTTCACCGTGACCGCGCCGCTCTGGATCGCCCTGCTCGCCACCCTGCTCGCCGGTGGCGCGCTGGGGTGGCTGCTGAAGGGCCGGAGCAGTCGGTGACCGTGACACCGGAGCCCCAGCCCGCGTCCGGGCCGGGGCTCTCCGCCTTCACGCCCCTGATCGAGATGCGCGGCGTCAACAAGCACTTCGGCGAGCTGCACGTCCTGCAGGACATCGAGCTGACCATCGGCCGGGGCGAGGTCGTGGTGGTGATCGGGCCGTCCGGCTCCGGCAAGTCCACCCTCTGCCGGGCGATCAACCGGCTGGAGCCGATCGAGTCCGGCGAGATCGTGATCGACGGCCGGCCGCTGCCCGAGGAGGGCAAGGGGCTCGCGCAGCTGCGTGCCGAGGTGGGGATGGTGTTCCAGTCCTTCAACCTGTTCGCGCACAAGACCGTGCTGCAGAACGTCTCGCTGGCGCAGATCAAGGTGCGCGGGCGGTCGAAGGCGGAGGCGGACGGGAGGTCCCGGGAGCTGCTGGACCGGGTCGGGCTGGCCTCGCAGACGGACAAGTACCCGGCCCAGCTATCGGGCGGCCAGCAGCAGCGGGTGGCGATCGCGCGGGCGCTGGCGATGGACCCCAAGGCGCTGCTGTTCGACGAGCCCACCTCGGCGCTCGACCCCGAGATGATCAACGAGGTGCTGGACGTGATGCGCCGGCTGGCGCACGAGGGCATGACCATGATCGTCGTGACCCACGAGATGGGGTTCGCCCGGGCCTCCGCCAACCGGGTGGTCTTCATGGCCGACGGGCGGATCGTCGAGGACCGCAGCCCGGAGGCGTTCTTCGGCGCCCCGGAGAGCGAGCGCGCCCGGGACTTCCTGTCCAAGATCCTGAAGCACTGAGGCCGCGCCCGTGAAGAAGACCGTGACCGCCGCCGTCGTGGCGGCCGCCGTGGCCGCGACCGTGCTCGCGGCCGGCTGCGGCAAGGAGGGCACCCCGCCGCCCAAGGGGCCGCAGCCCAGCGCGCTGCCGAGCTACCAGGTGGAGAGCGGCGCCGGGATCACCGGCTCGCCGACCCTGGACGCGGCGCGCAGCCGGGGGCACCTGGTGGTCGGCGCCAAGGAGGACCAGCCCTACCTGGGCCAGAAGAACCCGGCCACGGGGGTGTACTCCGGCTTCGACATCGAGATCGCCAAGATGGTCGCCGCCGACCTCGGCTTCGCCCCGGACCGGGTCGAGTTCAGGACCATCGCCTCGGCGAACCGTGAGACGGCACTGCAGAACGGCCAGGTCGACTACTACGTGGGCACCTACACGATCAACGACAACCGCAAGAAGCTGGTCGGCTTCGCCGGGCCGTACTACCTGGCCGGGCAGTCGCTGCTGGTGCGCCGGAACGACGACACCATCGACGGGCCGGAGGACCTGGACGGGAAGAAGGTCTGCTCGGCGGCCGGCTCCACCCCGTACCAGCGGATCCAGAAGGACTACCCGAAGGCCAGGCTGATCGGCTACGACACCTACTCGGCCTGCGTCGACAACCTGATCACCTCCCAGGTGGACGCGGTGACCACGGACAACACCATCCTGATGGGCTACGCGGCCAAGGTGCCGGAGGAGCTCAAGGTGGTCGGGCCGCTGTTCTCCCAGGAGCCGTACGGGATCGGCACGCCGAAGAACGACACCGTGCTGCGCGGGGCGCTGAACGACGCGCTGGCGCACCACGAGGAGAACGGCGACTGGCGGAAGGCCTACGACGCGACCCTCGGCCTCTCCGGGGTGCCCGCGCCCACCCCGCCGCCGATCGACCGGTACTGAGGAGGGGCCGGCCCGTGAAGACGCTGACCGACAACTGGTCGACCTACTGGGAGGGCTTCCTCGGGACCCTCTCGCTGTTCGTGGTGAGCGCGGTGCTGGCGCTGGTGCTCGGCGTGCTGGTGGCGAGCTTCCGGGTCTCGCCGGTGAAGCCGCTGCGGGTGTTCGGCACCACCTGGGTGACGCTGCTGCGCAACACCCCGCTGACCCTGCTCTTCTTCATCGTGGTGCTGGGCCTGCCGCGGTTCGACATCACCCTGCCGTTCTTCACCTTCGCGGTGCTCGCGCTCGGCTGCTACACCTCGGCGTTCGTCTGCGAGGCGATGCGCTCGGGGGTCAACACGGTGCCCACCGGGCAGGGCGAGGCGGCCCGCAGCCTGGGGATGACCTTCGGCCAGACGATGAGCCTGGTGGTGCTTCCGCAGGCGTACCGGTCGGTGATCGCCCCCCTCGGCAGTGTGATGATCGCTCTGGCGAAGAACACGGCGATCGCCGGCTCGTTCAGCGTCACCGAGCTGCTCGGCACCTACCGGACCATCAACGAGCTCGGCTACAGCATCGTCTGGACCTTCGTCTGGATCGCCGTCGGCTACCTGATCATCACGCTGGCCGTCAGTGCCGTGTTCAACCTGCTGGAACGACGACTGGCGGTGTCGCGATGACGGTGGAATCCTCGGCGCTCTACGACATCCCGGGCCCCAAGGCGCTCGCCCGGCACCGGCTGTACGGCGCCGTCGCGCTGCTGGCGATCGCCGCGCTGGTCGGCTGGATCGTCTACATGCTCTTCCACACCCAGCAGTTCACCGAGCAGAAGTGGATGGCCTTCGAGTACGTGGGCGTCCAGGAGCTGCTGCTGCGCGGGCTCGCCAACACCCTCAAGGCCTTCGGGTGGACGGTGCTGTTCGCGCTGCCGTTCGGAGCGCTGTTCGCGGCGGGGCGGCTCTCGGACCACCGGGTGGTGCGCTGGTTCTCCACCCTGGTGGTGGAGTTCTTCCGGGCCATGCCGCTGCTGGTGATGATCTTCTTCATCTTCGTCGCGCTCAAGGTCGAACCGCTCTGGGCGCTGGTGGCGGGGCTGGTGCTCTACAACGGCTCGGTGCTCGCGGAGGTGTTCCGGGCCGGCGTGCTGGCGGTGCCGAGGGGGCAGAAGGAGGCGGCGTTCGCGCTCGGCATGCGCAAGACCCAGGTGATGGCGTACGTCCTGGTGCCGCAGGCCAACCGGGCGATGCTGCCGGCGATCATCAGCCAGCTGGTGGTGGCGCTGAAGGACACCTCGCTGGGCTTCCTGATCACCTACGAGGAGTTCCTGCACGCGGGCAAGCTGATCGCCACCAACCTGGACTACGACCTGCCGTTCATCCCGGTGGTGATGGTGATCGCGCCGGTCTACATCGGGATGTGCCTGCTGCTCTCCTGGTTCGCGCGCTGGGTCGAGCGGCGCAGCCGGCGCAGCCCGAGCATGCACGGCGGGGCGCCGGTGGCCAGCGCCGACGTGTCGATGGGGCTGCCGACGGCGCCCCGGCAGTAGCCGCCGGGTGCGCGAGGGGCGGGCGGTTCGCCCGTAAACCATAGGTGCGGAGGAGGTCTGGCTCTGCTCCTCCAAACTCTGCTTATGATTGCCGGGACGTGGCACGGCGGCCGGGCGGAGGGGCAGTGGAGCCGGTATTCGACTCGCGGCACATCAGGACCTTCCACGAGGTCGTCCGGGCGGGCTCCTACTCGGCGGCCGCCCGCGAACTCGGCTACACCCAGCCCGCCATCACCCAGCAGATGAAGGCCCTGGAACGGACCGTCGGCCTCCCCCTGTTCACCCGGGCCGGGCGCGGACTGCGGCTCACCGAGGCGGGCGAGGCGCTCTCCCGGCACGCCGAGCGGATCCTCGGCAGCCTCTCCGCCGCCCAGCAGCAGCTCGCCGCGCTGGCCCGGCTGCGCGCCGGGCGGGTCCGGGTCTGCGCCTTCCCCAGCGCCAACGCCACCCTGATCCCCGAGACGATGGCCCGGCTGCTCGCCGAGCACCCCGGCGTCCGGGTCGAACTGCTGGAGGCCGAGCCGCCGGACTCCGTCCAGCGGCTGCTCCGCGGCGAGTGCGACATCGCGCTGGCCTTCCGTTATCCGGGTGCGCCGGCCGAGGTCCCGGCGGAGCTGGACGAGATACCGCTGATGGAGGACCTGCTGACCGTGCTCCTGCCGGTCGGCCATCCGCTCGGCCGCCGGCACGCCGTCCGGCTGGCCGACCTCGACGGCGAGCGCTGGATCGCCGGCTGTCCGCGCTGCCGGGCCAACCTGCTGCACGTCTGTGCGGAGGAGGGGTTCGCGCCCGACATCGTGTTCTCCACCGACGACAACCTCGCCGTGCAGAGCCTGGTCGCCGCCGGCGTCGGGATCGCCCTGATGCCGGCCCTGGTGCTCTCCTTCATGTGCCACCGCAAGGTCACCGGCCGGGCGGTCGAGCCGCACCTGCGCCGCCGGGTCAGCGCGTACGTGCTCCGCGAGCACCGGCGGATCCCGGCGACCGCGCTGGTGCTGGACCACCTGCGGTCGGCGGCCGCGCTGCGGGTCGGGTGCTGACCCGGCCCGGCGCGGGGTCCGATTCATAAGCGCTCATTGGGGGATCGCTAAAGAACCCTCGTTGGACGTGATAGGTGGGCCGGGTCGAACCTGCTGGCATGACACCCTCAGCCACGGTCGGCAGCGGCCGGCTCACCGAGCGCATGACCGCCCTCGTCGGCGAGATCCGCGCGGTCGTGGACCGCGGCCTGCCCCCGGAACTCACCGCCTACCTGGTCGGCGAACGCCTCGCCCCGCACCTCGGCGACACCGAACTGCTGACCGCCGAGCAGCGCGAGGGCGACCCGGACCGTTACCGCCAGCACGTCCTGCACGCCGAGGACGACGGCTCCTTCTCCGTCGTCGCGCTGGTCTGGCTGCCCGGCCAGCGGACCCCGATCCACGACCACGTCTCCTGGTGCGTGGCCGGCGTCCACCAGGGCCAGGAGAGCGAGACCCGCTACCGGCTGGTCTCCGACGGCCGCACCGCCCACCTCGTCGAGACCGAGCACGTGGTCGGCCCCGCCGGTACCGTCGCCGCCTTCGCCCCGCCCGGCGACATCCACCTCGTCCGCAACGCCTGCGCCTCCACCGCCATATCCATCCACGTCTACGGCGCCGACGTCGCCCGGCTCGGCACCAGCATCCGGCGGGTCTACCGGCTGCCCGCCGGCGACCCCCGGTGAGCCCCGCATGGCACTGACCGTCCGGGAACGGCGCGTCCGCACCCGCTCCCTTCCCCCGCTCGGCGGGGACGCCCCCGGCCTGCTGCTCGCCGCGCTCGGCGTGGCCGCCGCCTTCGCCGTCCACCAGGCCGTCCCCGCCGTGCCCAAGCTCACCGCCGCCGTGCTGCTCGGCGTCGCCGCCGCGCACCTGCCCGGGCTGCGACCGCTGGTCCGGGGCGCCGCCCGGCCCGGGCTCTCCACCGCCGGGCGGCGGCTGATGCGGCTCGGCATCGTGCTGCTCGGCCTCAAGCTCGGACTGGACGACGTGCTCGGCCTCGGCTGGGCCACCGTCGCGATGGTGCTCGCCGTCGTCGCCGCGACCTTCGCCGGCACCTGCTGGCTCGGGCGCCGGCTCGGCCTGCCCGGCGACCAGCCGCTGCTGGTCGCCACCGGGTACTCGATCTGCGGCGCCTCGGCGATCGGCGCGGTCAGCCAGGCCGCCGGCAGCGAGGAGGAGGACGTCGCCGCCTCCGTCGCCCTGGTCACCCTCTGCGGCACCCTGGCCATCGCCGTCCTGCCGCTGCTCCAGCAGCCGCTCGGGCTGGACGAGGCCGAGTTCGGGCGCTGGGTCGGTGCCAGCGTGCACGACGTCGGACAGGTCGTCGCCACCGCCCAGACCGGCGGGACGGGCGCCCTGCGCGAGGCCGTCCTGGTCAAGCTGATGCGGGTGGTGCTGCTGGCCCCGCTGGTCGCCGGCGTCGTGGTGGCCGCGCGACGGGCCCGGGCCCGGGCGCGGACCGGCCCGGCCGAGGGCGCCGGGGACGGCGCCGCCGGCGGGGCGGCCGGGAAACGGCCGCCGCTGGTGCCGCTCTTCGTCGCCGGGTTCCTCGCGATGATCGTGCTGCGCACCACCGGGCTGGTGCCGGAACGGGCGCTCGGCCTGGCCGGTGACGCCCAGGAACTGCTGCTGGCGGCCGCGCTGTTCGGGCTCGGCAGCGCCGTCCACCTGCCGACCATGGCCCGTACGGGCGGGCGGATCGCGCTGCTCGGGCTCGGCTCCTGGGTGATGGTGGCCGGGGTCTCGTACGCGGGGGTGCTGATCACGACGTGACCGGGCCCGGTGCGGCCTCCGCTATTGTCGGGCGGGTAGTCCGAGCCCCCGACCGGGGCTCCCGAAGGCCGGAGAGGACCCGCAGCATGTCCACCGCACTGCCCGAACGGGACGGTTTCGACACCGTCGTCACGCTCGACCGGCGCGAGGGCCCCTACGGGGAGGTGGTGCTGCGGCAGCGCGGGCGGCACTACGAGATCATCGCCAACGGCTGCTTCCTGATGGACACCGCCGACGGGCGCTCCGAGCGGCTGCTGATCCAGGCGGCGCTGGACGAGCTGGACCGGACCGGCGCGGTGGAGCGGCCGGCGGTGCTGATCGGCGGGCTCGGGGTGGGCTTCTCGCTGGCCTACGCGGCGGCCGAGCCGCGGTGGGGGCGGATCGCCGTCGTCGAGCGGGAGACCGCGATCATCGACTGGCACCGGACCGGGCCGCTGGCCGCCGTCTCCGCCGGCGCGCTGGGTGACGGGCGGGTCGAGGTGCTCCACACCGACCTGCTGGAGTACCTCGCGGCGGCGGACGGTGCGCGCTACCACGCGCTCTGCCTCGACATCGACAACGGCCCGGACTGGACCGTCACCGACTCCAACGCCGGGCTGTACGGCGCGGACGGACTGGCCGTGCTCTGGCACCGGCTGGAGCCGGGCGGGGTGCTGGCGGTCTGGAGCGCGCAGCCGTCCGCGGCCTTCGAGGAGGCGCTGCGAGCGGCGGGCTTCCTGGACGTCGTCACCCACGAGATCCGGGTGGCCCGGGGCGTTCCGGACGTCGTGCACCTGGCCCGCCGCGCGCGGTGAGCGCACGACGGGCCAGGCGGGTCTGAACCGGCCCGCCGGAGCGGGCCGTCGTCGGGTTACTTCAGGCCGTTGTCCACCGCGGCCATCAGCTCGCCGTTGGGCGTGTCACCGTCGAAGGCCCAGATCATCGCACCGGCCAGGCCCTGGGACTTGATCCAGGCGGTCTTCCGGGCGATCTCGGTCGGGTCGTCGTAGCTGTAGAAGACCGAGCCGTTGTAGATGTACGCGTAGCCGGCCACCGGGTCCCGGTAGATGGTGTAACCACCGCTGGTGGCCATCTGCTTGAGCTTCTTGTAGTCCTCGAACCCGGCCTCGTAGGTGCCCGGGCCGGGGCCCGTCGCGGTCTGGAAGAGGCCGTTGGTGGTGCCGCGCGGCACGCCCGTCCAGCCCCGGCCGTAGAACGGGATGCCCAGCGTGAGCTTGCTCTTCGGGGCGCCGCCGTTCACGTACGCGCCGATCGCGATCTCGGAGCTGAACTGCCGGGCCGGCGGGTTCGGGTCGCCGGCCGCGACCTTGATGGCGGACTGCTGGTTGGTGACCATCTCCCAGCCGCCGTGGTAGTCGTAGCCCTGGATGGTGGCGAAGTCGAAGGCGCCGAACAGGCCGGGGATGTCGATGCCGGCGGTGATCTTCGCCGGGTCGGCCGGGAGGAAGGCGCTCAGCGTGTAGTGCTTGTTGGTGGTGGCGCCGAGCGCGTCCAGCTGGCGGCGGAACTCCTGCGCCAGCAGGGTGTAGTTGGCCTTGTCGGCGGGCCGGAAGATGTTGCCGGTGTGCCCGTCGGAGTTCGGCCACTCCCAGTCGAGGTCGATGCCGTCGAAGATGCCGGCCGCGCTGCCCGCGCCGCCACGGCCGTCGATCACCGGCAGGTTGCCCTTGATGTACATGTCGATGCAGGAGCTGACCAGCGCCTTGCGGGAGGCGTCGGTGGCGGCCGCGTCGGAGAACCACTTGCTGTACGACCAACCGCCCAGCGAGATCTGGATCTTGAGGTTGGGGTACTTGGCCTTGAGCTGCTTCAGCTGGTTGAAGTTGCCGGCCAGCTTCTGGTCCCAGGTGTCGGTGGTGCCGGCCACCGAGCTGCCCGCGTCCCAGCCCTTGCCGAAGTCGGCCCAGGCGTCACCGGCGCCGTCGCCCGCGTTCGGGTCGTTGTCCGGCCCGGCCGCCTTGTTGGTGATGAAGCACTGCTTGGTGCTCGGGTGGATGTTGGCGAAGGCGTAGTTGAGCGTGGTCAGCCGGCCGGCCGAGCCGGAGGTGTCGAGCTGCTTCACGCTGTAGCCGCGGGCGTAGATGCTCCACTGGGTGAAGTAGCCGATCTTCAGCGCACCGGGGTTGGTGCCGCCGGGCTTGGTCTTGCCGGTCACCGGGCCGGACGCCGGAGAGACGTTGCCGGCCGCGTCGCGGGCCTTGACCGTGAAGGTGTACTCGGTGTCCGGCGCCAGGCCGCCGACGGTGGCGGACGCGCCGGTGACGGTCGCGACCACCGTGCCGCCGGCGTAGACGTCGTAGGCGGTGACGCCGACGTTGTCGGTGCTGGCGGTCCAGGTCAGCGAGACCGAGTTGGAGTCCGTGCCGGTCACCGTGGGAGTGCCCGGGGTGGTCGGCGCCTGCCGGTCCTCGACCGGCGGCAGGGTCGTCGCGCCGACCGGCCCGGCAGCCGCCGAGCGGTTGCCCGCCGCGTCGAAGGCCTGGACGGTGAACTGGTAGGTGGTGCCCGCGGTCAGGCCCTGCACGGTGGCTGCCGTGGTGGCGCCGTCGGTGGTGGCCACCTTGGTGCCGTCGCGGTAGACGTCGTAGCCGGTGACGGCGACGTTGTCGGTGCTCGCCGTCCAGGACAGGCCGACCGAGGTCTGGGTGACGTTGCCCGCCTGGAGGCTGCCCGGGACGGTCGGCGCGGTCTGGTCCCCGCCGGTTCCGTCACACGGCTGGCCGTTCAACTTGCAGTTCAGCAGCGGCTTGTAGGCACCCGAGTAGGCGATGTTGAAGCCGACGTTGTACGTGCCGCCGACCGGCAGGGTCGACGCCCAGCCGGGGTTCTTCACCGTGACGTGGGAGGCCGAGGTGGTGTACGTCGCGTTCCAGAGGCCGGCCACGGTGTTGCCGGTGGGCAGGTCGAACTCCAGCGTCCAGCCGTTCAGCGGGGCGCTGGAACCGTTGGTGATGGTGTAACTGGCGTCGTAGCCGGTGCCCCAGTCGCTGCCCTTGGTGAAGGTCGCGGTGGCGGACCCGGCGACGGCCTCGGTCGAGCGGGCGTTGGCGATGGTGGCAGGGAGGGCGGCGGCGAGCAGCGGGACGAGCAGTGTCCCGGCCGCGAGCAGCGGCAGGCTGATCCGACGTCTGCGCATGGATAAGGCTCCTGTCCTGGGGTCCCGGGGCAGGCCCGGACGCCCCGTTACCCGTGGGGAGGTGTCAGGTGCGTGGAGCAGCGTGCTCCGGCCATGGGGGCGGCACGGAACCGGAGACCTCGGGCCGTCGGGGTGCCGCGGAGGATCCTGTGCCGAGAGTAGGGAGCCGATCGGCAACTGGCAATAGGTCTGTACCAGTTACCGGTCGTGGGCATGACGGGCCTTGCCGTGGGGCCCAGTTGACCTGCGGTGTCGCCAACTGCCGCCCGGTGGAGTCATGTTGCGGAACCAACCGGCGGGGCGGCGGTGGAGCGGTGGCGGGGCGGGAGTGACTCCCGGCGGCATCGCCGGGGCGGCCGTCGCTCCGGAGGGGCGGGAGCGACGGCCGGGGTGGCCGGACGGTGCGGGCTCAGCCGAACGGGCTGCTCTCGGGGGCCGCGGCCGGCGGCGGGGCGGGGCGGTCCTCCGGCTGCGGGGCGAAGGGGTTGAAGTCCGGCGGCGGGACCATCACCGGGGTGCCCTTGGGCCTTGGCCCGGGTCCGTCGGTGCCCCCGGTGCCGTCCCCGGCGGGCACGGCCTGGGCAGCCGGGAAGGCCGGCGGGCCGGAGGGCGGCGGCGGGACGGGGGAGGGCTGCAGCGGGAGGGTGGTGCCGAACGGGTCGCTCGGACGGTCGGCCGCGGTCACCGTGCCGAAGGGGTCGGCGACCGGTGCGGCGGGGGGCGGGCCCGCCTGGAGGTGCGGGGTGGGCGGCGCGGCCGGCTGCGGGGCGAAGGGGTCGAAGTCCGGCGGCGGGACCATGACGGGGGTGCCCTTGGGCCTGGGCGGCAGAGCGGCCTCGTCACCGAGCGCGGCGCCGCCGGTGCCGTCGCCCGCGCCGGCCGTGTCGCCCGCGCCGGCCGTCCGGCCGGTGTCGGCCGTGTTGCCGGTGTCGGCGGGGACGAGGATCGGCTGGGGCGGGGTCGGGTCGGCGACCGGCGCGAAGGGGTTGAAGTCGGCGGGCGGGATGCGGACCGGAGTCCCCCGGAGGTGGACCGGGAGCGGCGTGGCGTCGGCGGGCGGGGCGTCGGCGGGCAGGGCGTCGGCCGGTGCAGCGGCCGCGGAGGTCGCGGGGGCCGCCGGGTGGAACGGGGGCGCGGGGTCGGCCGGCGCCGGCGGGACGTCCTGGGCCGGTGCCGGGTCCGGCGGTGCGACCGTCTGGGTCGCGGCCTGTGCGGCCGTCTGCGCCGAGGCCTGTGCGGCGGCCGGGAACGCCTCCTGGGCGGCCGCGGCCGGGCCGGGCACGGTCGGCGCACCGGGCAGGCCGTCCCAGCCGAACTGCACGCTCTTCAGCAGCTCGGCGAAGACGTCCGTGTACAGCTCCCAGTCCTGCGGCTGGGCGGTGCTGAGCTGGACGCAGAGCACCGAGACGCCGTCCGGCAGCGGGACGAACGCCTCCACCACCGAGGTGACCGCCCAGCGGCGTACCCCGTCCGCGGCCAGCGGGCCGGGGACCGGGACGCTGCGGCCCTCCACCAGCACGGCGGCCGGACCGGCCGGCAGCAGCACGGTCCAGACCTCGGCGTGCCGGCGGACGGTCGCCAGTTCGGTGGCCAGCCCGGTGATCGGCAGCGGGTGCCGGGCGAGCGAGACCACCAGGGTGGCGTCGGCCGGCCGGCCGTCCAGCTGGAGGGCGCAGACGCCCGCGTAGACGGCGCCCGAGGCGGTGACCACGTCCGCCAGGGCGGCGGCGATCACCGCGAAGTCGCGGCGGGCGGCCGCACCGGTACCGCTGAACAGCTCCTCCGCGGTCTCCGCGAGGTGCACGGCCAGTTCGGCGGCGGCGGCGCCGGTGGCCGGGGCCACGCCCCGGACGGCCGGGACGCCGCCGACCGGGCCGGTGGGCACGGTGCGGGCGGAGACGCCGGGCGGCCCGCCCGGGGAGGTGAGCGGATGGAAGCCGGGCGGGACGACCAGGCGGACCTCGGCGCCGGCGCCGGTGGCGAGCTCCACCGGCTGCCGGGTCTGCTGCCCGGCGGCGAGCGCGGCCAGCGCGGCGGTGAACGGCGGGCGGAGCTTGGGGTCGGCGGGCTCGCCGGTCACCGGGAGCTCGAACCGGTCGGCCGCCGGAGCGCCGTCGGCGCCGGCCGCCGCGCCGCGGACCGGGCCGTCGGCGCCGTATCGGGCCAGCAGCGCGCCGGTCGCCAGCGCGGAGACCCCGGCACCGGTCCCCGGGCGGGCCGTACCGGCGGTGACCACGGTGCCGAGCCGGTCGACGGCGGTGTGCACCGGGCCGTTGGGGGCGAGCGGCAGGTCGAAGAGTGCCTCGGCGGCCGGGTGGACGGCCGACCGCAGGGCGGTCAGCGAGGCCGCCGGGTGGCGCGAGGTCCGGGCGTCGAAGAGGGCGTCGGTGAGCGTTCCGAGCGTCGCGGACACCCGCTCCGCCGCTGCGAAGGGGTTGACCTCCGCGCTGAACTGGCCGTCCTGGGTCAACTGTTGAGCCCCCCGCTCTGCTCGGTGTGCGTTCGGTGGTCCGGGGATCGGTGCCCGGGGGTGACCGGCGGGCCGTCAGATCCGTGCACATTCCTATCAGAGGCCGCCGACGTGGCAGAACCTGCCGTCAGGGCGCGTCCTGCGGCGGTCCGTCGGCGGGGCCGCCCGGGCCGTCCGTCAGCGGGGCGGCTCGTCGGCGGCGGGCGCTGCCGCGGCGGTGGGTGCCGGGGGCCCGGGTGCGACGGCCAGGGCGGTGACCGCCTCGGCGAGGCCGGGGACGGCGAACAGGCCGGCCAGGTCGCGGACCAGCCGTCCGGTCGGCCCGTCCGGGCGCTCGTCGGCGAAGAAGCCGGCCAGCTCGGCGGCGAGCGCGGGCTCCCGGGCGGCGGTCAGGGTCAGCGCGGCGACGAACTCCTGCACCAGGTGCAGTTGGAGCTCCTCCAGCGGCACCGAACGGTCGGCCAGCCACTCCAGCGAGGTGATCTCGGCGTTGGCGATCCAGGCCCGGACGGTGAGCCGCAGGGCCGGGCCGGGCGAGGGGAGCGCCAGGTGGCCCAGGATCTGGTCGTGCGCGGCCCGCCGGACCTCGTCGATCACCGCCGAGGTGTTGGTGCTGGCCGCCACCGAGCCGCCGCGCAGCAGCGCCGCGAAGCCGGGGCCGTGGCTCTGCACGAAGTCCAGGTAGCGGCCCATCACCCGGTACAGGCGCTCGGAGAGCGGGCCCTCGGCGGGCTCCTCGAACCGGGCCGCCAGCTCCCGGCCGGCGCGCCGCAGCGACTCCTCGTACAGGGCCTGCTTGCCCGGGAAGTAGTGGTAGACCAGCGGCCGGGAGGCGCCGGCGGCGGCCGCGATGTCGTCGATCGACACCTCCTCCGGCGGGCGGAGGCTGAACAGCTCCAGCGCGACCGCGATCAGCTGCTCGCGCCGCTCGTCCACGCTGAGGCGCCGGCGTGTCCGCTCGCCGCTCCCGCGCGCGGACCGCTCCGCGCGCTCCGTACGGCCCGGGGGCTCCGGGAGCTCCGCCTGCTGCGGGCCTTCGGGCCGTTCCGGACCCTCCGGTCGTTCCGAGCGCGAGGGCGCGGGGGAGGGAGCCGACGGCGTGCGGGATGCCATGCGCGCCACCCTATCCGGCGTCACCCGGCGTACCGCTCCAGGTAGCGACGGTACGCCTCGCGGCCGTCCGGCACGAACTCGTCACGGGCCAGGCGGTCCGCCAGCTCGTCCGGGGTCAGCCAGGCGTGCCAGCCGACCTCCGACTCCTGCGGGGCGACCGGGCCGTCCCACTCGGCCTCGTACACGTCGGACCACCAGGCGAGCCCGCCGCCCCGGAACAGGAACCGGAACAGCGGGCGCGGGACGATCCCCTCGACGCCCAGCTCCTCCTCGGCCTCCCGGACGGCCGCGTCCCCGTACGTCTCGCCGGACCCCACCACCCCGCCGACGAACATGTCGTAGGCGCCGGGGGCGAACAGCTTGGTCTCGGTGCGCCGGTGGACGAAGATCCGCCCGGCCGGGTCGCGGACCAGCACGAAGGCGCACCGGTGGAGCAGCCCCTGCCGGTACACCTCCCCGCGCACGGCGGTCCCGATCACCCGGTCGTGCTCGTCCACGACGTCCAGCAGCTCTTCGGCAGGGTTGGTCATGACCGACAGGTTAGGGTTTCCGGGCGGTTCACGGACACACGAACGATCGAGGGCGGCGCGCGGTGGTTGAGATCTGGGGCGAGACGGCCGAGGGCTTCGAGCCCGTACGGGACGCCTTCGCGCACAACTTCCGCGAGCACGGCGAACTCGGCGCGGCCTTCGCGCTGTACGTGCGCGGCCGCAAGGTGGTCGACCTGTGGGGCGGCGACGCCCGGCCCGAGGTCGGCGGGCGGCCCGCGCCGGCCGTGCCGTGGACCGCCGACACCGCGCAGGTGCTGCGCTCCGTCACCAAGGGCCTGACCGCCACCACCGCCCTGCTGCTGGCCGACCGCGGGCAGCTCGACCTGGACGCGCCGGTGGCCTCGTACTGGCCGGAGTTCAAGGCGGCCGGCAAGGAGCGGGTGCCGGTGCGCTGGCTGCTGTCGCACCAGGCCGGGGTGCCGGCGCTGGACGTGCCGCTGCGCCTGGAGGACGTGCTCACCTGGGAGCGGGCGGCCGCCGCGGTGGCCGCCCAGGCGCCCGCCTGGGAGCCCGGCACCGCGCACGGCTACCACCCGTACACCTTCGGCTGGCTGGTGGGCGAGGTGGTGCGGCGGGTGAGCGGCCGCACGGTCGGCCAGTACTTCGCCGAGGAGATCGCCCGGCCGCTCGGCCTCGACCTGTGGATCGGGCTGCCGTCCGGCGCCGCGCCGCGGGTCGGCCGGCTGGTCGACCTGCCGGCGCCTGCGGCCGCCCGGACCGGGCCGAGCGGGCTGCGGCTGCGCCCCAAGCAGGCGGTCCGGGACGCCTACCAGGACCCCTCCTCGCTGACCGCCCGGGCGTTCGCCTCGGTGCGGCCCGGGGTGGACCTCAACGACCCGGCGGTGCAGGCCGCCGAGATCCCCGGCGCGGGCGGGATCGGCACCGCCCGCTCGCTGGCCCGCTTCTACGCGGCACTGGTCGGCGCGGCCGACCGGCACGGCGGCAGCGGCGGGACGCTGCCGCCGCTGCTCGGACCGGAGGTGCTGGCCCGCGCGGTCGGACCGGTGGTCAGCGGACCGGACCGGGTGCTGATCGTCAACTCGACCTTCGGACTCGGCTTCTTCCGGCACGGCCCGACCGCGCTGATGGCCTCGCCGGCGAGCTTCGGCCACCCGGGCCGGGGCGGCTCGCTGGGCTTCGCCGACCCGGACCTCGGGATCGGGTTCGGCTACGTGACCAACGGCATGCAGCCCGGCGTGACGGGGGACATCCGCTCCCGCACGCTGATCCGGGCGGTGCGGGGCTGCCTGGGGCTCGCCTGAGCGGACATCAGGCCTGGCCGGTACATCAGGCCTGCCCGGTACATCAGGCCTGGCCGGTCTCGAAGCGGCTGATCCGGCCGCCGTCGACGGTGAACCGCCAGGCGGTGCGCATCTCGCCCCAGGTCTCGTTGCTGTAGTTGGCGACCAGCGCGCGGCCGCCGTCGGACTCCGACTGGACGTCCATGTGGCCGCGGCTGGTGAAGATCTCGCGGTCGATCCAGTCCTGCAGGTCGCGGTCGGAGCCGTCGTCGGACATCGTCGCGTCGGGGGTGAGCAGCGAGACGAAGGCCTCGCGGTCGCCGGCGTTGATCGCGGTGACGGCGGCGCGCACGGTCGGGTCGGACAGTTTGGCGGTGGAGATGGTCATCCGGTCTCCCAGGGGTGAAGGGTCGGTACCTCCTGTTTAGGGCGTCGGCCGGGACTCGCCGGGCATGTCGGCGGCGCGTCGGGGATTTGGCGGTATTCATGTGCTTAGATCCCGATACGGGTGATTTGCCCCTCGGGGCGCCCGGCTGAGCCACGGGGAGTGGCGTACGGAGTGGGAAGTCGGCCGGCCCGACTTCCCACTCCGCGTTTCCCCGGGCGCCGTGGCTCCCCGGTGCTAGAACAGGCCCTGGGCCTCCTGCGAGTAGCTGACCAGCAGGTTCTTGGTCTGCTGGTAGTGCTCCAGGACGGCCTTGTGGTTCTCCCGGCCGATGCCCGAGTTCTTGTAGCCGCCGAACGCCGCGTGGGCGGGGTAGGCGTGGTAGCAGTTGGTCCAGACCCGGCCGGCCTGGATGGCGCGGCCGGCCCGGTAGGCGGTGGCGCCGTCACGGGTCCAGACGCCGGCGCCGAGCCCGTACAGCGTGTCGTTGGCGAGCGCGACGGCGTCGTCGAAGTCCTCGAACCGGGTGACGGCGACGACCGGGCCGAAGATCTCCTCCTGGAAGATCCGCATCCCGTTGACGCCCTCGAAGACCGTGGGCGTGACGTAGTAGCCGCCGGCGAGGGAGCCGCCGAGGTCGGCCCGTTCGCCGCCGGCCAGCACCTTGGCGCCCTCGGCCTGGCCGATCTCGATGTAGGAGAGGATCTTGCGGAGCTGCTCGTCGCTGGCCTGCGCGCCGACCTGGGTCGCGGTGTCCAGCGGGTTGCCCTGGCGCAGCCCGCGCACCCGCTCCAGGCCGTCGGCGAGCAGCCGGTCGTACACCGCGGACTCGACCAGCGCCCGGCTCGGGCAGGTGCAGACCTCGCCCTGGTTGAGGGCGAACATCGCGAAGCCCTCGACGGCCTTGTCGTAGAAGGCGTCCCGCTCGGCGGCGACGTCGGCGAAGAACAGGTTGGGGCTCTTGCCGCCGAGCTCCAGCGAGACGGGGATCAGGTTGCCGCTGGCGTACTGGGAGATCAGCCGGCCGGTGGTGGTCTCGCCGGTGAAGGCGATCTTGCGGATCCGGTCGCTGGAGGCCAGTGGCCGGCCGGCCTCCAGACCGTAGCCGTTGACCACGTTGAGCACGCCGGGCGGCAGCAGGTCGGCGGTCAGTTCGGCCAGCAGCAGGACCGAGGCGGGGGTCTGCTCGGCGGGCTTGAGCACCACCGCGTTCCCCGCCGCCAGGGCCGGGGCGAACTTCCAGACCGCCATCAGGATCGGGAAGTTCCACGGGATGATCTGGCCGACCACGCCCAGCGGCTCGTGGAAGTGGTACGCGACGGTGTCCTCGTCCAGCTGGGAGAGGCCGCCCTCCTGGGCGCGCAGCGCGCCGGCGAAGTAGCGCAGGTGGTCGACGGCGAGCGGCAGGTCGGCGGCCAGGGTCTCGCGGACGGGCTTGCCGTTCTCCCAGCTCTCCGCGACGGCGAGCCGCTCCAGGTTCTGCTCGATCCGGTCGGCGACCCGCAGCAGGACCTGGGCCCGTTCGGCGGGCGGGGTGCGTCCCCAGGCCGGGGCGGCCGCGTGGGCCGCGTCGAGCGCGGCCTCGATGTCCTCGGCGGTGCCGCGGGCCACCTCGGTGAAGACCTCGCCGGTGACCGGACTGGGGTTCTCGAAGTACTGGCCGAGGACCGGTGGCGCCCACCGGCCGCCGATCCAGTGCTCGTAGCGGGGGCGGTAGCTGACGATGGATCCGGGCTGGCCCGGGGGCAGGTAGACCGGCATGCTCTGGGTGCCTCCTCGCGCTGTCGAGGCACCGCCGCGGCGCGCGGGCCGGGCGGTGCGCCGGGCAGCGAAGGGGGCGGCCCGGCGGAGAGTACGGACACACACGCGGGTCGGGCGCCCCTGGCGGGGCACCCACCGGGCAGCACCCTAGCCGGGCACGGCCGGTTCGGCTACGGTCCGTACGGCGGGGATCGACGGAGGGTGGCGGTTTCCGGTCGTTCCCGGCCGGCGGACCGCCGGCGGCCGGCTCCGCCCCTCAGGCGGCCTGGTAGCGACCGGTACGGCGCTCCCAGGTCAGGTAGCCGGCCAGCCAGGTGACGAGGCCGTCGGCGTACCGCTGGGCGAGGAGCCGTTCGACCCGGGCGAGGCCGAGCTCCCGGTGGACGTCGGGCAGCCGCTGGTAGAGCCCCCGGCAGCGTTCGACCATCAGCTGCGCCTCCCCCATCACCACCGCGCAGGCCTCCTCGGCGGAGCAGTTCCGCTCCCGCTGCACGATCATCACCAGGTTGTTGACGTCGCCGCGGGGCGCCTCCAGCGGGAACGACCGCACGTCGTTGGTGAGCGACGGGATGTCGGCGGCGAGCTGGCGGAGCTGGCGCAGCACCGGGTGGTGCAGGACGGCCGGCGGCACCTCGAAGTGCCCGAGCCGTTCGACCATGTCGAAGATGGTCTCCATCGCGGCGGTGCCGCGCCGCAGGACCAGGTACCCGTCGCGGTCCGGGGGGCGCGGGGAGATCCGGCCGGCCGCCTCGGCGGGGTGGCTGGCGAGGTACCACTCCCAGTTGTACGCGGCGCGTGCCTGCCAGCGGGCGGGCATGCCGTGGGCGCTGCGCTCCCAGAGGTCGGCGAAGGCGGTCTCGACGGGGGAGTCCTGGCGGGGGCGGGCGCCGTGCAGGACGCCGATCAGCCGGTCGCAGATCGGCGCGACCTCGGTGGGGCGGCGTCCGAGCGGTCCGTCGAACTGGTCGTCGAACAGGAAGTAGAAGCCCATCAGGTCCGCGGCCAGGGCGAGTTCGTCGGGATCGGTGTCGGGGTAGCCGAGCGCGGCGAGGTCGACCACCTCCCAGTGCGCGTACGACGGGTGGGTCGGGTCCGGCAGCAGCGGGTGGCGGGTCAGCCAGGCGCGGTGCAGTTCGGTGGCGTACGGCCCGTGGGGACTGCGGCGGTGCGGGAACGGAATCTGAAGTGAGGTGTCGTCAGACATCGGACTCCCGGGCGGCGAAGGGTGGGGGTGCTGGCGTTACCGGTAATGACTGTGGGGGGAGTTGGGGGAAGCGGCCGTGCGGGGAGGTGCGACTGTGCCATGATCAACTGGCCGTGCGGGGCGTAGAGTATCCGATGCAATGATCGGACGTTAGGGATATAGGGCAATTGCCCTTGGCAAGCCCTTCGAACCCTCGATCTCGGCCCCGGCCTGCGTGAATGGATTCCAAGGCGCCTCCGGCGGCGCTAACCTCGGCTCCACGAGCAGGGATCGGCGAGGCGGAGGCGCGACGGTGACCGAGCGGGAGAACGAATTCCGGGCGGAGGCGCTGCCCGGCGGGCGGGAGGCGGCAGCCGCCCCGAACCGGGTCAGGCTGCGCGACCGCGACGCCGAACTCCGCTCGGCCGAGGCCGCCGTGGACAAGCTCTGCCGCGAGTTCGCGGCCGGCGGCACCGAGATCGGCGAACTGCTCACCTTCTCCGGCCGGCCCGGCATCGGCAAGACCACCCTGCTGCACGAGGTCCGCCGCCTCGCCAAGCTGCGCCCGGGCGCCACCGTGCTCTTCGCGCGTGGCGGCGAACGCCAGTTCAACGAGCCCTACCACGTCCTGCGCCAGCTGCTCCAGCCCGCGTTCGGCAGTCTGGACCCCGGGGAGTTCCGCCAGGTCATGGGCACCTGGGAAGAGGTCGTCGGACCGGCGATGGGCCTCAAGCAGCCCAAGCAGGGCGCCCGCCGCCTCGACCCCCAGGGCGTCCGGGACGGCCTCGACTACGTCCTCACCCAGCTCGCCCCGCGCCGTGCCCCGCTGGTGATGATCGTCGACGACCTGCACTGGGCCGACCTCGAATCGCTCGCCTGGCTCTCCCAGTTCGCCGTCCGCGCCCGCGAGCTGCCCGTGCTGCTGGTCTTCGCCTACCGCGACGACGTCGCCGACTGGCAGCAGGAGT
This sequence comes from Kitasatospora sp. NPDC042419, assembly GCF_056437345.1. NCBI lineage: Bacteria > Bacillati > Actinomycetota > Actinomycetes > Kitasatosporales > Streptomycetaceae > Kitasatospora > Kitasatospora sp. NPDC042419. The sequence continues at coordinate 506,104 of NZ_JBWKAW010000004.1, forward strand.
CCCAGGAGCACCACGGCGCTGTCACCGGACTCGCCACCCGCAAGCACGAGTTGAGCCGCCTCTCGCTCGTCGCCGTGACCGACATGATCCGTGCCGAACTCGGCGCCGGCGCCGAGGACGCCTTCTGCTACGAGTTCTGGAACGTCGTCAACGGCAACCCCTTCGAGGTCGTCGCCCTGCTCGACCAGGTCCGCGACCAGGAGCTGGACCCGGTCGAGGAGAACGCCCAGCAACTGCGCGAACTCGCCGTCGACGCCACCGGGATGACCCTCAAGAGCTGGCTGGACCGGCTCGGCGCCACCACCCTGCGGTTCGCCTGGGCCGCCGCGATGCTCGGCACCGACATCCGGCAGGACCTCGCCGCCCGGATCTCCACCCAGAGCGCCGAGGGCGCCCGCGAGTCCGTCAAGGAACTGCGCAAGCAGCGGGTGCTCACCCAGACCCCGAACGGCAACCTCGAATTCGTCCACCCGCTGATCGCCAGCTCGATCTACAACACCATGCCGGAGGCCACCCGGACGGGCATGCACGGCGTGGCCGCCGCGGAGATCGAGAACGCCGGGCTCGGCCTGCTCGCCGCCTCCCGCCACCTGGTGGAGACCTTCGCGGGCGAGGGCGACGACCGGACCGTCCGCAAGCTCCGCCGGGCCGCCGCCGAACACCTGCTGATCGGCGCGCCCGAGGCCGCCCAGCGCTGCCTCCACCGCGCCCTGGCCGAGCCGCCGGACGACCAGGACCGCGCCGAGGTGCTGTACGAGCTCGGCTGCTCCGCGCTGCTCACCGACCCGATGGCCACCGTCAACCAGCTGAAGCTCGCCCTCGACCCGGAGGAGGGGCCGCTGCGCGCCTCGCTGCGGGTGGACGCCACCTTCCGGCTCTCCGAGGTGCTCGCCCACAGCGGTGAACTGCGCCAGGCCGCCATGGTCTGCCAGGACGAGGCCGAGCGGACCGTCGGAGACCCGGCGGGCCGGCTCAGGCTGGAGGCCGCCTCGTTCATGTGGCACGCCTACCGCAAGTCCGAGGAGGACGGCCCGGCCCGCTCCGCCCGGCTGGGCGCGCTCTGCGACAGCCTCTCCGGGCGGGACGCCGCCGACCGCGCCGTCCTCGCGATGCGCGCCTGGGACCTCACCCTGCGCGGCGAGCCCTCCGCAGAGGCGCTGCGGTACGCCGACGACGTCCTCGACAACGGCCGGCTGCCCAAGGGCCTCGGCTGGACCGACAACACCTGGGGCTTCGAGCTGCCCGCCACGCTCGGCCTCTCCTACACCTACAACGACCGCATCGCCCAGGCCGAGCGGCTCTTCTCGGACGCCATCATCCAGTTCGAGGTGGCCGGCTGGAGCGGTGCCCACCGCGGCTTCGCCTACTTCCTGATGGGCCTGGCCCGGTTCCGGCGCGGCCTGCTCGCCGAGGCCGAGGACTTCCTGCGCCGGGCGCTGCGGCTCTCCGAGCGGATCGGCCCCAAGCTGCCGCTCGCCTGGGACGCGGTCGGCGTGCTGGTCGACACCCTGATCGCCCGCGGCCGCCCCCGGGAGGCCTGGGACCTCGCCATCGGCTTCGGGTTCCACCCGCCGTACCACGCCACCGCGATGGTGCTGCCCGACGCGGCCTCGCTCTACGGCAAGCTGCTGCTCGCCGTCGACCGGCCCGCCGGCGCGGCCGCCGCGCTCACCGAGGCCGGCGCCCAGCTGGACCTCCGCGGCTGGCGCAACACGGTCTGGGCGCCCTGGGCCGGACACCTGGCGATCGCCCTCGCCGGGGACGAGCCGGAGCGCGCCCGCGAGTACGCCCGGCGGTCGGTCGCGGACGCGGAGCGGTTCGGCACCGCCTCGGCGATCGGCACCGCGCTGCGGCTGCACGCCCAGATCGAGGACGGCCAGCAGGCGGTCGAGCTGCTGGAGCGGGCGGTGGAGCACCTCGGACAGTCGCCCGCCGGCTACGAGCACGCGGTGGCCCTGGTCGACCTCGGGGCCGCGCTGCGCCGGGTCGGACGGCTGGAGGACGCCCAGGAGTACCTGTACCAGGGCATCGAGCTGGCGCAGCACTGCGCGGCCGACGGACTGGTCGACCGGGCCCGGCGCGAGCTGGCCAACTACGGGCTGCGGCCCAACCGGCTGGGTGACGTCCGCGAGATGCTCAGCCAGCCCGAGTGGGACGTCGCCCGGCAGGCCGTCCGCGGTGTGCCGCCGCAGCGGATCGCCGAGGAGCTGGAACTCCCGCTCAGCCTGGTCAACCGCCGGCTGGCCGCCGTGTACCGCAAGGCCGGCAGCGGCCCGGACGGCCTGGCCGCCGCGCTCGGCCTGCAGCCCGGCCGACGGGGCGGTCGGCAGGAGGGTTCCGACCCGGACGGCTCGGGTCCGGACGGTGCCGGGCCGGACGGTGCCGGGTCGGGTGCTGCCGGGACCTGACGGTTCCCGTTCGAACGGCGCCGGGGAGCGCGCGTGGCGAACGGCGGGCGCGTGGCCTCGGCGTGTCCGGCGGCGGGTGAGGCGCCGGGCGGCGCGCAGGGGCCTCATGAGCGCCCCCGCCGCCGCCCTGCTCGTTAGGCTTTCGCCCACCGGGCCGCCGCGGCGGAACCCCCGGGACGGGACCCAGGAACCAGCGCGGCGGCGCTGCACCGCCGCCGCCAGTGAGGAGCAGGCCATGGCGACGCCCCCGGCGAACGGGCCGCAGGCGACCACCGTGCGGCACGAGCCCTTCGAGCCCGCGGGCGCGGGCGCCGCCATCGAGCGCTGGACGCTGCGGGCGGGCCCGTACGAGGCGAGCGTGCTCACCCTCGGCGCCACCCTGCACACCCTGGTCGCGCCCGACCGGCAGGGCCGCCGGGCCCAGCTGCTGCTCTCCACCGAGCGGCTCGCCGAGGTCCTCGGCCCGGCCCGCCACTACGGCACCGTGGTGGGCCGGTACGCCAACCGGATCGACCGCAGCGCGGTCGGTGTCGACGGCGAGGAGTACCCGCTGGCCCCGACCGGCGGCGGGGTCACCCTGCACGGCGGCCCGGACGGCTTCGCGCACCGGATGTGGGCGGCCGAGGAACTGCCCGGCGGCGTCCGGCTGCGGCTGCACAGCCCGGACGGCGACCAGGGCTTCCCGGGCGCGCTCGACGTCACCGTCGACTACACGCTCGACCCGGCCGGCGAGCTGGGCATCTCGTACCGTGCCGTGACGACCCGGCCGACGGTGCTCAACCTCACCAACCACGCCTACTTCAACCTGGCGGGGGAGGGCACCGGCGACGTCCTCGGCCACCTGCTCACCCTGGACGCGGACGGCTACACCCCCGCCGACGAGCGGCAGATCCCGTACGGCCGGGTCGAGCCGGTGGCCGGCACGCCGTTCGACTTCACCACCGCCCGGCCGATCGGCAAGTCGGTGCACGACGAGCACCCGCAGCTGGCCGGGCCCGGGGGGTACGACCACAACTGGGTGCTCCGGCCGCGTCCGGCCGACGGCGCCCCGGCCCGGGCCGCGCTGCTGGAGGAGCCGGTCAGCGGCCGCACCCTGGAGGTGCTGACCACCGAGCCGGGCATCCAGGTCTACACGGCCAACAAGTTCCAGGGCGCGGTGACCGGCGCGAGCGGGGTGGCGTACGGGCCGTTCGCCGGGATCGCGCTGGAGACCCAGCACTTCCCGGACTCCCCGCACCACCCGGCCTTCCCGAGCACCGTGCTGCGCCCGGGGGAGGAGTTCCGCTCGGTCACCGTGCTGCGGCTGGGCGTCGCCTGACCGCGGTGCCCGGCTGACCCCGGCGCCCGGTCCGGCAAGGTCAGGCCGGGCCGGGTCGGCCTGACCTGGCCGGGCCGTGCAGGCCGGTCAGGCAGTGCTGTGCGGGTGCCCGGGCACCCGCGCAGTCGCGTGCTGCAAGATACTTTCACCGGGTTTTCAGTACGGAGGGTGGCCCCGGCGGCTCCGGCCGACCGGGGTGAACCGGACATAGCGCCACAACTTCCACACCTGTCAACTACCGTGCGGCAACGTGAAGGACACGTGGGCGTAACGATCGCCGTTTCTTGCAGAAACTTGCTGCAAGGGCTTTCCGCGACGATTGCCCCGCTGTTAACTTCCTTCCGAGCCCGACGGCAGCAACGGTGCGGTCGGCGCGAGGCAGCCATTATGCGCCTGCCTCCCTACATCTCGGGCACCCCCACCCTCCCAAGGAGTTCTCATGCGGCGTGGCATCGCGGCCTCTGCCCTCGTTGTGGCCCTCGCGGTCTCGATGGCTGCCTGTGGCAGCAGCGGCTCCAGCTCGGACGGCAAGGCCGACGGGCCGGTCACCCTCACCTACTGGGACACGTCGAACGCCACCAACGAGGCGCCGAACTACCAGGAGCTCGTCAAGAAGTTCGAGGCCGCCAACCCGGGCGTCAAGGTCGACTTCGTCAACGTGCCGTTCGACCAGGCGCAGAACAAGCTCCAGACCGCGATGGGGGCCAAGGGCGCTCCGGACGTCTTCCGCTCCGAGGTCGGCTGGACCGCCGCCTTCGCCAAGGCCGGCTTCCTGGAGCCGCTGGACGGCACCCCGGCCGCCGCCGACAGCGCCAAGTTCCAGCCCAGCCTGATCGAGCAGGCCAAGTACGAGGGCAAGCTCTACGGTGTCCCGCTGGTCACCGACACCCTCGGCCTGCTGTACAACAAGGAGCTCTTCGCCAAGGCCGGCATCACCGCCGCCCCCGCCACCTGGGACGAGCTGAAGACCGCCGCCGCCGCGGTCAAGGAGAAGGCCGGCGTGGACGGCTTCTGGCTGAAGGCCGCCGACGGCTACTACGCGATGCCGTTCCTGTTCGGCGAGGGCACCGACACCGTCGACGCCAAGGGCAAGAAGATCACCGTCACCTCGCCCGAGGCCGTCAAGGGCATCGAGACCTACAAGACGCTCTTCACCTCGCCCGGCACCGCCAAGGCCGACGTCACCACCGACGCCTACGCGCACATGATGGACGCCTTCAACAGCGGCAAGGTCGCGGCGATCGTCCAGGGCCCCTGGGAGATCACCAACATCTACAAGGGCACCGCCTTCGCCGACAAGACCAACCTCGGCATCGCGCCCGTCCCCGGCGGCTCCGCGGGCAAGGCCGGCGCCCCCACCGGCGGCCACAACATCTCCGTCTACGCGGGTGCCGACAAGGCCCACAAGGACGCCGCCGAGAAGTTCGCCGCCTTCATGACCTCGGCCGAGAGCCAGGCCTTCGTCGCGCAGAAGAACTCCACCCTGCCGACCCGCTCCGACGCCTTCACCCCCGAGGTCAAGGCCGACCCCGGCATCGCCGGCTTCCAGGCGGTCCTCTCCAGCGCCAAGCCGCGCCCCGAACTGCCGGAGTACAGCTCGCTGTTCGCCTCGCTGGGCACCAACCTCGGCAAGATCGTCCAGGGCACCTCGACCCAGGACGGCCTGAACACCGTCGCCACCGACTACGCCAAGCTCCTCCCGGGCTTCGCCAAGTAGTCCCACCCGTAGCCGTCCGGCCCGCCGCCACCCCTCCCGCGCGGGCCGGACGGCCGGACCCGTAGCAGCAGTCGCCGAAGCGAGGCGGCGGACCTCCCCGAGAAGGTGTCGAACAATGTCAGTCGCCGTGCAGGGCGCCACCGGCAAGGGCAGCCGGGAGCGCGATCCGCGTCCGGGCCTGATGGAGCGCCTCAAGCGCTCGTACGCCAAGCACTGGTACGCCTACGCGATGATCGCCCCGGTCGTGCTGGTGCTGGGCGTGCTGGTGCTCTACCCGCTCGCCGAGGGCATCTGGCTCACCCTCACCGACGCCAACAGCCTCAACGCCGCCCGGAAGATCGGCGTCAGGGAGATCCCGGCCAGCTACCACTTCGTCGGCTTCGACAACTACGCCGACATCCTCTGGGGCCCCGGCTCGTACGACCGCTTCTGGTCGCACTTCGTCTGGACCATCGCCTGGACGGTGCTCTGCGTCTGCCTGCACTACACCATCGGCCTCGGCCTCGCCCTGCTGCTCAACCAGAAGCTGCGCGGCCGCGCGGTCTACCGGATGCTGCTCATCCTGCCCTGGGCCGTGCCGACCTTCGTCACCGTCTTCTCCTGGCGCCTGATGCTCGCCGACGGCGGCGCCGTCAACGGCCTGCTCTCCGCCCTGCACCTGCCCGAGCCCGGCTGGCTGGACGACCCGACGGCGCAGAAGGCCGCCGCCGTCCTGGTCAACACCTGGGTCGGCGTGCCCTTCATGATGATCTCGCTGCTCGGCGGCCTCCAGTCGATCCCGGCCGAGCTGTACGAGGCCGCCGAGATGGACGGCGCCACCGCCTGGCAGCGGTTCCGCCACGTCACCCTGCCGGGGCTGCGCACCGTCTCCTCCACCGTGGTGCTGCTCGGCGTGATCTGGACGTTCAACCAGTTCGCCGTCATCTTCCTGCTGTTCGGCGGCAACGGCGCGCCCGACGCCCAGCTGCTGGTCACCTGGGCCTACCGCCTCGGCTTCGGCCAGCAGCCCCGGGACTACGCGCAGTCCGCCGCGTACGGCGTGATCCTGCTGTCGATCCTCATCGTCTTCACCTCCTTCTACCGGCGCTGGCTCGCCCGCAACGAGCAGGCCAACGGCTGACGCCGACCGGTACCCAAGCGACCCACGAAGGCAGGTAACCCCGATGAGCACCACCACCGAACGACCCACCGCCCTCGCCGCTCCGGCGGCGGCCGCCAGGCCGGCCAAGTCCCGTCGCCGCGGCGAGGCCAGCCCGCTCGGCAAGTCGCTGGCGCACGGCGCGCTGATCCTGGCCAGCCTGATCGCGCTCTTCCCGGTGGCCTGGATCCTCTACGTCTCGCTCGGCCCGGACAAGACGGACTACCTCCACCCCGGCGAGATCTTCGACAAGATGACCCTGTCGAACTACCGCACGGTGCTGTTCGACACCGACTTCTTCACCTGGTTCGGCAACGCGTTCCTGGTCTCCGGCGTGACCACGGTGTTCGGCGTGCTGATCGCCGCCACCACCGGCTACGCCGTCTCCCGGATGCGCTTCCCCGGCCACAAGCCGCTGATGTGGTCGCTGCTGGTCACGCAGATGTTCCCGATCGCGGTGCTGATCGTGCCGATGTACACGATCCTCTCCGAACTCGGCCTGCTGGACAGCTACCTCGGACTGATCCTGGTCTACTCGACGACGACCGTGCCGTACTGCGCCTGGCTGCTGAAGGGTTACTTCGACACCATCCCGGTGGAGATCGACGAGGCCGGCCGGGTCGACGGGCTCACCCCGATCGGCACCTTCTGGCGGCTGGTGCTGCCGCTCGCCCGCCCGGGCCTGGCGGTGGCCGCGTTCTACTCCTTCCTGACCGCCTGGGCCGAGGTCGCCTTCGCCTCCACCTTCATGCTCAGCTCCGACAAGTACACGCTGGCCGTCGGCCTGCAGACCTTCGTCAGCGAGCACGACGCCCAGTGGAACCTGATGGCCGCCACCGCCGTGCTGATCGCGATCCCGTCGTCGGTCCTCTTCTACCTGGTGCAGCGCCACCTGGTGACCGGCCTGACCGCCGGCGCCTCCAAGTCCTGAGCACGCCCGGTCCGCGGCTCCTGACCGCGGTCCGCCGCGCCCGACCGCTTCCGCTCCCCCGATCTCCGCTCCTCTGATTCCCGAGGGATACCGTCCATGACCCAGAACCTGGCCGACACCTCCCGGCCCGCCGCCGACGCCACCGCTCACGAGGCCGGTGCCGGCGCGGACAGAGGCTGGTGGCGGGACGCGGTCATCTACCAGGTGTACCCGCGCAGCTTCGCCGACTCCAACGGTGACGGCATGGGCGACCTGCCCGGCATCCGCAGCCGCCTGCCCTACCTGCGCGACCTCGGTGTGGACGCCGTCTGGCTCTCGCCGTTCTACGCCTCCCCGCAGGCCGACGCCGGCTACGACGTCGCCGACTACCGCGCGGTGGACCCGATGTTCGGCACCCTGCTGGACGCCGACGCGCTGATCCGCGACGCGCACCGGCTGGGCCTGCGGATCATCGTCGACCTCGTCCCCAACCACTCCTCCGACCAGCACGAGTGGTTCAAGCGCGCGCTGCGCGAGGGCCCGGCTTCGCCGCTGCGCGACCGCTACCACTTCCGCCCCGGCAAGGGCGAGAACGGCGAACTGCCGCCCAACGACTGGGAGTCCATCTTCGGCGGCCCGGCCTGGACCCGCACCGAGGACCCGGACGGCACCCCCGGCGACTGGTACCTCCACCTGTTCGCACCGGAGCAGCCCGACTTCAACTGGGAGAACCCGGCCGTCGCCGACGAGTTCCGCTCCATCCTCCGGTTCTGGCTGGACATGGGCGTCGACGGCTTCCGCATCGACGTCGCCCACGGTCTCGTCAAGGCCCCCGGCCTGCCCGACATCGGCGGCTCCGACCAGCTCAAGCTGCTCGGCAACGACGTCATGCCGTTCTTCGACCAGGACGGCGTGCACGAGATCTACCGCAGCTGGCGGAAGATCCTCGACGAGTACCCGGGGCAGCGGATCGGCGTCGCCGAGGCGTGGACCCCGACCGTCCAGCGGACCGCCAACTACGTCCGTCCCGACGAGCTGCACCAGGCCTTCAACTTCCAGTACCTGGGCACCTCCTGGGACGCCGCCGAGCTGCGCTCGGTGATCGACCTCTCGCTCGACTCGATGCGCCCGGTCGACGCCCCCACCACCTGGGTGCTCTCCAACCACGACGTCACCCGGCACGCCACCCGGTTCGCCAACCCGCCCGGCCTCGGCACCCAGATCCGCACCGCCGGCGACCGCGCCCTCGGCCTGCGCCGGGCCCGCGCCGCCACCCTGCTGATGCTCGCGCTCCCCGGCTCCGCCTACCTCTACCAGGGCGAGGAGCTCGGCCTGCCGGACGTCACCGACCTGCCCGACGAGGTCCGCCAGGACCCGTCGTTCTTCCGCAAGGCCGGCCAGGACGGCTACCGCGACGGCTGCCGCGTCCCGATCCCGTGGTCCGGCGCCGAGGCCCCGTACGGCTTCGGACCGGCCGCCGGCGGTCCCAGCTGGCTGCCGCAGCCCGCCGAGTGGGCCGGGCTCAGCGTCGAGGCGCAGACCGGCGACCCGACCTCCACCCTGGAGCTGTACCGCTCCGCGCTGGCCGTCCGCCGGGCGCGGGCCGAGCTCGGCGCCGGCACCGGGGTCGAGTGGCTGGAGAGCCCCGAGGGCACCCTGGCGTTCCGCCGCGGCGACTTCGTCTGCACGGTGAACGCCACCGCCGAGCCGGTCCGGATACCGGTGCCCGGCCGGCTGCTGCTGGGCTCCGCCGGCGCGGACCCGCTGCTCGACGGCGACGAGACGGTGCTCGCACCGGACAGCACCGACTGGTGGGCGGTCTGACGTGGTTGCAATAGGCTCTGGGACCGTGACTACGGCGCGACTCTCAGACATCGCGGCGCAGGCGGGGGTCAGCGAGGCCACCGTCTCCCGCGTGCTCAACGGCAAGGCGAACGTCTCGGCCGCCACCCGGCAGACCGTGCTGGCGGCGCTCGACGTGCTCGGCTACGAGCGGCCGACCCGGCTGCGCCAGCGCAGTGCGGGGCTGATCGGGCTGATCACCCCGGAGCTGAGCAACCCGATCTTCCCCGCGCTGGCCCAGGTGATCGAGCAGGTGCTGAGCCGGCACGGCTACACGCCGGTGCTCTGCACCCAGACGCCGGGCGGCTCCACCGAGGACGAACTGGTGGAGATGCTGGTCGACCGGGGAGTCGCGGGCATCGTCTTCGTCTCCGGCCTGCACGCCGACTCCACCGCCGACCACGACCGGTACGCCCGGCTGGCCGGCCGCGGGGTGCCGTTCGTGCTGATCAACGGCTACAGCGAGAAGATCGACGCGCCGTTCATCTCGCCGGACGACCGGGCCGCGATGTGGATGGCCGTCCAGCACCTGGCCGAACTCGGCCACGAGCGGATCGGTCTGGCCGTCGGGCAACGCCGGTACGTGCCGGTGCTGCGGAAGATCGAGGGGTTCACCGCGGCCATGCGGGAGGTGCTCGGGCACTCCCGGGAGGAGGCCGAGGGGCTCGTCCACCACACGCTGTTCAGCGTGGAGGGCGGGCACGCGGCGGCCGGCGCGCTGCTCGACAAGGGCTGCACGGCGATCGTCTGCGGCAGCGACATGATGGCGCTCGGCGCGATCCGCGCCGTCCGGCAGCGGGGCCTGACGGTGCCGCAGGACGTCTCGGTGGTCGGCTTCGACGACTCGCCGCTCATAGCGTTCACCGAGCCGCCGCTGACCACCATCCGCCAGCCGGTGGAGGCGATGGCCACCGCCGCGGTGGACGCCCTGCTGGAGGAGGTCGGCGGGAACGCCGCCCAGCGCGGGGAGTTCATGTTCCAGCCCGAGCTGGTGATGCGCGGCTCCACCGGGGCCGGCGCGCGCTGACGGTGCGCAAGGACGGACGGCCGGGGTCCGGGAGCCACGCGCTCCCGGACCCCGGCCGTCCGTCGTGCCCGCTCAGCCCTCCTGGGCGATCGGGCGGTCCGGGGTGACCCGGCGGCCGTCGGCGGCGTCGCCGGTCCGGGTCTCGGTGCGCCGGCCCCGCTCCAGGTAGTCGCGGAGGATCAGTTCGACGGCGTCCTGCGGGTTCTTGGTGCCGGACAGCATCATCGCGTCGATCGCGAGGTTGGCGTCGAGCGTGACGGTGACCTGGGCCATGGGACTCCTCCTCGGGTGCAGAGCAGCAGCATGCCCGGTGCGGCCGGATTTGACCACGACCTCCCGGCGGCGGGGCGGCCGCCCGCGGCCCGCCGGGGCGTGCTCCCGCGCGGCCGCGTCCGGCGCGGGGCGCGCCGGAGCCCCCGGGGAGGAGTCCGATCGCTCCTCCCCGGGGGCTCCGGGCGTTCGTGGGTCGGACCCGTCAGAGGGTCGGACCCGCTCCTGGGTCAGACCCGGCCGGCGAAGTCCGGGGCCCAGTTGGCGATGGTCTGGGTCCGCACGCCCGAGCTGGGGTTGGCGGCCTCGACGTACTTGCCGTCGCCGATGTAGAGCGCGACGTGGTAGACGCCGGAGTCCTGGCCGTTGTTGGACCAGAACAGCAGGTCGCCCGCCTTGAGGGCGTCCAGCGAGACGTGGGTGGACGCGGCGGCCTGGTCGGCGGCGACGCGCGGGACGGAGATGCCCGCGGCACGCAGCGCGGCCTGGGTGAGGCCGGAGCAGTCCCAGCCGCCGTTGCCGGTGCCGCCGTAGACGTAGGCCTGGCCGACCTTCGACTGGGCGAAGGAGACGGCGGCGGCCATGCTGCCGGTGGCGGTCTGGGCCGGGGCCGGGGTCTCGGCCCCGGCGGCCGGCTTGGCGGCCGGCTTGGCGGCGGGGGCCGGGGTCTGCGCGGCGGCCTGGCCGGCGCCCTGCTGCGCGTCCTTGGCGCGGTTGAACCAGTCGAAGCCCTTGCCGGACTCGTCCGAGGCCGAGGCCGAGGCCGAGGCCTGGCTCTGGCCCTGGCCCTTGGCGCGGTCGCCGAAGGTCAGGTGCTGGCCCGGGTAGATGCTGTGCGGGCCGTCGGTCAGGGTGGCGCGGTTGAGCTCGTAGAGCCGCTCCCAGCCGCCCTGGACGTCGTTCTTGTCGGCGATGGAGGAGAGCCAGTCACCGGCGACCACGGTGTAGTCGTCGGCCTGGTTCCAGCCGCCCTGCTGGCCGGCCTGCTGGCGCCACTGCCGGCCGTCCTGGCCGCGGTCGCCCTGCCGGACGCCGTCGGTGGAGGCGGGGGCCTCGGCGGGGGCCTGGGCCTGCTGCTGGGGGGCCTTGGGCGCGGCGGGCTGCGCGGCCTTCGGCTGGGCGGCGGGCTTGGCGGCCGGCGCCGGGGTCTGGGCAGCCGGGGCCGGGGCGGCCGGGGTCTGGGCGGCCGGCTTGGCGGCGGCCGAGGTGTCGACGGCGGCCGGGGTGCCGCCCTTGGTCAGACCGGCCTTGACCGAGCAGACCGGCCAGGCGCCGGGGCCCTGCACGGCGAGCACCTTCTCGGCGGTCGCGATCTGCTGGTCCTTGGTGGCGAGGTCGGCGCGCGGGGCGAACGAGGTGCCGCCGAACGCGGACCAGGTGGAGCTGGTGAACTGGAGGCCGCCGTAGAAGCCGTTGCCGGTGTTGATGCTCCAGTTGCCGCCGCTCTCGCACTGGGCGACCTTGTCCCAGGTGGCGACGGTGGCGGCGGAGGCGGTGCCGGAGGTGAGGCAGGGGACGGTGAGGCCGATGCCCGCGACGCCGAGGGCGGCGATGGCGCGACGGGTACGGCCGGACAGGCGGGTGCCGTTGGTGGGCAGCATGAAGACGCGGTCCTCTCCCACGCCTGCGAGGTGAGCTGTCGGATTCGGGCTGGAGTTGCCCGGCCGCGCTGTGGGCGCGGCTTCACCCCTAGCCCCGGTCGGTCCGGAGACCGGCCTGGGCGAACTACCTGTGGTTCCCCCGCTCCTGCCGTGGTGCTTCGTGCTTCCAGCGCACCCGACGGCAGGACTCGGCGTTGCGGATGAACTGGGTCCGTGTGGCCACGAACGGGGAGCACGTTAAGCAGAGCCGCGTTCAAACCGCAAACATGTGTGACACGCATCACTGTTTTCGAAATCCGTGGTGGGCGGCTGTCCTTCATGATCAGAAATGACCGATTTCGCACAACGCCCGTCACGGTCAACGCAACTGCCTATGCTTCAGAACGTCGGCAGTGCGCCGGCGACGACGCAGCCGTCTGGGGGGAGGGCTACGCACCGATGGCCATGGACGAGGACCCGGACGCCGCCCGGCCGGCCGCCAGGCCGCGCGGAGCGCACCGCAGGGCAAAGCACCGCAGAGCGGACATCCCACCTGAACCGCCTCGAACTCCCGTAAGCCGCCGCACTTTGCTGCGCTGGCTCGCCGTCGGAACCGCCTTCGCGGCGGTCAGCGGCGAGGAGGTCCTCCGGCGCTCGCTGAGCGGCCCGACCGAGCCGGTCGCCGCCGTCGCCGGAACGCCCGCGGCGGGCGCCGACCCGATGGGGGCGGCCGGCGGCCACGGCGCCGCACCGCCCGGGACCGCCCCGGACGGCGGCGCACCCGAACAGCCCGCCCCCGCGCCCACCGTCGACCAGAGCGGCCGCCGCTGGTCCGACCCGGCCGGCTGGGGCGGAGCCGTACCCGGCCCGAAGAGCACCGTCCGGATCACCGACCGGGTGCTGCTCGACACCGACGCCGCCGTCGGCACGCTGCTCGTGGAGCCGACCGGCGCCCTCACCTTCGCCGCCGACCGCACCCTCACCCTCGCCGCCACCGGCAACGTCGAGGTCCGCGGCACCCTCGCCCTCGCCCCCGACGGCACCCACACCCACACCCTGCGCTTCCCCGCCGTCGACGAGCGGCGCTTCCAGGGTGACGGCATGAAGGTCGTCGACACCGACGTCGGCCTCTGGGTCACCGGCGCCGGCCACCTGCGGCTGGACGGCGCCGCCAAGACCGCCTGGATCCGCGCCGACCGCGAGCTGAAGGCCGGCGACACCACCCTCGACCTGGCCGCCCCGCCCGCCGGCTGGCTCCCCGGCGACGAACTGGCCGTCACCCCGACCGGCCCGCCCGACCAGGAGGGCTTCGCCGCCGCCTACGACCTCGTCACCGTCCGGTCCGTCAGCGGAACCACCGTCACCCTGGAGGCGCCGCTCAAGCACGCCCACCCCCGGGTCGCGGCCGGAGGGGGCGTCACCGTCGGCGCCGAGGTGCTCAACCTGACCCGCACCGTCCGGGTCGAGGGCACCGCCGAGGGCCGCACCCACGTCCACCTCACCAGCTCCCGGCGCGCCGACGTGCGGCACGCCGCGCTGCGCTGGGTCGGTCCGCGCGCCGACACCAAGGAGACCTGGAAGGGCCGGGACGGCACCGCCCCGATCACCGCGGCCGTCCTCGGCCGCTACGGGCTCCACTTCCACCGGCTCGGCGACGCCACCCGCGGCACCGTGGTCGAGGGCGTGGTCGTCCGCGACGCCGGCAGCCACGCGTACGTCCCGCACGCCAGCCACGGCATCACCTTCCGCAGCTGCATCAGCCACGAGACCTGGGAGGACGCCTACTGGTGGGACGGGCCGCTGGACACCCGCACCCCGCAGCGCCCCTCCGACGACATCGTGTACGAGTCCTGCGTAGCCTCCCGCACGCTGCTCGAACCCAACCCCCGCGCCTACCGGCTGACCGGCTTCAACCTCGGCGCGGGCACCGGCGGCAAGGCGGTGGACTGCGTGGCCGTCGGCGTCCAGGGCGCCACCGGGGCCTCCGGGTTCGAGTGGCCGGAGAACAGCGAGGGCGTCTGGACCTTCGAGCGCTGCCTGGCCCACAACAACCTGCAGGACGGCATCTTCGTCTGGCTCAACGCCCGTCAGCACCACGTGGTCACCCAGTTCGCCGCGTACCACAACGGCGGCTGGGGCATCGAGCACGGCGCCTACCTCAACGACTTCGACTACACCGCGAGCGTGCTGTACGGCAACGCGGGCGGGGGAGTGGCGCTGCACTCGCTCGGCCGGGACAAGGGCACCGTCTTCGACGGGCTGCTGGTCGACGCCGCCGGACAGAGCGACTTCGCCGTCTCCACCGCCCGGCACGAACTCGCCGGACAGTCCGTCACCTTCGGCCGCAGCCGGTTCACCGGCTACCGCCGGGCCGGGATCGCCTTCCGCGCCACCCCGGACGGCCAGCCGGACGACGTGCTGGTGCTGGACTGCGAGTTCGGCGGCAACGAGCTCTGGCTGGACCCGGAGGGGGTGCGGCCGAAGAACATCCTGCTGCGCCGGGCCGGGCAGACCGAGGTGCTCAAGGTCCGGAAGCCGGACGAGGAGGGCACCGCCCAGCCGCAGTGGAACGCCGCGGCCGCGCCTGTGGCCACCTTCGCGGGACAGTCCCGGCCGGTGCTGCTGCCCGCGCTGAAGCTGAAGGACGTCGCCGCGCCCACCAGCCGGGTCGGCCGCTGAGGCGCTGCCGCCGCCCGCCGCCTCCGCCGTGGCGGCCGGGCCCGCCGCCCGCCGCCGCGGCAGTCCGGTCCGGCTCGGCGGGGCAGCCGAAGGGGCCCGGAACGGATGCGTTCCGGGCCCCTTCGTACGGGCCTTCGTACGGGCTCGCGCCCGGGCTCGCGCTACTGGGCGGCGTGCCGTCCGCCGGACGGCTCCCCGGCGGCGTCCTCGGCCGCGGCCTCGGCGGCATGCGCCTCGAAGTCGGCGGCCGGCAGCGTGGCCAGGTAGGTGGAGGCGATCAGCTGGCCCACGGTCGGGTACGCGCCCAGCGGGGCGGCCGACGGGCAGCCGGTCTCCTCGGCGGCCGTGGCGAGCAGCTCGGAGTCCGCCTCCGGGCCGATCACCAGCGGGGCCAGCGCCGGGTTCTGCGAGCCCATCTCGCGGAGGTGGGCGACGGCCGCGGCCACCGAGCCGGGCAGGTCGAGCGCGGCGGGGACGACCGGCACGGCCAGTCGGGCCGCCAGCAGCATGCCGGTGATCCCGGCGGCGTCGGCGGCGGCCTGTCCGCCGACGGTGGTGAGCACCACGCCGTCGGCGGCGGTCGCGATGGCGAACAGCCGGGCCCGGTCGGCGCGGGCCAGACCGGCCTCGGAGAGGCGGACGTGGACGGCCTCGGCCAGCAGCGGGTGCGGGCCCAGCACGTCGGTGACGGGGGCGCCGTACTCGGCGGCGAGTTCGTGCAGGTCGGCCAGGAAGCCGTGCGGGCCGGGCACCAGCGGCACCACGACCGGTGTGGGCAGGCCCGCCTCGGCCGCCTCGGCCAGCAACTCGGCGACGGTGCGCTCGGCGCCCGCCCCGGCCTCGTGGGCCGGGAGGTAGCCGGCCGCCGTCTGCACGCCGTTCTGTTCGCTGCGGACGATGGACAGCAGCTCCTCGACCACGGACCGGGATTCCGGTCCGGCGGCCGCGGGCACGGCGAGGAGCAGGACCGGGGAGCCGGTCGGGATCTCGGGGCGCTCGGGACGGCGGTGGCGCCCCCGCGCACGGGAGCCTGGAGTACGGACGGGCAGTGGCGCGCCCGGGATGGCTGCGGTGCTCATGGCGGAGATCGTAGGACATCACCCCGCCGTCCTTGCAGTCGGCTGCCGCACCAGGAGGGGCGGCCCGTCCGAAAACCGGACATATCCGACCTGAACCCGGTTCCCCTCCCGGTATCCCCTCAGATGCGGGGGGAGGGGGTTCGAGTTGCAGGGGTGGCGCGTGAGATGTCTCACAGGTTCGGGATCGTCTGACGGAGGGTCACGGGGGTGCGACTCCCGGCTCCCGAAGATCAACATTCAGCGGGTGGTCGCCTACGGGCGGTTATCGGCGGCTTGCCGATTCAGTCGGCTATGTCCGCTTACGTACCGTCAGGTGCGCGGCTCGTGAAGAGTTCCGGTTCGGTGTCGAAAAGCCCGTGCACCTGCAACGTCCCGTGCTGATGCACGTGCACTGGAGCTATCATCACGTCAAGTGAGGCGTTGTGCCGGGCCGGTACGGGGCCGGCCCAGCCGTTCGGCTGAGGGCCGGGGCGCCGAGCTGGACGACCCACTCCGGAGCTCTTCGGGAGATTTCTATGCACGACACGTTCGACACGTACAACGGGATGGCCGCTGCGGACCTCAAGGGCGTGGTCTGGCAGAAGAGCCTGCACAGCAACTCTCAGGGCAACTGCGTCGAGTTCGCAGCCCTCCCGGGCGGCGATGTGGCGATGCGCAACTCGCGCTTCCCGGACGGTCCGGCGCTCATCTACACCCGGGCCGAGATAGCGGCCCTGCTCCTGGGGGCCAAGGACGGGGAGTTCGACCACCTGGCGGTCTGACCGGCCGTCGGCTTCACCATCGGGGGGCCGTCGTGGGTGCTGACACCACGACGGCCTTTGTCTTTCCGGCCGACGCCCGGTCGGCCCCGGTCCCGCAGGCCGGCGCCTGCTGGTCGGTGCCCGTCGGTCGATGCCGTCGGCTGCTTCCCGCGGGCCCGTTGTTCCGTCGGTCCCGCCCGTGGGCCGGTGCCCTGTTCGGCCGGTGTCCTGCGGGTCTGCGCCCTGTTCGGCCGATGCGCTGCTCGGCCCCGTGTCCTGCCGTCACGGTTCCCGGCCGTCGCCGCCGTTCCGAGCCGCCGCACGCGGATCGGGGGCGCCACCGCCGGAAGGCCGCCGGTGCCCGCTGCCCGAGGGCCACCGATCGCCGTTGCCGGGGTGTCGTGTCGTACCGGTCCGTGCCCTCCCGCCCGGGGCGGTGTGGTGCTCCCGAGGGGTCCGGCCGCGGGTCGTGCGCCGGACTACGCCGAGCGCCGGTGCCGCCCGCCGATCTCGGGGACCGGGGCCGGCCGCTGTTCCGGTTCCGCCTCGAACAGCGCCCAGACGACCTTGCCGCCGCCGAGCGGGTGCCAGCCCCAGGAGTGGCTGAAGGAGTCGACCAGGTGCAGGCCGCGACCGGACTCCGCCACGAAGTCCGCCTCCCGTGCGACCGGGCCGATGTTGCTGGGGTCGCTCACCGCGCAGACCACCTGGGGAGAGCGGTGAACGAGGCTTATTCGGATCGGCAGCCTCCCCTCGGCCGCCGTCTGCATGGGAAAGTCGTAGTCGTCCACCGCACCCGGGCGCGCGCCGATCGCGTGCCGCAGGGCGTTGGTCACCAGCTCCGAGGCCACCAGCGCGACGTCGTCGAAGAGCTCGCCCAGGCCCCAGCGGTGCAGGGCGGTTCTGGCGAAGTCGCGCGCGGTTCTGACGGCTTCATATCGGGGAGCGAGCGTACAGGTGACCACATGGGGGTCGACTGCCAAGGCCGTTCCGGTGCTCATGAAGAGCTCCTCCCATAAGGGGGCGGACACGGCTGGACCCGCCGGGGTCATGCCGGTCACCTCCGACTCGCTCGGCCGCTCGGCCGCCCCCTCGACCAGGCGCGCGCGCACATGGGCCCGGTGGCGCGGGGGCGCTGCCGGGCCTGTGCACGGAGTCGCGCGTGGGGTCGACGCGGAGCCCGCGGGATTGCCAGGGATGTGCAGGTGCACGTGCACCATCGTCCTCTGCGCTCACTGCAGATGCAAGAGTCGATTCACGTGCAGTCGTTCAGGTGGCATATGCAAACGCCGGATGCACGTGCATCCTGGTGTGCGGAGTGCAGAACTGATAGGAACATCCGTCAGTATCGGCACCGTGAGCGCTCAACTGATGGCAGACTGTGCGCTGTTTGCCCTAGGTGGAGGTTAGGACCACATGACCACAGTTCAGCCGGGCGGCGGCTCGATGGTCCGCCGGATCCTCCTCGGCTCCCAGCTGCGCCGGCTCCGGGAGGCGCGCGGCATCACCCGCGAGGACGCGGGCTACGCGATCCGTGCGTCCGAGTCCAAGATCAGCCGTATGGAACTCGGCCGGGTCAGCTTCAAGGAACGCGACGTCGCGGACCTGCTCAGCCTCTACGGGGTCGACGACGGCCTGGAGCGCGAGGCGCTCCTCGGGCTCGTCCGGGAGGCCAACAAGTCGGGCTGGTGGCACAGCTTCAACGACGTCCTGCCGGGGTGGTTCCAGACCTACGTCGGTCTGGAGGAGGCCGCCGCACTGATCCGCACCTACGAGGTCCAGTTCGTCCCCGGCCTGCTCCAGTCCGAGGAGTACGCACGGGCGGTTTTCGGCCAGAGTCGGCCGGTGATCAGCGACGAGGAGGTCGAGCGCCGGGTCAGTCTGCGGATGCGCCGCCAGAAGCTGCTCACCGAGGGCGACAGCCCCCGGCTCTGGGCCGTCATCGACGAGGCGGCGCTGCGTCGTCCCGTCGGCGGGCCCAAGGTGATGCGCGGCCAGGTCCAGTACCTGATCGACGCGGCCGAGCAGGCCAACGTGGTGATCCAGGTCATGCCGTTCCGCTTCGGTGCGCACGCCGGTGAGTCCGGTGCGTTCACCATCCTGCGCTTCCCCGAGCAGGACCTGGCGGACGTCGTGTACCTGGAGCAGCTGACCAGCGCGCTGTACCTCGACAAGCGCGACGACGTCGACGCCTACATCCAGGTCATGGAGCGGCTCTGCGTGGACAGCCTCACGCCCGAGCGCACCATCGACCTGCTGGCCTCGATCCTCAAGGAGCGCTGAGCACCGGACGTCCGTCCGTCGCGCGCCGCTCCACCGGACGGCCGCCGGTCCCGCGGGTCAGCCGCGGGCCGGCGGCCGTTCGCGTTCCGGGGGGAGCGGCTGGGGCGGCCGGCCGAGGTTCCAGGCCAGGCCGTAGCGGCGGAACAGGTCGGCGCGGATCGGCGCCAGCGGCACTTCCGCACCCGGCAGCAGGACGCCTATGCAACCGCCCATCAGGGCGCTGCGCAGCACCGCGTGCTCGGCCACCGGGTCGGGTGCGCCCCAGTCGTGCAGCAGTCCCTGGAGGAGCGCGCCGAGCCGCTGCTGCTCCGGGTCCTGGACGAAGGCGCCGGTGTCCGGGTCGAGGATCAGTGCCAGGTGCGAGCGCATCACCCGCGGGTGGTCCACGGCCAGGCCGAGCACCGCGTCGATCGCCCGGGCCAGCCGGGCCTCCGGTGTCGCGTCGGACGCCAGCTCGCCGAGCACGGTGGAGAGCTCCTGGTGCATCATCCGGTGGGTCGCCGACTGCATGAGCAGCCGTTTGCCGTCGAAGTAGTAGGAGAGCAGCCCGCGGGCCAGTCCGGCCCGCTCGGCGATGTCGGTCAGCGTGGTCCCGGCGTATCCGTACTGGTCGACCAGTTCGACGGTGGCGCGCATGATGCGCCGCCGGGAACGCTGGCGCATCTCCTCATTGACCGAATCCCCGCGAGGTGCCATCGTGTCTGCTCCGTACGTTCGTTGGCTGTCGGCCAATCTACTGGCGAGGCCGGCGGCCGGACCGTGGCGCCCGGCGATCGGCCTGGCGGTGACGTCCGGTCCGTACGGAGGCGCCGGCTCCACCAACACGGGGGTTTGGTGGAGCCGGCGCCTGCCCGATGGCGAGGGTGTCGGTCTCGGGCGTCGTGGAACTCGTTCCGCTGGTCAGCTCTTGCTGAGGATCTCGCCGCGCCGGTCGACCAGGTCGACTGACGGATAATCATAGTCCGGTACGGAGACCTGAGTTGCCTTCTTCCGCCGGTCGAGCACGGCGCCCGCGACGGCGATCACGAGACCGGTCACCGCGATCCCGGTGACGAAGAGCAGCGCGGGCCGGTAACCGTCCAGCTGGGCCTGCGCGCTGTGGCCGCCGTTGCTGCCGGCGGTGATGATCGCGGTGGCGCCGGCCAGCACGACCGCGGTGCCGACCTGGATCGCGGTGTTCACCAGCCCGGAGGCCAGCCCCTGCTCCTCGTCGGCCACGCCGTCCGTGGCGGCGATGTTCACCGAGGGGAAGGCCAGTGCGAAGCCGACGCCCAGCAGGACGATCGACGGCAGTACCAGCACCGGGTACGAGCTGTGCTCGTCCAGCCGCAGGAAGAGCGCGAAGGCGCCGACCAGGGCGAGCAGGCCGATCGGCAGCAGCCGGCCGGTGCCGAAGCGGTCCACCACGGGGCCCATGAACGGCGCCGACAGGGCGATCATGGCGCCGGCCGGCAGCAGCCCGAGTGCCATCTCCAGCGCGGACCAGTCGAGCAGCTCCTGGAGGTAGAGCGTGACCACGAACTGGAACCCGCCGTACGCGCCGGTCATCGCGAAGGCGACCACGTTGGCCCGGGCGACCGAGCCGTTGCGGAAGATCCCGAGCCGGACCAGCGGGTGCGCGGTGCGGCTCTCGACGAACAGGAAGGCGGCGCCGAGCAGCACGACCACGGCGAGCGAGCCGAGGGTGCGCAGGCTGAGC
Source organism: Kitasatospora sp. NPDC042419 (assembly GCF_056437345.1). Classification (NCBI taxonomy): domain Bacteria; kingdom Bacillati; phylum Actinomycetota; class Actinomycetes; order Kitasatosporales; family Streptomycetaceae; genus Kitasatospora; species Kitasatospora sp. NPDC042419. The sequence continues at coordinate 526,794 of NZ_JBWKAW010000004.1, forward strand.
CAGCCGGCGCCCTGCGCCTCGGTCACGGTGAAGACCAGCAGCAGCACGGTGGCCGTGCCGGTGATCGCGCCGAGCACGTCGTACCGGCCGGTGGCCTTCTCCCCGGCGGTCGGGCGGGGGAGCAGCCGGACGGCGAAGACCAGGGCGAGCAGGGCGATCGGGACGGGCATCAGGAAGGTCCAGCGCCAGCCGACCGAGGTGAGCAGCCCGCTGAGGACGAGGCCGAGGGAGAAGCCGCTGGCCCCGCAGGTGGTGTAGATCGACAGGGCCCGGTTGCGGGCCGGGCCCTCCGGGAACGTGGTGGTGATGATCGACAGGCCGGCCGGTGCGGTGAAGGCGGCGGCGACGCCCTTGAGGAAGCGGGCGGCGATCAGCAGGCCGCCGTCGTCGACCAGGCCGCCGAGCAGGGAGGCGGCGGCGAAGACGCCGAGCGCCACGAGGAAGACCCGGCGGCGGCCGAGCAGGTCGGCGGTGCGGCCGCCGAGCAGCAGCAGGCCGCCGTAGCCGAGCACGTAGCCGGAGACCACCCACTGGAGGGTGGAGGTGGAGAGGTCGAGCTCGGAGCCGATGGAGGGGAGGGCGATGCCCACCATCGAGATGTCGAGGGCGTCCAGGAACAGCGCGGCGCAGAGCACGATCAGCGTGCCCCAGAGGCGGGGGGTCCAGTGAGGCCCGCCCTGTGATGAGTCGTCAGATGTCGTGACGGTCGCGGTGGTCATGGGGCAAGAGACTACATGCACGTGCATTCAATGCAAGTGAATAAGATGTTAACGCATAAGTTGCTGGCGCATGTGATAGCGTGGCGGCGTGGCTGAACTCGATCCCCTCGACTCCCCGGCGGAGGCCGGTCTGGTCGCCGAGTGGCGCGACCTGCTCGCCCGGCACGCCCAGACCGCCTGCCTGCTCGACCGTGAACTCGGCGAGAAGCACGGGCTGGGCATGAGCGAGTTCGAGGTGCTGGAGCGCCTCGTGGAGGGGTGCGACGGCGGCAGCCACGGGCTGCGGATCCAGGAACTCGCCGACACCGTGCACCTGAGCCAGAGCGCGCTCTCCCGGCTGATCGGCCGGTTGGAGAAGGCCGGACTGGTCACCCGCGCGATGTGCGCGAGCGACCGGCGCGGCATCCAGGTCGCGCTCACGGAGGACGGTCGTCGGCGCTACACGGAGGCCCGCCCCCTGCATCGCGAGGTGCTCGGACTCACCCTCGCCGACGAGCCGGTGCGCGCCTGCGGGCCGATCGTCGACTGACGGGGCTCCGTTCGGTCGGGATGCCGTTCGGTCGGCGGACGCTGTCGGCCGAGGGGACGCCGCCCGGCCGGCGGGAGTTCCCGGCCGACCGGACGGTCGGCAACGCCCGCGCCGTCGGCGGTTCGGAGCGTCGTCAACTCCCCTGCGGGGACGGATCCTTGGCGGGGGCGGGCGCCGGGCGCCCCGGGTGCTCCGGGGCTACAGCAGCGACGCGAGGCCGGGCGCGGCGGCGAGCAGGACGACCGCCGCGGGCGCGGCCAGCGCCGCCAGGGTCAGTCGGAGCCGGCGCGGCACGGAGAGCCGGGGCTGCCCGGCCAGCAGCCGGTCCACCCGCCTCGGCGACTGTGCCAGCCCGGGCGGGCAGGAGCCGAACACCCCGCGTCCCAGGTTGAGTTCGGCCAGCGCCAGGGCGGTGGTGTGCCGGCCGTGCCGGCGTGCCGCCCGGTCGTCCGCCGCCAGCTCGACCAACTCGCCCACCTGGTCCCGGAAGGCGCTGAACACGCCGACCCCCGGGAAGCCCGAGGCGAGGGCCTGCGCACCCTGCGCCAGCCAGTGGTGCCTGGCCCGGACGTGCCCGCGCTCGTGGCTCAGCACCGCCTCCAGTTCCCGGTCGGTCAGCTGCCGGAGCGCCCCGGTGGTGACCACCAGCCGCGAGTTGTGCCCGGGCAGCGACCACGCCCCGGGGCGGACGTCCTCCAGTACCACCAGCCGCTCCCGGCGCTGCCCGGCGCCGGCGATCGATGTCGGCAACTCGGGTGCCAGTGTGGCGAGTTCTGCATGACGGTGGGCGCGCAGCGCCTTCGCCGAGCGGACCTCGCGGGTCAGCGCCACCAGCGTCTGGAGGCCGCCCGCCGCCAGCACCGCGGCGCAGAGCCGGCCCCAGCCCTCGGCGTTGTGCAGCCCGTACGCGGCCTCCACCCCGCGCGGCGCGCCCGCGAACAGCAGCGAGCGCAGTTCGGGGAGTGCGGCCGACGCGGCCAGCAGCAGACTCAGCGCGCAGCACAACAGCAGGGCCACCACCAGGCACTGCCAGACCAGCAGCGCCAGGACGGGTTCGCGGTCCACCCAACGGGCCCGGGTCAGCAGCCGGGGGGCGACCGTGGCGAGCAGCAGTCCGAGCAGCAGCAGGCCGAGCAGGGCCGTCATGGCATGGGCTCCCCGGGGACGCACGGAGCGCGACGATGCGCTCCCTGCCAACCTATGCGCTGGCGACGCGCCGTGGTACGACTTTCGGCCACCCAGTGACCAACGCCACGGCCGCCCGGGGCCGCGCCCCGGGGGCGGGCGCGAGGGCCGGTGTCACATGGTCAGGAGCATGGCGAACATGCCGATGCCCATCGACAGCCGGCAGGCCCGGGGCAGCGCCGCCGCAGCGGTCGGCATCCCGCCGGGACCGTCGCCCGCGAAGCTGAGCAGCCGGCTGCCCGACCAGAGCGCGTACCCGCCGAAGTAGGCCAGCAGCACGCCGGTCAGCGCCGGCGACCCGGCCGCCGGAAGGTGGTGCCCGGCGTGCCCGCCCGGGGCGGTGGCCATCACGAGCGCCATGTAGGTCATCGCCAGCGCGCCGACCGCGTGGTGCAGCCGGTGCGCCCGCCGGTCCGGACGGCACAGGGCGGCCAGCAGCAGGGCGGCCGCGGGCGGGCCGAACACCCAGGCCCAGACGGTGCCCGGCACGGCCGTCCCGCTCACCGCCATCGCGGCCATCCCGAAGCCCATCAGCGCCTCGGCGGCATCCGACTCGTACGCGTGCAGCCGCCGCGCGCGGGCCGTCCCGGCTCCGGTTCCTCCCGCCCCGGTCGCCCCGGTCGCCTTGGTCGCCTTGGTCGCCGACGGTGCCGCGCACGGGTCGCGGCGCAGCCGGCTGAGGCAGTAGCCGCCGGAGGCCGCGGCGACGGCCGCCAGCAACCAGCTGACCAGGGCTGATCCGTGCAACGACGACCTCCCGGGCGGCGCGGACGGGCGTCCGGCGTGGGACGGGGCACCGTCCACGATCACGGCTCGGGGCCGTGCGCAGCAGGGCGCGCGCGGGGGCGCATGGTGGTGACCGACAGGGCGGGCCCGTCGGCGGGCGCCGGTCCGCGGCCTGTCCGGCCCGTCCGCACCGTCCGGCCCGTCCGCACCGTCCGGCCCGTCGGCGAGTCAGCCCTGCCCGGCCGGTCCGGACAGCCGGCCGGAGGCGATGACCCGGCTCAGGAACCGCCGGGTCCGCTCCTGCTGCGGCGCCCCGAACACCTGCTCCGGCGGGCCCTGTTCGAGCACCACCCCGGCGTCCAGGAAGCAGACCTGGTCCGCGATCTCGCGGGCGAACGCCATCTCGTGGGTCGCGACCAGCATCGTCATGCCCTGCTCCTTGAGGTCGCGCACCACCGACAGCACCTCGCCGACCAGCTCCGGGTCGAGCGCCGCGGTGATCTCGTCGAGCAGCAGCAGCCGCGGCCCGGTGGCGAGGGCCCGGACGATGGCCACCCGCTGCTGCTGGCCGCCCGAGAGCCGGTCGGGGTACTCCCGCGCCTTCGCCGCCAGCCCCAGCCGGTCCAGCAGGTCGAGGGCCCGCGCCTCCGCCCCGGCCCGGGTCAGGCCGTGCACCCGGCGCGGGGCGAGCGTCACGTTCTCCAGCACCGTCATGTGGGGGAAGAGGTTGTACGCCTGGAAGACGACGCCGATCCGCCGTCGGACGGCGTCCTCGTCGGCGCGCGGGTCGGTGATCTCCGCGCCGTCCAGGAAGACCGCGCCGTCGTCGATCCGCTCCAGCAGGTTGACGCAGCGCAGGAGGGTCGACTTGCCGGAGCCCGAGGCGCCGATCAGCGCCGTCACCGAGTGCTCGGGAACGCTGAGGTCGACGTCCCGGAGCACCACCTGGCCGTTGAAGGTCTTGCGGACGGACTCCAGGCGCAGCACCGGCCCGCCGCCCGCGCCGCCGTGCGCGCCGTCGGCCGCGCCACCGTCCGCCTCCGTGCCCGGTCGTCCGGTCACACCGCACCTCCCTGCTGCCGTCGGCGGTTCATCCGGGTGGTCAGCCACCCGGTGAACCGGGTGAGCGGGATGGTCAGCACCACGAAGACGAGCGCCGCCACCAGGTACGGGGTGGAGTTGAACGACCGGCCGTTGATGATCTTCGCCGCGTACACCGCGTCGATCACCCCGCCGATCGAGACCAGCCCGGTGTCCTTCTGCAGGCTGACCAGGTTGTTGAGGAGCGGCGGCACCACCCGGCGGACCGCCTGCGGCAGCACCACGTGGCGCATCGCCTGCGCGTTGGAGAGGCCCAGCGACCGGGCGGCGGCCCGCTGGCTCGGGTGCACCGACTCGATCCCGGCCCGGAACACCTCCGACACGTACGCCGCGTACGTCAGGACCAGCGCGGCGCCGCCGAGCCACAGCGGATCGGTGGTGACGCCGGCCAGCCGCAACGCCGGCACACCGGTGATCATCACCAGCAGGCAGATGATCATCGGCAGGCCGAGGAAGAAGTCCACGTACACGGTGGCCAGCAGGCGCACCGGCAGGAAGACCGGCCCGTTCAGCGTCCGCAGCACCGCGAGCAGCAGGCCGAAGAAGAGGATCAGCACGCCGCAGACGGCCATCAGCTCCAGGTTGATCCGCAGCCCCTTGAGCACCTCGGGCAGCGCCTGCCGGGCGTACTCGGCGCTGAAGAACGACCGCCGCACGGCAGGCCAGCCGGGCGAGCCGACCACCAGCAGGACCAGCGCCACCGCCGTCGCCAGCGTCGAGGCGGCCGCGATCAGCGCCGAGCGCCGGGCCCGGCTGCGCCGGTACGCCTCGTGGGCGAGCCGGCGCGCCGACGGCCGGTAGTCGTCCGCCGCCGCACCCGGGCCGGCCGCCGCACCCGGGCCGGCCGCCGCACCCGGGGCTCCCGCCGCCTCCGGATCGGCCGCCGCGCCCGGATCGGCCGCCTCCGGGGAAGGCCCCTTCACAGTGCCGCTCACTTGAGGACGGGCGCCGAGACGGCGTCCGAGAGCCACTGCTTCTCCAGCCTCGCCAGCGTCCCGTCGGCCCGCAGCGCGTCCACCGCGCCGGAGACGCATCCGGTCAGCTTCGAGCCCTTGTCCAGCACCAGGCCGAACTGCTCGCCCTGCGCCGTGCCCTCCAGCTGGCCGACCACCTGGGCGTCCGTCACCTCGGCGGCGGTGATGTAGAACGCCGTCGGCAGGTCGACCACGAGGGCCTCGACCTGACCGTTCCTCAGCGCGGCCTTCGCGAGGTCGTTGGAGTCGAAGACGGCCGGCTGGACGGTCGGCCGGATGGTGTTCGTGACCGCGTCCAGGCTCGTGGTGCCGACCTGCGCGCCGAGCTTGGCGCCCTTGAGGTCGGCGAGGCTCCGGGCCGAGGCCGCCTTGGAGCTCTTCAGCGCGATCACCGCCTGCCGCACGTCGTAGTAGCCGGAGGAGAAGTCCACCGCCTGCCGGCGCTCGGCACTGATCGACACCTGGTTCACGTCGAAGTCGAAGTCCTTCGGCCCGGGGGCGGTCGCCCTGCCGAACGGCGCGACGACCCAGCTCACCTTCTCCCTGGGGTAGCCCAGCTTCTCCGCGACCGCGTACGCGACCGCCGACTCGAAGCCCTTGCCGTTCGCCGGCTCGTCCCCGGAGAACCACGGGTCGTACGCGGGTTTGTCCGTGCCGACGGTCAGCGTCCCCGGCGTCCGGGTGGGCAGCCCGCCCGGAGCGCAGCCGCCGGCCGTGTCCGTGGACGAGGCGCCCCCGCCGGACGCGGAGTCCTGCGGGGCGCAGGCGGCCAGCAGGGCACCGGCGAGCAGCAGGGCGACGAGCGGCTTGCGGGGGAGGGGCATGGCGGGACTCCCGGGGGGACGGAGGCGGACCGGTCGGGTGGGGAACCTCCCCCGGTGGCGACCTCGGAACACGCGCGGCATGGTCGGCTTGGGAGGCTTCACCCACTCTGTCCCGGAAGATCCCGGCAGCTGTTCACGTGGACGACATACGGCCGCAGCCCCCGGTCACCGCAGATCCGCCGCCAGGTGCCCCCTTGAACAGAAGAACCTTTCGTACTTATGGTGGTCTCGTTGAAAACCCTCCTGTCGAAGTGAGTCCCCGATGCAGAATCTTTCGCCAAGGCTCGCCGTGGCGGCCGACGCTCCGGCCGAGACCCTCGCCGGCCACCCGGCCTGGCTGCGGCTCAAGGACGCTGTCGAGGCCCTCCGCCCCCTTCAGTCCAAGGACGGCTCGATCGACCTGTCCGTCGTCGATCGCCAGACGGTCGACCCGCTGGTCGCCACCGTGCGCACGGCGATCGCGGAGCTCGCGCCGCTCTTCCAGCACGACGCCGCCTACCTGGCCGCCGTCGACGCCGACCTGGCCAAGTGGGCCGACACCGGCTACCGGGAGCCCGACTTCCTGGACTCGCTGCTCGCCTTCCAGCCCGCCGAGCAGCGCGAGGACGGCCTGGAGCACCTGGTCGTCTTCCCGATGTACACCCAGAACGGCAACCCGAACCGGAACCTGGAAGCCGTCCTGCTGAGCGTCGTCTGGCCCGACTGGCTGGCGGAGCTGGAGCGCACCCGCTTCGACAACCCGATGTTCGTGCCGATCACCTTCACCGACTTCACGGCCGGCTACGACACCAACTCCGCCGTCCTCTTCCCCGAGACCGTGGCCGTGCGCAAGGCGCCGGAACGTTTCACCTGGGGCGGCATCTTCTGCGACCGCGAGGCCGCCCGCTTCCGGGTCGTCTCCACCAACGCCGTCGAGCTGCTCGGCCTGGAGATCCCGGCCGACGCCGAGAGCCTGCTCCAGGACCAGGAGCGCTCCCAGCAGACCTTCGTGCTGTGGGACCTCATCCACGACCGCACCCACAGCCACGGCGACCTGCCGTTCGACCCCTTCATGATCAAGCAGCGCAGCCCGTTCTGGATGTACGGCCTGGAGGAGCTCCGCTGCGACCTCACCACCTTCAAGGAGGCGGTGAAGCTGGAGGCCGAGGGCAACGAGCACGCCCGCGACGTCCAGTACGCGATCCTCTTCGACCGCCTCTTCCGCTTCCCGGTCAGCGGCGACCGCGTCCGCAACTACGACGGCCTCGGCGGCCAGCTGCTCTTCGCGTACCTGCACAAGCACGACGCGCTGCGCTGGCGCGACAACCGCCTCAGCATCGACTGGGAGCGGGCCCCGCAGGTCACCAACGCGCTCTGCGCCGAGATCGAGACCCTCTACCGCGACGGCATCGACCGGCCCAAGCCGGCCCACTGGATCGCCGCCTACGAGCTGGTCTCCCGCTACCTCACCCCGCACCCCGCCTCCACCTGGGCGAAGGGCTCCGAGGCGCTGCCGTTCGACATCACCGAAGGCAAGGCCCTCAACAAGGCGCTGTGCGACGCTGTGCTCCCCGACGAGTTCCCGCTGAGCATGTTCTACGAGGCCCTCTCCAAGAAGCTCAGCGGCGTCATCGCCTCGACCACCGGCATCACCGGTGCCGGCCTGCAGGGAGCTGCCGCGTGACCACCGCACCCAAGGGACCGCTCAACGGCAAGGTGATCGCCGTCGCCGGAGCCAGCGGCCCGGCCGGCCAGGCCGTGCTGCGCCGCCTCGCCGCCGACGGCGCCACCGTCGTCGGCGCCGACATCGACGCCCAGCGGCTGGAGGCCGCCCTCGACACCGTGCGCGTCGCCGTGCGCGGAGCCAAGGTCAGCGGCCAGGTCATCGACCTCCTCGACCCGCAGGAGGTCCACGACTGGGCCGACCACCTGGAGGCCGAGCACGGCCACGTCGACGGCCTCCTCCACCTCGTCGGCGGCTGGCGCGGCAGCAAGACCTTCTTCGACTCCCGGATCGACGACTGGGACTTCCTGCACGACACCGTCGTGCGGACCCTCCAGCACACCTCGCTGGCGTTCCAGCCCGCCCTCGTCCGCAGCACCGCCGGCCGCTACGCCATGATCTCGGCCGCCGCGGCGCACAAGCCCACCGCGGGCGGCGCCGCCTACGCCGCGGCCAAGGCGGCCACCGAGGCCTGGACGCTCGCCATGGCGGACTCCTTCAAGAAGGAGACCACCGCCGAGGACGGCAAGCCCACCGCCGCAGCTGCCATCCTGGTGATCAAGGCGTTGGTCAGTCCCGAGATGCGGGCCGAGAAGCCGGACGCGAAGTTCCCCGGCTTCACCGACACCGCCGACCTCGCCACCACCCTGGCGGGCCTCTGGGACCGCCCCGCCGAAGAACTGAACGGACAGCACCTGTGGCTGACAGCCCGATGACCGACCTCACCTCCCACACGGACGCGGTCCGGCGGCACGACCCCGCCGTCCGCGGCTTCGCCAGCGACAACTACGCCGGCGTGCACCCGGAGGTCCTCTCCGCGATAGCCCTCGCCAACGGCGGCCACCAGGTCTCCTACGGCGAGGACGACTACACCGCGCACCTGCAGGACGTCTTCCGCCGCCACTTCGGCGACAAGGCCGAGGCGTACCCCGTCTTCAACGGGACCGGCGCCAACGTCGTCGCGCTCCAGGCGCTGCTCCCGCGCTGGGGCGCGGTGATCACCGCCGAGACCGCCCACATCAACGTGGACGAGGGCGGTGCCCCCGAGAAGATGGGCGGCATCAAGCTGCTCACCGTCCCCACCCCGGACGGCAAGCTCACCCCCGAGCTCATCGACCAGCAGGCCTGGGGCTACGGCGACGAGCACCGCGCGCAGCCGCTCGCGGTCTCGATCACCCAGAGCACCGAGCTCGGCACCCTCTACACGGTCGAGGAGATCCGGGCGATCGTCGACCACGCGCACCAGCACGGCATGTTGGTCCACGTGGACGGCTCCCGCCTGGCCAACGCCGCCGCCTCGCTCGGTGTCCCGCTGCGCGCCTTCACCACGGACGTGGGCGTCGACGTGCTCTCCTTCGGCGGGACGAAGAACGGCCTGCTGCTCGGCGAGTGCGTGGTCGTGCTCAACCCCGAGAAGGTCCGGAACATCAAGTTCCTGCGCAAGACCTCGATGCAGCTCGCCTCGAAGATGCGCTTCGTGTCGATCCAGTTCGAGGCGCTGCTCTCGGGCGACCTCTACCTCCGCAACGCCGGCCACGCCAACGCGATGGCCAGCCGCCTGGAGGCCGCCGTCCGCGGCATCGACGGGGTGACCGTCGTCCGCCCGGTCCAGGCGAACGCGGTCTTCGCGATCCTCCCCCGCGAGGTGAGCGAGCGCCTGCAGAAGCGTTACCGCTTCTACTTCTGGAACGAGCACACCGGTGAGGTCCGCTGGATGTGTTCGTTCGACACGACGGAGGGCGACATCGACGCCTTCGCGGCGGCCATCGCCGAGGAGATGGGCCGCGCGTGACGCGAGCCTGACTCCTGCCCGGCGCCTGCCTGATGCCTGCCTGACGCCTGCTCCGGGCGTGCTCGAACCGCGGATCGCCCCGTCCTGCCGCCGCAGGACGGGGCGATTTGCATGTGGCGGGCGGATCCCCGTACAGTTCCGGAGTCGCCGCGAGAGAGCGGAGGCAAGCAAGTGGAAAGCAAATCCGATGAATGAAACTCCGGAAAACGGAGCGGAAAACATCTGATAAGCTGGAAACACGAAAGAACGAAGCGCCCGGAGGGTCGGTGTGAAAGCCGCCTGAAGGAAGTGTCCGTTCCTTGAGAACTCAACAGCGTGCCAAAAGTCAACGCCAGATATGTTGACATCCCCGGCCTCAG